>JAAWRC010000073.1 GCA_022800815.1 Lachnospiraceae bacterium | reverse complement strand
CTTATTCAATTGGTTCAGGCGACTGGTACTTCCGGCAAATATGCGAAAGCAACAGGTTAATACCATTCGATTAAAGCTGATAAAAATTGCTGCGAGAGCTGTCCGTTCAGCAAGATATATCACATTCAAGCTGTGCGGCAGCTGTCCCTATAAAAAGGAATTCTACAGGACACTGGAGAACATCCGGCGACTGACCATACAGTTGGAATAGCAACTATTAACGTACCTTGACAGTTCAAAGTAACTCAATCGGATTCCAAGGGGGAAGTCTGCCTATTTTTGCGGATAACTCGATTGATTTCAAGGGAACTGGTTCAAGGTTTTGTAGTATCAAGCATTTCTATATGTTCATGAATAATTCAGGTTTAGTTATTATAGGTAACGATAGTATGGAATAAACAAAAGGGAGAAGTTGAAATGAATACCTATCAGGTGATAAATGAAAAACATTGGGAAAGGGCTATGCATTGTATGATTTTCAGGGAAAGCGTGGAGCCTGCTTTCTGCGTGACGTTTGAGGCTGATATTACAAATTTCCGGCAAAAAGTGAAGGCACAGAATCTTTCGTTTACGCTGGCGTTTGTGTATGTGGTATGTAAATGCGCAAATGAGATTGAAGCGTTTCGGTATCGTTTTCTGGATGGGAGGGTAGTCCTATAAGAAAGAGATATTTGAATGTTCTTGACATGCGTGTATGCCCAGATGTTTCATGAGGCGCTCATACCAATAGACGGATTCTTCCAAACCATTGCCCTCCGCAGCCATCAGCAGGACGGCTTTTTTTGACCGGATTCGCCAGATCCGGGCTGTCCTGTCTGCTGTGTTGCCTTTTGGACGGGGGCTGCCGTTTAAGCTGATAATATGTTTGCTCATAAACTGACACCTTTCTTTCGGCCGCCGGATTGACACCGGGATTGATATATATTAAAATTACAGGCGGACAATATGAAAAAGACCGGATTCAGCTATACGCTGTCACTGATCAACGGAAAGCACAAGATGGAGACCTTCTACTGCCTGATAGAGGTTTGGGACGGTCCGTTTTAACGAGATGAAGTGCTATCTCAGGAATGTCATGGACAAGACTCTCAGTTCCAATCTGAAGGAACTGGAGATGAGTACGCTGATCGTCCGGAAGGAGTATCCGCAGATACCGCCAAAGGTGGACTGTTCGCTTTCGGAGCGGGGGAAATTGCTGATGGTGCTTTTGGATCAGATCTGTGAGTGAGGCGAGAAGAACAGGATGGAAGAAACATAATGGAACGAGTGGAAAAACGGATCAAAGACCTGGTGGCCCTCTATTTTGAGGACATCCCCTATTCCCTGGAGGTCATAAAGGCCAGGGAGGTGGTCGAGAAGGCCCTTCTCGGAGAATACAAAAGGCTTTTGAAGGAAGGCGCCGAGAGTGATGCCTTTGAGAGGATCATGGGAAGCTACGGGAAGCTGTCCGACATGGCGAAGCTTGCGGGATATACGGAGAGAGACGTGGCCCGCTGGCGCACCGGGGAGGCTGTAAAAGATTTTTCTCTGGTCCGGAAGGAGACGAAATGGCAGCGGAGGCGGATCTATGTATTCTCTCTTTTAGCGGTGGGTGTTCTGGGAAATTGCTTCTGGCTGATCTATGACCTGTTTGCGGCGCCCTTCTCGGCGATTTTCGTCCTGCTCCAGGCGGCGCTCCTTGTGGTTCTGGCGGCGCTTGTGGGAAGAAAATTCCTCCGTCTGGAAAAAGAATATGAGACGGCCCTTTACGATACGAAGTCCTATCTGTATTTCCGCCGATTGACCGACCGGTACACGAAACGGAGGCTCAATGGGATTGCTCTCTGTGCGGCTTTTTTCACCGTCTTTTTCGTGGTGGAATTCGGGTTCTTCATTTTTGGGAATTCCAAGCCGGCTGAGCTGGTGGAAAATCTTTTATCCAATATATTGCTGTTTGAGATTCCGGCATACCTGGTGATCAAGAACTTTTTCTGTTTTCAGATGGCCCAGAAAAGGATCGGTTTTCCGGACCGGCAAATCTGCAGAAAGCATCGCAACGGGATTTTGATTTTTTCCGTGGTCTATGGGATCCTGGCCGTACTTTTGACGGCCGTTTTTCGAAAATTTCTGGGCTATGGGAGCAACGGTCTTCTGGCGGCGGGCTTTGCCCTCTGTATGTTTGGTTACGACATGACTCTCAGGAGGAAGCTGACGGACCAGAACCTGGTGGTCAACAGAAGACGATTGGGACTTGTTCTGTCGGCGGCTCTCTTGATCTTCGGCTACGGTTTTTTACAGAGGGACACCTGGTACACCCAGCCCTACATCAATTCCCTTCCGGTGGTGCCCCATGAAGACCACAAAATCTCTTATAATGAAGAAACGGGCGTCTACACCATTACCGCCTCTGAGGAGGATTTTAGGATTCTCCATTTGACAGATATCCATCTGGGCGGGAGCCTCTATTCCTACCGGAAGGACTTGAAAGCTTTAAAGGCGGTCTACGCCGAGATTGAACACACCCGGCCGGATCTGGTGGTGGTCACCGGCGACATGTCCTTTCCCCTGGGCGTCATGTCCCTGTCCTTCAACAATTCCGCCCCCGTGGGCCAGTTTGCCGCCTTTATGAGAAACGTGGACATTCCCTGGGCCTTCACCTACGGGAATCACGATGCGGAGGGTCTTGCCACTTTGTCGGAGGGGGATTTGAACGAGCTTTACAAGTCCCTGTCCTATAAGACCTCCGGGAACCTGCTCTACCCGTATGTCCAGCCGGGAATTACTGGCAGGAACAATCAGCTCATTGAAATCCGCAATCCGGACGGGACTTTGAACCAGGCGTTGTTTCTCATTGATTCCAACGCTTACACCGGCGAGGGCTTAAACGCCTACGATTACATACATGACGACCAGGTGGAATGGTATGAAGGGGAGATAAGGCGATTGAGCGAGGAAGAGGGGGATACGGTTTCCTCTATGGCATTTTTCCACATTCCATTGCAGGAATACCGGACCGCCTGGGAGCTTTATGAGGCGGGCAGTGACGAGGTGACCTGGTTTTTCGGGGAGAACAATGAGAGGACGGCCGACAAGGTTTGCTGCTCCGACTATCCCAGCCGATTGTTTGATGCCATGGTGTCCCTGGGGAGCACCAAGGCCGTGTTCTGCGGCCACGACCATTACAACAATATGTCCCTGGAGTACCGGGGGATTCGCCTCACCTACGGGATGAGCATCGATTACCTTGCCATGCCGGGGATCGAGCATGACAAGGGACAGAGGGGAGCAGAGCTCATCACTCTGCATCCGGATCGTACCTGGGAGCTCGAGCAGATCCCGCTGGCGGAGATCACAAAATAGACGTGGGGAGTTTTGGGTAGTGACGGGCCGGGCTCCTTCCGTTCCACGCAGACACGTTGCTTGCCTGGGATTTCCAGCGCCGCCTATGATCGGCTGTTTCGCTTCCATCAAACCGGGTCAGACAAAACAGCCGAAGCTAGGCGCAGAAAATCCCTGGCAAGCTGCCTATCGTCTGCTTAGGAACGGAAGGAACCCGGCCCTGACATACCCGAGAAATTTAGGAGGGGTGGGCTCTCCCCCGTGGCTTGGAGGCACCCGCCCTTGACGGGTTGGGGGATTGGCGGGTTCATTCCCCGTGTCCAGGAGGAGCCCGTCGCTGACGAGCCGGGAGGCTGAGTTTCCTGTGGCTTGGAGGCGTACGGAACATGCCGTACGCCCTCATTATACAGAGGAAGAATCCGGCCCCGCCGTTATTTTCCAGGAAAACATTGACGGGAAAGGAGGAAGAGAGTAGAATCATATCTATGTGAAAATGCCGAATGGCGATGAAGGGCAGGTTTTTGGGATGAGCAAGAAAATGCTGTTTGTTTTCAATCCCCTTTCCGGGAAAGCGCAGATCCGTACCAAGTTGATGGACATTCTGGATATTTTCATCAAGGCCGGATATCAGGTGGAGATTCATGTCACACAAAGGGCCTTAGATGCCAGGAGAGTGGTGGAGGAACGTGGCAAAGGCGTGGATTTGATCGTGGGAAGTGGGGGGGATGGCACACTCAACGAGATGGTCTCCGGGATCATGGGCATGGAGAAAAAGCCCAAAATCGGTTATATTCCCGCAGGCACCACAAATGATTTTGCCGCCAGTCACAAGATTCCCAGGAATATGGTTCGGGCGGCGGAGAGCATTGTCATGGGGACTGCCTGTCCTGTGGATATCGGCACCTTTAATGAACGGTATTTCACCTACGTGGCCGCTTTCGGGGCTTTTACTGACGTGCCCTACAAGACGCCCAGGGAGATCAAGGCGGTGCTGGGGCATCCGGCCTACATTCTTGAAGCGGCGAAAAGCCTGGGCAGCATCAAGGCCAGCCACGTGGTCATGGAGACGGAGACGGAACATTACGAGGGGGACGTTCTGGTGGGGATGGTCAGCAATGCCAACCAGATTGCAGGCTTCAAGGGCTTAAACGGAAGAAATGTCCGCCTGGACGACGGAGTCTTCGAGGTACTTCTGGTGGAAAATCCACAAAACATTCTCCAGCTTCCGGAGGTGGTGACCAGCCTTTTGCAGAATGGGCACAAGTCTAAGTTGGTGCGCCATTTCATGGCCTCCCGTGTGAAATTTCGATTTGAGGATGCGACGGAGTGGGTTCTGGACGGGGAATTTGGCGGAAAACGAAAGGAAGTGATCATTGAAAATCAATATCGGGCAGTTCAGATCATGAAAATGACACATTCGCTCCCGAAAAAGTCATAATCTGGAGGTTTTGGCGGAAATTTAAGGAAAAATGAAATCTAAACTTTACTTTTGTCTCGAATTCTTGTATAATATGTTTTTAGCGTGGATAAGTGTGTGCGAAAGGAAGTTAACAAGTGGAAAAAGGAAAGTTTAGCGAAGAGTTACAAAAGCTTGTGGAACTGGGAAAAAGCAAAAAGTCCACCCTTGATATGAATGATATCAACGATGCCTTTACTGGAGTACAGCTTACGGTAGAGCAGATTGAGGATATCATTGCATATTTGGAAAACAGCGGGATTGACGTCTTACGCATAATGAATGACGAGCTGACCATCGACGACGATCTGGTCCTGGATGCGGATGATGACGCATTCCCGTTGGAGGAAGAAGAGGAAGAAGACATTGACCTGGACGCCATTGACTTTCTTGACGGCATCGGTACTGAGGATCCGGTGAGGATGTATCTGAAGGAGATCGGTACGGTTCCGCTCCTCACGGCGGAGGAGGAGCTTCGGTTGGCAAAGAGGAAGGCGGAGGGGGACCAGACGGCGAAGGAGCGGTTGATTGAAGCCAATCTCCGTCTGGTGGTAAGCATTGCAAAACGGTACACCGGCCGCGGCATGAGCTTTCTGGATCTGGTACAGGAGGGGAATCTGGGGCTTATCAAAGGCGTGGAGAAATTCGATTATACAAAGGGCTACAAACTGAGCACCTATGCCACGTGGTGGATCAGACAGTCGGTGACGAGGGCCTTGGCTGATCAGGCCAGGACGATTCGTGTTCCGGTACATATGGTGGAGACCATCAACAAAATGTCGAAGATGCAGAGGAAGCTGACTTTGGAGCTTGGGTATGAGCCTTCGGTCCCGGAGCTTGCGAACGCTCTTGACATCAGCGAGGAAAAGGTCATGGAGATTATGCAGATTGCCCGTGAGCCTGCTTCCTTGGAGACGCCGATCGGTGAGGAGGACGATTCCAACCTGGGAGATTTCGTGGCGGACAGCAACGCCGTGACGCCTGAGGGAAATGTGGAATCGGTGATGCTCAGAGAGCATATTGATACTTTGCTGGAAGATTTGAAAGAGCGGGAACGGCAAGTGATTGTTCTGCGTTTTGGCCTGGAGGACGGGCATCCCCGTACCTTGGAAGAGGTGGGGAAGGAGTTCAATGTCACCAGGGAACGGATCCGCCAGATTGAGGCAAAAGCGCTCAGGAAGCTTCGGAATCCTGTGCGGAGCAAGCGAATCAGGGACTTTTTGTAAACATGCGGGGAGGGTTTCCCTGCCGGAAATACGAAAGAAGAAGCGCTGTCCGGGAGTGATCGGGCGGCGCTTTCGCTTTCACCGGGGAAGGAGGAATTTATGAGAAATTATCAGAGGGAACTGGAGGAGCTTCTGACAGATATCAGGGAAAGGACAAGGGAGCAGGGGACGATTCCCAGGTTGTTTCTCCACAGCTGCTGTGCGCCCTGCTCCAGCTACGTGCTGGAATACCTGTCCGCCTTTTTTTCCATCACGGTCTTTTATTACAACCCCAATATCGGGCCGCAGGAAGAATACGAAAAGCGGGCGGCGGAGCAGGCGAGATTCATTGGAGAACTTTCAGAGCGGATTTCGGAGGGCGGGGAGGAGAGACGGTTTTATCCAATTACCTTTATCCGGGGAATTTATGAACCGGAGGTCTTTGCCGAGGCAGCGAGAGGGCTGGAGCAGGAGCCGGAAGGCGGAGGGCGCTGCCGGAGGTGCTACGAGCTGAGGCTTAAGAAGGCGGCGGAGCTTGCGAGGGACGGCGGATACGATTATTTCTGCACCACCCTCTCCATCAGCCCTCTCAAAAAGGCGGAGGCGCTCATGGAGATCGGGGAGCGCCTGGCGGAGGAATACGGGGTGGCGTACCTGCCCTCGGATTTTAAGAAGAAAAACGGATATAAGCGTTCCGTGGAGCTGTCGGCGAAATTTGGGCTCTACAGGCAGAATTACTGTGGATGCATATTTTCCAGAAGGGAGGCTTTATAAAAAATTCAGAAAAGTTTCCGGAGGTTTTCTTGACGGGGCATCGGAAAGGGAATATGATGGGAAAGAGATTATGAATGGATTTCTGCTCTCCGGCATTTCCGCCGGGGCGCACAGACAGGGGAGAAGACAATGGACAGATTTCGGGACAGGCTTGCGAGATTTATGTACGGGCGGTACGGGGTGGACCAGTTGAATCGTTTTTTGATGGGGGTCGTGCTGGTGTCCCTGGTACTTTCTCTGTTCGTCCGGCACCGTTTTTTTTATTGGCTCACGGTTCTTGGCATCGGGATTTCTTATTTTCGCATGTTTTCCAAAAACATCAGAAAGCGCACCCAGGAGAATCAGAGGTATCTGCAGGCCACGGCCGGGCCCCGCAGGGGCTTTGTCAGGATGAAAAACAGGAGCCGGGACAAGAGTCATCGCTATTTTAAGTGCCCCTCCTGCAAACAGACGGTGCGGGTGCCCCGGGGAAAGGGAAAAATCTGCATCACCTGCCCGAAGTGCAGCAGGGAATTTGTCAAGAGGACTTGAATGACGACAGATTGAGGAAGACGAGAAGGAAAACGGTATGAATCAGACATTGGAAGGTTTATTTGACTATCTGGAGGGGGGAGTTTCCCCCTTTCATGCGGCTTTGCTGGCGGAAAAGGAGCTGGCGAGGGCCGGCTATGAAGAGCTTGGACTTGCGGAGAGCTGGCTGTTGGAGCGGGGCGGAAAATACTATGTGCGGGCCTATGACTCCTCGCTGTTTGCGTTTCGGGTGAATCCGGCCTTCGGCAGGCTTCAGGGGTTTCGCATAGCGGCGGCTCACACGGACTGGCCCTGTATGCGGATTAAGACGGCCCCGGACATGTCCCAGGGAGTTTATAAAAAATTGAATGTGGAAATCTATGGAAGCCCTATTTTAGAGGGCACTGAAAAACTCCCACTTTTTTAGCAGGAGTTTTCTTTCTTCTAGATATAGACAGCTTCCATACACAAATTTATTCTAAAGTATGCAAAAAG
>JAAWRC010000025.1 GCA_022800815.1 Lachnospiraceae bacterium | reverse complement strand
CCTGTTCGTGCGGGTGATCTGTGAGGACAGGCCGGAGGGGTATGAGGCCAGGGAGATGCGGCCGGGCCTGGAGGACGTGTACCTCTCCTGCTTCCGGGAATGAACAGACTGTTGGAATGTTTGGCGTGGCAGGCTTTGGATGGATGCGGTCGTCAGAATCTGCTCTGAAATCTTAACTTTCGCAATCGCCTGACGGCCTGACGGAAATAGAAGGAGGGGGCAGATGGGACGGCTCATTTATTACGAATCGAAAAAGTTGCTGGGGAAGCGGCTGGTTCCGGCCCTGCTCCTGTTCCTGTTCCTCTTTAACGGCCTGATGCTGTACCGGGAGTCGGGACAGCGGATTGACTGGAGCTATACCAGGAAGGACGTGGGCCGGGTCTATGAAGATCTGGCGGGTTTAACGGCCCTGGAGGCGGAGGAAAAACTGGCGGAAAAGAAGGAGCTTCTCTCGGCGGTGTCTGTCTGGCGGGAGTGGACCGACGGCTACGGGGAGTGGAACGAGGAGGAACGGCGGGCGTTTCGGGAGCGGAACCAGGAAGTCTTTCAGAAGTATCCGGATCTGGACCCGGAGGGGAGCTACCTCTCCTATCTGACCAACTTTTACAGCGAGCAGAAACTGGTCGACGACGTGCTCGCCCAGGTCTCGGCGGTGGCCCACTACGGGGATTACCTGGCGGGAATCGACGAGGAGGCGAAGATCATGACTTCCTCGTCTCTCTTCGGGAACCCGGACACCTTCTCCTACCGGAACATCGAGCGGACTCCGCCGGTCTACGCCCACCTTCGGGGGACCGTGCTCCCGGCGGCCGATTCGGAGGGAATCCTTTTGGCGACGGAGTTTCCGCTGACGGACGTGCTGCTCCTGGCGGCCCTCCTGATTCTCGCCCTCTCCATGCTGGTGGGGGAGCGGGAGGAGGGGACTCTGCTCCTCATAAAGCCCACCCGGAGGGGATATCTGGAGACCATAGCGGCAAAGCTCCTGGTGATGCTCCTTTGTTCCCTGTGCCTCACGCTGGTCTTCTACGGGGCGAACCTGTTCCTCTCGGAGCGGCTTCTGGGTTTTGGGGACCTTTCCCGGCCCGTCCAGAGCATCCGGGGAATGCTGGCCTCCCCCTATGCCATGACGGCGGGACGGTATTTGGGAGTCTTCCTGGCGGCGAAGGTATTGGCGGCACTCCCCTTCGCCTCCCTGCTGTTTTGTCTGTGCACCGTGTTCAAAAACGGTGTCAGCGCATGCCTGGTCCCGGCGGGGGCCATTCTCCTGGAGTCCGTCCTCTATCTGACCGTCGGCCTTCATTCTTACCTGAGCCCCCTCAAGGTGCTGAACCTGGTGTGCATGGCGGACGCCTCCTGGTTTTTGGGGAACTACCGGAACATGAACGTGTTCGGGTATCCGGTGGAGGTGATTCCGGCGGTCCTCGGGACGGCGGTCCTCACGGCGGGACTCTCCTGCTTTTTCGCCCTGTTCCTCTACGTGAGGGAGGCTTCCGCCCTCAGTGCGGATAACCGTCTCCTTTCCAGGTGGAAGGCGTTCCGGAAGAGACGGCGGGGGAGGAGCCGGGCGTCGGGCGCACGGAGGGTCCGGGTGGGACTTTTCGGGAAGGAGCTTTACAAGATCGTGGTCATGGAGCGGGCCGGCCTGGTGCTCCTTCTGTTTGTCCTTCTCCAGTGGAGCAGTTACCGGGACTTCAAGGTCTACCAGTCCCCGGAGGAGCTGTTCTACCGGCATTACGTCGGCTGGGCGGAGGGGGTCCCCCTGCAGGAGGCGGCCGTCCGCTATCAGGAGGAGCAGAAACGGTTTGACGACATGGAGCGCAGGGCGGCGAGGGCGGCGAAGGCCTACGCGGCCGGGGAGCTCTCCTACGAGGAGCGGGAAGCGGCCCAGATGGAGCTGCAGGCGTCCCAGAACGCCCGCACCGGGTTTGGGACCGCCCTGGCCCAGTACGAGCACGTTCTGAATCAGGTGCGGGAGGGGACGGAGGCGGAACTGTTCTACGCCTCCGGCTGGGAGGCGCTTCTGAACGAACAGGGACGGCGGACGGACGTCATGGATGCCGGGAAGCTGGCCTTCTTCCTGGTGGTGGGGCTGGCGGCGGTTTTTTCCGTGGAGCGGACCAGCCGGGTGGAGCTTTTGCAGAGGGCCTGCGTCCGGGGCGGGGGAGGCGTCTGCAGACGGAAGTACCTGGCCGGACTCCTGTACGGGACCCTCGCCTTTGTCGTCGCCTTCCTCCCCCGTTACCTGACCCTGTTCCGGGCCTACGGGACGGCGGGGCTCACCGCCCCCTTAAAGAGCCTTCCCCTGCTGGACGACGTTCCCTTTAACATTCCCCTGTGGGGGTATCTGGCGCTGGTGGGACTTTCCCGTTACCTGGGGATGGCGGCGGCGGTGGGGCTTACCCTCTGGCTGTCGAGACGGAGTGGGAACCTGGTCCACACGGTTCTCGTGGGAAGTCTCCTGCTCCTGCTTCCGGTGTTCCTGTATCTGATGGGGCTCACGGGGGAACCGTACTTTTCCCTGCTCCCGCTGCTCACCGGATATTCCATGTACCGGCTGACGGCGGGGCGGCTTGTTTACTGGTGCCTGGCCCTTGCGGCGGGCGCATGGTTCTACATCCAGACCTATGAGGAGGGTGCTTTGTCATGAAGAAGAAATGGATCGTGTTTGCGGCGGTGCTCCTGTTCCTGGCGGCAGCCGGCCTGGGGCTCTACCTGGGCACGCCCTCCATCCCGAAACGGAGCCGGGAGCAGAGGGTGCCGGTGCAGTCCGTGGCGTCCCTGACCGGATATGCGGAGTCGGAAGCCATAAGGAGCCGGTTCCTGGGGGTTCTCTCCCGGAAAGAGGCGGTGATGGTGCGTCTGGACCCTGGCCGGGAGACGGCGGGCTTCCTGGTGGGGGAAGGAGACATCGTGGAGGAGGGGGCCGTACTCGCCGCCTACGACAACGCCTCCCTCCTGCTGGAAAAGGAACAGCTCCTTTTGGACCGGGAACAGCTGGTCTTTGATGCGGAGAGCGCCGGACTCCAGATTCAGACCCTGAAGCGGGAACGGGGCCAGGCGGAGGCGGCCCGGAGGGGGGACTACGATTTGCAAATCCTGAATGCGGAGGCGGAACTTTCCCGGAAGGAGTACGATCTCTCCCGGAAAGACCGGGAGATCGCCGCCCTGGAGGAAAAGCTTGCGGAGCGGGAAGTGACCTCCCCCTGCCGGGGGGCCGTGGCCGGAATTGATCCGGAGGGCGGGAGCCTGTCCATCGTGCCGGAGGACGAGTACGAGTTCTCGTTCCAGGCCGGCGAGGAGGAGCTTGCGGACTTCCAGGCCGGGGATGCGGTGGCGGTCGCCGCCCGGGACGGGAGTCTCGTCCTCCCCGGAACCGTGGACCAGGTCGGGACCGGAAGCTCGTCGGAGAGTGAGACGGTCTCCGGGGCCGCCAGGGTCTCCCTGTATCCGGTGAGGGGGACCGTCACGGGGGCGGGCGCCTTCCTGCCGGGGCAGCACGTCTACATTGAGAAGGCGGATGCCATAGGGGCGGCGGGAGGAAGCGGAGCGCCGGAGGCGGAAGACGGTGCGGACGGGACCGTGACGGAACCGGAAAGCCCGGCGGAAAAGGCAGAAGATCAGGTTGGAGATCAGGAAGGGGCTGCGGCAGAAACTGCGAAGGGGGACCTTGAGACGGCGGAGATCCTTCTGCCGGAGGGATACGTGGAAGATGCCGCCGGGAAGCCCTGGGTGTGGGCCGCCGGGGAGGACGGACGGCTAAAGAAGCGCCCGGTCACCCTCGGCGCCTACAATGACCGGCACGGCGCCTGGCAGGTGAGAGAGGGACTCGCCATGACGGACTACCTGGCGTGGCCGTCCGCCCTCCTGGAGGAAGGGCAGGAGGCGGATTTCGGGGAATAAAATCGGCGGTGGAAAATCCGATTTTTTTCCTGATTTTCTGGAAAATAAAGTGAGGTGTATGGCATGGAAAAACAGGCGTGGACGGGAAAGAGGAGGCTTCTTGCGGGAGGCAGTGCGGCGGTTCTCCTTCTGGCGGGATTTCTTTCCGGCGTGGGAATCAAGAGGCTCATGCCGGCGGGCGGGGAGGAGGTCCCCGTCTACTCGGTGGAGGGGCTTCGGGATAAGAAGTGGTCCGATGCGGTGGCGGTATCCGCCGTGATGGAGTCCGGTTCCCTGACGGCCTGTTATTACGACAGTCGGAAGCCGGCGGTGGAGCTCTATGTGAAGGAGGGGCAGCTGGTGGAGTCCGGGACGCCCCTGCTCCGCTACGACTGTACAGCCCTTTCAGAGGAGCTTTCCGGCCTGGAGAAAAGCCTCGCCAACCAGAGGGTCTACTTGGAGCGGCTGGGTGCCTTCATCGGGATGCTCAGGGCGACGAAGCCCAGGCCGGACGGCCTTGGGCGGACCGGGGAGGAGCCGGGCGGGGGTACCGCACTGGTCGCTGACCGGGACCGGAACGGGGGGAGAGCCGGAGTGGTCCCGGTTGGAGACGGAGCCGGGAAGAGAGGCCCCGTAGTGGCCTTTGTCGGGACCGGCCGGATGTTTCTCTCTGCCGGGGAGGGGCGGACGGCGCCCGTCTCCGCAGAGGAAAGCCTGGAGGGTTTCGTGGCGGTGGAGGGCCGTGACGGCATCCCCGAGGTCCATGACCGGGTCGACGGGGACACCGTCCCCTCCGGCGGAACCGGGACGGCGCAGGACCCTTATGTCTACTATGTAAAGAAGGGCGGGGAGGTGGCCCCGGAGGTTCTTGCCATGCTGGTGCGGATGAAGCTCTGTGGCCGGTTCGTCATCGTTGAGGACGGTGGGAGTGCTGAGACTCCCCTATTTGTCTGGACTTTTGACGGAAAGGTCTATGAGGAGATCGTCCAGGGGGAGACCTCCTCCGGGACGGAGCCCTCCTCCGGGACGGAACCTTCCTCGGAAGACCAGGAAGAGGGCAGTTCTCCGGAGGAGAGCTCTTCCGGGAGATGGGAAGGCGGCGAGGGAGAATCTTCCTCCGACCGGCCGGGGGAGTCCGATTCTTCTTCCGGGACAGAGGGGAGCGTGCCGGAAAGCGGTGGGACGGAGGAAAGCCCTTCCCAGGTGGAGGAGAGCATCCCGGACACAGGGGAGACACCACCGGAGTTCGACGGGCCCTTTGACGACGAGGCGCTGGAGGGCGCACTGGGAGGGCTGGAGAGCGAGCCCGGGGGCTACACGAAGGAAGAGCTGGCCCGGGCCATCCGGGAGAGGAGCCTGGAGTACGAGAACCTGGAACTGGCCATCCGGAAGAATGAGCTGCAGGCGGAAAATCTGAGACGGGAGATTGAGGAGAACATCCTGACGGCGGAGACGGCCGGCCAGGTGAGAGAGGCAAGGGATCCGAGGGAGGCCGCAAGACTGGGACAGCCGGTGTTGACCATCCAGGGAAAGAGCGGGAACACCCTCTGCGGCCAGGTGAACGAGGTGCTGGCGGCGGCCCTGCGGCCAGGTGACCGGCTTTCGGTGTCGGCAAGAGTCCGGGAGAAGGAGGTCTCCTTCGAGGCCGTCCTCCAGTCCGTGGAGAAAGAACCGGGAGGCGGGACGGACGGTGACGTATTTCATGGGGGCGGGACAGATGACGGCGCACCGGCCGGAAACGACAGGCCGGGAGATGCGTCCGGCGGGAGAGGAACCTTGGCCGGGACGGCGGTCCCTTTCACCGGGAACGCATTCGGGAACGGTGCGGGAAACCCAGCCATGAGCTATTACCGCTTTACGGCTACCCCATCGGAGACAAAAGGAGTCCGGGCGGGGGATGCGGTGGAGATTCTGATTCCCCGGATGCTTCTGGGAGAAAGCTCTGCGGAGAATGAGACGGGGACAAAACCTTCCGGGGAAGCGGCGGGAGGCATCGTCCTTCCGGACGGCCTCCTGTTCTACGAGGGAAGGGATGCCTTCGTATACGCCATGGACGAGGATGGCCGGCTGGAAAAACGGCCGGTGGAAACCGGGAGGAGCTTCGGGGGCCAGGAGATCGAGATACTCTCCGGGCTCACCGGGGAGGATTACCTGGCTTATCCGGAGGAAGCCTCCGGTATGGAGGGGGCCGAAGCCCGGATCGTCTATGGGGAAGAGATGGAGATCAAAACGGAGGAGACGGAAGAATGGGAGGAGACGGAACCGTGAAGAAAAAAAGACACTTGCTTCTCGTCGTCCTCCTCGGTTTGTTCCTTGCCGCCCTTGCCGGATTTGTGTCCTTCCGCCTGGGCAGGCGGGAAGGGAAGACGGAAGGGAAGCAGGAGACGATAAAGGGCGGGAAAACGGAAGGTGACCGGGAAGCGGGAACGGAAGAAGCCGGGGAAGGAGGCGGGAAGGCATTCGGGAGCGGTTCCGTGGAAGTGACCCTCTGTCTGCCGGACGGGTTTCCCTGCGACTTCTCCACGGAGTTCTCTGCTCCGGCCTTGGTCCCCCTGGCGGACCGGCTGGTGCCGGAGCTTGAGAAAGCGGAAGGGACAGCGGCGGTGGCTGCCTTTTACCGGCGGGACAACGGAACCGTCTGCCACGGGATGGACGCACTCCAGGGAGGGAGCGTCCTGGGGATCGGGCCGGACTTCCTGGCCGCCGCCGACCTCCGGGTGGAGAAGGGCCGGGGGCTCACGGAGCGGGACGTGGAGGAGGGGCGGCACGCCGCCCTTCTCGACGGTCGGGCGGCCCAAGCTCTGTTCCCCGGGAAGGACCCGGTGGGGGGGACCGTCGAGGTGGAGGGAAGACTTTACCAGGTGGTGGGCGTGGTAGATTCCCCGGAGCCCCGGACGGGCGGTGGGTTGACGCTTATCCCGGAGAGCACCTGGTCGGAGGCGTACCAGTACGAGGAGCCGAAGTCGGTGGTCCTCAAGATCGCCGAACCTGCGGGGGAGTCCTTCATGGAAGCAGAGCGGGAGGTTCTGCGGCGGGAGTCCGGCGTCCATGCGGCGAGGGTGTTAAACAGCATGGTGCCGGAGGGGGAAGAGCTGAGCTATCAGATGCAGTGACGGGGAGCGGGGTACTTGGAGACGTCATTTTTCGCTTGACCGTCCGGTTACCGTATGGTTTATAATAGCAAGAGAAAGTACGGTTTTATAAGGAGTGGGAGCTATGCAGACGGAGGATGCGAGCAGGGGACTCACCCTGTTAAAAAAGGGACAGAAGGGAATCATTCACGCCATATTCAGCCGGTTCGGGTTAGTCCTCGTGCTGCTGATTTTGCAGGTGCTGATTCCCTTCGGTCTTTTTCAGTGGTTTGAGGAATATTTGCCGCATATTTTCGGGGCCACGGTACTTTTGACCTTTGTCCTGGTCATCGTCTTTTTGAACATGAACAGCAGGATCAATCCCACGGTGAAGATCACCTGGCTGATGGTGATCATGCTCCTGCCGGTGTTCGGTGCGCTGTTTTTCGTCTATATCCAGAGCGACCTGGGGCACCGGGTGGTGAAACGGTACATGAACCAGGTTATTTCGGAGACAAAAACCTGTATTCCTCAGGAGAAGACGGTCATAGAGCGGCTGGAGGCGGAGAATCCGGGAGCGGCGTCCTTGGCCCGCTATGTGGCGAGGAGCGGATGTCATCCGGTGTATGACGGGACGGCGGTGACTTATTTTCCCTTGGGGGAGAAGAAGTTCGAGGAAATGCTAAGGCAGCTTGAGGCGGCGAAGCATTTCATTTTTATGGAATATTTCATCGTGGACGAGGGAATCATGTGGGGACGGATTTTGGAGATCCTGGCGAAGAAGGCTGCGGAGGGGGTGGAGGTGCGTTTTATGTATGACGGTACCTGCGAGTTTGCCCTTCTACCAAGAGATTACCCGAAACGGCTTAAGGCTTTGGGTATCAAATGCAGGGTCTTTGCCCCGGTGACGCCCTTTGTCTCCACCCATTATAATTACCGGGATCACAGGAAGATTCTGGTCATCGACGGACATACGGCCTTCAACGGCGGTGTGAATCTGGCGGACGAGTACATTAACCGGAAGGAAAAGTTCGGCCACTGGAAGGATACGGCCGTCATGTTAAAGGGCGAGGCAGTGAAAAGCTTTACTTTGATGTTCCTGCAGATGTGGGGGAGCGGAGGGAAGGAGGAGAGGGAAAAATTCCTCTCTTATCCGACCGGACGGGCGGAGAGGGCGAAGGGCTACGTGATCCCCTACGGGGACTGCCCGTTGGACGAGGACCGGCTGGGTGAGCGGGTCTACATGGATATCCTGAACCGATCCACCAGGCAGGTCCACGTCATGATGCCTTATCTGATTCTGGACGGGGAGATGGAGACTGCAATCAAGTTTGCTGCCGAGCGGGGTGTCGAGGTGGTGATCCTGCTGCCGGGGATCCCGGACAAGGCCATTCCCTATGCGCTGGCCAAAACTCATTATGCGTCCCTGCTGGAATCCGGGGTGAAGATCTACGAGTACACGCCTGGCTTTGTACACGCCAAGGTCTTTGTGGGCGATGGGAGGGAGGCGGTGGTGGGAACCATCAACCTGGATTACAGGAGCCTGTACCATCACTTTGAATGTGCCACCTATCTGTACGGAGTGGACTGCATTCCCCGAATTGAGAAGGATTTTAAGGAGACTCTGGCAAAGTGCAGGCAGGTCACCATGGAGACGGTCCGGGGGGAGAAGCTCAGGGTGAAGCTCACGGGATGCCTGATGAAGGTGTTCGCCCCGCTCATGTAGGGCGATTCCGTCAGGGAAAGCTTAGGACTTCAGCTTTGGACCGGGATCTCGATCTGCAGGATGTAATTTTCCTCCCAAACGCAGGAATGCATTTCCCGTTGATAACTTTACACTATTGGCGCAGCCGTTCCCCCGGAGTTTTTGGCACCTCCCCCGCAATTGCTCATATATTACTAGTAACCGATAAATCCGAAAGGAGTTCTACTATTGGAACATTATTATCAGCGCCGCGTGGACTGCCGGAAGAACAGCTCCTGCTGCGGCCAGAATTTTAACCCCGGACCGAGCCCCTGCAGAGAGCCTTCCTGCTCCTGCCAGCCCGCCGGCCCAAAGCCGCCCACCGGATGCCAAAGGCCCTCCGGCGGTGGGGATCGTCCGGATAGAAACGCCCGGCCCTCCTGTCCCTGCCAGCCGAGGGACCGGGCAGGCTTCAACGTCTGCCGCCCCGGCGACTGCCCCCCTGCTGCCAATGCGGACATCGCCATGGGCTACGTACCCTGGCAGCAGTGGGAATGCACGTATCCTCTGAACAAAGGACTTTTCATCGGGACGGTGTTCCCGTCCCTTGACAAACCATTTATGATCGGGAGGTGCGCAGTCAGACCATGAATGATGTAATGACTCAGGTTTATCAATACGGTTTTGCCGTCAGTGACATCCTCTTGTATCTGGATACTCATCCGGAGGATCAGGAAGCCCTGACGTATTACAAGAACATGAGAGAAGCCAGGGATGCCGCCGTAAGCGCCTACGAAGACCAATACGGCCCCCTGACCATAGACGGCGTGAAGGACTGCGCAGATTATTGGGTATGGGTCAACGGCCCCTGGCCCTGGGAAGGAGGTGCGGGTAAATGTGGAACTATGAGAAAAGGCTCCAATACCCGGTAAACATCACGACGCCAAACGCAAAGCTTGCCAGTGTGATCATCAGTCAGTACGGAGGGCCGGACGGAGAGATGGGTGCCTCCATGCGCTACCTCTCCCAGCGTTACACCATGCCCTACAAGCAGGGGCAGGCGGTGCTGACGGATATCGGAACCGAGGAGCTGGCCCACTTGGAGATCGTCGCCACCATCGTCCATCAGCTGACCCGCAATCTGACGGCGGAACAGCTGGAAGAACAGGGCTTCGCCCCCTACTATATTGACCATACGGCAGGGATCTGGCCCCAGTCGGCCGGCGGCTTCCCCTTCAGCGCCAGCCAGTTCCAGTCCACCGGCGATCCCATTGCGGATCTCTATGAGGATATGGCGGCAGAGCAAAAGGCAAGGCTCACCTACGACAACATTCTCCGGCTGATCAAGGACCCTGAGGTCTGCGATCCGATCCGGTTTCTCAGGGAGCGGGAGATCGTCCACTTCCAGCGTTTCGGGGAAGCCATGCGGGTGGTCCAGGATAACCTGGATTCCCAAAATTTCTACGCCTTCAATCCGGCCTTTGACGGTCCGGACGGCGGAAACTGCGGCTGCCGGAAGTAAAATTTTCCGTTTTGACGGTCACTTCCATCGGGCGGGGGAGAACCTTCTCCCCTGCTCTTTCATTATTATAATTATACCTTTGATGGACAATTGACGCTACCGGCCACGCCTGTTCGCATTGACTCTGCGGGATGAACCGGATATAATGTGATTAGGCCGGAGCCGTCCTGGAAAGGCGGAAGGCGCCGGGAGCAGAAACGGCTTGGCAAGAAAACATCAAAAGAAGAAAAGAGGAACGTCATTGAAGATAAAAATGGCTGGGATTGATTATCAAAAAGCTCCAGTGGAGGTTCGGGAGCGATTTTCCATGACGGCTTCCATGGTGGAGCGGGCCCTCAGGGAGGGGCGTAGGACTCCCGGCGTGACCGGATGCGTTATCATCTCCACCTGCAACCGGACGGAGTATTGGATCAGCGGGGAGGAGGATACTTTTGACGAGTTGGATGCGGTCTCGCTTCTTTGCCGGGAAAAGGGACTTGCAGCTTCCGAGTACGGGGAGTATTTCACCGTGCGGGAGGGGAAGGAGGCCGTTCATTACCTGATGGAGCTTTCCTGCGGGTTAAAGTCGCAGATCTTCGGGGACGACCAGATCATTACCCAGGTGAAGCGGGCGGTGGATATGGCCAGGGAGCAGGGGGCGCTGGATCCTGTCCTGGAGATCTTATTCCGCACCGCCGTCACGGGGGCCAAGAAGGTGAAGAGCCGGGTGCTCCTTGTGGGGGTGGACCGGTCGGTGGCCGCTGCCATGGGGAGTCTCCTTCTTGGGGAAGGGATCGAGATTTTCGGGAAGCGCTGTCTGGTCATCGGAAACGGGGAGATCGGAAGGCTGGCCGCCGCCGAGCTGGTGCGGCTGGGTGGGAAGGTGTCCATGACTCTGCGCCAGTACAAGGCAAAGGAGGCCGTGATCCCGGCCGGCTGTCATGTCATTGATTATCAGGACCGCTACGAGGTCCTTCCGGACATGGATCTGGTGGTGAGCGCGACGGTAAGCCCCCACTATACGCTGACGAGGGAGCAGGCGGAGGGAAAGCTGGGGACGGGCGGAAAGGTGTTTGTGGATCTGGCCATTCCCAGGGATATCGAGCCGATGCTCGGGAGTCTGCCCGGGATCCGGCTGTTTGACATGGACAGCTTTGACACCATCAAGTCCGAGGGGGACAGGAGGCAGATCAAAGAGGCCGATGAAATCCTCAGAAAGTATGAGACGGAATACGAGCAGTGGTATGCGTTCCGGGAATATGTGCCGGTGGTCAAGCGGATCTCGAAGCTGGCCGGGGAGGATACGGCGGCGAGGTTAAAAAAAGAACTGCGGCAGTATCCGCTTAAACGGGAAGAGCGGGAGGCGCTCTCAGAGTCCATTGAGCGGGCGGCGGCCAAAGTGGCGGCGAAGCTCTGTTACGGACTCAGGGAGGACATGGAGCCGGAACTTTGGAAGCCCTGCCTGGAGGGTCTGTTCCGCTCGGCAAAGGAATTGGAATGAGAGACGGGGACGGGATATGAGATTTCCGATGTTTGTGGAATTGGAAGGAAGGAAGGCGGTGGTGGCCGGGGCCGGGACCATCGGCACGAGGCGGATCCTGGCGCTTTTGGAGTTCGGGGCCAGGGTGACGGTGATCTCGCCGGAGATTTCCGGCAAGGTGAGGAGCCTGTGGGAGGCCGGCCGGCTTACCTGTATGCTTCGGGAGGCGGCGGAAGAGGATGTGAGGGATGCGTTTCTCGTGGTGGCGGCGACCAGCGACAGGCAGGCGAATCACCAGGTGGCGCTCTGGTGCCGGTCGGCCGGGGTCTTTGTCAATGTGGCGGACCGGAAGGAAGAGTGCGACTTTTATTTTCCGGGAATCGCCAGGGAGGGGATTTTGACGGCGGGGGTCTGCGCCGACGGGAAATCTCATGGCCTGGCGAAGGCGGCGGCGGAAGAGATCCGCAGGCTGTTTGTGGAAAAATTTAGGGATCCGGAGGTTGCAAAACGGGGAGGAGACGGGAATGGAAGATAAGGAACTGGGAGATGTGAAAACGGAAGATAAAAGGCGGGTGATCCGGGTGGGAAGCCGGGAGAGCCGGCTGGCCGTGGAGCAGACGAGGATCCTTCTTCGCCGGCTGGAAGAGTGTCATCCGGAGCTGGCCTTTGAACTGGTGACCATGAAGACCACCGGGGATAAGATCTTGGACCGGAGCCTGGACAAGGTGGGCGGAAAAGGGCTTTTTGTCAAGGAGCTGGATCTGGCACTTAAGGAGGAACGGATCGACTGCTCTGTCCACAGCTTGAAGGACATGCCCATGGATCAGCCGGAGGGGATGCCCATCGTCGCTTTGTCGGAGCGTGGGGAGGTCCGGGACGTGCTGGTCTATCCCAGGGGACGGGAGCGGTGGAGGCCGGAGAGTGGCCGGCCCTTTGTGATCGGGACCTCCAGCGAGAGGCGGCGGCTCCAGCTCGCAGCCATGTTTCCGGAGGCAGAGTTTTCCCTGCTCCGGGGGAATGTGCTGACCAGGCTTCAGAAGCTGGACGAGGGCCGATATGACGCCGTTGTGCTGGCGGCGGCGGGGCTTATCCGTCTGGGGCTTTCGGAGCGGATCGACGAATATCTGGATACGGAGGAAGTGATCCCGGCGGCGGGACAGGGGATCCTGGCGGTGCAGGGCCGGGCGGGGGAGGATCATTCCTGGCTGGACTGCGTCGACGACAGGAGGGCATGGCAGGAGGCCGGGGCGGAGCGGAGCTTTGTCCGGTATCTTGACGGGGGCTGTTCCTCGCCCATTGCGGCCTATGCCAGAACCCAGGCGGACGGGACCATCCGTCTTCGGGGGCTCTATTATAAGGAAGAAACAGGGACTTATCTGACCGGGGAGCTTACGGGTCCTGCGGAGGAGGGAGAACGTCTAGGGATCGATCTGGCGAAGAAGCTGGTGAGGGAACTGGAGATTTCCGGCAGAAGCCGGCGGCAGGAAGAGGCGGGAAGCGGGAGGCCGGAGGCAGGCGGAAAGCCCGGCGGTGACGGGCCGGAAGCCGGGTGTTCCGGCAAGGTCTGGCTGGTGGGTGCCGGCCCTTCTGACGCCGGGCTTTTTACCTTCAAGGGGGCGAAGGTCCTCTCTGAGGCTCAGGTGGTGGTCTATGACCGGCTGGTGGGGCCGGGGATCCTGCAGATGATGCCGGAGAAGGCGGAGAAGATCGATGTGGGAAAGCGCTCCGGGGATCATCCGGTGCCCCAGGAGGAGATCAACCGGATCCTCCTTGAAAAGGCGGAGGAAGGGAAGCGGGTGGTGCGGTTAAAGGGCGGCGATCCCTTTGTCTTCGGCCGGGGCGGCGAGGAGCTGGAGCTCCTCGCCGAAAAAGGCATTCCCTTTGAGGTGGTGCCGGGGGTGACTGCGGCGTCGTCGGTGTGTGCGTATGCGGGGATTCCCGTCACCCACCGGGACTATTGTTCCTCGGTCCATCTGATCACCGCCCACAAGAAGCGGGGAAGCGGGGAAGCGCCGGATTTTGAGACGCTGGCGAAGCTAGACGGCACGCTGGTCTTTTACATGGGACTCTCGGAGCTTGGAGGGATCTGCCGAGGGCTTATGGCGGCGGGGATGCCGGGGGAGACGCCGGCGGCGGTCATTTCCAGAGGAACCTCGGCGGCTCAGAGACAGGTGGTATCCACGGTGGAAACGCTCGAGGAGGAGGTAAAACGGGGAGGGATCGTTTCCCCGGCCCTCATCGTGGTGGGAAAGGTCTGCGGCCTTTCGGAGACCTTCGGCTGGGCGGGAATGCGGCCCCTCGGGGGAAGGCGGGTGATCGTGACCCGGCCCAAGAAGCGGAGCCGGAGGATGGCGGAGCGGCTTGAGGGACTGGGGGCGGAGGTAATCCTGCTCCCGGCCATCGAGACGGAGCCGGTCACGGATGCTCCGGAGCTTCGTGAGGCGCTCACCCATATTTCGCAATATGGATGGATCGCGTTTACCAGCGCAGAGGGTGTGGACTGCTTTTTTGACAAGCTGCAGGGGGAAGGGACGGATATCCGGACGCTTTCTGGGATCCGGTTTGCCGTCATCGGACCGGCCACCGGGAAGGCTCTGGAAAAACGGGGCATCTTCGCCGACCTTCAGGCGGAGCCTTTCACCGGGGAGACCATGGGGCGGCGGCTGGCAGAGGAGATGAAGGCCGGGGAGCGCCTGCTCCTTCCGAGGGCGGACATCGGAACGGAGGAAGTGACCAGGCCCCTTGCGGAAGCCGGGATCTCCTTTGACGATATCCCCATTTATCGGACGAAGGCCGCAGACGGGGACCGGATCCTGCCGGAGCTTTTGCCGGATGATGTCGTGACCTTCACCAGCGCTTCCACGGTCCGGGGTTTCGTGTCCCTCTATCCGGAGCTGGATCATCGGACGGTACGGGGACTGTGCATCGGGGAACAGACCAGGAGGGAAGCGGAAAAATACGGGATCCGGACGGTGGTGTCTGCGGAGGCTACGATCGACAGTATGGTGGAGAAATTGCTGGAGATGACGAGGAGGAGTGAAAAATGGACATGATCAAGCGGCCCAGGAGGCTTCGGGGGACGAAAACCCTTCGGAATATGGTGCGGGAGACCAGGATGAGCAAGGATTCTCTGATCTATCCCATGTTTGTGGTTGAGGGAACGGGGATCAAGCGGGAGATCCCTTCCATGCCGGGACAGTATCACTACAGTCTGGACATGCTGCCGGCGGCGCTGGAGGAGACAGCGAAGGCCGGCGTGTCCTCGGTGATGCTCTTTGGCATTCCGGACAGCAAGGATGAGATCGGGAGCAGCGCCTGGGCGCAGGACGGCATCATCCAGCGGGCCCTGGAGGCGGGGAAGAAGGCGGTGCCGGAGCTTTATTACATTACGGACGTGTGCATGTGCGAGTATACGTCCCACGGCCACTGCGGTGCCCTCTGCGGCCACGACGTGGACAATGACAGGACCCTGCCTCTTTTGGCAAAGACGGCTCTCTCCCATGTGCAGGCGGGGGCGGACATGGTGGCACCCTCCGACATGATGGACGGCAGGGTGGCGGCCATCCGGCGGATCCTCGACGAGAACGGACATGTGGAGATTCCGATCCTGTCCTATGCGGTCAAATATGCGTCGGCTTTTTACGGGCCTTTCCGGGAGGCGGCGGACTCGGCCCCGGCCTTCGGGGACCGGAGGAGCTACCAGATGGATTACCACAACGCCAAAGAGGGGATCAAGGAGGCGTTCCTCGACGTGGAGGAGGGGGCGGATCTGGTCATGGTGAAGCCGGCCCTTTCCTATCTGGACGTGATCCGGCGGGTGTCGGAGACGGTCCATGTACCGGTGGCGGCCTACAGTGTCAGCGGGGAGTACGCCATGATCAAGGCGGCGGCCGGGAAGGGCTGGATCGACGAGGCGTCGGTGGTCTGCGAGGCGGCCACGGCCGTGTACCGGGCCGGTGCCGGCGTGCTCCTCACCTATTATGCCAAAGAGCTTGCAAGATATATGGATGAAGGCCGGATCGGATAGCAGTCGGCGCAGAAATAGACGGGAAGGTAATTGCGAAAATGACAAATATGGGAAAGATTCTGGCGATTGCTTCCAGGAAAAGCCCTCTGCGCCATGGAAAGGAGACCATGGAAAACAGGAGGGCCTCTGCCCGAGTGTTTTCTGCGCTTATGGGCTCGTTGGAATGTTTGGCGCTGCAGGCTTTGGATGGACGCAATCGCCAGAATCGATTCTGCAATTTCAAGTTTCGCAATTACCTGGGAAACAGAAAAAGAAAAGGAGAAGACTATGGGAAAATCAGAAGAGCTATTTGAGCGGGCGAAGCAGGTGATCCCCGGAGGGGTCAACAGCCCGGTGCGGGCCTTTCGGGCGGTGGGCGGAAAGCCCAGGTTCATCGCATCGGCCGGAGGAGCGCAGATGACAGATGCAGACGGAAACGTCTATCTGGACTTTGTCGGTTCCTGGGGACCGATGATTCTGGGGCATGACCATCCGGCCGTGAGGGAGGCGGCGGTGAAGGCGGCGGAGCGGGGCTTAAGCTTCGGTGCAAGCTGTGAGGCGGAGGTGGAGATGGCGGAGCTCATCTGCCGGTCAGTGCCTTCTGTGGAACTGGTGCGCATGGTCAATTCCGGCACGGAGGCGGTCATGTCGGCCCTGCGGGCAGCAAGGGGATACACGGGCAGGGACAAGATCGTGAAATTTGAAGGCTGTTATCATGGTCACTGCGATTCCATGCTGGTAAAGGCCGGCTCCGGCGTGATGACCGGGGGCGTTCCGGACAGCGCCGGGGTGCCGAGGGGCTGTGCGGCCGACACGTTGACGGCGATTTATAATGATTTAGAGAGTGTGAGGAGGTTGTTCGCCGAGTTCCCGGGGCAGATCGCGGCGGTGATCGTGGAGCCGGTGGCGGCCAACATGGGCGTGGTGGTGCCGGAGGAAGGATTCCTTTCCGGCCTTCGGAGCATCTGCACGGAGGAAAAGGCTTTGCTGATCTTCGACGAGGTGATCACCGGCTTCCGGCTTGGGTTTGCGGGGGCCCAGGGGTACTACGGCGTGATGCCGGATCTTTGTACCTTCGGAAAGATCATCGGTGCCGGGATGCCCGTGGGCGCCTATGGCGGCAGGCGGGAGGTCATGGAGGTGGTGGCTCCTTTGGGAAAGGTCTACCAGGCGGGGACCCTGAGCGGAAACCCGGTGGCCATGGCGGCCGGCCTTGCCGGGCTTCATATTTTAAAGGACGACCCCGGCATTTACGAAAGGTTGAATGCCCTGGGGGATTCCTTCCGGGCGGAGCTTGCGCGGCTGACGGAGGGACTCGGAGCGCCCTGTCAGGTGACCGGCGTCGGTTCTCTGAGCTGTCTCTTCTTTACGAAAGAGCATGTGAGGGATTATGCATCGGCGAAGACCTCGGATACGGAGGCTTTTGGGAGGTATTTTCGCCATATGCTGGGCAGGGGGATTTACGTGGCCCCGTCCCAGTTCGAGGCATTGTTCCTGTCGGCGGCACACAGGCAGGAGGATGTTGACCGGACACTGTCGGCGGTGGAAGAATATTTTAAGGGCTGAGGAGGAGATAAAAAGGTGGCAAGAACAGAAATCGAAGTCCTGCGGAAGGCAATGAGAGAGCACTGGATCGCCCTCTGCGTGATTCCGACGGCGGACCCCCACGGCTCGGAGTATCCGGGCGGGCATTTTGAGGCCAGGAAATACCTCTCCGGCTTTACCGGCTCTGCAGGGACGCTGGCCGTATCGGCGGACTGGGCGGGGCTCTGGACGGACGGCCGGTATTTTCTGCAGGCGGAGAGGGAGCTTTTCGGAAGCGGGATCACCCTATATAAAATGGGGGAGGAGGGGGTTCCTTCCCTGGAGGAGGAGATTGCCCGCAGGCTCCCGGAACGGGGGATTTTGGCTTACGACGGAACGGTGGTGAACCGGAAGCTGAGCCAGACCCTCCGCTCCATCGCGGAAAAAAAAGACGGAAGGATTCGTCTGATCGATCTGCCGGAGGAGGTTTGGGAGGAGCGTCCGGCCCGCATGGCGAAGCCGGTGTTTGCCCTTGAAGCGTGTTATGCGGGGGAGAGCCGGAAAGAAAAGTTTTCGAGGGTCCGCAAAATCATGAAGAGGGAGGGAGCCGACCTCCATCTGGTGACGGCCCTGGATGACATTGCCTGGCTGACCAACCTGAGAGGCAGTGACATTGCCTGCAATCCGGTGTTTTTCAGCTATCTGGTTCTCTCCATGGAGGAGGCGTGGCTGTTTGTGCAGGAGGGGGCGGTTTCAGGGGACCTGGAGCGGGAACTTCTGGAGGACGGCATCAGAGTGCGTCCCTATGAGCGGTTTTTTGACGAGCTTTCCCCCATCTGCAGGTTTAAAACGGTGCTGGCCGACAGCGGCCGGGTAAACGAGCGGGCGTGGAGTCAGATTCGGCAGACGAGATGCATCCTGGACAAGCCGAATCCCTCCGCCGTGATGAAGGCGGTCAAAAATCCGGTGGAGGCGGAAAATATGAAAAAGGTCCACGTGAAGGACGGTGTCGCCGTGACGAGGTTCCTTTACTGGCTGAAGAACAATATTGGAAGGAGGCCCGTCACGGAGAGGGCGGCGGCGGCGTATCTGGAAGCGTGTAGGGAAAAGGGGGAGCATTATTTCGGCCCCAGCTTTCCGACCATAGCCGCTTTCGGCGCCAACGGGGCCGTGGTCCATTACGGGATGGAGGGGGAGGGCGACCTCCTTGCGCCGGAGGGATTTCTTCTGGTGGACTCCGGGGGGCAGTATTTGGAAGGGACCACGGATATTACGAGAACCATTGCCCTGGGGCCCCTTACGGCGGAGCAGAAGCGGCATTTCACGGCTGTGCTTAAGGGCATGTTGGCCCTGGGGGATGCGAAATTTCTGCAGGGGTGCAGGGGCACCAATCTGGACTATGTTGCCAGGGAACCGCTGTGGACCATGGGGCTTGACTATCAGCACGGGACCGGCCACGGGGTCGGATATTTCCTCAACGTCCACGAGGGCCCCAACGGCTTCCGCTGGAAGCTGCCGCCGGAGGGGGCGGAGACGGCCGTGCTTCTTCCCGGCATGGTGACTTCCGACGAGCCGGGATTTTATCTGGAGGGGGAGTATGGCATCCGGATCGAGAACCTGCTTTTATGCCGGGAGGCGGAGCGGAACCGGTACGGGCGGTTTTTGGAGTTTGAACACCTGACCCTGGTGCCTGTTGACCTGGACGCAGTGGATCCTGGGGAGATGGATGAGAGAGACAAAAAAAGACTGAATGCCTACCATGAGAGGGTGTGGGAAGCGCTGTCGCCCAGTTTTTCGGGGGAGGAGCTTCGGTGGCTGCGGGAGGCGACCAGGGCCATTTAAGCCGTTATTTCTTCGGAAATTTTTCTGGTAATACTTCACAGGAAAAGGTAGGAAAAAGGGTGCGATGCCTGTCAGTTCGCAGATGGGGTGTACAAAGTTGCTAAAGACCTAAAAAGCTTTTTGTGGATTTCGATTATGGCTTTTTATACGGCGTTGGGGTATGATGTTACTGATCATACAAGGCAGGAGGCGGAGAGATGGCAGGGATTTCATTCCGAGATGTGACAAAGACGTTCCCCAATGGAAAGGCGGCGGTGAGAGATTTCAGCCTGGAGATCGGCGACGGCGAATTCGTGGTGCTGACCGGACCGAAGGGCTCCGGAAAGGCGACGGTCCTCCGCATGATCGCCGGAATGGAGCCGATCAGTGACGGAGAGCTTACAATCGGCGGTGAGACAGTGAAAAACGGCAGTCCGGAGAAACGGAACATGGGCATGATCTTCCAGCATTTCACCCTTTATCCGGGCATGACGGTCTATGACAATATCGCATTTTTGATGAAGCTTCGTGGGGAGCCGGAGGAAAGGATTCGTCCGTTGGTGGAGGAAAACGCCAGATTGTTCCGGATCGAAAATCTGCTGTCCTGTTATCCCAGGGAGCTCAACGACCTGCAGAAGCAGTACGTGGCCATGGCCAGGGCTAACGTCCGCAGGCCGGAGGCGTTTTTGATGCTGGACCTTTTGGGAAGCCTGGACGCATCCGCCAGAAAGCGGGCGAGGGAACGGCTGAAGGAGCTGTACGGCGAGATCCGGACGACCCTTGTCTATGCCACCGACGATGCGGAGGAAGCGGCGCTTATGGGAACCAGAACCGTGGTCATGCGCCGGGGGGCGGTCGAGCAGGTGGGAGCCCCTGAGGAGCTTAAGAAAAATCCCTGTAATTTTTTCGTGGCCCAGTTCATGAACGGTTCCGCTTTCGGGAGCAGCGAGGTGGAGATCGTGAAGGGAAAGACGGCCGTGGAGGCCGTGGGAAATAATTTCAGCGTGGACGTTCCCGCAGAATGGGTCAGACGCCTGGAGCGGGGCGGATATTTTGGGAAAAAGATGCTTTTGGGCTATACGACCTGCCGGCCCGCCGCAGAAGGAGAGGAACCGGAGGAGACGAGGCCGGAGGCCGGCTGTGAATTTTTCTTTTTTGATAGGGGGACCGGAAAAGCGGTTCCCTGACAGAATCCAGGGGGGGCCGGTGCGGGGCCTTCCTTTTTTTATAAAAAAAATCGAAAAACTCTTTCATTTTTGGTCTTTATGCATTAAGATAAAATAAGGGCGGGTCGCCCATTGTTTAAACTAGAACTAATAGACGAAATATGACATGTAACGTAATAGGGGTGAAATTTATGATATCAAATCAGATCCTGCAAAACACGATCGAAGGCCTGAAAGGAATTATGCGAATTGAGCTTTGCATCTGCGATACGGAGGGGAAGGTCCTGGCTACCACGTTTCCCGATGCGGAGGAGTACGAGTTCTCCGTGCTGGCCTTCGTGGAGTCTCCGGCGGACAGCCAGGTGATCCAGGGCTATCAGTTTTTCAAGGTGTTTGACGAGCATCAGCTGGAGTACGTGCTCCTCGCAAGGGGGGCGGGGGACGACGCCTACATGGCCGGGAAAGTGGTCGTGTTCCAGATCCAGAACCTTCTGGTGGCTTACAAGGAGCGGTTTGACAAGGATAACTTTATCAAGAATCTGCTGCTTGACAATCTGCTTCTGGTGGATATCTATAACCGGGCCAAGAAGCTGCACATCGACATCAACGTGCGCCGGGTGGTGTTCGTGGTGGAGACCCAGACGGAAAATGACACGGTGTCCCTGGAGACGCTCAAGGGGATGTTCTCCGCCAAGTCCAAGGATTTCATCACGGCGGTGGATGAAAAGAACATCATTCTGGTGAAGGAGTTAAAGCCGGGCGAGAGCTACGAGGACATGGACAAGGTGGCGAAGATGATCCTGGACATGTTGAATACCGAGGCCATGGCCACGGTCCACGTGGCATACGGGACCATTGTGAACGAGGTGAAGGAGGTCTCCCGCTCCTATAAGGAAGCCAAGATGGCCCTGGACGTGGGAAAGATCTTCTACAGCGACAAGAACATAGTGCCCTACAACAATCTGGGGATCGGCCGCCTGATTTATCAGCTTCCCGTCTCCTTATGCCGGATGTTCATCAAGGAGATCTTCGACGGGAAGTCTCCGGACGATCTGGACGACGAGACCCTGGTTACCATCAACAAGTTTTTCGAGAACAACCTGAATGTTTCCGAGACTTCCAGGCAGCTCTACATCCACAGGAACACGCTGGTCTACCGGCTGGATAAGCTCCAGAAGAGCACGGGGTTAGACCTTCGGGTTTTCGAGGACGCCATCACCTTCAAGATCGCCCTGATGGTGGTGAAATACATGAATTATATCGAGACGCTGGATAACTAGAATTGAGGGCTTTTCATGATCGTATTTGAACACGTAAGCAAAACCTACGACAAGGCGACTGACCGGGAAACGAAGGCCGTGCGGGACCTGAATCTGAAAATCGAGAAAGGAGAGTTTGCCTTTGTCGTGGGAAACAGCGGGTCGGGAAAGACGACCCTGATCCGGCTTCTGTTAAAGGAGATCGAGGCGACCTCCGGCAGGATCCGGGTGAACGGCATTGATATCACCAAGATGAAGCGGAAGATGATACCCAGGTACAGACGCCACCTGGGTGTCGTTTTCCAGGATTTCCGTCTGCTGAAGGACAAGAACGTCTATGAGAACGTGGCCTTTGCCCAGCGGGTGGTGGTGACGCCCACCAGGGAGATCCGGAAACGGGTGCCGGAGGTATTGGCCATGGTGGGCCTTTCTTCCAAATATAAATCCATGCCGAACCAGCTTTCCGGCGGGGAGCAGCAGCGGGTGGCCATTGCGAGGGCGCTGGTCAACCGTCCGGAGATCCTTCTGGCGGACGAGCCTACCGGGAACATGGATCCGGGAAATGCCTGGCAGATCATGAAGCTTCTGGAGGAGATCAACCAGACGGGCACCACCGTGGTGGTGGTGACCCACAGCAAGGAGATTGTGGACAGGATGAAGAAACGGGTCATCACCATGAGGCGGGGCGAGATCGTGACAGACAGGGAAGAAAGCGGGTACGAAAATGAGGATTAGCACACTGTGGTATTGCGTCAGGCAGGGCTTTCACAGCATCCGAAAGAACAAGCTGTTTTCGCTGGCCTCCGTGGGGACCATGGCGATCTGCATTTTTTTGTTCTGCATTTTTTACGCCATGGTGACCAACGTCCAGTTCATGGTGAGAAATCTGGAAAACACGGTGGGCGTGACGGTGTTCTTTGACGAGGGGCTTTCGGAGGAGGAGATTTTTGCCATCGGGGATGCGATCGGGGCCAGGGAGGGCGTGGCCGGACTGAATTATATTTCGGCGGAAGAGGCCTGGGAGACCTACCAGAAGGATTATTTCCATGAGGCGCCGGAGTTGGCCGAGGGCTTTGCGAAGGACAATCCCCTGGCCAATTGTGCTTCCTATGAGATTTATCTGGAGGATCTCGCCGACCAGGACGAGTTTGTGGAATATTTAAAGAACGTGGACGGCATTCGGCGGGTCAACTATTCCAAGATTGCGGCGGACGGGCTTTCCGGGATCAATAACCTGGTGGGTTACGTGTCCATGGGGATCATCCTGATCCTGCTTGCCGTGGCGGTGTTTTTGATCAGCAATACCATTGCTATTACCATCAGCGCCAGAAAAGAGGAGATTCGGATCATGCGCATGATCGGTGCGACCAATTTCCTGATCCGGGCTCCTTTTGTGGTGGAGGGCCTGATCATCGGGGCCTTCGGAGCCGGGATTCCGCTGACGGTGGTCTATTATGCCTATGGCTATGCGGTGCGGTTCTGCTTAAGCCGACTGAGCATTTTATCCAGGATTCTGACCCTGCTTCCGGCAGGGCAGGTATTCCGGGTTCTGATTCCCGTCTCCCTCGGGCTTGGACTGGGAATCGGGCTTTTCGGCAGCCTGTTTTCCATCCGGAAGCACCTGAAGGCATAGTGCGTCGAAGTGGGAGACCCTGAATGGTCGGCGTATGCACGGTGCGATGCCGTACCGGGGACGGAACAGTACGAAGAAGAGGAATGACGACATGAAAAGGAAATACAGGAGACTGGTCGGAACGTTTACGGCAGCGCTTGTTCTTTTGGGGGGCCTTCCGGGAGTGGGGGCCTCGGAGGAACTGGAGAGCAGGCAGGGGCGCATCGACGCCATTGAGGAGGAGCAGGAACGGGTCCGGAAAAAGCTGTCCGAGCTGGACGCCATGAAGGATGACGTGAGCGCCTATATCGAGGCGGTCAACGAGGAGCTCGAGGAGGCGGAGGAGGGCATTGCGGAACTGGAGGGCCGCATGGAGACGCTGCGCACGGAAATCGGGACGGCCAGGGAGGAGCTGGAGGCGGCAAAGGAATCGGAGCGGGAGCAGTATGAGGATATGAAGCTCCGCATTCAGTACATGTACGAAAAAGGAGATACGCTTTTTCTGGAAATGCTGTTTCAGTCCGCAGGTCCGGCAGAATTTCTGAACCGGGCGGAGTATATTTCCAGAATATCGGAATATGATAGAACTATGTTGGCCGCCTATAAGGAGACGAAGGAATTTATCGCCAGGCGGACGGAGGAGCTGCAGGAAGCTTATGGGGAGCTTGAGACCATGACGGCTCAGGCGGAGGCGAAAAGGCTCTCTCTTTCCGATCTTCAGAAGGCCCGGGAGGAGGAGCTTTCCGGATTGAATGCGGAGATCTCCGAGCATGAGCATCTGATGGCGGATTATGACGAGGCCATGAAGGAGGAGCTGGATGAATTTCTGGCCCTGGAGGAAGCCATCCGTCTGAGAGAGGCGGAGGAAGCCAGGGAGCTGGCCGCCAGTGAGGAGGCATCCAGAAGGGCGGAGTCGGAGGCGGCGGATCAGACGGAGACCCCGGAGGAGACGGAGGCACCGGAGGAGACGGAAGAGAGCGGGGAAGAGACTCCGGAAACAGACAAAGGCGGGACGACGGAGAGCGGTTCCCCCGGAGGGGAAGAGACGGAGGAGACGACCAAGGCCCCCCCGGAGACGACTGCGAAGCCGCCTGCGGTTTCGGGGGGCTTTGTCTGGCCGGTTCCCTCCTGCGGTCGGATTTCCTCCGGCTACGGAGACAGGGACGACCCGCTGACCGGGGAGAGCGACGGAACTTTGAGCAACCATCACGGCATTGACATTGCCCTTCCGGGCGGTGCCCTGGCGGGGGCGGACATCGTGGCGGCGGCTGACGGGGAGGTCATCATCGCAAGGGCCAGCACCTCGGCCGGCAACTGGATCGTGCTGTATCACGGAAACAGTACATACACGGTTTACATGCACTGCCAAAAGCTCCTGGTATCGGCCGGGGAGCGGGTAAAACAGGGGGAGACCATCGGACTGGTGGGGAGCACCGGCTGGTCCACGGGAGCGCATCTGCATTTTGAGGTGCGGGTGGGAGGATTCAGCACCTCCGCCTATTCAAGGAATCCACTGAATTACGTGTCGCCTCCCTGACGGAGGGAAGACGGGCAGTACCGCAGGCAAAAAGAAAGGAAAAGCGCATGGAAAAGCAGGATGATTGGATGGAGGATCCGGATGGCTGGCTGGAGGACGGCGGAAGAAGAAAGAAGCGGGACGACCGTTTTCTGAAAGGCGTGCTGACGGGGCTTCTCTGCAGCCTCGTCGTGGCGGCGGCCGCCGTTTGGGGCGTGTATTTTTTGCTGTCGGCAGGAGGCCGGGAGGCGGAACAGACAAAAACGGGTTACGGGGAGGTTGACGAAAAGCTGGAGATGCTAAAGGGCATGGTGGATAAGCTGTTCCTCTACGAGGCGGACGAGGAGGCCATGGCCGAGGGGATATACAAGGGATTTATCGCCGGGCTCGGGGATCCCTACACGGTCTATTACACGGCGGAGGAATACAAGGACATGATGGAATCCTCCGACGGGGAATACGTGGGCATCGGCGTTCAGATCAGCCAGAGCGAGAGCACCAACCTGATCACGGTGATCCGGGTGTTTCGGGAATCCGGGGCGGAGGAGGCCGGGATGCAGGCGGGCGACGTGCTGTACAAGGTGGAAGGCGAGGACATTACGGGCGAGGACATCAACAGCGTGGTGGCGAAGATCCGGGGAAGTGCCGGCACGAAGGTCCATATCGAGGTGTACCGGGAATCGGCGAATGGCTACGTGGAGATGGACGTGGAGCGCCGGGACGTGAGCATGGACACGGTGGAGTGGAACATGCTGGAGGACGGCATGGGCTATCTCCAGATCACCGAGTTTGACGGCGTCACCTATGAGCAGTTCGTCAGGGCCCTGGAGGATTTGAAGGCCCAGGGCATGCGGGGGATGATCCTGGATCTCAGGGACAATCCCGGCGGCCGACTGGACCAGGTGGTGGAGATCGCCGACGATTTTCTCACGGAGGGGGTCATCGTTTCCACCAAGGACAAGAACGGGCTGGGAACCACCTACGAGGCGGACGAGGAGCTTCGATTCGAGGGACCGGTGGTGCTCCTAGCCAATGGAAATTCCGCCAGCGCCTCGGAGGTTTTGGCCGGAGCCCTGAAGGATTACGACAAGGCGGTTCTGGTGGGAACCACCACCTTCGGCAAGGGGATCGTCCAGAGCATCTATCCCTTTGACGACGGAACGGCCATGAAAATTACCATATCCGATTACTATACGCCGAGCGGAGCCAACATCCACGGGACCGGAATCGAGCCGGACGTGGCGGTGGAAAAGGAAAAAAGCGAGGACGGGACCCGGGATAATCAGCTTGACAGGGCAAAGGAGATCCTGGCCGGGGAGATGAGACGGGCAGATAGCAGATAGCCCGACAATCTCCGGAAGAAGATGCCCTTTTACCGCAGCGGAGTAAACAGTTTTACAGGAGAGAGCAGGAGGAAAAAATGAAGGTTTTTAATACGCTTTCCAGAAGGAAAGAAGAATTTGTCCCTTTGGAGCCGGGGAAGGTGCGGATGTACGTCTGCGGCCCCACGGTTTACAATTTTATTCATATCGGAAACGCCAGGCCCATGATCGTCTTCGACACGGTGAGGCGGTATTTCGAGTACAAGGGCTATGACGTGAATTACGTTTCCAATTTTACCGACGTGGACGACAAAATTATCAATAAGGCCATTGAGGAGGGCGTGGACGCTTCCGTGATCTCCGAGCGCTACATTGCCGAGTGCAAAAAGGACATGGAAGGGATGAACGTGAAGCCGGCCACGACCCATCCGCTGGCGACGGAGGAGATCCATGGCATGCTCAAGATGATCGAGACGCTGATTGAGAAGGGTTATGCCTATAAGGCGGAGGACGGAACCGTCTATTACCGTACCAGGAAATTCAAGGATTACGGGAAGCTCTCCCACAAAAACCTGGAGGACCTGCAGGCGGGCCACCGGGAGATCAAGGTGGTGGGGGAGAAGGAGGACGAGTTGGACTTCGTGCTCTGGAAGCCGAAGAAGGACGGGGAGCCCTACTGGGAGTCGCCCTGGTGCGACGGCCGTCCCGGCTGGCATATTGAATGCTCCGTCATGGCCAAGCATTATCTGGGGGACGAGATCGACATTCATGCGGGCGGCGAGGACCTGATCTTTCCACACCATGAGAATGAGATCGCCCAGAGCGAGGCGGCCAATGGCAAGGAGTTTGCAAAATATTGGATGCACAATGCGTTCTTGAACATTGATAACAGGAAGATGTCCAAATCCCTGGGCAATTTCTTCACGGTCCGGGAGATCAGCGAGAAATACGACCTGCAGGTGCTCAGGTTCTTTATGTTGAGCGCCCATTACAGGAGCCCTCTCAATTTCAGTGCGGAGCTGATGGAGGCTTCCAAAAACGGGCTGGTTCGGATTTTGACGGCGGTGGAGCGGCTTGGTGAGCTTCTCCCCTCTGTGGCGGACAAGGAAATGACAGAGGAAGAGCTCGGTGTCCAAAGTCAGGTGAAGGAGCTGGTGGCAAAATACGAGGCGTCCATGGAGGATGATTTTAATACGGCGGATGCCATTTCTGCGGTGTTTGAGCTGGTGAAGTTAGCCAATACATCTGTGGATGAGAAGAGTAGCAAAGCCCTCGTAGAGTCTGTGAAGACCACGGTGGAGAGGCTTTGCGATGTTCTGGGAATCATTACGGAGAAGAAAGAGGAACTTCTGGACGCAGATATCGAGGCGTTGATCGAGGAACGGCAGCAGGCGAGGAAGGATAAGAATTTTGCCAGGGCGGATGAGATTCGGGATACGCTGGCGGCAAAGGGGATTCTCCTGAAAGACACCAGAGAAGGGGTCAAATGGACGAGAGCGTAAGAGAGTGCGTGGACAGACTTCTGGACCAGAGAGAGAAATTTTTTTGCGGGAAGGATATCCGCACCTATTCCCCCCTGACGCTGGCCTTTATCGGGGACGCCGTGTTCAGCCTTTACATCCGCACCATTGTGGCGGGGCGGGGGAACACGGCCCCCGGGAAGCTGCATGAGGAATGCAGCGGCCTGGTGCAGGCGAAAGCTCAGTCACAGATGATCCGCGGTATCCTGGAGGCGCTTTCCGAGGAGGAAACGAGCGTTTACAGACGGGGAAGGAATGCCCAGGCGCCCAGCCGGGCGAAACATGCGACCATGTCGGAATACCGCCATGCCACGGGGCTGGAGGCTTTGTTTGGCTATCTTTACCTGACGGGACAGAATGAGCGGATGACGGAGCTTTTAGAGCTTTGTCTGGAATTTTACGGGAGAGACGGAGCGGGAACAGCGTCTCGGGAGCCGGCTGAGGAACAGGAAGAAGAAACGCAGGCGGAGGTTGGACAAACTGTTTCCGCAGAGGATGTGTTATGAGATATGAGGAATCGGTGATCGAGGGGCGCAACGCAGTGCTGGAGGCCTTTCGTTCGGGAAAAACCATTGACCGGCTGTTTCTTTTGAAGGGCTGTCAGGACGGGCCGGTGTCAAGCATCGCCAGGATGGCCAGAAAACAGGACACGCTGATTCAGTACGTGCCGAAAATCCGGCTGGACCAGCTTTCGGAGACCGGAAAGCACCAGGGGGTCGTCGCCTATGCGGCGGCCTACGAGTACGCCTCGGTGGAGGACATGCTGGCCATGGCGGGAAAGAAGGGAGAACCGCCTTTTTTATTTCTGCTTGACGGAATTGAGGATCCTCACAACCTGGGGGCGATCATACGGACGGCCAATCAGGCCGGGGCCCACGGGGTGATCATTCCGAAGAGGCGGGCGGCGGGGCTTACCGCCGTGGTAGCCAGGGCTTCGGCCGGGGCCCTGAATTATACGCCGGTGGCGAAGGTGACGAACCTGACGGCGGTGATGGAGGAGCTGAAAAAGAAAGGCATGTGGTTCGTCTGCGCCGACATGGGCGGGACCCTCATGTACGACCTGGATTTGACGGGCCCCCTCGGCGTGATCATAGGAAACGAGGGGGAGGGTGTGGGCCGCCTGGTGAAGGAACGGTGCGACATGGCTGCGGCGATTCCCATGAAGGGGGACGTCGACTCCCTCAATGCGTCGGTGGCGGCCGGAGTGCTGGCCTACGAGGTCCTGCGCCAGAGAATGGGAAAATAGGAGGGTTTGTCACGTCCGGTGGCAGTGGACTTGGAAAGACGGCGGAAACCCTGCAGGAGATCGTACCGTCGGCGACGATAACGGACGGAAGGCTTTTGAACGGAAGGCAGAATGCCGCAGAGCTTAAAAAAATGGGCGGACAGTTTTGAAAAATAATTATTGTTATCGATTTACCCTAAAAACAGGGTGGAACTAAAGGTATAAAATAGAAATTCCCTAACGCCATGACAGACAGGCGGCAGGGAATTTTTTTGTCACCTCTGGATCCCCCCAAGGAAAAATCGGTGCGGGGCGGCCATGGGAGGGGGAAGAACGTTTCTTTATCCAATTTTTCAAATTGTTACTTTATAGAATAGATACAAATAATATAATTATATTATTATACATCAAAATATAACAGTATAAATAAAAAATAAGTATTGACATATTGTGCAGAATGATATATAAATAAATCAGAAGTAAAGAAAAAGCATACAAGAAGAACATGGAAGGTACAAATTAGAAGAAGGAAGGTGGTAAAACAGTACAAATTGTTCTTGTATCCCGGGCAAAATGGCATTACAATAGAGAGAAGACAAGCAGATGGTCAAAGGAAACGAGATGGAAGAACAGGAAAGAGACGAAGTGATGGCAAAGTATCAGGTATTGGCAGATTGGATCAGGCAGAACATTGAGGATGGGATGTTTCGGCCCGGAGAGAGGCTCCCTTCGGAGCAAAAGTTTCAGGAGCAGTTTGAGGTGAGCCGTCAGACGGTGCGGAAGGCCCTCTCGGTGCTTGAGGAAGCGGGGATCCTTCGCAGCCGCCAGGGAAGCGGGACTTTCGTGGTGGACAGGGAGGCGGAGGAGCAGCGGAAAGGCAGGCGCATCGCCGTGGTCACTACCTACGTGGACAACTACATTTTTCCGGGGATTATCCGGGGCATCGAGAGCACGCTTTCCGAGCAGGGCTTCCAGATGCAGCTTGCCTTTACGGGCAACCGGCTTTGGCGGGAGGCGGAGGTTCTCCGGGATCTTCTGACTCAGGATCTCAGGGGGTTGATTATAGAAACCACCAAGAGCGCCCTGCCCAATCCCAATCTTTCCCTGTACCGGGAGCTTATGGCACGGGGGATTCCCATTGTGTTTTTAAACAGCAGGTATCCGGAGCTTGGGGACTGTCCCATGGTTGCCCTGCGGGACGAGGAGGCAGGGTATCTGGCTGCTAAGCATCTGATTTCCTGCGGCCACAGAAGGCTGGGGGGCCTCTTCAAATCTGATGACGGACAGGGCATCAGGCGTTATCAGGGATTTATGAGAGGACTTTGGGAGGCCGGGATCTATGACCGGGAGAGGAGTATGGTGTGGTTTGACACAGAGGATGCCGCCGATTTTCCCGGAATGGAGAGAAAGCTGGTGGATTATCTGGGAAGCTGCAGCGGGATCCTCTGCTACAATGACGAGACGGCCATCAAGGTTATGGAGTTGCTCAAGAGGAATGGAATTTTGGTGCCGGAGGATATTTCCATCGTGAGCGTGGACGACACGGAGCTGGCTCTCAGAGGAAATGTGGGGCTGACTTCCGTCGGGCACCCCAAGGGAAGGCTGGGAGAGAAAGCGGCAGAAGTACTGCTTTCTATGATAAAAAATGGCCTTCCGGGGGAAGACTTTGGGTTTGAGGCCCGCCTTTCGGAGCGGGATTCCGTGAAGAAAATATGGTAAACGACAAAGTAATTTGCCGTTTACTATAGTTTGAATCTATTTAAGGAGGATTAAGAAAATGAAAAAGTATCAATTCTGGTTTGCAACCGGTTCGCAGGATCTTTATGGGGATGAGTGCCTGGCCCATGTGGCGGAGCATTCCAAAATCATTGTGGAGCATCTGAATGCGTCCGGTCTGCTTCCCTACGAGGTGGTTTGGAAGCCCACGCTCATTACCAACGAGCTGATCCGGAAGACTTTCAATGAGGCCAATGCAGATGAAGCCTGCGCCGGCGTGATCACCTGGATGCACACCTTTTCTCCGGCCAAGTCCTGGATTTTGGGGCTGCAGGAGTACAGAAAGCCGCTCCTCCATCTGCACACCCAGTTCAATGAGGAGATCCCTTACGACACCATCGACATGGATTTCATGAATGAGAACCAGTCCGCCCACGGTGACCGGGAGTACGGTCATATCGTGACCCGCATGGGGATTGAGCGGAAGGTGATCGTGGGCCACTGGGCCGACGAGAGGGTGGTAAAGAGGATCGCCTCCTGGATGCGGACGGCCATCGGCATCATGGAGAGCAGCCACATCCGGGTGGTCCGGGTGGCGGACAACATGCGGAACGTGGCCGTGACCGAGGGGGACAAGGTGGAGGCCCAGATCAAGTTCGGCTGGGAGGTCGACGCCTACCCGGTGAACGAGATCGCCGATTATGTGAAGGATGTGTCCAAGGGCGATGTTGACGCACTGGTGGAAGAATATTATGATACATATGAGATTCTGCTGGAGGGCAGGGATCCGGAGGAGTTCAGGAGACACGTGGCCGTGCAGGCGGGGATTGAGATCGGCTTTGAGCGGTTCCTGAAGGAAAAGGATTATCACGCCATTGTGACCCATTTCGGCGACCTGGGGGCCTTGCAGCAGCTTCCGGGGCTGGCCATCCAGAGGCTCATGGAGAAGGGTTACGGCTTCGGTGCGGAGGGCGACTGGAAGACGGCGGCCATGGTGCGCCTCATGAAGCTGATGACGGCGGGCATGAAGGATGCGAAAGGAACCTCCTTTATGGAGGACTACACCTACAATCTGGTTCCCGGCAAGGAGGGGATTTTGCAGGCCCATATGCTGGAGGTGTGCCCGACCATTGCGGAGGGGAAGATCGGCATCAAGGTCAATCCCTTAAGCATGGGCGACAGGGAGGATCCGGCCCGTCTGGTGTTTACCTCCAAGACCGGCCCGGCCGTGGCGACATCCTTAATCGACCTGGGAAACCGCTTCCGTCTGATCGTCAACACGGTGGACTGCAAGAAGGTGGAGAAGCCCATGCCGAAGCTTCCCGTGGCGACGGCCTTCTGGACCCCGCAGCCTGACCTGGCGACCGGCGCCGAGAGTTGGATTCTGGCCGGAGGTGCCCATCACACGGCGTTCTCCTACGACCTGACTGCGGAGCAGATCGGCGACTGGGGTGCCGCCATGGGTATCGAGGTGGTCTACATTGACAAGGACACGACCATTCGCAGCCTGAAAAATGAGCTGCGCTGGAATTCGCAGTGCAGATTCTGAGGCCTTTTCCTGGAAGCAATCGTCAGAATCTTTGTGAAATATGGAAAGGAGAAGGAAGATTATGGGAAATGAAAGGGACATGATTGAGAAGGGTAGGACGGCCTTGGGGATGGAGCTTGGGTCCACCAGGATTAAGGCGGTTTTAATCGGCGAGAACCACGAGGTTCTCGCCTCCGGAAGCTACGACTGGGAGAACCGGCTGGAGAATGGCATCTGGACCTACTCGCTGGAGGATGTCTGGAAGGGGGTCCAGGGAAGTTACCGGGCGCTCAAGGAGGATGTGAAGAGACAATACGGGGTGACGCTCATTTCCATCGGCTCCATGGGCTTCAGTGCGATGATGCACGGGTATCTGGCCTTTGACGGGGCCGGGGAGCTTCTGGTGCCTTTCCGTACTTGGCGCAATACGATCACGGGTGAGGCGTCGAAGGAGCTCACGGAGCTGTTTCAGTACAACATTCCCCAGAGGTGGAGCATCGCTCATCTGTACCAGGCGGTTTTGAATGGAGAGGAGCATTTGGCAAGGCTATCCCATATCACGACTTTGGCCGGCTATGTTCACTGGAAGCTGACCGGGAGAAAGGTTTTGGGAGTGGGAGAGGCCTCCGGTATGTTCCCCATTGATACGGGTACGAAGAAATTTAACGAGCGGATGATCCGCCAATTTGAAGAACTGGTGGCGGACAAGCGGTATCCCTGGAAGCTTTCGGAGATTTTGCCGGAGGTTCTCGTGGCCGGAGAGCCGGCGGGGATGCTGACAGAGGAGGGTGCAAGGCTTTTGGATCCTTCCGGAGACCTTGCGGCCGGGATCGTGCTCTGCCCGCCGGAGGGAGACGCCGGTACGGGCATGGCGGCCACCAACAGCGTGAAGAAGCGCACAGGAAATGTTTCTGCCGGCACCTCCGTCTTTGCCATGATCGTTCTGGAGCGGGAACTCAAAAAGGTACATCCGGAGATTGACCTGGTGACGACGCCGGACGGCAGTCTGGTGGGCATGGTCCACTGCAACAACTGTACCTCAGACTTAAATGCCTGGGTGAACCTTTTCCGGGAGTTTGCAGAGGCCATCGGTGCGGAGGTTTCCATGGACAAGCTGTTTGGCACCTTATACAACAAGGCCCTGGAGGGGGATCCCGACTGCGGCGGCCTCCTGGCCTACAATTATTTCTCCGGGGAGCATTTGACCGGTTTTGAGGAGGGGCGCCCGCTGTTTGTACGGACGCCGGACGCAAAGTTCAACCTGGCCAATTTCATGCGTGTGCATCTGATGACTTCCCTCGGGGCTTTAAAGACCGGCCTGGATCTTCTCTTTAGGGAGGAGGACGTTCAGGCGGATGAGATTTTGGGGCACGGCGGTCTCTTTAAGACGAAGGGAGTCGGACAAAGGCTCCTGGCGGCGGCTGTAAATGCGCCGGTTTCCGTGATGGAGACGGCGGGAGAGGGCGGCGCCTGGGGCGTGGCGCTTCTGGCCGCCTACGTGAAAAACAAGCAGGACGGGGAGAGCCTTGGAAGCTATCTGGCAGACCGGGTGTTTGCGGACGTAAAGGCCGAAAAGCTTTCTCCGGATGCGGCAGATGTCGCAGGCTTCAATGCCTTTATTAAGCAGTATGCCGGCGGCCTTCCCATCGAGCGTGCCGCCGTGGACGTCTTACGCTAAACACTTATTAGGAGGGGGAGCGTGTTTCCGACTGAAAGAACCGCTCCCCTTTCGTGTATTTCCAGAAGAAAAAGGGAGGCAGAAATGCTGAAAGTATTTTTGGTGGAGGATGAAATTGTCATACGGGAAGGCATCAAGAACAACATCGACTGGGGGCGGGAAGGCTTTCTTTTCGTGGGGGAGGCCGGGGACGGGGAATTGGCCTATCCCCTGATTCAGAAGACAAAGCCGGACATTTTGATCACGGACATTCGGATGCCTTTTATGGACGGTCTGGAGCTCTGCCGTCTGGTAAAGCAGGAGCTTCCGGATATCAAGTGCATGATTTTAAGCGGGTATGACGAGTTTGAATATGCGAAGGAGGGCATTAACATCGGCATCACGGATTATCTGGTGAAACCGGTGTCCGGGGCGCAGCTTCTTGCAGCCGTGAAAAAGGTGGGAAAGCTGGTGGAGGAGGAGCGGCAGCAGAAGGAATTTTTGGAGACCTTTGAGCGGGAACGGCGGGAGAATGTGGAGCTGGAGAAACAGAAGTTTTTCAGAAGGCTGGTGTCGGGCAACAAGTCGGTCTCTTCTCTGCTTAAGGAGGGGCGGGAGCTGGGCATGGATTTGGCCGCCAATCGTTACCGGATTGTGCTGTTTCAAATCTTTGCCGGAGGTGAGGCCGAAGGGTACTCGGAGGAGCAAAATACGACGGCCAGGGCTGTGGAGGAGATGGCCGGAGAGATGCCGGAGGTTTTGATGGTGGAGCTTGGTCTGGAGGGCTGGGCTTTTATTCTGAAAGAGATGGGGGAGAAGCCCCTGGAGCAAATTTTAGCGGAATTTCTGAAAAAGCTTAGAAGAACGGTGGAGCAGGCAGGACCAAAGCTTGAATATTTTGGCGGAGTGGGAAAGGAGACGGAGCGCATCAGCGAGCTTGGCCGCTGCTATGAGGAGGCCAGCCGTGCCTTTGCCTATCGCTATCTGCGAAAACGAAATCGAATTATTTTAAGTGGGGAAGAGCCGGTGATGGGAGATGACGAGCTGGAGCTTGGCGCCTTCCGAGTGAGAGGACAGGACCGCAGAGCCATGGAACAGTTTTTGAAAACCGGAACCAAGGGGCAGGTGAAGGAGTTTCTGGGGGAATATTTCCAAAGCTTTGGAGACAATATTCAATCGCTCCTCTTTCGCCAGTATGTGACCATGGACGTCTATTTTACGGCGGCGGCTCTGACGGAGCAGTTTGGGTGCGATCATGGGGAATTGGCGGAGCGCTGTGGAAACTCTCAGGATATGTCGGCGATGTTTTCCACGGTGGAGCAGGCGGGGGAATACCTGACGAAGGTGCTTGAGACGGCACTTGAACTCAGAGAGAGCGCTTCCCAAAAGACCTACCATGCTCTTTTGGAGACTGCCAGGGCCTATATTGAGGAAAACTATGACAACGAAGGAATCTCGCTGAATTCCGTAGCTGCCAGCGTGAACCTAAGCCCCAACCATTTCAGTTCCATTTTCAGCCAGGAGACAGGCCAGACCTTTATCGAATTTCTAACTTCCGTGCGAATGGAAAAGGCAAAGGAGCTTCTTCGCAGTACCTCCATGAAGACGGCGGAGGTGGCCTTTGCGGTGGGCTACAAGGACGCACATTATTTCAGCTATCTTTTTAAGAAGACGCAGGAGTGTACTCCGAGGGAATTCCGTTCCAGGACATAGAGGAGAGGGATATGTGGAAAAGAGGTTCTACTCTGAAAAAACGTCTGAACATGCTGCTTTTGGTGTGCCTGATTCCGTTGGCGGCCCTGCTTCTCTATCTGCTTGTCATGGTGGAGCAGTTTTCCAGACGCTACGATGTCATCGTGGAAAACATTACCAAGGCAAACGCCTACAACATCAATTTTAAAGAGGATATGGACTATCTGATGTACATCATCGTGGTCAATGCGGAGCGGGCCGGTGAGCTGGTGGACACGGAACAGCCCCACCTTCTGATCGAGGACGCCAGGCAGGTGTTCCAGGGACTCTTTGAGACGGCCGATGCGGAGTATGCGAGAAACCGGCTGAATGGGATTATAAAAAGTTTGAATACCCTGGAGGACCGGGTGGAGGAGATTGAGGCGGACGCCCTGGTAAGCGGTTCCTATGACCGGAACATGGAACGGCTGGATTTGAATATCCGTATCCTGACGGAGCTGATCCAGGAGCAGATTCAGAAATATATTTATTATGAGACCACGAATCTGGAGAGTCTCAGGGGGGGTGTCCGGGCGGACGTGGACGGGGCAGTCCGCACGGTCAGTATCGGTTATGTCCTGATTTTGGCGGGGGCGTTGCTCATCAGCCGGAGGATTATGACCAATATCACGGGGCCCATCCGGCGTCTCTGTGAGATGACGAGGCAGGTCGGAAAGGGAGATTTTGCCGTCCAGGCCAGGGAGGGGAGCGACGACGAGCTGGCGGTCCTAAATTCCAGCTTCAACCGGATGGTGGAGGAGGTGGGAAAGCTGGTGGAGGACATCCGCATCGAGCAGCTAAATCTCCGGGCCACGGAGCTTAAGCTGCTGCAGGCCCAGATCAATCCGCACTTTCTGTACAACACGCTGGACACGATCATCTGGCTGGCGGAGGCCGGGGACAGTGAACAGGTGGTCACCCTGGTATCGGCCCTTTCTGATTTTTTCCGGACCACCTTAAGCAAGGGCCGGGACTACATCACGGTCCGGGAGGAGGAGGCCCACATCCGCAGCTATCTCCAAATTCAGCGGCTTCGTTACCGGGACATTCTGGAGTACGAGATTCAGATTCCGGAGGAGCTCTATCAGTATCAGATTTTAAAGCTGACTTTGCAGCCGCTGGTGGAGAACGCTCTCTATCATGGAATCAAAAATAAGCGGGGAATGGGGCATATCCGGGTCACGGGGGAATCTCTGGGTGACCGTCTGGTGTTCCGGGTGTGGGACAACGGAAAGGGGATGGAGCCGGAGGAGCTTGAACGTGTGAGGAAGCTGATCTGGGGAAGCCAGGCAGGAGGGGACGGTCCTTCCGGCTTTGGGCTTTTCAACGTGGCCCAGCGTATTTTCCTGAATTACGGGGCGGAATACAGCCTGTCCATAGACAGCGAGGCCGGGGAGTGGACGGAATCGGTCGTGGAGATTCCGGCCGTAAAAAATTGAACCTTTTTCATAAAAAATCGAACTTTTTTGGGAAGACTTTGTAAAAACAGTAAAAAAATCAACTTTCTTCCGAAGGATGTCCGTATCTAAATTTTTTTTCATGGATTAAAATCTTATAACAAAGCTGCCGGAGAACTCCGGCGACAAACAAAATAACATGAGGGAGGATTTCTACCATGAGAAAAAAATTTGTTGGTTTCTTACTGTGTGCGGCGATGACGGCCACGCTGCTTGCGGGCTGCGGAGGCGGCTCTGATACGAAGGAGACGGACGCTCCTGCTGCGGCGACGGAGGGAGACACCAAGGCGGCCGAGGATACCAAGGCGGATGCAGGCACTGAGGCGGCCGGAGATACCCAGGCTGCAGCGCCGGCTGCTTCCGGCGAGCTGATCAAGATCGGCATCATCAACAACGACACCAGTGAGTCCGGCTACCGTGTGGCCAATGACAGGGACTTGCAGAGGAAGTTCACGGAAGAGAACGGCTATGATGCGACTTTTGCATATGGCAAGACCAATGACGAGCAGGTTGCTGCCGCCAACAAGATGATCCAGGATGGCGTGGACTATCTGGCCATCGCCGCGGCAAACACCTCCGGCTGGGACAAGGTTTTGCAGGATGCGAAGGATCAGGGAATCCGGGTGATTCTTTATGACCGTGTCATTGATGCGGACGAGGAGTTCTATGCGGCTTCCATCGTTTCTGACATGGCAAAGGAAGGCGAGACGGCTGCCAACTGGCTGAAGGATCAGAAGCTGGAGTCCTACAACATCATCCATCTTCAGGGCCAGATGGGTTCTTCCGCCCAGGTGGGCCGCAGCGAGGCTCTGGTGAACATGGCCGAGGCAGAGGGTTGGAACATCGTGACCCAGCAGTGTGCGGACTGGAACGCTGAGACGGCGCAGCAGATCGTGCAGTCTGTGATCGACGCCGGGACGGATTTCAACGTGATCTATGCGGAGAACGACAACATGGCGGACGGCGCCGTGAAGGCTCTCGACAAGGCCGGCATCAAGCACGGCGTGGGCGAGAAGGTCGTCATCATGGGCTTTGACTGCAACACCTTCGCTCTGGAGAACGTCATGAACGGGACCTGGAACTACGACGGACAGTGCAACCCTTATCAGGCGGACATGATCGACGAGGTCATCCAGGGCCTTCAGAACGGCCAGGAGCCTGCGGAAAAGACCATCATCATGGAAGAGGTGGGCTTTGACCAGAGCAACGTCACACCGGAAGTGATCGAGCAGTTTGGAATCTAAATAAGTGTAAAGGAACTTGACTGGCGCGGTGCAGCAAAACTGGAATCTGACAGAAAAGCTACACTGCGTCTTTCTACGGAGAATGAATTCAGGAGGTGAGCCTTTCATGGAAGAGAACACAGTGTTAAAAATGCGGAATATCCATAAAAGCTTCCCTGGTGTGCGTGCTCTGCAAGGGGTGGACTTTACGCTTAGACGGGGGGAGATCCATGCGCTGATGGGGGAAAACGGCGCAGGAAAATCGACGCTGATCAAGGTCTTGACCGGCGTGTATTCAAAAGATGAGGGCCAGATCAACCTGGACGGAAAGGACGAGGCGATCCATTCGCCCCAGGATGCCCAGAGGGTGGGCATCAGCACGGTGTATCAGGAGATCACCCTCTGCCCCAACCTTTCGGTGGCGGAAAACATGTACATAGGCCGGGGAAAGGGTGCCGTGCAGAACTGGAAGAAGATGAATGCGGATGCCGATCAGATCCTCACGAATCTGGGGATCCCGGCGAGGGGCAGCCAGCAGCTTTCCAGCTGTTCCCTGGCGGTCCAGCAGATGGTGGCCATCGCCAGGGCGGTGGACACGGACTGCAAGGTGCTGATCTTGGACGAGCCGACCTCTTCTCTGGATGAGCAGGAGGTGGAGAAGCTCTTCACGCTGATGCGGGACCTTAGGGAGAAGGGCGTGGGCATCATCTTCGTCACCCATTTCCTGGACCAGGTCTACGAGGTCTGTGACCGGATCACCGTCATGAGGGACGGAAAGCTGGTGGGGGAATTTGTGACCGAGGAGCTTCCCAGGGTCCAGCTGGTCTCCAAGATGCTGGGCAAGGAGCTGGACGATCTGTCCGACATCCAGGGGGAATATTCCTCCTACGAGGCGGCGGAGGGCGAGGCACCGGTCTTCGAGGCCAAGGGGCTTTACAGCGATTCCGGCATCAAGCCTTTCGACTTCGATATCAAGAAGGGCGAGGTCAACGGCTTTACCGGCCTTCTGGGCTCCGGACGGAGTGAGAGCGTCCGTGCCATTTTCGGGGCCGACCGGGTCCTTGGCGGCGAAGTGAAGATGAACGGGAAGCCGGTGAAGATCGCAAAGCCCATCGATGCCATGAAAAACGGCATCGCTTATCTGCCGGAGGACCGGAAGCGGGACGGCATCGTGGGAGATCTGTCCGTCCGGGACAACATCATCCTGGCCAACCAGGTGTTAAAGGGCTTCCTGAAGCCTTATAAGAAGTCGGAGACCTACAAGATCGCCGACGAGTACATCAAGCTCTTAAGCATCAAGACAGCTTCTGCCGACACGCCCATCAAGTCCTTATCCGGCGGCAACCAGCAGAAGGTGATTCTGGCCCGCTGGCTCCTCACCCATCCGGAATATCTGATTTTGGATGAGCCCACCAGGGGGATCGACGTGGGAACCAAGGTGGACATCCAGAAGCTGGTGTTAAAGCTTGCTTCCGAGGGGATGAGCGTGACCTTCATCTCCTCCGAGCTGGACGAGATGCTTAGGACCTGCTCCAGACTGATGGTCATGAGGGACCGCAGGATGGTCGGGGAGCTTTCCGGGGAAGAGCTAAAGCAGAGCACCGTCATGAATACCATTGCCGGAGGTGAAAAATAACGATGGGTACAAATAAGGTGAGTAAATCCAAAGAGGGAAGCCTCCTTACCAGGATGACCAGGAACCAGATGTTCATTCCCCTGGCGGCCCTGGCGGCGCTCCTTCTGTTCAACCTGATCCTCGATCCGTCTTCCTTTGCGATCACGATGGACGAGAACAGTGCGGGGAACCCGGTGCTTTCCGGTTTCCTGATCAACATTCTGGACAACGGCTCGGAGCTTGCGATCCTGGCCATCGGCATGACACTGGTGACGGCGGCCAGCGGCGGGCAGGATATCAGCGTGGGCGCAGCCATTGCCATCAGCGGCAGTGTGCTGCTGCGGGTACTCTGCGGAAGCAATACCCGTCCGGAGACCCTGCAGGCGCCCATCCTCGTGGCCTTTCTGGTGGCCTTCGTGGTGGCCATGCTCTTCGGATCTTTCAACGGCGTGTTGGTGGCCGTGTTCCGGATCCAGCCCATGGTGGCGACGCTGATTCTCTACACGGCGGGCCGTTCCATCGCCTCCTGGGTCAACAACAATGAGCTTCCCATCATCGGCGAGCCGTCCTTTGGCTACTTCGGCGGCTTCATTCCCGGAATCCCGGTCCCCACGCCAATCTTCATTGCCATCCTCTGTCTGGTGGCGATCTGGCTGGTGCTTAAATTTACCAACCTGCGGCTCTACACCCAGTCGGTGGGCATCAATGAGAATTCTGCCAAACTAAACGGATTGAATCCAACTTTTATCAAGATTCTGTCCTTTGTGATTCTGGGAGCCTGCGTGGGCGTGGCGGCTCTGATCAAGGTGAGCCGTCTTGCCACCATTAACTACGGCGTCATCGCCAAGGATATCGAGATGGACGCCATCCTGGCGGTGGCTTTGGGCGGAAATGCCCTTAGCGGCGGCAAGTTCAACATGGCTGCCTCCGTGGTGGGTGCCTACGTGATCCAGTGCCTGACGACGACCCTCTACAAATTCAAGGTTCCGTCGACCGCCCTTCCGGCCTACAAGGCCGTGGTGGTTATCCTGCTGGTGGTCTTAAGCTCGCCGGTGGTGAGAGCGAAGCTTTCCGCCCTTGCGCCGCAGGCAAAGAGAAAGGAGGCGGCTTAATATGGCAAAGACATCATCCGCACCGAAGCAAGGTGGTGCAAAGAAAAGCCTCAATGACACCAGCCTTCTGATGCTGATCACCGTGGTGGTGTTCGTGGTCATGTATCTGGGTGCCATGCTGATCTTAAAAGGGGGATTTTTGAAGCCCCAGGCGTTTTTGAACCTGTTCAACGACAATGCGTCCCTGATTATCCTCTCCTGCGGCATGAGCTTGGTCATGATCACCGGCGGCATCGACATCTCCGTGGGCGGTGTGACGGCCCTGGTCTGCATGTGCTGCGCCGTGTACCTGGATAAGATGGGCGGCAACGTGGCCGTGTCGGCTCTGCTGGCCCTGGCCATCGGCCTTGGCTTCGGCCTGGTGCAGGGCTTCCTGGTGGCATATCTGGAGATTCAGCCCTTTATCGTCACCCTGGCGGGCATGTTTTTCGCCAAGGGCATGACGACCATCGTCAACTCGGAGCCCTTCAACGTGGCCCACGAGGGCTTTAAGGCCTTGAGCGGTACGAGAGTCAATGTCCCCGGCATGGGAACCGTCAACAAGCTGGGCGAGTATGTGAACGCCTATGTGGAGATCGGCGTGGTGGTGGCCCTCGTGGTGGTCATCCTCATGTTTTGCATGCTCCGCTGGACGAAGTTCGGCCGCAGCTTCTATGCGGTGGGCGGCAACAGCCAGAGCGCTCTGATGCTGGGCATCAATGTGAAGAGGACGAAATTCATGTCCCATCTTCTCTGCGGGCTTTTGGCCGGCGTGGGCGGCTTCGTGTATTTCCTGCATGTGGCCTCCTGTGCCCCTTCCCATGCGTCCGGTGCGGAGATGAACGCCATCGCATCCTCCATCATCGGCGGAACCTTGCTGACCGGCGGCGTCGGCAACATCGTCGGGACCATGTTCGGCGTGCTGTCCCTAAGCACCATCAAGAACATCGTTTCCTCCGCCGGTCTCGGCGAGGCCTGGTGGACCGGGATCACGACGGCCGCCATGCTCTGCCTGTTCTTAGTGATCCAGAGCGTGGTCATGAGCGTGCGGAAAAAGAAACAGTTGGGCGTAAAGTGATAAAAGTGATAGAATAGTTCCAGGTGATTTGGAATTCAAGTCCGGGAGGGAGGGCGGTGGAAATGAAAAAACTGAAATGGAAGCTTCTGCTGTCTTTTCTCCTGGTCCTTTCCCTGGCCGGATGCCACGGACAGGGGGAGAGGCCGAGGGACGAGCGGCTCTATGAGGATGACGTGACTTCTGAGCGGGAGGATTATATCGTGGTGGGCTTTGCCCAGGTCGGTTCGGAGTCCGACTACCGCATTGCCAACAGCGCTTCCTTCCGGGAGACCTTCTGTGCGGAGAACGGCTATTATCTGCTGTTCGAGGACGGGCAGCAGAAGCAGGAGAACCAGATCAAGGCCATGCGGAATTTCATCCTGCAGGAGGTGGATTACATCGTGCTGGATCCGGTGGTGGAGACCGGCTGGGACGAGGTTTTGCAGGAGGCCAAGGCCGCCGGGATCCCGGTGATCCTCTCGGACCGCTCGGTGACGGTGGAGGACGAGGACCTTTATACCTGCTGGGTGGGGAGTGATTTCGAGGAGGAGGGCAAAAAGGCCGGTCTCTGGCTGGAAAACTATCTGGAAAAGACGGGCCGGGATGAGGATGAAATTCGCCTGGTGACTCTTCAGGGAACGCCGGGCTCTTCCGCTCAGATCGGTCGGACCGCCGGATTTTCCCAAATTCTCGGGAGGCATCCCAACTGGCAGATGTTAGAATGTGCTTCCGGGGATTTCACCCAGAGCAAGGGCCAGGAGGTCATGGCTCGGTTTTTAAAAAGCTACCATGACATTGACGTGGTCATCAGCGAGAACGACAACATGACCTTCGGCGCCATCGAGGCCATCGAGCAGGCCGGAAGGACCTGCGGACCGAAGGGGGATATCATCGTGATCTCTTTTGATGCGGTATCGGAAGCTTCTTTTGCGGCCATGAAAGAGGGAAAGCTCCATGCGGACATGGAGTGCAACCCGCTTCTGGCCCCCATGGTGGACGAGATCATAAGGAAGCTGGAGCGTGGGGAGTCGGTGGAGAAGATCCAGTATGTGGAGGAACGGTGCTTTGATGCCTTCATGGACCTGGATGCGATCCAGGAGGAGCGGAAGTATTGAGGGAACTTAAGAGCTATAACGCTTGATCTGTGTTATCACGGTTTTGCCTGCCAATTTGGTATTTTGGGAGTTTCAGTGGCTCCGGTTTTCCAATGCCCTGCATGGCTCCGTTTCTTCGTATATCTTCAATCAACGAATAAATTTTATTTGCTGTTTTCTTATCCTTTTTAATCCAATCCAGGAATTCCGCCATTGCATCTGGGGAAAAGGTGAAATCATTCATCAATCATAGCCCTCAATTCATCAAGTGATTTATGGATTACTTCACCTTGTTCTAGCTGGGCAAAGCTATGGTCTAATTTTTTTAGATATTCCTCATTCCTTTTTGCTTTTGCCATTTCGTTATACTCTTTTTCGGATACGATTACTACATTTTCATTTTTGGGCCGTGACACAATCAGCGTTTCACCGCCTATGACTCTATTGCACCACTCCTTAAAATTTTCACGTACATCCATGCTTTTTACTGCCAACATGCTATCACCTCCTGTTTTCGTATGATTTTTCGTACTTTTATTATATGCGGTTCTTGAGCGTATATCAAATTATTTTATGTTGGAAATGCAAAGACTTTCAAGGTTATTGTCCCTCAAAATATCGCTGTAACGGTTCAGCCCGGATTCTGGATGGTCTTCTTGGAATGAGTGAATATCATGTATAAACCGCCTTATTACTTGAGAATATTCCACATGAGGCATTTGGATCGGATGTTCTGGTGTGCCGTCATTATCCTTGTCTATGATTCATTTGCCGAAATCGTCACTTTTTATCTCTGAAAGATAATTCGTCAATGTCTGATACATATTCAAGCCCTCGCAATCTTTTTCAGTAACCGTAGGATTTCCTCATTCTGCCGCATTAAGATGAAATTCTGCTCCATTTACGTCCTTGCCAATTCGAGGGAGAAGGTTTCGTTTGCACTGCCGCTTAACAGACTGCCGAATGAATACATCTTGGAACCGGACAGACTTCCGGCTGTCTCTTTCACTTACTATACACGATTTCCGGGAAAAAGGGCATAGGCAATCAGCCGCCCGCCCACATGATAAAATCAATTTTTTTAGCGTTCATAAAGCCGGTGTGAGGGTATTTGTCATTAAACAGTCGGAGGATAAGTTGTCCATCGGCTGAATCCAGAAATTCATAAAACCGACTGCAATACTCATGGTACAGTTTGACAATCTCCTTTTGACGGAGAGATGTGTCTCCGCCATAGCCGGGTAATTTCATCTTGAAATGGGTCTCTGCAACAATCTTATCCCATATAGGTCTGTTCGGATTGATAACGTGGATCAGCTTACTGGAAAATGATAATTCAAGCTGTCCCCCAGCTTCTTTTAAATAGTCCGGTGTTTCCTCGAAAGTTGCCCCTTTGTGTTTCTTTTGTTCAAGAAACAAATAGAATCTGTCGTAATACGGGCTCTTTCTGGAACGTATAACAAAAAAGTCATTAAAGGCACGTTGGAAGTCTTTGTCGGCAGAAACATCTGTTCAGTAAAGGCTATCCATAATACGCTTGTATTTCTTCATGCCGATAAGAAGTTTTTTACTATCGGCTAATATTTGTTCGGCGGTCTGTATGTTTAACATATACCTGTCAACTCCCTGCACGTTTCGTGTTGAATATTTTCATAGATGCATACTATCACACAGCAGCTCAAACATCAATCTATATTCCACGTCACTTTTGCATGAAGTGCCATAACCCGACTTTTAAAGTATGCCTTGATATGCCCATATTTATTCAGACAGATCGGCCTTGCGTCGAAATCACACTTCATTTATAGGAACCATCTGCAACTTGGAAAGCGGATAGATCCCTGGATACGAAAAAACCCGGAAACCTAATGTTTCCGGGCTATTTTTAGAGCTGGCGAGCAGACTCGAACTGCCGACCTCCTCATTACCAATGAGGTGCGCTACCACCTGTGCCACGCCAGCGCTTATTTTGTTCCGCTTCTTTGCGGCAACATGAATAATATACTATAGAAGCGCCGGCTTGTCAACTAGAAATTTGAAAGAAAAAGTACTTTTTTCCGCTTTTTTCTCATTTTCCGTCTTTCTTTTCCCGGCAGGAATTCCGGAGGGCCAGGCGGCAGGGTATCTTGATCTGAAGGGCGGCGTCAGAGGGCGTTTTTAACAGGTGGTAGACGATGCCGGCGCCGTATTGCCCCATCTCGTAGACCGGGGCATGGACGGTGGTGAGGGGCGGGGAGGCCATCCGGCAGAGGCTGATGTCGTCAAAGCCGATGAAGGAGAGATCGCCGGGTACCTTTAAGCCCTGCTCTTTGGCGGCGTTTAGGGCTCCCAGGGCGATGGGGTCGCTGGCGGCAAATACGGCGGAGGGGAGAGAACCGGACTCGATTAACTCCGTCATCATACGGTAGCCGGATTCGCTGGAAAACTGTTCTTCCTTCATGTAAGGCAGATAGTTGATGCCGTGGCTTTCGCAGTAAGCGGTAAAGGCAGCGCACCTGCTGTCGGGAAAGAGGGAGCCGTCCGCCAGATATTCCAAGCCCCCCAGATAGGCGATGTCCCGGTGGCCCAGCCGGTACAGATAGTCCAGGGCCTCGGATACGGCCTGTTCAAAATCCGGGGTGATGGAGGAAACCTCTGGGTCCGGGGAGGCCATGTCGATTAAGAGCAGGGAGTCGGTGATCTCTTTGAAGCTGGCCACCTCGTCCGCCGTGAATTTCCCAATGCAGATCAGCCCGTCCGCCTGGGAGAGGGATTCCATGCAGTTTAAATCAGTTTTGAAGGTACGGACCACGTTCAGGCAGTTGGCCAGACAAAAATCCTCGATGCCCTGACGGATGGAGAGGTAATAGCTGTCCTCCAATTCCTGGAGGGAGGAGAACCACTGCAGGATCCCCATGGTATAGGCGGATTTTGCGGTGCCTTTTGATTTTTTCTGATAATTTAATTCCCTGGCAGCATCTAAAACCTTCTGCCTGGTCTCCGGGGGGACCGACAGGGAGGCGTCATTGTTGAGGATCCGGGAAACGGCGGCAGAGGAGACGCCGGCTTTTTGGGCAACATCTTTTAAAGTGGCCAATGGGAAAACCCTCGCTTTCACGTTGTCTTTCCCGGATATTATAAACAAAAATGGGAAGAAAAGCAATCCCGGAGGACGGGCATGGAAAAATCCCCGCACCTGTAGTACAATGGATGGGACAACAGGTGGCTGCGGGCTGGAGGAAAAAACGGTGCGGAAAATTTTGATCGTAGAGGATGATGCGGAAAATAATCAGATGATAAAGGAATATCTGGAGAACCATGGGTATCTGTGCGCCCAGGCTTATTCCGGCAGTGAGGCGAAGCTTCTGTTTTCCATGGAGGAATATGATCTGGTGCTTTTGGACCTGATGCTCCCGGGCATTTCCGGGGAAGAATTGGTGGCGTTCATTTCGGAAAAAACGCCGGTGATTGTCTTGTCCGCAAAGCTGGACTTAAACAGCAAGGTGGAGGTTTTGTCGGCGGGGGCGGAGGATTACATCTGCAAGCCCTTTGACCTTACGGAACTTCTGGTGCGCATCCAGGTACAGTTCAGGCGGCTGGAAAGGCGTAAGGAGCGGGAGGAGGAACAGGGAGAACATGCGGGCGCCTTTCCTGCGGGCGGGGAGGAAACGGCCCATGTGTATTCCTACCGGGAATGGACCTTAAACCAGGACACCCAGGAAATGCGTGCGGCGGGAGAGGTCATTCCCCTGACCAGGCATGAATTCCTGATCCTGGAGCTTTTCATCGGCAGCCCCAGACGGGTTTTTACCAAGCAGATGATCTATGAGTATGCGTGGGGAGAAGAATATCTGGCGGAGGATAAGACCATCAATGTTCACATCAGCAATATCCGCTCCAAATTGAAGAAGAGCGGGACAGACACTTACATCCGGACGGTTTGGGGGATGGGCTTTAAACTTTCTTAACCCTTTTTGAAAACTTTTTGAATATTCCTGCGGTAGACTTGCCTTATTATAAAAGCCACAGGAAAGGAGAAAGCGATGTTTGCCATAGAGACGATGGCTCTTACGAAGCAGTATGGAAATCGGGCGGCGGTGAAAAATCTCGGCATGCAGGTCCGGGAAGGGGAGATTTACGGGTTTATCGGCAGGAACGGAGCCGGAAAATCGACGACCTTGAAAATGTTGAGCGGGCTTGCGCAGCCGACGGCGGGGGAGGTCCGGTTGTTTGGAAAGCCGGTGAGCGACCCTGCGGTGCGGCGTCGTCTGGGGGTCTTGATCGAAGCGGCGGGTCTGTATCCCAGAATGAGCGCAAGACAGAATGCGATGATGAAGGCGAAATGCATGGGGCTTGCCGACGAGGAAGCGGTGGATACGGTCCTTGAGAAAACCGGACTTCTGGAGACGGGGAAAAAGAAGGTCCGTCACTTCTCCATGGGAATGAAGCAGCGGCTCGGGGTCGCCCTGGCCCTTCTCGGCAACCCGGATCTTCTGATCTTGGATGAGCCGATCAATGGTCTTGACCCGGAGGGCATCCGGGAATTCCGTGAGCTGCTCGGAGAGCTTAAGGAGGAGGGGAAGACCATCCTCATAAGCTCCCACATCCTGGGAGAACTGAGCAAGATTTCCACAGGCTACGGAATTATTAAGGACGGGGAACTGATCGAGCAGATCACTAGGGAGGAACTGGAAGAAAAATGCCAGGACTATTTTCAAATCCAGGTTCAGGATATCACCCGTGCGGTTCCGGTGCTGGAAGAGGCGTTTCCGGGGATCGTGGCGGAGGTCATGGACAAAGAATCCATTCGGATTTACGGGGCGGAGGACGGTGCCGGGGTCAACCGGGTGCTGGTGGAGCATCAGATTCCGGTCTGCGCCTCCGGCTTTCACCGCATGGATCTGGAGGATTATTTCTTGGAGCGCATGGAAGGGGGGAGCCGAAATGTTTAACTTGCTGCGGATGGATCTGTACCGGGTAAAGAGGGGCAGATCCGTATATGTGATCTTCGGGATCCTGCTTTTCTGTTCGGTGGCCATTTTTGGAATGCTCTGGCTGTTGGCGACGCCGGGCGGACAAAAGACGGCCCTGCGCATCGGGATGCTTTCGACAGAAGAGCTGGGAGAATTCCGGGAGCTTTTGGATGGTACGAACGTCCTTGGCCTGTTTCGGCAGGCATCCTTAGACGCTGGGATGTACAATACCCTCTTCGGGATCTGGTTTATGCTCTTTATCTGCACGGATTTTCAGAGCGGTTTTATCAAAAATATCATGGCTCTCCATCAGAACCGGTGGAGATACGTGGGGAGCAAGCTTCTTACGGCCGGTATTGTGGACCTCTGCTATCTTCTTGGCCATCTGGCGTTTACCCTGCTCTTAAATGGACTGTTCGGGAACATGGTGCCGGGAGCCGGATGGAGGGAAACGGTGTTTTATCTGAGCTATGCTTGGCTTTTGACCATGGCCTTTGCCGCACTGATTCTTTTTGCCTGCGTCCTTTTTAGGAATATGGCGGCGGGAACGCTTGTGGCCGTCCTTTTCGGAAGCGGTTTTCTGGTCATGACCCTCTACCGGGTGTGCAGTCTCTTCCATATGGGAGGATGGCTGGAATACACCATCTATCTGTCCCTGGCCACGGGGCCGGAGCGGTACGCCTCCGCAAGGGATCTGAAGGTTTACCTGGTGGGGATCGGATTTCTGGCCCTCTATACGGCGGCGGCAGGGCTCCTGCTGAAAAAGCGGGACATCTGATTTCATAGAAAAAGGGTTTTTCACTTTCATGAAAAAGTTCTGGAAAGTCCCCGGCAGTGTTCCTCGGCGGACGATAGGAAGGGGTTAGGGATTTCACGAGCATAGCGCAGGCAATTTTATCCGACCCGGTTTGATGGAGGTAAAATTGCCTGCCATAAGCGGCGCAGTGAAATTCCTGAAACCCGACGTGTCCGCCGAGGAACACTGTCGGGGACTTCTTGACAGATTCCAAAGTGTAAAACCGCTTTTTTCTAAAAAGATGAAGACAATGGGAGGGAAGACATGGCAGTGCTTTTGGCAGCAGTATGCAGTCTTTTGGCGTGGCTGGCGATGCGGCATGTCCGCCTGATTCTGGCCATCCGGTCCTTAAATGGGCAGCTTGGGGAGCTGGAGCGGGGAAGCCGCATGGAGCTCGGGCTGGAAAGTCGTCAGAGAGATTTTCTGGAATTTGGCCGGACGCTGAACCGGTTTTGCCGCCACCAGTTTCAAAAACAGCTTCAGTACGAGCGGGCGGAAAAGAGGCTGAAGGAGAATGTTACCTGTCTTGCCCACGACATCCGGACTCCGCTCACCGGGGCCGCAGGCTACGTACAGCTTGCGGGGGAGTGCGGGGAGGAGGAAAGGCGGCAGCGCTATCTGCGGACGGCAGGCGACAGGCTGGAAGAGCTTAAGGATATGCTGGAAGAGTTATTCCTGTATACAAAGCTTGCGGGAGGGGAGTTCGAACCGGTTCCCACGGAATTTCAGGTTCTTCCCCTCCTTAGTGACTGCCTGCTCGGCCTGTACTGTCAATTTGAGAAGCGGGGGATCTCGCCGGAGGTGGTCTTTGAATCGGAAGGGGTGAAAGTCCTTGCCGATGAAGAGTGGCTCCGGCGCATCTTCCGCAACCTGCTTCAAAATGCGCTCTTTCATGGAGACGGGGCAGTGCGGATCACCCAGAAGGGCGCTTCTCTGATTTTTGAAAACGCCCTGGCCGACCGGGAAAAGCCGGATCCGGGGCAGCTCTTTGAGCGTTTTTATAAGGCAGACCCTGCAAGGAGAAAAGGTTCCTCCGGGCTGGGTCTGTTTATCGTGAAAGAGCTGGCGGAGAGGATGGGATGGAGCGTGAGGGCCGAGGTGGGGGGCGAAAGGCTCGGGATTATCCTTACGATGCAGAAAGTTTAGTGAAATAAAATGATATTATTAGTAAAAAACCGTTGAACTTTTAGTAAAACTATGGTAGGATAGGAGGAGCAAGAGATGGGAAAACTGCCGCAGGGGTGTTTTCGGGCCGAGGCGGCGAAAGAGCGGAAGCAGAAAGGGTTGGTGCAGGCTATGAAGAAAAAGAAACAGCTCCTTGAGGAACTGATGCAGGGAGTCTATGACGGGCGGCTGAAGGACATTTACGTCGATGAATCCATGGTGGCGGCTCAGAGGGAGCGGTACGTGGAAGCCGTGAAACATTACGGTGAGCTGTTCGGTGGAGAAGAGGTGGAGATCTACAGTGCGCCGGGGCGCAGCGAGGTGGGCGGAAACCACACGGACCATCAGTACGGACAGGTGCTCGCCACCTCGGTCAATCTGGATGCCATTGCGGTGGTGGGGCTCAATGAGGATCATTGCATCCGGATCCTGTCCGAGGGCTACGGGATGATCACCGTCGGCCTGGCGGATCTTTCCAGACAGGAAGGGGAGCGGGAGACCACGGCGGCGCTGATCCGGGGCGTGGCGGCAGGACTGGAAAGACTGGGCTTTGCCACGAAGCAGGGCTTCAACGCCTACGTGACCAGCAACGTGCTGATCGGCGCCGGACTTTCCTCCTCGGCGGCCTTCGAGGTGCTGGTGGGAACCATCATCTGCGGTCTCTTCCACGAGATGAAGATCGACCCGGTGGAGATCGCAAAGGTGGCCCAGTATGCGGAGAATGAATATTTCGGGAAGCCCTGCGGCCTCATGGACCAGACGGCTTCCTCCGTGGGCGGGCTCATCAGCATCGATTTTAAGGATCCGAAGGCACCGGTGGTGGAGAAGGTGTCCGTGGACTTTGACTCCTACCATTACAGCCTGTGCATCGTGGACACCAAGGGCTCCCATTCCGACCTCACCGACGATTACGCCCAGATTCCGGCGGAGATGAAGGCGGCGGCGGCCTGTTTCGGAAAGAATGTATTACGGGAAGTTGGCCGGGACGAATTTATGAAAAAGATCCCCGAGGTGCGTAAGAAGGCGGGGGACCGGGCCGTGCTTCGGAGCCTTCATTTCTTTGCGGAGAATGAGCGGGCGGCAGCAGAGGCGAAGGCTCTCTCGGAGGACCGCTTTGGAGATTTCCTCGGTCTGGTGAAGGAATCCGGCGCTTCCTCCTTCCAATTTCTCCAGAATGTCTACACCAACAAGGACGTGCAGAACCAGAGTGTTTCTATG
>JAAWRC010000024.1 GCA_022800815.1 Lachnospiraceae bacterium | reverse complement strand
TACGAGAATATTCTGCCAATATGTCCGTTCAAAGCCTACTGCGCCAAGCGTTCCAGCAAGCCCAGAACCGCAGAAGGCACTCGGGAAAGAGTCCCTCCCACCTTCCCTGGTCTTAAAAGAGTACGACTTATGGTGCTTATATTATATGCCCACGGCACATTAGTCAATCAACTTCCTCGGCCGGAACCCTTCAAAAATAAACAGATCAAACTGCTCCTTCGCCGCCCAAAGCTCTTCCTCCGAGCGGATGGTCCAAGCCACAGACAGGTTCCGATAGAGTTTACGGCAGATTTTTCTGGCCCACACGCCTGCGCCCTTATGGGAATAGGAAATAAAATCCGGCCTCGTGATAAAATTCGTCAACAGATGATGGACAATCCACATAGGAAAGGTCTCCCGCTCGTCCTCTTTCACAAAATCCGCCGAGAGCTGTCCCCGGACAATCTCCGGGCGATGCCTTTTATACCAGTAAACCGCCAGCGGATGAAAAGATTCCATGCAATACCGCCCTGCATAATTCTGCAAAATCCCGTCCGCCAGCTCGCAGACCCTGGTCCTTGAATCCACCATCTTGATTTCCACGATCAGGGGCACCCGCCCGCCTACCGCCCCTAGGACTTCCGAGAACAGCGGGATCCGCTCCTTCGCGCCAAACAGCGAGAGCTTTTTCAACTCTTCGTAGGTCATGGAATTGACCGGCGCATCCAAGCCGCAGACCCGCTTCAAAGTATTGTCGTGAAAAACAACCACCTGCTCGTCCTTAGTGAGCTGCACATCCATCTCGATCCCGTAGCCCTCGTCCACCGCCAGCAAAAAAGCCGAAAGGGAATTTTCCGGCACGCCGCCCTTGTTGTCGTGAAGCCCCCTGTGGGCATAGTAAACGCCCAGAAAGGGAGCGACATCCGGCTTCCCAAATATATGGGGCATGATCATCACAAAATACAGACAGACCAATCCAGCCAGCAAAAGCACTATGCTCCATCCCGTCATAACAGCCATCCCTCCGAAAATGAATCATCTATAGATAATTGCGAAACTCGAAACTGTCGAACAGATTCTAACGATTTCTTCCATCCAAAGCCTGCTGCGCCAAACATTCCAATGAGCCCATAAACGCAGAAAACCGGAGAGCTACGGCCCTCCCGTTTTCCATGGTCTCATTTCCACGGCGCAAAGGGCTTTTCCTGGAAACAATCGTCAGAATCTTTCCCATGTTTTGTAATTTCGCAATTATCCTTAAATTACCTAACCCTGAACAGGCGCTAATCCTCCACGTCAAAATGCTCGATCAGCGACTTTTTCGACACGGGCTTGTTGTCCCCGTGTTTTACGAAGAGCATCGTCACAAAGGCCGCCCCGCTGAACACCACCGCATAGGGGAACAGGGCCCTATAAGAAACATACTGGAGCAGAAAACCGGAGAGGATCGGCGTCGCAATCTGCGCCGTCATGGAAAACGTATAATAAAGGCCCGTATACTTTCCCACGTCGCCGTCCCTGCTCATCTCCACCACCATGGGAAGGGAGTTGACATTGATCGCCGCCCAACCCACACCGATCAACGCAAAGCCCACCTGAATCACTGGATGATAATTGGGAAGCAGCGCCGCCATGAGATAGCACCCCGTCATCAACACGACTCCCCCGAGAATCGTCTTCTTCCGGCCAATTTTAGAAGAAACCATGCCGATGGGAATGTAGCTTACGATGGCTGCGACCGTGGCCACCATGAGGCAGTCCGCATAGCCGCCGCCCTCCAGCCCCCACACGGTCACCGCATAGCGGGAGAAGGCCGTCGTCACCGCATTGTAGGCCGTGAACCAGAGGAAAATGGACATCAGGATAAAAGCCAGACTCCGCTTCACGCCCCGCTCCGCCGAAGCTCCGGGACCTCCGAACGCAGCCACAGCCGCTTTTCCGCCGACTCCCTCCCTCTTGTCAGAAGAGCGTTCCGAACCTTCCGAGGCATCCGTTTCCGACACACCGCCCGTCCCGGCAGGTTCCGGGTATTCCTCCTCCAACCTCCTTGCCAGCCGCTTCTCATTGATCGTGAGCAAAAGCAGGACCACCGACAGAACCATTAAGGCCGCAACCCCGGCAAACACCCACAGATAACTGGGCCTCGTCCCCTTTTCCACCAACAGCTTGATGAGCAGGAGAGAATACACGCCGCCCACGGCCCCCATCAGGTTGATCACCGCATTGGCCTTGCTTCTGAGGGGCTTGGGCGTCAGGTCCGGCATCAGCGCCACCGCCGGGGAACGGTACATCCCCATGGCGAACAGCGTCACTCCCAGGACGATGATAAACATCGGCAGACTCATGAGCCGGTCCGAGACCGGCAGGAGAATCATGGAAACCACGGCCGCCGCCGTCCCGCCCACGATAAATGGCATCCGCTTTCCAAGCCTCGTATCCACCCGGTCGGAAAAGGCGCCGATCACCGGAAGCAGAAACACCGCCAGCACATTGTCCGCCGCCATGATCACGCCGATGGCCCCCTCCTTTAAATGAAAGGTATTCTGCAAAATCAGCGGAATGATGTTGTCATACATTTGCCAGAATGCACTGATGGCCATAAAAGCAAAACCGATCAGAAATGTCCGCCTATAATTCAATTTCATCGTTTTTCTCCCCCTTAAGCACCCATCTGCCATTCCGGCTGGTACTCTCTTTTACGATCACTCCGGACGGCCTCATTTTCCTCATATAATATTTGATCGTATCATATTTTTCTCCAAGCAGGCCCTGGAACTTCACCATGATATCTTCTTTTTTTACCGTAAAAAACACCCCCATTTTCTATCATAGCAGACTATCCTTAAAAATTCCACACCCATCTCGGACCTTCCTCAAAATCCGTCCTTCCCGTCACACCTCTCTGGCGTCGTTGTCGATCATCTCCGTGAGGATCCGCTTGCAGGTCCTGAAATCCCTGGCCTTCACCGCCTCGTAAATGCGCCAGCGACTCTTCACGCTGGGGATCTCGTCGCCGGGTTTCAGATCCACGACCCGCCGGTATCCGATGGTCAGCATCTGCTGGCGGATGGCCTCCCTGGCCGTGGAATAGGCATAGATCAGGAGCTCATTGTGGGACATCCGGCAGAGCTGGGTGTGGAGCGCAACGTCGTCGTCATTGAACTCCTCGAAAAACGTCCTCCAAAAGCTCCGGCATCATATAGAGCTGATAGATATTTCTGCAGATGCCTCTCAAAATCAAAAGAGCGGACATAGGTGCCGTCGCCCATGCAGGTCTCCAAAAGCCCCAGGGTGTTTCACTTCTGCAGCGCCATGCGCACGGTAAACCGGTTGACGCCGAAGATCTCCGCCAGCTCCGCCACCTTCACAAACTCCCGGACAATGGGGCGGCAGTCCCTGTGGTAATAAAATCCCAGCGGAACGGGAATGTCCCAGGCGGCAGGGACAGAAACAAACTGGGGAAAGCTCTGCTCATACAGAGAATAAGAAAGAAGCGCCGCCCCTTCAGATCCTCAAAATCTATGGACGCTTTTCCGGCCAGAGGATGGTCCGGAGGGACCAGAAGGACCTGGGAGGCAGCGGCAAGCTTCTCCTCCTGCAGGCCCTTGATGTCATGGATATAATTCATGAAACATTCCACGCTGACGTCAAATTCCCTCGCCTGGAATTTTGCGGCATAATCCTCCCTGAAATACTCCTTAAACCGGATCTCCACATGGGGATGCCGTTTCTGAAACTCCCTGCACACACCGGAAAGAAAAGGCGATCTCAGGTTGGGCATCAGCCCGATCACGACCATTTCCCCGGGGGGGTTGCCGCTGCTCCCTGCAATACCGGACGGTCTCCTCATAATCCGCCTTCATCTTCTGCAGCCGCTCGACCAGATAAGCCCCCTCCCTGGTCAGGGCGACGCCCGTGTGTCCCCTCTCAAAAATCGTAAACCCCAGTTCCTTTTCCAACTGCTTCATCTGCTGGGTAAGCGCCGACCTGGAGATATAAAGCCGGTCCGGTTCCACTAAGGGCAGCTCGCCCATCTTCTTCTGTCTCATCGAAGCGGGCTACGTGAGCGGCATCGCCGCCAAGCTGCTGGCCGGAAACGTCACTTACGTCCTTTTCTTCTATGTATTAAATCTGCTCACCGTTGCGGCAAACATTGTTTTATATTTTGTCAACAAGAAAAAAGAAGGGAGAGAGAACCCATGAACCTGATCATACCGTTCATTGACAAGGCGGGGAGAACGGCAGAAGCTGATCAAGATGGTCAACGTCCTTCTGGGCCCGCAAAGAGGCCCTTTCTCTGGCCTACACCCCCGGCGTGGACGCCATCCCGCCCTGCATAAGGAGCAAGGACACGGACACCATTGTGGAGACCGTCGCCCTGATGGCCGGAAGCTTCGGCGGCATCAATCTGGAGGACATCAGCGCCCTCCGCTGTTTTGAGATCGAACGAAAATAAAGGAGCGCTGCGACATTCCCGTCTTCCACGACGACCAGCACGGCACGGCGGTCATTACTCTGGCAGGACTGTTAAATACGCTGCGGCTGGTGGGAAAGAAGATCGACGAGATCAAGGTGGTCACCAGCGGCGCCGGGGCAGCCGGGATTGCCATCATCCGCCTGCTGCTTGGCATGGGGGTAAAACATGTGGTCATGACGGACCGGACCGGCGCCATCTATTCAACAACGTGCTGGCCTTCCCCGGCATCTTCCGGGGCGCCCTCGACGTGCGGGACAGTGACATCAACGACCACATGAAGGCGGCTGTCGCCAGAGAGCGCGGGGTGGCCCGGATTTAACCAAACAAAAAAAATCCGCCCCGGAATCGTCTCATGTTCCAAAACGTTCCCGGGGTGGACTTCCTCACCCGTATCCCGTCATTCACCCTTCAGCCCGCATCCAGCTTCGCAAAGAACTCCTCCAGATTGGAGTATTCCCGCTGCTTGGACGGTTCCTCAAAGCCCTGTCTTGAATTTTCCCCTGACGGCTTCGTCTCCACCGCCGCAAGTTCCCTTCCCCTGTCTTTTCCCAGCGTCACCTTGAAGGGAATCCCTCCCCGGCGCACCGCCTGGCGGACAAACACATTGACTGCCGCACCCAGGCTGAGGCCCAGTTCAGAAAATAAATCCTCCGCCTCCGTTTTGATCTCCGCATCCATGCGGATACTCACATTCACCGTTGTCCCGGCCATCCGGTTCCCTCCGGCTTTTCTTTTTATCATCTTATTTCCTGATCCCTTTACCTATGACAAAATCTCTCTCCACAGCCACAGCTTTATGCCAGCACGATCTTCTCCAACAGGAACCAGGGACTTTCCTCACGGATGTTCCCCTTTTCTTACAAACATCTGCCACCTACAAACCTGCATTATTCTCATCTTTCCTATAAAAATCTTTAATTTATTTGGAGTGAAAAAACCGGCCAAAACAGACATCCTTTCTCTTCGACCGGTTTTTTGTTCTGAGGAGCGTTTCAGATTCCAACTTTCTTACAAACATCTGCCACACAACACCTTCCGCAGAAAGGCGTCGTCCTGGCCGTGCAAACCTCCCTTCCATGGTACACCAGCCGGTGACAAAAGCTGTTTCCCTCCTCCGGCGGAATGATCTCCCAGAGAGCCATCTCCACCTTCTTCGGATCCTTCACCCCGTCCACCAGGCCCATCCGGTTCGTCAAACGAATACAGTGGGTGTCCGTCACAATGGCCGGTTTCCCGAAGACGTCCCCCATAATCAGGTTTGCGCTCTTCCGTCCTACTCCCGGAAGCGCCAAAAGTGCCTTAAAATCATCCGGCACCCGCCCGCCGTACTGATCTCTCAGGATCTTCATGCAGGCGCTTATGTCCCTGGCCTTGCTCTTCCCCAGGCCGCAGGGGCGCACGATGGCTTCAATGTCTTTCACGTCCGCCTCCGCCAGCGCATCCACGTCCGGATATCTCGCATACAGGTCCTCCACCACCACGTTGACCCTGGCGTCCGTGCACTGGGCCGCCAGCCGCACGCTCACCAGAAGCTTCCACGCCTGGTCATAGTCCAAGGTGCAGTCCGCATCCGGATACTCCTCCTTCAAACGTTCGATCACGACTCTCGCAAGCTCCTCTTTTGTCATCTCCTGCTCCTTTCCCGCAAAGCCCCGCCAGAGCGCCGGGGGCTTAATCCTCTCCATTCTACCACAGTGCCCCGTTTTTGCAATCTTCTTTTCAAAAATTAACGCTATCGAAACGCACGAAAACGCACACATGCGTTTATTTTGTTGTGTAAACACATGCGTGCGTTTTCTATTATACACCATGGTGCGCAGCAGAATCTTAAAACTCCTTCCTCCCATATATCCCCATGGATACTGCACAGGAGAGCAGCACGACGGCCACCGTCCCCAGACCCGCCGCCGGGAGCAGGGAATGGAGGCGCTCCGGAGAGAGGTTTAACTGTATCCCGGCTTTTTCCGCCAAAAGGGCCACCACGAAGGGGATCAGGAAAATGAGGATCAGGACCACCCGGCTTTTTTCCGCCCCCACCTTGAAGAGCACCGGCAGTACGACGGAGAGGAACAGGCTGGCGATCATGACTGCCATCCCCGCCACCCAGGCGTCCTGAAAAACCGGATTTCCGTTTTTCATATTCATGGCACACTGGATCAGGAGGCCGAAGGCCGCCGCCCCCGCCATGCAGATCAGGGCAAAGAGGTACTTGCTCATGACGATCTGGCCCCGACTCACGGGAAGCACGTTCACGTAGGTGTTCCAGCCGCTCTTTTCCCCGTAGGAGAAGGAGCTGATCACCAGCATGGTGCAGAAGAACACGGAAAAAACCTGGACGCCCGCCATCTTCGTGCCGAACACCCCCAGAAGATAATAGAGAAGCAGCACTCCGGCGTACAAAAGAATCACCCGCCGCATGGTCAAAAATTCATTTTTCAGAAGTCCTTTCATCTATCTTTCCTCCCTGCTGTAAAACAACATGATTTCTTCCAGGCCCGCCCGGTCCAGTGCGAGCCCGCCAGGCACCCGGTCTCTCCTCACAAGGGCCTCCACGCCGAAGGCACCCTCCCGTACGCCGGCCACCGCATCCTCTGGAAGTTCCGCAAGGCCTTCCCTCGTCCCGTGGAAGATCCCGTGGTTTTCCAGGAGCAGGTCCTTCTCCTCCGAGAAGAGGATCCGCCCTTTGTGGATAAAGGTAATGTAATCGCATACCTTCTCCAGGTCGCTGATGATGTGGGAAGAGATAAAAATGCTGTGTCCCTCGTCCTGGATAAAATCCTGGAAGCTCTCCAAAAGCTCCTCCCTCGCCACCGGGTCCAGGCCGCTGGTGGCCTCGTCCAGGATCAGGAGCTTCGTGTCATGGGCCATGGCCACCGCCAGGGAAAGCTTCATCTTCATTCCCCTGGAATACTCCTTCACCCGCTTATGAAGGTCCACGTGATAGCTGCCAAGCAGCCGTTCAAATTCCCGTTCGTCCCAGCTTTTATAGATCCCCGCCATGATCCGTCCCACGTGGATGGCCGTCAGCTCCTCGGAAAAACCGCAGTCGTCCAGGACCACGCCGATATCCTCCCAGGCACTCCGCCTCATGCCCCGGCAGTCCTTCCCGAACACCTCGACGCTCCCGCCGTCCCGCCGGATCATGTCCAGAATCAGCTTGATGGTGGTCGTCTTCCCGGCGCCGTTCTCCCCGATAAAGCCCATGATGCAGCCGGAAGGCAGCGTAAGGCTCACATCCTCCAGGGCGAAGCCCCGATACCGTTTCGATACTCCTCTAAGTCTCAATGCGTCCTGCATAAACATTTCCCTCGATTCCTCTTACTCTTGCAGAAAAAATTTTTTATAGATCCCGCTACTCCTCCAGGATAAGGCGCAGCATCTCCAGAAGCCCCTCCCCGGAAAGCCCGCCCGCCCTGGCCGCCGCCACGGCTTTTTCCAGATAGCTTTCCGTCTCCTTGAGCTTCTGCTCCCTCAAAAACTCCCGGTTGGGGGCGGCCACAAAGCTCCCCTTTCCGGTGTAGGAGACAATGAACCCCTCCCGCTCCAGCTCCTCGTAGGCCCGCTTGGTGGTGATCACGCTGATCCGAAGCTCCTTCGCCAAAAGCCGCATGGAGGGCAGCGCATCTCCCTCCTTGAGCTCCCCGGCAATGATTTTGGCCTTGAACTGAGACACGATCTGCTGATAGATCGGCTCGCCGTTTGCATTGCTGATAAAAATATTCATCTGTAATTCTCCCATGGGTACGCAATATTGTGTATATATAATATATACAATATTAACGCATTCTTGTCAAGAGGAAACTCCAAAAATTTCTGCACGTACATTAAAAAGACACCGGCTGCCAGGGGGTTCTCCTTCTCGTCAAACTCCCCCGGATACCGATGCCTTTTCTGTTTTTCACGCAGATACAAACGTTTCTGACCGGAATGCTCATCTCCCCGCCAGATATTCCTCCGTGACCTTCAGAATCACGTCCATGTCCTCCCTCGTCACGCCGGCGTTGGCCACCATCCGGAACATCCCGCAGCTCTCGCCGTTGACGAGAATGCCATGCTCCAGGAGACAGCCCGGGTAATCCGCCCGCACCTTCTTCTCCGCCTCCATCCGGAAAAACACCATGTTGATCTCCACCGCCTCCGGATCGCAGACAACTCCCGGAATCCGGGCGAGGCCCTCCGCCAGATGTTTTGCATTGTCATGGTCAATGCGGAGCCGCTTCGGCATCTCCTCGATGGCAATCAGGGCCGGAGCCGCCAGGATTCCCGCCTGCCGCATACCGCCGCCCAGAAGCTTCCGGTTCTTTCTCGCCCGCTCAATGAATTCCCGGCTTCCCGCCAGCACGCTCCCCACCGGAGCGCAGAGCCCCTTGGAGAGACAGCAGGAGACGGAATCTGCGTACCGGGTGATTTCCTTTACGTCCACCCCCTGCGAAACGGCCGCATTGAAGCACCTGGCCCCGTCCAGATGGACCGGAATCCCGTGCCCTTTCGCCATCTCATGGATTTCCTTCATGACAGAAACAGGGACCACCCTCCCGTTTGCCAGGGCATTTTCCAGACAGATGAGCGTCGTCACCGGACAGTGGATGTCCTCCTCCCGGATGGCCTCCTCAATCATGGCGCAGTCCGGCATCCCGTTCTCAAAATGAAGGGTCCGCATGTTGGCCCCGGAGAGCACCGCCACGGCCCCCACCTCGTGCTCATAGATATGGGCGGCATCACTGACAAGAATCTCGTCCCCCCTGCCCGTCCAGGTCATGATGGCCGTCTGGTTGCCCTGGGTCCCGCTGGTGACAAACAGCGCCGCCTCCTTTCCCAGGATCTCGGCCGCCCGTTCCTCCAGCCGGTTCACCGTCGGATCGTCCCGGTAGACGTCGTCCCCCACCAGGCAGGAAAAGGCCGCCTCCCGCATTTCCTTCGTGGGCTGTGTCACCGTGTCGCTTCTTACGTCAATCACGTCTCGTTCCTCCTGTTCATACTTTTTCAAAAACTTTTTCACCTGTGCGCCTCCTACACCTGCTCCCAGGAAAAACTCCTGGGCTCCCCCGCCTCCTGCATGTGAGCAAACCGGTTCTGGCGCAAAGCCTCGTAGAGCACGATCGCCACGGAATTGGCCAGGTTCAGGGAACGGATGTCCGGCAGCATGGGAATGCGAACCGTCGTTTCCTTATGTACCGCCAGAAGCTCCTCCGGAATCCCGGCGCTCTCCTTTCCGAACATGATATACGCCCCCGGCTCGTAGGAAACCTCCGTGTAGGCCCTGGGCGCCTTGGTGGAAGCCATGTAAAGCTTCTCCGCAGCCCGGGGATTTTTCTCCAGAAAGTCCCGGTAGCAGTCGTACACCGTCACGTCCAGCTTGTCCCAATAGTCGAGTCCCGCCCGCTTCACCGCCTTCTCGTTGACCTGAAAGCCCAGCGGTTCTATCAGATGAAGGCGGCTCCCCGTCGCCACGCAGGTGCGGCCGATGTTCCCGGTGTTGGCCGGCATCTCCGGCTCCAGAAGCACGATGTTCATTACAGGATACTGATTCATGGCTGTACGCCCTCCGTCTTTTTCTTCAGCTTTTCTATTTCATCCGGTGCCGGCCGGTTCAGATGGCTGCGGACCTCCCCGTTCAAGATCAGACGGTCCCTGCCACCCGTGACCTTTCCGATGACTGCCCCGCAGATCCCGGCCTCCCCGAGAGCCCACAGGACGTCATTCCCGTTGTCCGCCGCAAACAGGGTGCAGCCCCCGGATAAAAGCCTATAGGGATTCAGCCCCAGCGCCTCGCAGATCTCGACCGTCTCCTGCCGGACGGGAATCCGCCGCAGATACACCGCAAGCCCCGCCCGATACCGCTCCGCCGCATTCCAGAGCGCCGCAAGAATGCCTCCCTCTCGAACGTCCTCCATGGTGATCCCGCCGCCCCGCACGGCTTCCGCCAGGACTTCGGAGGACCCCGCCACTCTCCCCGGCTGCCGGCAAAGCTCCGCCCGAAATCGTCCGACCGCATCCAAAAGGAATTTCGGAAGTGTTTTTCTCAGGTCCGCCTCAAACTTCTCTGCCGCATACACGGTCCCCCCAATTCCTATGAAACCTCCCACCACCAGATCCTGTCCCGGTCTCATATCTCCTCCTCCAATCCGCTTCCGCAACAGAAGCCGCCATCCCTCAAAGGGAATGCGGCTTCTCTCAATCATATCATATTGTCCGGAAATCTGCATCTGGTTTTCGTATTTCCAAACGACCTTATCCCGATACTCAATCCTCCGGTGCGGGGACGGATAGTTCCGGCTGTGAGGGAGCCTCCGTCGGCGGGGCCTGCGTGGGCACTTCCGCAGCCGGCGGGGCCTGGGTCGGGGCTTCCGCAGCTGGCGGGGCCTGCGTCTGTCCCCCATCGGGGGCCTCCGGCTGCCCGACGCCCGGGTCTGCCTGCTGCCCTCCGTTCGGGTCCGCCCCCACGGGAAGTCCGGTACTGGGGTCGACGGGCAGGTCGGGACCTTTCACCACCTTCCTGGCCGACGCCAGGTATTTATCCGTGTGCAGCTTGATCCTTTCCTGCAGGACGCCGTCCACGTAAATCTCCTTGTACGCCTCCACGGTCATCTTCGGATAGGAGGTCGCCTGCTTCACGTCCTGGCTTCCCGGCGCCATGCCGGGGTCAACCGTCACCTCGTCGGGAAGATACTCCTCGCTGAGAATGTTATGGGTAAACTTTAGTGTCCTGTTCTCCGGCCTGGTCTCCTTCCCCCAGATGGTGTAGGTCACTTTCCCACCGCCGTTGTGGCGGGCCTCGATGTAGATCGGAAAGTCAAAATCATTGGTCAGCTCCAGGTCCTTGCTTCCGCCGTCGTTGATGGTCGCATCCAGCCCCTCCAGGGTATATTTCACGACCATGGAGTGATTGGAGCGCTTGGAAATGTTCACCTCGGACAAAAGGGCCGCATTGTAGAGAGTCGTGGCCAGCTGGCAGATCCCCCCGCCATACTCCTGCACATACGAGTTTCCCTGATAGGCGATCTGTACCGTGTACCCGTTCTCTGCGGTAAAGGGGGCCAGGGCGTCATGCATGGACCAGCTCTCCCCCGGCATAATCAGAATCCCGTTGGTCAGGTCCACGCCCCGCTGCACGTTCTGCAGCTTTCCGCCGCTCCTGTCGCTCGTCTTCGTGGAAAATTCTCCCAGAGGGTCCTGAATCTGCGAGAGTACCGCCGTCGTATATCTTGGCTGGGTGATCTCGGCCACCGCCGCCAGAGTCACGTCCTCCCTGTTCCAGTCCTGGAATGCTTTCTTTACCTCCTCGATGGTCGCCGGCACGTCCACCTTGATCCCCGTCCTGCTCTCACTGACGGAAAAACCGTCCCCGGTTCTGGTGAGCTCTGCATCGACCGGCTCCACGGAAAGCCCCTCCGTCCGTTCTGTCACAAAACGGCTCACCTGCTCCTGGTCAATGGCCATTCCCAGCTCGAAAACCTGATTGCTGGTTTTCAAATCCTTCTCCGCCTTATAACGGGTGATCAGATTCCCGTCCTTTCCAAGGGCCAGCGCCTCCATGATGATTTCGGACGGCTCGTTTGTATGAAGGCCCAGTTCCGACGCCGTGGTCGTAATCGGCTCCACCTCTTCCGCTCCCTCCAGAGTCACGGTCAGGGTTTTCTTTTTCGCCTCCTCGACATAGGAAAGGACCGTCCTCAGTGCTTCCTCCGGCGTCATCCCGCCCACGTCAATCTCGTCAATATAGACGCCGTCCGCAATCACTTCGTCCCCTGCATACCTACCATTTTCCACCGCCTCTCCCAGAGCGCTCTCCGGATCTCCCGTCTGTTCTTTGGTGTCTTCCGTCTCTTTTTGGGCATCTTCCGTCTGTTCTTCGGCATCTCCCGCCTGTTCCTCCGGTGCGGACGTCCCGTCCCCGCCCAGGGTCTCCGTCTCACTCGTTTCTCCGCTCTCTCCCGACGCATATGCCGTCCCTGAAATCACCAGGCCAAACAGCAAAACCGCCGCAAGCATCCATGCACGTCCTTTTTTCATAAAACGCTCCCTTTCCTTCTCGGCTTAATGAATCTCCCCCCTCGCATTTTCTCATTGTAACACAAGTTTTATGTTTTTCAAGGACAGTCATAGAATCTTAAAAGTATTGCAACAACTTTTACAAGTTTTTTACTTTTTGGGTTTCCGGTTCTACTTCCTACTCTTCCGGTTCAAAGCTCACGTAGGCAAACCTCCTGGAATCCGGCGCCCAGCTGTTCACGTTCATGGTGCCCTGGCCGCCAAAGAGCTTCACCAGCGTCTTTTCTTCCCCTCCCCCTGCGGGAATCATGCGGATCTCCACGTTTTTGTCCGGCAGATGTTCCCCCGGCTGCAGATCCCCCTTGTGATAGGCCACGTAAACCACCTTCGTCCCGTCGGGGGAAATGTGGGGAAACCAGGAATTCCTGTCCTCCGAGAAAGTCATCTGCGTCTGCCCGCTCCCGTCCGCATTCATCCTCCACACCTGCATGAGGCCCGTCCGGACGGAGTTGAACCAGATATGCTTTCCGTCCTTCGAATACTCCGGGCCGTCGTTGAGTCCGGGGGCGTCGGTCAGGCGGACTTCCTCCCCGCCGTCGGCGGGAACCGTGTAAACATCCCACTCCATCTCATCCCCGTAAGGCCTCCCTGCGCAAAAGGCCAGCGTTTTCCCGTCCGGAGACCAGCCGTGGAGATAACTGAAGGGCTTCGATACCACCATCTTAATCTCTCCGCCCGCCCCGTCCTTCACAAAAATCCTGGAATCCTCGTCGCCCTCGATTCCGCTGGAAAAGGCGATCCCGCTCCCGCCCGGCTCCAGCACGTGGTCATTGTTGCAGGTGACGGCAATCCCTGTGTCGATGGCCTCCGTCTTCCCCGTTTCCAGCTCCAGCCGGTAAAGCGTCCCATAGCTGTTATAGACCAGGCACGTTCCGTCTTCCGTCCAGTTGGGCGCCTCCACGACCCGGTCGAATTTCTTCACGACCTCTATCCTGCCGGTTTCCAGATCATAAATGTTGATCTGGCATTTCTGGCAGCGATTCTCGTTATACTCTGTAAATGACATCTCCTTCTCCTTCCATCTTTCATATAAGGTTTCAGGATTCGAGGGTCAAAAGCCGCATTCAAAATTGACTGCCATCAAATTACACAATTGGGTTCGTTCTCTGCTCCAGTTCCGTGAGCCTTGAATTTCTAAGCATTCCAATTTAATCTGCGCAAGTTTCACGCAACCGGCTTATGATCCGCCGTCCATGGCGGCATAAGCCTTTTCCGGACGTCCTGTCCGGAAATTGCTGTTTTATGACTGGAAGGCTAAGAAATTCTAAGGCCCACGTCAAGTCGCAGGATCACGAACCATTGTGCAATTTGACGGCAACCGGGGATACAGGGATACAGGCGGCTTTTGACATCCGAATCCCGGCAAGAGCCTGACAAGGGTCTACATATGGGGCTTCACATTCAGGTTCACGCCCAGCGTATCCTCGCTGTCCACGATGGTCCAGCTTCCGTCCTCGTACACGCCGACCGTCCGAAGCTCATACCCTCTCTCCTGGAACTCTTCCACGACTGCGTCGCGCTTGTCGCCCACGAGGAAGCCCAGGTGGTGGACGCCGTATCCGTGCTTGTTCACGTATTCCCGGAAGGTACTGTCGTTCTCGTCGCACTGATGCAGTTCAATGATAAAGCCCTGAGGGGCTTCGATGACGGCCAGGCGCAGCGCATAGCTGGCCGGAACGCCCCGGTAAGTCAGGTTCGGCTGAGGAACCTCGGGCTTCGGCTGGTCGATGATTTCCGGCATGGGGACGCCGAGAATCTCCGACCACTCCCTTGCCGCCTTTTCGATATCCTCCACGATGATCGCAACCTGCGCAAAATTTTTAAGCTCCAGATGATTTTTCATGTTCATAAAATATACTCCTTCTCCATCACCAGCGGAAAATCTGAGATTTTCAGATATTCTGCCATACACTCAGGCACAAAATCATGCTCCCTGAGATCCATGATCCCCGATATGGCCACGGCCCCGATGATACCGGCGCCCTTCACCCGAACCGGGAACGCCCCCGGCGCATAGGCGCAGCTCTCCTGAAGGCCGTGGTCTGCCATGGTCTGCCCGATTTCCTCTGCCTCCAGTACCGCCAGAAAAGAGCTTTTCCTCATGATCCTCGTTGTATTGAACTTCTTCTCCGCCCAGATCTGGTTCAGGAGCGAAGCTCCTTTTGTTGTACACTGAAATAAGGTAAGACCGTCATTTAACCGGATGAGCACCGCAATTTTATACCGCGCTTCTTTCGCCCGTTTTACAATCAGATTTCCCAGAAGCAAGGCATCCTCCTCGTCAAAAGAGGGGAATTCCAAAAGTTCTTCCTGACGAAGTAAAATTTCCTTTTTTGTCATCGGGCATTCCTCCTTTACGGTATGAACTGTTCCAATTCCTTTTTGCTCATCTTTCCGCCCTGGGCTCTCGCTTCCGGAATATAATCGTTGCTCTCGATCAAGGGGCGAAGCTTCTCAATCTCCTCAACCGTCTTCATCTGAAGGCTGGTGGGCAGATATTCCATGATTTCCACTTCATTTCCGTCCGGATCCGCCACATAAAACGCCCGGCTCCCGCATTTTCCCACGAATTCGGCCTTGTAAGGATAAGAAGCCTTTTTGCCCAGATGAGTCGGCCCCAGATAAATGTCCAGCCCCTTTTCAATCAGCTCATTTCCGCAGGCCGAAAGGTCGTCCACCTCAAAGCAGACGTGCTGGAAGGTGCCGTGTTTGTCATAATGGGGCGCATCCTCTGTGGTGAAAAGCTCGATAAACCGCCCGTCCTCACACCTAAGGTATACGATCCAGAGGCTCCCGTCCGCATTGTAAAGCCTGAAATGCTCCGTCAGCCCCAGTTTTCCCACATAAAAGTCAATAGACCTGTCCATATCAGAAACCTGAAAGGTCGTGTGTGCCATTCTCATCTTTCAAATACCCTCCTCAGCGTTTCGATACTCTTTCTCGCACTCTCCAGCACGTCGATCTTGCTGTTGTCCTGCTCCACGATCACCCAGGGAAGCCCCAGCCCTTTCGCCGTCTCCAACACGGGGGCGTTGGGCATCTTCCCCGTCCCGATGGCCGTAAACGCAGGCATTTCCTGACCGCCCGCCATGCCGCCGCCGGAGAGCTCCAGATAATCCTTCACGTGGATCATCGTCAGCCTGTCCTTTTTCTCTTCCATATAGGAAACCGGGTCAACCCCGGCATAGTGGGCCCAGAAGGTGTCGAGCTCCAGGCCGGCCGCCTCGTCGGCGGCCAAAATCCTGTCCAGCACGTATCCGTCCCCCTCTTTTACAAACTCAAAATCATGGTTGTGGTAGGTGACCTTTACTCCGTGCTTCTTTCCCAGTTCGCAGAGCTTCGGGAGAAGCGCCTTGATCTTCGCAAACCCTTCCGCATTGCGAAGCATTGGCGACATCCAGGGGATGGCCACGCAGGGGATCCCCGCCTCTTTCGCATAGAGGATCTCCCCTTCCGCATCCTTCTCCCACCGCTCCAGCTGCACGTGGGAATTCATGGCTTCGATGCCGCACTCCGCAAGAAGGGCTTTCATTTCCGCCGCCGGGATTCCCTCATAGCTGCAAAATTCCACCCCGTCATAGCCCATGGCCGCAATCTTCCGAATGGTGTCCTTAAGCCCCTCCGCCCCCTGGCAGAGCGCAAGGGCGGAAAACAACTGATATCCAATCTTCATAACCGGCCCCCTTTCTCAATCGTGGTCGTATTTGAGCTGGAGGCTGTTCTCGGTATACTGCATGACCTCGATCTCATTGCCCTCCGGGTCCTGCACGTAGAAGGCCAGCGAGCCGCACTGACCGGGCTCCCCCTCCTCGGCATAAGGCTTCGTAAAGGGATTACCCAGCCACTTGGGGCCGTGCCACAGGGTCAGGCCCTTGCCCTCCAGTTCCTCCGCCGCCTCGTAGATGTCCTCCACCACCAGGCACACATGATGGAACTCCTGGTTCATGGTATTGTTCTCCCCCTCGTAAGGGCAGTTGAAAAGCTCGATGAACTCTTTGGGCGCAATCTTCAGATAAGTGATCCACTCGTCGCCCGGCTTTGCCCTGAGGGGGTAGCCCTGGGCCAGGTAGCCGTCGATGATGTCCTGCTCATAGTCAATGGTGAACAGCTTCTCAAGGCCCATGACATTCTCATAAAAGTCCACCATCTTCGGATAATCCTTACAGGTAAAGGTGCAGTGAGTCAGTCTTTTGATGTATTCCGCCATGTCCTAATCCTCCTTAAGCGTCTTGTCATTCACGATCTGCAGGCTCTGGGGCGTAAACTCCATCAGTTCCCACTCGCCGCCCTCCGGGTCGTTGACGAACATGCAGTGGCTCTTGCAAAGCCCAACGGAATCGTCGGGGGTACGGTTCACCTTCAGCCCCTTTTTCGTCTCCAGGTCTGCAACCGCCGCAAAACGGTCGTCCACCTCAAAACATGCATGGTAATGGGAATGATGACTCCTGGGGATTGTCCCGTCGTAATAATCGACGGGGCTGGAGGGGATGCCGGGAAGCACTTCGATATACTGGCCGGGCGCCACCCGGTAATAGCGGATCCAAATTTCGCCATTCTCATTAATCAGGTCAAAGGCCCTGCGAAAGCCCATGGTCTGCGTAAAAAACGCCTCCAGCCGGTCCATGTTTTTCTCCGCACAGCGCAGGGCCACGTGGCCGAGCCCTTTGTATTTGATTGCCATTTTTCCTCCTTCCGGCGCTTTCCTGCGCCATCCGGGCAGACCGGAAGTCCACTCCCGGCTCTGCCCCTGCCATCTTACGCCCAGTATGCCTCGCCGGGCTGCTCATAGATCAATATATCCTTCAAGAACTGAATGGCCTTTTCCAGGCCCTCTTTCTCCGACATCAGGCAGTCCTCATGCTCGATGGAAACCGCACCGTCGTAGCCGGTCTTCCGAAGCTCCGAGATGATGTCCCTCCAGACCTTCTCGTCATGGCCATAGCCCACGGTGCGGAAGATCCAGCTCCTTCCCGCCGCATCCATGAAGCTCTTGGTGTCCAGGACTCCCGTCCGCGCTGCATTGCCCGGATCCACCTTGCAGTCCTTGGCGTGGAAATGGTAGATCATCCCCGAAAGCGCCCGGATGGCGGTGGGAATGTCCACGCCCTGCCAGAAGAGGTGGCTGGGATCAAAGTTTGCGCCCACGGCGGGCCCGATCTCCTTATGGATCCGCAGCATGGTCTCCGTATTGTAGACGCAGAAGCCGGGATGGATCTCGAAAGCCACTTTGACGCCGTTTTCCCTGGCATACCCCGCCGCATCCGCCCAGTAGGGAAGGAGCTTGTCCTCCCACTGGTATTTTAAGATCTCAGGGTAATCCCCCGGCCAGGCGCAGGTGACCCAGTTGGGCCGCTCTGAGCGCTCGCTGTCGCCGGGACAGCCGGAAAACGTGTTGACCACGTCCACCTCCAGCTCATTTGCCAGGCGGACCGTATCCCGGAACACCCGGTCTGCATGGGCCGCCCTCTCCTTATTTGGATGAAGCGCATTCCCATGGCAGGAGAGGGCGCTGATCTCCATGTCGTTCGCCTTCAGGAGCTCCTTTAACTTCTGGATCTCACTTTTGTCCTGTAAGAGAAGCTCCGGCCTCAAGTGGGCGGGATTGGTATAGCCGCCCGCCCCCAGTTCCACCGTCTGTACGCCGAGCCCGTGAAGGTAAGGAAGCACCTCGCTCAAAGGCATACCGGAAAGCGGAACTGTCAAAACTCCTAATTTCATACGATTCGTCCTCCGTCCGTCAGTTTACAGGCTCACCCATTCCCCTGTCTTCGCACTCTCCATGCAGGCTTCCACCAGCTTCATAATCTGAACGCCGTCGGCGAAGGTCGCATAGGTCTGGCCCGTCTGCCCAAACAAACCATTCTCAATGGAAGCGTAGTATTCCCGGATGCCGTTCCTGAGGGCGTCGCTCCAGGCCACCGGATGGCCGCCGGGAAGCGTCGCATACCGCACTGCGTCCCCGGAAAGTGTGCCGGGTGCCGAGCGGAGAACCTGGGTGCCAAATTCCCTCGTTCCCACGAAGAGATGGTCCGGGGTCTCCTGCTTCCATTCCATGGAACATTTCTCGCCGGCGATCTCCAGCCTGAGATCGTTGAGATGTCCGCCGCTCACCTGGGAAAGGTTCACCGTGCCGAAGGTGCCGTCCTCAAATTTCACCTGGATGAACGCCGCATCCTCGGAAGTGATGGGAACCAGCTCGTATTCCCCGGAGCTTGTGGTCTGGAAGGTCTCCACGGCCTTTGCCGGTTTCTTGCGGAATGGATGCACCGTCAGGGTCTCAGCCCGCACCGCCGCAATCTTCTGCCCCATCACGTACTGGGAGGTATCGAACCAATGGCTCCCGATGTCGGCGATGGTCCTGGAAGCGCCGCCCATGTCCGAGGTCAGCCTCCAGTTGTAGTCTGTGTCGAGCATCATCCAGTCCTGAACATACTGGCCCGTCACGTGGAACACCCGCCCCACGGAGCCGTTCTTCACCCGCTCCTTCATCTCCTGGACAATGGCGTTGTTTCTATAATTAAAGTTCACCCCGGCAGCCACATGCCTTTCTTCTGCGATCCTTGCCAGCTCTTCCCCCTGCTCCACGGTGATGGCCAGGGGCTTTTCGCAGTAAATGTGGATTCCCTGCTCCATCACGTATTTGTTGATCTCATAGTGGAGGCCGTTGGGGGTGCAGTTATGTACCACGTCGGGACGTACCTCTTCGATCATCTGCTTATAATCCGTATAAGCCTTTGCCACTCCCAGGGCTTTTGCCTTCGCCTCCAGGGCGGAGGGGTTGGCGTCCACCAGGGCGACGACCTCGTTGCCGGGGATCCTCCGGATTGCCTCCGTGTGCTGCTGGCCGGTAAAACCGGTTGCGATCACCGCTACTTTTCTGCTCATAGTCATTTCCTTTCCCGCAGGCCCTGAAACTCAGTTCTGGGCCGCCGCCATTCTCTTCTTGCTCATGTTGTTTGCGATGTTGCTGGATACCACGTCGAGGACGATCGCAAACAGGATCATCAGTCCCTTGGCGACCAGCTGCCAGTTGGCGTCGACGCCCATCAGGTTCAGGCCGTTGTTGATTACGCCCACGATCAGGCAGCCGAACATGGTCCCGACCACGTTGGCAGAGCCGCCGGACATGGGCGTTCCGCCCACGACTACGGCCGCAATGGCATCCATCTCCGTGTTCTGCCCCGCAGACACCTGGGCGGAAGCGGAACGGGCCGTCAGCATGATGGAGGCGACCGCCACATAAGCGCCCATGACCGCATAGACTCCAAGACGGATCAGCTTCGTATTGATTCCGGCCAGCCTGGTCGCCTCCCGGTTCCCGCCCATGGCCAGGGCGTAACGTCCGAATTTTGTCTTGTTCAGGATAAAGGCCATCAGGGCAATCATAAACACCATGATGTAGATCTGATTGGGGATTCCGAAGGTATACCCCTGCCCGATCACCACAAATCCCTTCGGAAGGTTGGAGATCGGCACCATTTTTGTGGAAATGTAGGTGGCCCCCTTAAAGGAGGACATGGTCGCCAGCGTCACGATGAAGGGCGGCAGGTCAAAGGAATTGATCACCAGGGCATTGATCGACCCAAATGCCATCCCGACCACGATCGCAATGAGGCAGGCGAGAATTACCGGCACGCCGGATACCAGGAGTTTCCCCAGCACGACACCCACCAGGCCGACCATGCAGCCGATGGACAGGTCCATGTTCCCGGAGCTTAAAACCAGGGTAAAGCCGCAGGCCAGGGTAACGGAGTAAGTCACCTGGCGGACCACGTTCAGCAGGTTGGAAGCCGTAAAGAACACGTCCGAGATACAGGCAACCACGGCACCAAGAAGGATTAAAATCAGCAGTGCCTTATTGTTCATGATAAATTTTCCGAATGCATTGTCCATAAAGGACTTTTTTGCCGTTTTTTCGTTCGCCATTTTTATCTTTCCTTTCGCACTGAATTAAGAAGCATGCTCCGCCTTCGCAGCGCCGAAGGCATGGGTGATCAGCGTCTCCTGGTCCGCATCCTTGCGGTCACATTCATATACGATCTTACCGTGGCGGACCACCAGGATCCGATCGCTCATACCTAAAATTTCCGGAAGCTCCGAGGAGATCATGATCACTGCCATGCCCCGGCCCGCCAGCTCGCTGATCAGCCTATGGATTTCCGACTTGGAGCCCACGTCGATGCCCCTGGTGGGCTCATCCACGATCAACACCTTCGGGCTTGTGAGAAGCCAGCGGCCGACTAGAACCTTCTGCTGGTTTCCGCCGGACAGATCCTTGATCAGCTGCTTTTCGGAAGAGCATTTCACTTCCAAATTGCCTCTGGTGCTTTCAAAGGCTTCCGTCTCTTTCTTGCTGTTGATAACCCCGACCGCATTACAGCAGAGCTTCCGGAATGCCGCTATGGTGGTATTTCCCTTCACCGACATGGTGTAAATGGATCCGCTCCTCATGCGGTCCTCCGTCAGCATGGAGATCCCGTTCTGGATTGCCTCCTTGGGGGAACGAATCTTCACTTCTTTTCCATCTATATAGATCTCTCCGGAGTCCTTGGGGTCCGCACCGAAGAGAGCCCGCATAATTTCCGTCCGCCCGGCACCCACCAGGCCGCTGATCCCCAGGATCTCCCCCTTCCTCACGGAGAAATTCACGTTCTTAAATACGCCCAGCCTGCTGAAATTTTTCACCTCCAGCACCACCTCGCCGATCTTCGCCGGCTGCTTGGGAAACTGGTCCGTGATCTCCCGGCCGACGATCATCCGCACCAGCTCCGGCTGGGTGATGTCGCTGCAGTTGTTGGTCGATACATAGTGGCCGTCCCGGTATACGGAAACCCGATCACAAATCTCAAAGATCTCCTCCAGTTTGTGGGAGATAAAAATAATGGATACCTGCTGCTTTTTCAGATCCCGCACGATCCGGTACAGGGTCTCGATCTCCTCGTTGGCCAGCGCCGAGGTCGGCTCGTCCATGATGATGACATCCGCATTATAAGAAGCCGCCCGGACCAGCTCCACCATCTGCATCTGCGCCACGGAAAGATCCTTTACCATCATCCGGGGATCCAGGTCGATATCCATCTGCCTCAAAATCTCTTCTGTCTTTTTATAACGGTTTGCCTTGTTGATCATCCCGTTTTTCATGGTCTGTTTCTCTCTGCCCAGCCAGATATTTTCCGCCACGTCCATGGTGGGGACCAGACTGATCTCCTGATGGATCATGGCGATCCCGGCACCGAGGGCGTCCAACGGGCTTTTAAACCTGACTTCTTTTCCCTTATAGGTAATAGTCCCCTCCTCTGCCGCATGGATTCCCAGGAGAACCTTCATCAGCGTTGACTTTCCGGCTCCGTTCTCGCCGATCACCGCATGTACCTCCCCTTTTCTGAGTTCCAGATCCACTTTGTCCAGCGCCCGGACACCGGGGAACAGCTTGGTGATCCCTTCCAGCTTTAAAATAATCTCTTCGCTCATCTGCTTACCTGCCCCTTCCAGTTCACTTTACGGGCAGAGGGCAGGTAAATGCCTGCCCCCTTTCCGCCCCGTTTTTTAGAATCTGCCGAGATCGACCGTGTCCACGGTGTCGGGAGTCACGATCGCAAAACACTCCGCCGGACAGCTGAAGGTGGGCTCCGTGTAAGTCCCGTCAATCACGTCAATGAAAAGATCCACCATGGTCTGCGTGATCTTCTCCTGATTTGCCGCAATGGTCACGTAATGCTGCTCTCCCGCCTCGGCGAGCTGCATGCCGATCTGGGTTCCGTCCACGGCATCCACGTACCAACCCTTCTTGCCGGCTGCGCCGAGGGCGTTGCAGGCACCAAGGCCCATGTCGTCGGAAGCCGTCACGATGCAGTTCATTTCCGGATATCTTTGCAGCCAGTCTTCCACCGTCGCCGTTGCCCGGTCGGTAGACCAGTCACAGTACTGGGTCTCCACGATGGTGATGCGATCCGGCATTTCCTCTGCCAGGTCTAAAATGCACTGAACTCTCTTAAGCTGCTCAGACTGGGAAGCCAAGCCGTAAATACCGCCTACGTTCAGATGTACGTCCGGGTTCGCTTCCAGGTAATCCTTCATGGCCTGTGCCTTTAAGCCGCCGATCACGTTCTCGTCAAAGCCCGTCCATTTTAAATCCTTTGATTCCGTATCACATCCACGATCATCCACTGCGATGATACCCGCTGCCTGGATGGCTTCCAGGCAGGGGATGGAACCCACCGTATCCACCGCAGACATTAAGATCAGGTCCGGCTCCTGCTGGATCAGGGATTCCACGTCGGAGATCTGCTTGTCCACCTGAGACTGGGAATCGGTGTAGATCAGCTCGATCTCATACTCTCCCGTCGCATTTTTCGCCTCGATGGCTGCCTGCAGGCCTTCCAGGGTCCTCATGTTGTTCTCGTCCATGTTCGCAAAAGCGTATGCGATCTTGTACTTCTTCACTTCTCCACCGGCCGCTTTGTCCTCGCCCGCCGTCTCAGCCCCTCCGGCCGCTTCGGTTCCCTCGTCCGCCACGGTGTCCTCCGCCGCCTTCGTTTCCGCCGCTTCCGTGTCCGGTGCCTTCGTCTCATCCTTTCCGCCTCCGCAGGCCGCCAGGGACAAAACCATCACGCCCGCCAGTGCTGCTCCCAACCATCTTTTCTTCATGTTGAATCCTCCTGTAAATTTTTTGTTATTCTTCAACATCCTGTGATGTTAAATTCCATGTTGCTTTTTCCGATTCATTTTTACTTTGCTTTTGTTTCACACTTTCCGCATCCTTTCTGGTCGAGGGTTACGCCTTTGTCAGGTACTCCGGGTAAACCAGCCCGCCGGCCTCAAGGGTCCGCTCCATGGTCTCGATGATCTCGCAGCTCTCCCTAAAGGGAATGACCCAGCTTTCCTTTCTCCCGGAAAAAATGCAGTCCGCAAAATGCTCTAACTGGTAGGTGAACCTCCATCTGCCGTGGGCCATGCGGATCTGTCTTGTCTCCCCGTCTTTTTCCAGAACCAGATTCTTCGCATCAGACAGGTCGTCCATGGTGATGGTTCCCCGCTCGCCGAAAACCTTGAGCCCCGCATCTCCCCAATCGGAGGTGTCGACAGAGAACTTCGCCGTCGCCCCTTCCTTCACCAGCTTCGATTCCCCGTATGTATAAACCACCTCGTCCCCGATATCAACCCCGGTTTCATAAAAGTCGATTTTGCTGGCAATCCCCGCCGGATTCTGTCCCGTCAGATATCTCAGAATGCTGATGGCATAAATTCCCACGTCCGCCAGGGCCCCGCCCCCGGTCTCCATTTTGAATACCCGGGCATTGTCCACTGGGTTCATCTTGCAGTAAACTGCCGCCTCGATCCTCTCGATCTTTCCAATCTCCCCGGCCGCAAGCATTTCCTTCAAGAGTAACTGGGCCGGAAGAAACCTGGGCCACATCCCTTCCATGAGGAATAGGTTTCTTTTCTCTGCCTCTTCTTTCAAACGCCTCGCCTGCTTCCCGGACATGGTGACCGGCTTTTCAAGAAAGACCGGAAACCCCGCTTCCAGCGCCCTCATCGCCATCTGGTAATGGGTCTCATTGGTGGTCGCCACATAGACTGCGTCCAGATGGACTCCTCTTCCGTTTTCCTTTCTCAGAAATTCCTCCATGGAATCCGTGTAAAAAGGAATCTTGCGCTTTTCGGCAAAGGCTCTCATTCTTTCCGGATTCCTCGCAAGGATTGCGGAGACCTCCACGTTTTCTGCTTCTTTCACTCCCGTGCAGGCCCAGTCGGCGATCCAGCCGCACCCGATAAATCCAAGTCTCAATTTCCGTGCCATGGCGTTCCTTTCTTTTTATTTCATTTATTTTTATTAGTTTTTTATACTATATAAAAAGGCGCTGATATAATGAAATCTTTCGTTTCTGATTTCATTTGTTTCATTCCTTTCATGAAATAAGCATACCGTTTTTCAATCTATATGTCAATATCTTTTTGTTGTTTCAGCATCATCCCCTATTATTTTCGTCTTCATTTGTCTATATTGTATAGTTGTTTCATTTTTATTTCAGAAATTCCCCTGTCATTTCATTCATTCCCTCTTGACTTGTTTCATTTAACACGGTAAAATTATCCTATAAAATTATTAGCAGTTAAAATATTCCAGAAAGGAAATGAAAAATGGGACTTCTGATTACCAAGCCACCCAAGGTTACCACAGCCACGATCGCCACCAGAGCCGGCGTTTCCCCCGCTACCGTGTCCAGGGTAGTCAACCAGCCGGATATCGTAAAAGAAGAAACTTATCAGAAAATCATCTCCGCCATGGAGGAACTGGGCTGCCAGATTCAGCACAAGGCCTCCATGCCCGCCTTGTCTTTATATAAGGAAGAACCTTCGGCCCTAAAGCCGGATGCGGAACGTACCTCCCCGGTCTCCGGTCAGTCTCCGGATCGTTCCCAGAAAAATCTGATCGTCGTCAACCTGCCCAGTCTGGCCAACCCTTTTTATGACCCCATTCTCAAAGGCGTCCAGGCCTCCGTCTCCAGACACGGCTACCATCTTCTGATCAGCGAGGGGCATCTCAACGTCAACACGATTGACAGCTTTATCCGGCTTCTCCTTGACAACCACGTCATCGGTCTGATCACCCTCAACCGGATCGAGACCCCCATTTTCGAACGACTCACCAAAGTCACCACCGTCGTCGCCTGCTGTGAATACAACCACGAGGTGGATATTCCCTACGTCACCATAGACGACGTCTCCGCCGCCAAAAACGCAGTGGAGCATCTGATCTCCCTGGGGAAACGAAAAATCGCCCTGGTCAACGGCCCGATCCAGTACAAGTACGCCCGCGGCCGCATGGAGGGCTATCTGCTCGCATTAAAAAACGCCGGGATTGCACCCGACAATAATTACATTCTTCATCTTCCCGATATTGATTTTGATCTTGCCATCTCCGCAGCGACGGCCCTGCTCAGTCTGGACAATCCGCCCGACGCCTTTTTTGCGATTTCTGACGTTTATGCCTATGCCATCCTGCGCGCCTGCCATCTGTCCGGGAAACGGGTCCCCGAGGACGTGGCCGTTGTGGGATTTGACGACCTTGACCAGTCCAGGATCACCATCCCCTCCCTTTCCAGCGTCAGCCAGCCCAAGACCCAGCTTGGTTTCATGGCCGGCGAGATCCTCGTCGAAACCATCCTGAGCCCGGGCATTCCCCCGAAAAAGATCGTTCTCGACACGAATCTGATCATCCGGGAATCATCTGCCAAATAAGGCTTTACATAAAGGAGATCTTATGAACTTTTTAAAAACCGACCTGCTGAAAGACCGGATTCCCAAGGCAATCCTGCTTTTTTCCGTTCCGATCCTGCTTTCCAATCTGTTTCAGGCCTTCTACAACACGGCCGATACCATGATCGTCGGACACCTTCTGGGTGACGACGCCCTGGCCGCCATGGGCTCCTGTGCCGCCCTCTATGAGCTTATCACCGGCTTTGCCACCGGCGTTGGCACCGGCTTCTCCATCATCACCGCCAAATATTTCGGTGCGGGAGACCACGAAAAACTGCGGAAAACGGTGGCCGCATCCCTCGTTCTCGGGCTTGGCATCACGGTTTTTCTCTCCGCCGCCGCCATCCTGGGGCTTCGCCCCTTCCTGAAGGTTCTGGAGACTCCGGAGACCATTTTCCAGGAATCGTATTCTTATATCTCCGTCATCGCCGTTTTCATGGTGGTGTTTTTTGCTTACAACCTCTGCGCCGGACTTCTGCGCGCCATCGGGGACAGCATGACCCCGCTCTTTTTCCTGATTTTTTCTTCGCTCCTCAACATCGTCCTGGATTACGCCTTCATCCGCTTCCTCCACATGGGCGTCGCGGGGACGGCCATCGCCACGATCGTCTCCCAGGGAATCTCCGCAGTTCTCTGTTTCCTCTACATGATCCGCAGATACCGCACTCTTCTGCTCCCCAAGCGGGATGACTTTCGCCCGGAGGGCGGCCTGTGGACCGAGCTTTTAAAACAGGGGCTTTCCGTCGGCTTCATGATGGCCATCGTCATGATCGGCAGCACCGTCATCCAGAGACCCCTCAACAGACTCGGCACCGTGACCATTGCCGCCTATCTTTCTGGTAGGAAAATATACAGCTTTCTCCTGATGCCCCTTATCTGCATCCCTTCCGCCCTTTCCACTTTCGTCTCGCAAAACAGCGGCGCCGGGCAGACGGAGCGGATATCCAAAGGCGTCACCTTCGCTCATGCCGTCGCCACGGCCTGGTGCCTGGCCTGCATTGTGATCGCCCTGTTTTTCGGCCAAGCCCTGACAGCCGCAGTCTCCGGCTCCTCCACTCCCTCCCTGATCGAAAACGGTGCAAGGTATGTCCTGGTCAACACGTTCTTCTTCCCCTTCCTCGGGGTTTTGGGCAATCTGCGTTACGCCATGCAGGGGCTCGGAGAGAAGGTCGTCCCCGTCGTTTCCAGCGGTATAGAACTGGCCGGCAAAATCCTCTTTGCCATTTTCATCATTCCAAAGCTGGGCTTCCTGGGAATCATCCTCTGCGAGCCGGTTCTCTGGGTGATCATGTTCCTTCATCTGGTCATCGCCTTTTATGGAAGGAAAAGGAACCGCCTGTTTTAAGGCATTCAAAAAAACATAAGGAAAGCCGGGAAACCACACAAAGGATTTCCCGGCTATATCTTAACCATTCTCTTCCCAGCCTTCCGAAAAGACCGGATCCTCAACCCTCGGACGGCGCTTCCGGCGCCGGGGTCTCCGGGGCGGGAGCGGGAGTTTCCGGGGTCGGGTTCTCCTGGGCCGGCGGGGTCTCCGGGGCGGGAGTTTCCGCCTGCGTCGGCGCATTGGGGTCGATGGGCAGACCCGTGACGGGATCGATGGGCAGATCCGGTCCCTTCACCACCTTTCTGGGAGAAGCCTGATATTTATCCGTATGGAGCTTAATCTTCTTCTCCAGAACACCGTCCACGTAGATCTCCTTGTAGGCCTCCGCCGTCGCCTTGGGGTAGGAAGTCGCCTGCTTTACGTCCTCCGTCCCCGGTGCCATGTTGGGATCCACCGTGATTTCATCCTCAAGATATTCCTCGCTGAGGGTCACGCCGTAGAACTTGAGCGTCCGGTTGGAGGGTCTGGTCTCCTTCCCCCAGATGGTGTAGGTCACCTTTCCGCTGCCATTGTGATAAGCCTCGATATAGATAGGGAAATCAAAGTCATTGGTCAGCTCCAGGTCCTTGCTTCCCCCGTCGTTGATGGTGGCGTCCAGCCCCCAGTCCGTATAATTCACGGTCATGGAGTGGTTGGATCTCTTCGATATGTTCACCTCCGCCCGCAGGGCCGCATTGTAGAGGGTCGTGGCCAGCTGGCAGATGCCGCCGCCGTACTCCTGCACGTAGCCGCCGGCCTGATACGCAACCTGCTGGGTGTACCCGTTTTCCGCCGAGAAGGGGGCCAGGGCGTCGTGCATGGACCAGCTCTGTCCGGGCATGATCAGGATGCCATCCGTCAGCTCCACGCCCCGCTTCAGATTCTGCAGCTTCCCGCTGCTCCTATCCTTGGTGGACGCCGAAAAACTCCCCAGCCTGTCCTGAACCTGGGAGAGCATCTCCGTCGACTTTCTCGGCTCGATGATCTCCGCCACCGCCGCCACGGAGAGATCCTCCCGCTTCCAGTCCCTGTAGGCCGCCTGGACCGCCGAAACCGTCGCAGGCACGTCCACCGTGATGCCGTTCCTGCTCTGGGTGACGGAAAAACCGTCCGAGGTCTTTGTGAGCTCCGCCTCAATCGGTTCCATGGTCAGGCCGGAGGTCTTCTCCGTCACAAACTCCTCGATCCGCTTCTCGTCAACCGCCAACCCAAATTCATATACCTGGTTGCTGACCTGCAGATCCTTCTCCGCCTTGTAGCGGACGATCAGGTTTCCGCCCTTGCCCAAGGCCAGCGCCTCCATGACGATGCCGGAGAGCCCGTCCGTATGTAGTCCAAGCTCCGCCGCCGTCGTCTGGATCGGCTCCACGTCCTCGGCCCCCTCCAGAGTCACCGTCAGCGTCTTCTTTCCGATCTCGTCCACATGGGACAATACCGCCTGCAGCGCCTGCTCGGCCGTCATGCCGCTCACGTCCACCGTATCAATGTATACGCCGTCGGCAATGACCGTGTCCGCCTCATAGGGGCTTTTCTCCATAGCCTCCCTCAGGGACTTCTCCGGGTCCTCCGTCCCTCTCCCGGCAGCCTCCGTCCCGGCCGGTCCCGATTCCTCCGGGCTGCTGAGAGTCTCCTCCGTCTCACTGTCCTCTCCCGTCGCATACGCCGCTCCCGGTACCAGAAAAGCGGTGAGAAGGATAAGCATAAGCAGCCATGTGCATTTCTTTCTCATAAAACTGATTCCCTTCCTTTTCAAACAGGTAATCTTCTGTCGTATCTTATCCATTGTAACACAAGTTTTTAATTTTTCAAGCACCGTCACAGAATCTTAAAAGTATCGCAATATCTTTTATGCATTTTTAACCTTTTCCTCACCCTGCCGCAGGCGCAGAGGACTCCGGCGCAGGTTCCGGAGCGGGCGCCTGACTCTCCGGAGGAGCCGGTGCAGGTTCCGCAGGTGCCGGAGTGGTTTCCGGCGGCACCGGTGCGGTCTCCGCAGGAGGTTCCGGCACGGGGGCGGGCACCGCCGTTCCCCTTATGATCTTCCTGGGGGAGGCGCTGTATTTGTCCGTATGTAACAGGGTCCGCTCAACCACCTCTCCGTTCACCAGGACTTCTTTATAGGCCTCCGCCCTCACCGCCGGATAAGAACCGCTCTGAACCACGTCCTCGTATCCCACCGGCTTCGTGGGGTCCGCAATCACCTGCTCGCCGGCGGGCACCTTGCTCAGGGTCTTGCCGTAAAAGCGGACCGTCCGATTCTCCGGCCTGGTCTCCTTTCCCCACACGGTGTAAGTGACCTCTCCGCCCCCGTCATGGCTGCCTTCGATATAAACCGGAAAATCAAAATTGTTCGTAAGCTTCAAATCCTTGCTGCCGTCGTCGTTGATGGTGGCGTCCAGTCCGAAATCCGTGTAATAGACGACCAGGGAATGGTTGTACCGCTCCGGAATGTCGATCTCCGCAAGGAGGGCCGCATTATAGAGGATCGTGGCCAGCTGGCAGATCCCGCCGCCGTACTCCTGGGCGTAAGTTCCGCTCTGATAGGCCACCTGCTTCGTATAGCCGTTGGCGGCCGAAAAAGGCGCCAGGGCATCGTGCATGGACCAGGTCTCCCCCGGCATGATCAGAGTTCCGTTTGTCAGCTCCACCCCCCGGTTCAGGTTCTGCAGCTTTCCCCCTCTCCGGTCGCTGGTGGAGGCGGTAAAGCTCCCCAGGGGGTCCCGGACCTGGGAAAGAAATTCCGTGGACCGTTCCGGCTGGACGAGCTCCGCCGCCGCCTCCAGGGAAAGGTCCTCCCCGTCCCAGCCCTTAAATCCCTCCAGAACCAGGGATGCGGTGGCCGCCACGTCCACCCGGACCCCGGTTTTGCTCTGACTGACCGAGAAGCGCCCGCCTTCCCGGACCAGTTCCGCATCGACCGGTTCCGCCGCCATCCCGGAGGCTTTCTCCCTCACGAAGCGCTCCACCTCCCCCTCGTCGACGGCCGCCCCGAGCTCAAACACCTGATGGCTGGCCTGGAGATCCTTCTCCGCCTTGTAGCGGGTGATCAGGTTTCCCTCCTTCCCCAGCTCCATCGCCCGGGAGACGATCCCGGAAAGCTCCTCCGTAGAAAGCCCCAGCTCCGACATCCTCGTCTGGATCGGCTCTATCCCGTCCGCCCCCTCCAGGGTCAGGGTCAGCGTCTTCTTTCCCATCTCGTCCACGTGGGCCGAGACCGCCTCCAAGGCCTCCTCGGCCGTCATTCCTCCCACGTCCACCGTGTCAATGTAAACCCCGTCCGCAATGACGTCCTCCGTCTCCTCCGCCGCATTGGCCGTCCCGGCCGGCACCAAAAAAGGCGCAAAAAAAGCAATCGCAATCAGGCGGCATGCAACTCTTCTTTTCATCACGCACACCCTCCCTACAACACCGCACCAAGGACCATCGGCACCACCATAGCAAGCGCCAGGACCACCGCCACCACGCCGACGATCACCCTCTTCGTCTTCTGGTTCTTCACATTCAGCATCTGCATTCCCTCCTCATCCGTACAGGATACTCTGTTTTTCTTTCCTCTATGACAAACTTCCGTCCATTTTCCCGGTCTGGATGCACGGCTCCGTTCTCCGCCTTCCATCCCCTGCCGCTTAAAGCCGCAGGGGGCGTGCGTTCCCGGTCAGCGGATCCCGGTTTCCATAGTCAAACATCCAGTATTCCTCCTCCCCCGTCAGGGAGGACCGGAACACCTCCACGTGGGTTTCTCTCAACAACTGCCTGAAAGGAGTTTCCGGAAAGCGGGCCAGAAGCCTCCTCCGGATTTCCTCCCGGTAAGGTTCCTGCGAAGGAGCGAAGCCCGGCCGACTTTTCGCATTCTCCCGCAGGTAATAATCAAAGGTCAGAGGCTTTCTCAGCTCTTTCGCCGCCCCCGGAATTTCCTGCTCCGCATAGTCCAGCAAAAACTGGTAGAGGGCCGACCGCACATGCCTCCGTCTTCCCATGCCCCGGTCCTTCCAGGTCCGCCCGAGCCCCTCGTACAGCAGAAAGGGGCGGCCGAAAAAGGGGAGCAAAAACTTCATGGAATAAAGGAACTGGCGGCTGTTGTAATAAATCTCCACCATTTCCTCCACCCTTTTCAGGCGGATCAGGTCGTCGTGGGAGAGCCACGGCGTCTCCAACACCTCGTAGGGTGCCTCCGCCTGATATAAAATCGGGTAAGTCCCCGCCTCCTCATATAGGGGCGTTCCCTTTAGCACCTTCAAAAATCCGAGCTGCAGCTCGTCCGGTTCCATGGAATAAACCTCGTCGAAGGAACGGCCAAAGCTCTCATAATCCTCAAAGGGAAGCCCCGCAATCAGGTCCAGGTGCCTGAGAACGTTCCGCTTCCGCCCCGTGCGCACCGCCGCCAGACGAAGCTTCTCCAAATCCGTCACCCGACGTACGGCCCGAAGGGTCTCCGGATTGGCCGACTGCACGCCGATCTCCAGCCGCAGAAGCCCCGGACGCACGGTCTCCAGAAGCGCAAAACATTCCTCGTCCAGAAGCTCCGCCCCGATCTCGAAATGAAAATTGGTCACTCCGTTGTCATGATCCCGCAAAAACGTCCACACCGCCAGGGCCCGGTCCTTTTTGCAGTTAAAGGTGCGGTCCACGAACTTCACCTGGGAAACCTTTTTCTCCAGGAAAAAGCCCAGTTCCTCATAAACCCTGGAAAGGGAGCGGAACCGCAGCCGCTTGTCCACGGAGGAGAGACAATAGCCGCAGGAAAAAGGGCATCCCCTTCCGGTCTCATAGTAGAGGATCCGATCCTTGAAATCCGCCTCCTCCCACATCGCCCCATAGACGAAGGGGATCTCGTCCATGCCGACCGGCTCCGCAGGCGGTGCGACCACAATCTCTCCGTCCCCTCTCCGCCAGGCGCAGCCTCCCGGAAGCGGCTCCCTCCCATCCGTCCCCGCCGGAAATCCTCCCTCCCCGTAAAGACGAAGCAGCTCGGGAAAACTCCTCTCCCCCTCGCCGTAAAGAATGCCGTCGGCCTCCGGGATTTCCGTAAGCCGCTCCCTCACGTCAAAGGACACCTCCGGGCCTCCCAGCCAGACGGGAACCTGCGGCCGCAGCCGCTTTAAGTTCCGCACCAGCGCTTTCACATGGTCGATATTCCAGATATAACAGGAAAAGCAGAGGATGTCCGCCTCTTTCTCATAAATGTCATCCAGGATCTCCGCCGCCCGGTGATTGATGGTGTACTCCGCAAGCTCCACCCGGATCCCCGGCGCCCCACGACGGTCCCTCGCCGCCGCTTCGGCACAGGCCTTCAGGCTGTAGACCGCCAGGTTGGAATGAATATATTTTGCATTGATCGCAACCAGCAGGCATTTCATCCCTATCCTCCGCCTCTTTTTCAGGTCTTTTTTGCTCTTTTTTGTTCCCTTTCCTATTATAATAAGTCCGCTTTTATTCGTCAACTCTTTCCCTGAACAGAAAACGTTCCAGCTACGCAGTTGAAAAATCCCCCGTGCCAAGGCCTGCGCCGTCGCACGGGGGATTTTGGATGCCGAAAAGTCAAGGACCTCATCCTTCTATGGCGATATATCCCTTTTTCGTCTCGATCTGCGGATCTTTCTTCGCCACGGAGAGCTTCAGGATCCCGTCCTCGAATTTCGCCCGGATATCCTCCTCCTTCACGGCGTCTCCCACGAAAAACCTTCTGGAGCAGCTGCCGCAGTAACGCTCTCTGCGGATGTAGGTTCCGTTCTCGTCCTTCTCGTCCTTGCTCTCGTTCTTCGATGCGCTGATGGTCAGATAGCCGTTCTCCAGGGAGGCGTTCACGTCCTCCTTCTTGAAGCCGGGCAGGTCGATGGCCACCTCGTAGGTTCCCTCCGTCTCCTTCACGTCCGTCTTCATCAGGTTCTTCTCGCTCTTCTGGTATATCGGGCTTCTTCTTCCCCAGAAATCTTTATCCCAGGAAAAATCCATCATCTCGTCAAACAGGTTCTCTCCAAAAATACTAGGCAACAACATCATGCATTCCTCCATTCATTTTGCTTTTATTATGAGCGTTTCTTGTTTTTTTAAACTCCGGGAACGGATTTCTTTTTCTGTTCTCTTTGTTCTATGTGTAATATAACACTTATTGTTAGCACTGTCAAGCGTTGAGTGCTAATTTAATTGTGAAAAATTTGTGTCCTTTCAAAACCCCGAAAAGCAGAAAAGAATCCCCCGATGATAAATCAGAGGATCCTTTGTCTATTCTTATCCCTCGATCGACGGCCGTGCCGTGCTGCCCGGCGCCGGGTCTCCTTTTGGCACCAGCCGCACTCGAATGCCTTCCAGGCGCTTCGCCAGTCCGGAGGTTCCCGCCATCTCGCCGTTTTTGGCCCAGTCCAGCCACCCGTAGCTCTGGGCATGGACCTGGTAATAGACGTCATACATCTGCTCCGCCTCGCCGGTCAGGCAGATGCGGATGCCTTCCAGCCGTTTGGACTGGCCTTCCGTACCGCTCATGGCCCCGTCAGACACCCAGCCCTGCCAGCCGTAAGTCTGGACATGCGTCTGGTATCTGATCCCGCCGGGTATATTCCAGCGCAGGAGCAGCTCGATGCCCTCCAGACGCTTGGATTGGCCCTCCGTTCCGCTCATCCCCCCGTCGCAGGACCACCCCTGCCAGCCGTAGCTCTGCACATGGGTCCGGTAATTGACCGCTCCGGGATAGAGGCTCACGAAGGGATTTCCCGTAGGCACTCCCGGGTCCGCCCCCTTCGGGACAATGACGATGTTGATGCCCTCCAGCCGTTTGGAAAGTCCCTCCGTGCCGGCCTCCGCCCCGTTCTTCGCCCAGTCCAGCCACCCGTAGCTCTGGGCGTGGACCCGGTAATACACGTCATAGCGGTCCCTGTCCGCCCCGGTCAGCTCAATGCAGATGGCTTCCAGGCGCTTCGACTGCTGCTCTGTGCCGCTTAGATTTCCATCCGAAGCCCACCCCTGCCAGCCATAGCTCTGCACGTGGGTCCGATAGCGGATCCCCAGGTTTCCGTTCCCGGCCACTTGGATCTTGATGGCCTCCAGCCGTTTCGACTGTCCCGACGTTCCGGCCATCCGCCCGTTTTCCACCGGCTCCTGCCAGCCATAGCTCTGCACGTGGGTCTGGTAGGAAACCGTGATCCCCTCCGCCAGGTTCTTAACCTCCGGATTATTAACGCTGTCATCCTGAACCCCGGACTGCCCGGCCCTGTTCCGGTACCAGTCACGGATAAAGTTCCCCGCCGTGGTCAGCTCATCCGTGCTCCAGCCGCTGGTCTTCCCACAGCCTCCCTTAATTAAGGAAGAGCTCCGCCAATCGTTGCTCAAACTCCAGGCGCAGTAGCTCACCTGATACTGGTCACAGCGGTTCAGCCACTCGGTGGCCTTCCCAAGATCCACGTTGCCGTCGCCGCTCGCCTCGGAAAGCCCGAACTCCGACACGAACACCGGCAGCCCCCGTCCGATGGCCGTGCCGATCTTCTCCGTCAGCCATTGATTATGGGCAGGCTCCGACGCATAAAAATGGAAGGCGTACATGAGGTTCCCGTATCCGGTGATCGGATCATCCGCCGGCTCATAGAGGTGCCCCTGGCTTCCAAGCTGGGACCAGGTGGGCGTCCCCACGATAATGACCGCATCCGGGTCCTGCGCCCGGATGGCCCCGATCACCTCCACCGCATAGCTCTTAATATCCTGCCAGCCACAATTGTTGGGCTCGTTGCAGATCTCATAGATCACGTTGTTGTAATCCCTGTACCGGCCTGCCATCTCCGAGAAAAAGCTGATGGCCTGGACCTTGTAGGTCTGCGGATTGCCGTCGCTCAAAATGTGCCAGTCAATGATTGCGTACATGCCAAGCTCCGTGGCATACTGGACGCCCCTCGTCACCTGGTCCTTCATGAACGCCTCGTTGCCGTTGCAGTAACCATTCTCGCCCGTATACATGGCAAGGCGGACGCAGTTGGCCCCCCAGTCATCCCTGAGCGTCGCATACGCTTCCTTATTGTTATACTGAGAAAACCACTGGAGCCCGTGGGTGCTGACGCCCCGGATCTGAAAGGGCTGCCCGTACTGGTCCACCAGGCTGGTCCCGCTCACCGACAGCTGCCCGTGGGCGGAAACCGGCGTCCCTCCTGCCGCCAGGACACGTTTGCTCCCCTCCGGCGCCAGGAAAGTCCCCGCCGCCAGGCCCCAAAAGAGCGCCAGCGCACCAATCCACGCCAGAATCCTCCTATGACACCGCCTACCGTTCTTCTTCATACACTTCCACTCCCCTCCTGTTGATCGTCTTCGTTTCTTCTATATTATAACAGACCTTTCCCGGTTCCGCCACCGCTTCCGAAATAATCCATAGGCTTCCACCGGTTTCTAAGGCAACGCTTTAATCAGCGTTTCCCCAATTCCGAAGATACCGGCCCGCATCTGGTTCCATTCACCGTGGCCGCTAACGTGCGATACATGCAATATCCAGATTCGGAATCCGATGGAAAAGCTGCACTCATCCTCTTACACAGTTCACCGACAGGATCGCAATCCCCAGCACCGCAAGGACCACGCCCGTGGCCCGGTTCAGGGTGACGGCGCTGGCCTTGTTGGCGAATCTGGCGGCGACCCTCGCCCAGAGCAGGGTGGAGGCCACGCAGAAAAGCAGGCACCACGGATTCGGCATGCCGCCGATGACAAAATGGCTGACCGCCCCGGTAAAGGCCGTGAAGGTCATGATGAACACGCTGGTCCCCACCGCCGTCTTAAGCTCATACCCCAGAACACTGGTCAGAATGAGCAGCAGCATCATTCCGCCGCCCGCACCGATAAAACCGCAGATAAAGCCCACCGCCATGCCGCTCACGACCGACTGGATGATCCGTTTCCTTCCGTCCACCGCATTCATGGCCTCCTTCGTGGTCATGACCGGCTTCACGATGAACTTGACCCCAAGGAGAAATGTCATAAACACCGAAAAACTTCCCATGGTGGTATTCGGCACCAGGCTTGCGATAAAGCTTCCAAAGAGCGTGAACACAAGCACCGTCACCATCATAACCAGGCCGTTTTTCACGTCCAGGTTCTTATTTTTCCCATAAGTCCAGGCGCTGACGGCGCTGGCAAGCACGTCGCTGGCCAGGGCGATCCCCACCGCCTCATAGGCCGGAAGCCCCAGGAAGGTGATCAGCATGGGACTGATCACCGCCGCCGCACTCATGTAAGAATTCAGATTATCAAGGATCCTGTCATTGTACCGTCTCATGGACTCCTTCTCCTCCTCGGAAAATCCCTCCAGCAGGATGTCCAACTCCATCCGGGTAATCCCGTGCCGCACGCAGATCCCGCCCACGCATTTGGAATAAAGCGTCTTCACCGTATTCTAATGTTCCCATGGATTTAACGGAAGCATGGTCTTCTTCTTCCTTTTTGTTCTTTTTAGAACTATTTTGCACCAAAAAAATCCCCCCCCAAGTTGGATGCCGTCACATCCGCAGCCGGAAGGTTTTCGGTGCGAACCGGTACACGAGGAAGCTGGCCACAATGCAGTAGATTACGCAGAAAGCGATCATCAGGAGCCCGAAGACCAGGATCGGCAGCTTCACCTGGATCATGGTCCAGCTCACAAGATAGGTGACCACGGTGATCACCTTGTAGGTGCCGCTCTTTAGCTCCGTCCCGGCATTGTAGGGCTGGAGCAGATAATACAGGGTCAGGTAATGGACCGAAAAGAAAATGCTCATGGAGACCACCGACACGAAAAGGATCCCGTAGTCCAGGGGAGAGTCCGCCCCGCCGGAGGCAAAAAGCAGGAGGGCCAGCGCCGCCCCCATCACCGCCCCCGGGAGAAGGTTCACCTTGACGATCTCCCTGAGACGGATCTGGAACAGTCTCAGGATGAACTTCGGCTGCTTATAAAAGGGGTATGTCAGGAGACTGTGGTCACAGTTCATGAACAGGGCCGTCGTGAAGCCGGTTCCCCGATTGAGGAAATACATGATAAACACGAAATACGGCAGTGACGTCACCAGAAGCTCGTTGGTTTCCGCCCGAAATTCCGGCACAAACCGGAATGTGATCAGCCACCCCGCCGTGACCGCCAACTCCGCAAGGGCGATCCGCTTCGCCGACCTCCAGAGGATCTTCTTGTGCCGCCGGATGAACAGCTCGTTCAGGTATTCAAACCCTTTCCTGCCACTGGTGATGGAACTGTCCACACTGATATTTTTGAGGCTCTGCTCCCGCTGAACCTTCGCCGTGGCCTCGCTTCCCATCTGCACGGTGACAAGCGGTGAGCCCGCCAGAAGCTCCTTGTACATGAGCCGGTAATCCGCAAAAGTCAGGATCCGGCGGACAGACAGAAGACCCAGGAGGACCCCGGCGCCCATGACGGCTGCGGAAGCCGCCGTCGGGAGACAGATCCCCACGAATGGAAGCCCGTAGGCCGCCGCCAGGCACAGGACGACGAAGACCCAGAACGGCCCCGTAGGATTATTCTCATTCCGCACCCGCTTCCTCCGCTCATAATCCCGCAGGGCATAGGCCGCCATCAGAAGCTTGAGCCCCGCCACGAAAAATGGAATCAGCAGGCACTGCCAGAGGGCGCAGCCCAGGGGCAGGCCGAACAGAAGGGCGCAGAGGGTAAAGCCCGCCAGCACCTTGATGATCGCATAAAAGAAATTGACCAGCGTGTATCCCCTGGCATCCATTCCCAAGAGGATCATCGCATAATATTTGTCCTTGGTCGGATTGAACATGTAGGTGTTTAACACCATTCCCGCCAGGGAGAGGAACACGAGCACATGGAGAAAGGCCTGTCCCGCCTCCTCTCCGGGCAGCCCGTACAGGCTCAGAGCGCCGCCGATCATCAGCAGGAAATAGAGGTATTTCCCCAGAAAAGCGGAGACGATCTCCCAGATCACTGAAATCACATTGGCAAAAATCTTGAAGCCCCGGATCTGATAGACCGTCCCCGGGATCACCCGCCCGAGAAGGGGCAGCTGTTTGACGGCATAGAGAATGCTGTTGACTCGGTAAGTATTCTTAAGAGCAAACGACAAACGCAGCGTTTTAAGCATGATCCTCCTCCCGGAGGGCCACAAGGATCCTCTCCTTAAATTCCTTTCCGTCCAAATCTGCCTTGTCCACCTTTTCCAGCACCCCATGGCTGAGAAGCACGATCTCGTCGCACAGATCCAGCGCCAAGTCCATGATATGGGTAGAAAAAATCGTGACCCGTCCCGCCTTCAGCGACCGCAGAAGCCCCTTCATCTCCTCCGCCACCACCACGTCCAGGGAGGTGAGCGGCTCGTCCAGAAGGAGCAGGTTGGGCTCCGCAATGATATTGATCAACATCTGCATCTTGTTCTTCATGCCGTGGGAATAATCCTTTAAAAGCTTGTCCCGGTCCTCCGCCCCAATGCTCATGCGGGCAAAATACTCATCCAGGGGCTTCGGGTCCTCCACCTCATGGATATCCATGAAGAATTTGAGGAATTCCCGCCCCGTCATAAACTCCGGGACCGTCGGCGTGGAGAGGACGTAGCCGATGTCCTCCGGGCCTGCGTCCTTTGGCCCCATCTCCTCCTCAAAGAAAAATCTCCCGCCGTCCGTCCTCAGATCCCCGTTCAGGCAGTTGAAAAGGGTCGTCTTCCCGGCCCCGTTCCTGCCGAGAAGCCCGTAGATCTTTCCCGCCTCAAAGGCAAAATCAATATCCTTAAGAACCTGTCTCCCGTCGTAGCTCTTCGAGAGATGTTCGATCACGAATTTCATAAAATCCATCCTCCTCACATCCCTCTATTATACCTCGCCCCCCGGCTCCCTTCAATTGTTTTTGAGCACAGAAAAAATCATATCTGCGGCATCTCAGTCATCCGCCATCCCTCTCACACATCCGATCGTCGCCAGAAGAATCAGCACTGAAGCGGCCGCCAGACAAAAAGCCTTTGAAAGCCCGATCGTTTCGCTCAAAATCGTATAAATCCAGAACAAAATCGGATAGAGCGCCAGTATGCCCCACATATCATAAAAATACGAGCCGCAGGACCAATCCCCCCGTTTCCCCTGGAAAAAGCTGAAAATGCCGGCAGACACGATGAACACGACCAGCGAAAAAATAATATAATGATCCATCTCCTCGACCGTCCTGCAATATTGCACAAACAATATTGACAAACCAAGTCCGGAGGCAAGTCCACATCCCTTTTCAACGATTGTCTCCCCGAATTTCCCGACAATCATTATCACGGAGGCGCAGATGACAAGCCACAGCGCAATCTGGCTGGCCGTGACGGATTCCAAAAGCAGGAATTCTCCGGATTCCCCCGTGACATAATCTGCCAGTCCTCCCGCAAGCGCACCGGCCGTCATCCCCACCCCCAGTTCACCCGCCAGCGCCGCAAATCCACCGGTCACCATGGAAAGAGAACCGGTGGCCGCAAGCGTGATGAGCGTACCTGTCGCTGCGCCCGCTCCAAGGAAGCTTTTTCTTCATTGTACAGCTTCTGCGCTTCTGCCAAAACCCTCTGGGCCTCTTTATTCGTCTCTTTTGCGCTGAGATGCCCTCCTGCCCCCACAATGCCCGCAACGGCTCCCAGTCCTGCTAATAAAATCGGTATCGGCATCTATTTTCCCTCCTATAAAACAAAAGTCGAACCGTCGTCGAGAAACCGTTTAAATTCCTCAACCGTCTCATACTGTACCCGTCCTCCCAACTTTCTCGTGATCTGGTTGGCCCCGGCAATCATCCCGTCCGCATCTCCGGCCTGATATGCCAGCTCTATGGACGACAGGGCCGTATCAAAGCATTCTCTGTATTCCTGAAAATAAGAGTCCAGATAAGCCTCCAGCTCCTGCCGGAACCTCCTGGCCTACTCCGCCGCCCGGTTGCACTCCTCCGTGATCCGAAGCCTTTCCTGATGCTCCAGCTGCCTGGTCCGGAGCATATTCATCAAATTGTTGTAATAATTGCTCGTGAGCAGCGAACCCACCAGCGCCCCCACCGCACCTCCCACAATCGGTATGGGAAGCAGCGCCTGGCCCACCGCCATCGAATATCCCATCGTAGCCATGTTGAGACCCTTGTTTCCCAACTGGAGCAGGCACTCTTCCGTGGTAATCTCTCCGTCTCCCCACTTTTTCAAAGTGTCCCCGGTCACCATGACGGCCGTGATGACCTTCCCCGGAACATTTGACTTCACAAGGCCCTGGATAAACCCCGACGACGAGCGGTGAGACAACATTTGCGACGCGCCGGTCAGCCCTCCGCCCATCGCATATCCGGTCACCGCCGCCTTGCCTCCGTCCTTTATCGTGTCGACAACCGCATCCTCCCCGCTCTTTTCACCTTTGATCACGGAGACCAGGTTCATGATTCCGGACATCGTCAGTGCGGTGACACCGGCATTCTGCGCACCGGCCTTTCCGGCCTCATGCATCGTCTCCGCCGCATTTTTAGCGCCCTGCTTCAGGAGCCTTCTGTCATTCCGTTTTTCTGCGGCCTTTCCGGTTTCCCGTATTCTGCTCTGCACGCTCTCTATGGACTCGCCGGATTCTATATGCTCCCTGAGCCTGTCCATCCGCATTTCGTCATTTGCCCATTCCCCCTGCGTGCTGCCGCCCTTCCCGGCCGGTCCGGTCTGATTGGAGGTCCTGGAGATCGCCTGAAAATTGTCCTCACTGTTCGCAATCTCTTTCAGATTGTCCGTGGTGATAAAGGGGTTCTTCTTCGTGCGCTTCGCAATCTGACTGAGCGGGTCGATATGATCCGCTTCAACGGCATGGCTCTGCCAACGCTCCCCATATTGCAGTTTTGCTTCCTTCTGGCTTTTTACCAATTCGGCTCCCGTATAGGGATCCCGCACCGTTCCGCCGCTTGAAAAGGCCTTGTCAATGGCTGCCTTGTGGGCTTTCGGATCGTCATAATAAGCCTTTCTCGTCCCTGGATTATACCCGGGCCTCGCATATTTTATATTTGCCTCCGCTATCGAATCCCGAACGGAGGCATCCAGGGCGATACCCGCTCCAATCTTTACCCCTGCCTCTTCATCTTCTTCTGTATTTCCGCCCCCGACCTCCGTCGAAACCACCTTTTTTCTCTTCAAAAACTCAAACAATGCGCCTCTCCTTTATCCTAAAACAAGCTGATTGATCCTGTTCTGAAACGAAACATTTGTCCGGCCTGTTTTCATAAACCGTACATAATCTGGCATTACCGTCAAAATACCGGCAAATTCCATCCCCCCTGTCCAAATCGCCATATAGCGACGACCTTTTCAAATTCATGCAGCATAACCCGCAACAGTCACATTGAAACATTTTTCATCCTTACTGATCCCGATGGTCTTTGTCTTATGTTTTTTTCTCAGATATTTTGCCGAAAAATATATAAATATTATACTTCCCCCCCCGAAAAATCTGTCAATTGTTTTGTCGATTTTTGATCCTGCGGTGTCCGGTAACCCGCAATCCAAATTCACGCCAATCAGGAAGAAAAGCGCTTCTTTCCGTAAAGCCGTCAAAAAATGCCGCTCGCATCCCACCGTGTCTGCGGCAGGATGCGAGCGGCATTTCAAAAGACTTCAGAAAGAAGCGCTTTTCTTCCGTATCACCCCCTACAAAATATCAATATACTCCCCCTTCAGCGCCTTGTTCATGCTCCGCACCGCACAGAACTTCCCGCACATGGAGCAGCTGTCCTCGTGCTCCGGCTTCCGCTCATCCCTGATCCGCCTCGCCGTCTCCGCATCAAGGGCGCATTCCCACTGCCTTTCCCAGTCGAAGGTCCTCCTGGCGTCCGCCATGGCGTCGTCCAGGTCCCTGGCGTGGGGCACCTTCTTTGCGATATCCGCCGCATGGGCCGCGATCTTCGCTGCGACGATTCCCTGCTTCACGTCGTCCACGTCCGGCAGGGCCAGGTGCTCCGCCGGAGTCACGTAACAGAGGAAGGCGGCTCCCGCCGCGGCCGCAGCCGCCCCGCCGATGGCTGCGGTGATATGGTCATAGCCGGGGGCGATGTCCGTCACGATGGGCCCCAGCACGTAGAAAGGCGCACCCATGCAGATGGTCTGCTGCAGCTTCATGTTGGCCTCGATCTGATCGAGAGGCATGTGCCCCGGCCCCTCCACCATGACCTGCACATCCCTCTCCCAGGCCCTCTTCGTCAGCTCCCCGAGCCGCACCAGTTCCTCGATCTGACAGACGTCGCTCCCATCGGCCAGACAGCCCGGACGGCAGGCGTCCCCCAGGGAGATCGTCACGTCATACTCCCGGCAGATCTCCAGAATCTCGTCAAAGTATTCATAAAACGGATTTTCCTTCCCCGTCATGCTCATCCAGGCAAAGACCAGAGAACCTCCCCGGGAGACGATGTTCATCTTCCGCTTATGCTTTTTGATCTGCTCGATGGTCTTCCTCGTAATCCCGCAGTGTAGGGTGACAAAATCCACCCCGTTCTCCGCATGAAGCCGGACCACGTCGATAAAGTCCTTCGCCGTGAGGGTCGCCAGATCCCTCCTGTAATGGATCACGCTGTCATAGACCGGGACCGTGCCGATCATGGCCGGACATTCCCCCGTAAGCTTTTTCCGGAAGGGCTCCGTGTCCCCGTGGGAAGAGAGATCCATGATCGACTCCGCCCCCATGTCCACCGCCGCCATGACCTTCTCAAGCTCCACGTCATAATCCTTGCAGTCCCTGGAGACCCCCAGATTCACATTGACCTTGGTCCGCAGCATGGAGCCGACCCCGTTGGGGTCAATGCACTTGTGCAGCCGGTTGGCACAGATCACCACCTGCCCCTTCGCCACAAGCTCCCGGATCTCCTCCTCCGTCCGGTACTCCTTTCTCGCAACCGTCCTCATTTCCGGGGTAATGATCCCCCGCCTTGCGGCATCCATCTGTGTCGTGTATTCTCTCATAATCCTCCGCTCCTCTCAGAAATTCCTTCCGGACAAATCCCTCTGTCCCGCAAATCCCCCCGCCAGCGGGAAGCCGTGGTCCAGGGGGCCGTTTCCCCTTCCCAGGTCGAGCCCGGCCCCGATCGCCCCCGATACATATTCCTTCGCACATCCGACGGCATCCTCCAGGGAAAACCCCTTCGCCAGATTGGCGGCGACGGCGCTGGACAGGGTGCATCCGGTGCCGTGGGTGTTGGAATTATCAATCCTCCGTCCGGAAAACCAGCGGAACCTGCCGTTCTCATACAGAAGGTCGTCAGCCCCGCCGCCGTGGCCCCCCTTCAAAAGTACTGCACAGCCGCAGCTCCCGCCGATCCTCGCCGCGGCCCGCTCCATGTCCGCTCCGCTTCCTATCTTTAAACCCGAGAGGACCTCCCCCTCGGGAATGTTGGGCGTCACCACCCGGGCCAGGGGCAGAAGCGTTCTTTTAAGCGTTTCCACCGCCGCCCCCTCCATCAGGGCGGACCCGCTTGTCGACACCATGACCGGGTCCACCACCACCTGCCCGGCCCCGTAAAACCGGAGCCTCTCCGCCGCCGTCTCCATGAGCGCCGCAGACGGAATCATGCCGACCTTCACCGCATCCGGAAAAATATCCTCAAACACGGCGTCGAGCTGCTGCTTCAAAAAATCCGGGGGCACCTCCAGGACCGCCCGCACCCCCGCAGTGTTCTGCGCCGTCAGGGCCGTGACCGCACTCATGGCGTAGACTCCGTTCATGATCATGGTCTTTAAATCCGCCTGAATGCCCGCACCCCCGGAGGAATCCGACCCCGCAATCGAAAGCGCCGTTCTCACTGGCCAACCACCTCCCTCGCCCGCTCCTTTAGCTCCGCCGCCGCCCTCCGGACATCCTCCGCCCCGAAGAGCGCCGACACCACCGCAATGCCGTCCATGCCCCCTCCCGCAAGCTCCCCCACGTTCTCCGGGGAGATCCCGCCGATGGCCACCGCCGGGACCGGGACCGACCGGCAGATCCGCTCAAGCTCCTCCGCCGTGATGCGGACCGCATTCTTCTTGGTGGGAGAGGGGAACACTGCCCCCACCCCCAGGTAATCCGCCCCGGCCACAAAAGCCGCCCTGGCCTGCTCCACGGTTTTCGCCGTGGCGCCGATGATGAAATCCGCTCCGCACCGCCTCCGGACCTGGGATACCGGCGCATCCTCCAGCCCCAGGTGGACCCCGTCCGCCCCGCTCAAGAGGGCCGCGTCCACATCGTCATTGACAATGAGCGGCACCCCGTACCGGTGGCAGAGCTCCCTCACCAGGACGGCCTCCCGGACAAGCTCCTCCCCAGAAAGCTCCTTCTCCCGAAGCTGGACCATGGTCACGCCGCCCCGCAGGGCCTCCTCAATCTGCTCAAGGAACGTCTCCAGTCCCCTTGAGCCCCGGTCCGTCACCGCATACAGAAGCAGCCTTTCCCTGTTAAAACCCAGTCTGTCTCCATGAAACATCCGCATCCTCCTCAAACGCCGCCAAATACTCCCCCACGTTCTCACATTGCATCACACCGCTCATGACGCAGGCCCCGGCCGCCCCGGCCCTCCTGACCTCCTCCATTCGTTCCGGCCGGATCCCGCCGATGGCATAGACCGGAATCGAGACGCACTCGCAGACCTCCCTCAGAAAGGCGGTGCCCCGGCCCGGAAGCCCCCTCTTGCAGTCCGTGTCAAACACGTGGCCCGCTGTCACGTAGGTACAGCCAAGCCGTTCCGCCTCCCTGGCCTCGCAGGCCGAGTGGCAGGAAGCCCCCAGCGCCGAAAAAGACCTCCTCTCCGCTTCCGGAAGCCTCCGAAGGGCCGGAAGAGGAAGGTGCAGGGCCCCATGTCCAAGCGCTCTGGCCGCACCCGGAAACCCATGGAGAACGCAGGCCGTCCCGTGCTCCCTGCAGATCTCCAGTACCCGGCCCGCCAGCTCCCGGTACGCCTCCTCCGAAAGCTCCTTCTCCCGGAGAATGACCCCTCCCGGGCGGGCCGCCGCAATCCGCTCCATGCGGACGAAAAAATCCTCCCGGCAGAGGGCCCGGCTCGTCACGCACACGATATCAGACATAAAGATAGTCGTTCAGGACGGGCTGCAGCCCTTCTCCGGCCATGTCCTCATACATCCGCTCCAGACTCCGGCCGTCGTCGATCTCAAACTGCTCGTCCCCGCAATCCCCGTCCCCCTCCTTTCCTCCGTATTTGCTCTCATGGTCCCCGATCCCGGTGGAGACCCCCGCAGACACCTTGGTGGCCGCAATCCGCACAATGCCGTTGCGAAAATCCGCACTCTCCCTGGAGGAGACCGTGATCCCCACAAAGGGCAGGAAAATCCGGTAGGCGCAGAGGATCTGGCAGAGCTGCCTCTCGCCGACATCCATGGGATTGATCCCGCCGTTATTGACGATGGGCCTGAGCCTGGGACAGGACAGGGACATCTCCGCATGGGGATACTTCCGCTGGAGGTAGTACGCATGGAGCCCGCCGGCCAGGGCGTCCTTCCGGAAATCCGCAAGCCCCAGGAGGGCCGAGAAGGCCACGCCCCGCATTCCCCCCATGAGGGCCCGCTCCTGGGCGTCAAACCGATAGGGCCACACCCGCTTATGCCCCAGGAGGTGCAGCTCCCCGTACCTGTCCACATCATAGGTCTCCTGAAAGACCGTCACGTAGTCCGCACCGCACTCATGGAGGAAACGGTACTCCTCCGTGTTGACCGGATAGATTTCCAACCCCACCATGCGGAAATACTTCCTGGCCAGCTTGCAGGCCTCCCCGATGTAGGCCACGCCGCTCATGGTACGGCTCTCCCCGGTCAGGATCAGGATCTCCTCCATGCCGCTGTCGGCGATGACCCTCATCTCACGCTCGATCTGCTCCATGGTGAGCTTCATCCGGCGAATGTGGTTATAGCAGTTAAAGCCGCAGTAGACACAGTAATTCTCACAATAATTGGCGATATAGAGGGGCGTGAACAGATAGACCGTGTTCCCGAAATGCCTGCCGGTCTCCATTCTCGCCCGTGCGGCCATCTCCTCCAGGAAGGGCTCCGCCGCCGGGGAGAGAAGGGCCTTGAAATCCTCGACGGAGCATTTCTCATGCCCCAGGGCCGCCCGCACATCCTCCTCCGTATATCTGGAATAGTCAAAATCCCGCACCTGTCCCATGACCTGGTCACGCACGTCCGACCGGATCCGCTCCATCCCCGGCAGGTATTCCATGTGGTCCGTCCGGGAAGATGGGTCCGTCTCCAGCCGGTGCTTCTTCTCCAAAGCCGCCCCGGACAAATATTCCGAATCCACGAAAAACTGATTTTCCATCCTGCACCTCCCTCAGTCCCGGAGAAATCCCGTCAGGGGATCCGAGGCGGCCGCCCCCCTGGCGAGCACCCGGCCAGGCCCCGCCAGATAGGCCTTCCGCCCCGCCTCGACGGCCTGCCGGAAAGCGGCCGCCATCATGGGAAGGTCCCCCGCCGTGGCGAGGGCTGTGTTGGCCATAATGGCCGCCGCCCCCATCTCCATGGCCTCACAGGCCTGGGACGGACGGCCGATCCCCGCATCCACGATGACGGGCAGGTCGATCTCGTCGATCAGGATCTGGATGAACTCCCTGGCGGCCAGTCCCTTGTTGGAGCCGATGGGCGCCGCCAGGGGCATCACGGCCGCCGCCCCCGCATCCACCAGCTCCCTGGCCGCATAGAGGTCCGGAAACATGTAGGGCATGACCACGAACCCCTCCTTCGCAAGAATCTCCGTGGCCCGGACGGTCTCCTGATTGTCCGGGAACAGATACCGGGAATCCCGCATGATCTCCACCTTCACAAAATCCCCGCAACCCAGCTCCCTCGAAAGCCTCGCAATGCGGACCGCCTCCTCGGCCGTCCTGGCCCCGCTGGTGTTGGGGAGCAGCGTCACCCCCTCCGGAATAAAGTCCAAAATGTTTTCCTGCTCCCTCGTGTTGGCCCGCCTCACCGCCAGCGTGACGATCTGCGCCCCCGCATCCTTCACCGCCGCCTCAATGAGCCGTAGCGAATATTTTCCCGATCCCAAAATGAACCGGGAATCAAATTCATGTCCGCCAATTACCAGTCTGTCGTCCTTCATCTGCTCTTCCTCCCTTATTTAAAATACAATTGTTCCATAAGTATAGTGAACGACAAAAATCTTTGTTTTTGGCGTTCACTGCGCCGATTTTGCGCTACGTGAAACGCAACATTTACCTTTGCAAAATCGTGCGTAACTCCCCTCACGCCTCAAATTCCCCCGCCAGAATGCGCAGGACCGTCATGGCCTGGTGGGCCGCACAGGCCATGACTCTGGGGGCCGCAAGGCCGACCCCGTCCGCCACCTCGCTGGTTCCGTCGCCGCACAGGTAAAACCGTTCCGCCACCCGCCTGGTCCGGATCCCGTTGGGACTTCCAAACCCTGCCATGCCCGAGGCCGCCACCAGATATTTCTCCGGCAGCCTCTCCAGGACCAGGTTCGCCAGCATCGCCTTGCACCGGGCGTCGTCAAAAGCCTCGCAGATCACGTCCGCCCCGTCTAAAAGCGCCACCCCGTTCTCCTCCCCCACCCGCACCGTGTGGATTTCCAGCTCCACATAGGGAGCCATCTCCTTCAGGTTTTCCGCCAGGGCCTCCGTCTTAAACCGGCCGACCTGGGACGCCCCGTACTGCTGGCGGTGAAGATTTCCGACATCCACCCGGTCATGATCCACGAGGATCAGCTTTCCAATCCCCGCCCTCGCCAGGGCCGCCGCAATATGCGACCCCAGCCCTCCAAGGCCGCACACCGCCACCGCCGCCTGCGAAAACGCCTCCGTAAGCTCCTTCCCCTGCCGCCCCTCCAGGGCCGCCCTCATCTCTTCTTTTGTCGGAACCACAAGACCATCCCCTCCTTCATCCTTTTTCCTTAAGCCAAAGTCACTCAGCCGCCTCCCACGAAGCTCACCACCTCCACGCAGTCCCCCTCCAGGAGCACCGTCTCCTCATACTGTGCCCTCGGCACAATCTCTCCGTTCCGCTCCACCGCAATCCGCTCCCGGTCGTAATCCGCCGCCTTCAGATATTCCGCCACCGTCTTCCCGGCAAACTCCAGGTCCTCCCCGTTGACTTTCACCATGCTTCCACTCCTCCCTGCGTTTTCAGACGAAAAAAAGGAAGTTCCCAATCTGGTAACTTCCCATTAAAATACACGCTGTGCTTACTCAGGCATCCCTACGTTGGCATTATCCAAATCAGGTTATCGGTCGAAGGTCCTACCTTCCTCTCAGCCTGTAACACAAGCCCCCGTCTGTTCAATTGTCCCATCCAGTATAACCCGTCTTTCCCCAAAATGCAAGCCCAAATTTTCAGTTGTGCAGTTGAAAGGTCTTCCATGTCTCCGTCGGTCAAGCCAATCGCCTGTAACATCCCAATTTCCCGCCTCCTGGACAGAAAGTTCGTGATTGTCGTATTGACAAGGTTGATGAAAGAAAAACATACGACAATCATAGCTGCGATCAGCAAGGCTCCAAAGGGAAGCCGCTGATTCCTGCTGTAATAAGCTGTGCTTTCTTCTATCGTATCCATAACCAGATCACGATTTCCGTCTATCAGTTGGTTTAATGATACCTCAATTGCATCAGATTGATCCGTTTCAGTCATTACCGACACCGTTCCGGAACAATCCATTCCGCACGCTTCGTTCATAAGTTCCGTCGGCATAGCAAAACACATAGGAAACGCCGGGTGACTGAAATTGCTGACGATTCCCATAACTGTATAGTGATGCGTCATCGTCCGTCCTGACTTCGTTAGAAAATCAATCTCTACAACATCACCAAGCTGTGCAGATAACGATAAGTTTTCCGCTGTATCATCTTCCCTTTATAATCGGAATATCGAAGTGCTTCCATCGGAGATACTGCCGCAGCTCTTTTTGCAGGAATGCGGATGGCAATCATCACAATAATAAATGCAAAAAGTCCAACCCCGGCCGTCACACACAAAGTAGTCAGCCAGTGCCAGCCGTCAGAAATCAAAAAATAACCAATCATATTTCCGACAATTAAACCAACAGGGATGCCAATAGCGGCAAGTAGTTTTCCCTCCCGGTAAACCATCTTTTTGATCTGTCGTTTTGTTGTTCTGGTCTAAGGTCTGGCACAGGTCAACGGTAAACTGCGACAGCCGTTTTCCAAACGCCTGCGTCAGAACAAAAATCCCCACAAGGGCGCACGGCAGCAACACCACACCAGTCAGCAACACCGCCGTCTGCTTTGTCACACAAAACAGGACCATGGTGATCCCGGACATAGAGAGGACAAGCCCCATTGCCTCCCGACCAAAGCCCAATCCCCGCTCAGCCGTTCCGGCTTGCCTATCCCCTCATACCCATTTCTATCGATATCCTTTAGCAATTGAAGAATACGTTTTAATGTCTTTTTGTCCCGTTTCAGCCAGTATTCAAAATCTTCCCACGCCGCATCTGTCCACGACTTAATCATCCAAATCTATCTCATGGATTGTACCGCCTGTAGCCTCCATTTGCGCCACCGATTTTCTTAACCGGGACATATTTTCTTCTGAATAAAAAGGATCTGCTGCTACTTCAAACGGTATACGCCTCTCACGACCCAGCTTTTTCAAATAAATATTGATCGCTGTAGACAAAGACATTCCGATATCTGCACACACTTGTTCTGCCTTTCTTTTTACATCGTCCTCTATTCGCAGACTAATTTGAGCCGTTTTATCACCTCTTTCTTCATAATGACATTAGTATACCCTATATTATAGCATTTATAAAGTATTTTGCTATATAAATGCTTCCTTTTGATTCCTATCCCCATTCTCACTTTTATTCCCATACAACAAACATTTCATTTAATTTAACATACAATTTGTCCACCTTATTCATGGCAACAATTGTAATAAAAATATGTAAATACCCCTTATTTTAAATAGCAAGCAATCCTATGGACTGCTTGCTATTTAAAATAATCTGTGTAAAATTTTTCATCACTCGAACTCGCAAAATCAAAACCAGTTCTATACTATTTTGTATGTGCGTTCTGGCTCCATTTGGCTTTATTTTTGTCCAACTATCCTGTTCGTATGGTCTATCCGAATTGGTGTTATCATTTTGTTATCAGTGGATTGTTATCATTTCAAATGATCCCCGTTTCTAACAAGGCTTTCCGCCTCAACATTTATTCGCAAAGCCCTTTCAACCGTTTCTCTATGTCAGAAGCACTATATAAGACATCCGTTACAATCACTCTGTTCTCTCTAATCACGTAAAACACAGAATAATTGTCCACCGGCATTCTCCGAAGTTCTCTTGAATGTTCCGGCTTTGAATCCATCATGCGAAAACGCTCCGGGAGAATATCCAACTTTAATATTTCATCCGCAATCCGATTATATTGTCCCATTGCATTCTCCGGGGCCTGTAATTCATAAGCAATATGATTATAAAGCTGTTCCATATCCGTCAGTGCTTCATCGGTGATCTCAACCACATAACGCTTCATGCCTTATGACTCTCCCTGAATTTTGCAAATGCGTTTTCTGCGTCCTGCACTTTTCCGGCCTCTATATCATCATAGCCTTTCTGCAATTTTGCATGAAGTTCCGTTTTTGTCATGAAATCGGCATTGATTGTATCTGGCGCTTTCGGTAAGGTGACGGTAAAAGGGATTCCCCCTGTAAGAAAAATCTGATTCAAATACATGTCTATTGCCGTGGACATCGGAACGCCTAACTTGGATAATACTTCCTCAGCCCGTTCCTTCACTGTAGGATTTACCCGTAAATTTAATGTCGCTGTCTTTTCCATAATGAGGCACCTCCTGAGCAGTATTGTAACGCATATAGCGTTACATTGCAAGACGATTTTTATAAAATTCGGCAAAAGATATTATGTCAATAATCAAGAGCCAGGAAACTCAGCATTTATGTGGATTCCCGGCTCTCCGTTTACCATTCAGCTTCGACGTATCCCTCCACTATTGCTAACTGTATTTATTTAAGTTTCATTCGGATACACGCCTTCTTTCATATTCCTTTTTGGCATTTCGCATGATATAAGAGTTTAATCCCCGTCCCTGAACTGCCAATCTCTTCATTTGTTCAACTTTCATATTTCCCGCACTTTTATAGGAATAGCGATAAATTGCTCCTCCCCTAAATTGCTTGTGAGTTGAAAGTTTGTATCACTAAGAAGCCATGGAATCCCACTGTTCCCCTGGCTCTTCCTGCAGCCCCTGAATTATCTGCGTTATGTGTAATCC
>JAAWRC010000072.1 GCA_022800815.1 Lachnospiraceae bacterium | reverse complement strand
GCAGGAGAGGTACACGTCCTCCAGGCCCGGCCGCATCTCCCTGGCCTCATACCCCTCCGGCCTGTCCTCACAGATCACCCGCACGAACAGGGTCTCCCGTTCCCGGGAAATGTTCCCCACCAGGAGGGCCGGGTCCGCTTCCACCACTTTTAACTCCTCCTGGGGAATCCGAAGCTCGAACACCTTCCCCGCCAAGGCCCCGCAAAGTTCCTCCCCGGTGGAATCCGCCACCATCTCTCCTTCTCGAATCAACAGGATCCGGTTGGCCGCCGACTCCACGTCGGTCACCACGTGGGTGGCGATGATCACGATCTTCCCCGCCGAGATCTGGGAGATTAGGTTCCGGATGGCGATCCGCTGCTTCGGGTCGAGCCCCGCCGTGGGCTCGTCGAGGACCAGCACCTTCGGCTCCGCCAGCACCGCCTGGGCGATGAGGAGCCGCTGCTTCATGCCGCCGGAGAAAGACTTGATCTTATCCCCCGCCACCTCCGAGAGCCCCACCTCGGCGAGCACCTGCGGAATCCTTTCCGCCGCCTCAGACCGCTTCATGTCCCGGAGGGCCGCCAGGTAGGCCAGAAACCCTTCCGCCGTGAAGTTCGGATAAAGGGCCTGCTGCTGGGGCATGTAGCCCAGGATCCCCCGGAACTCCCGCCCCATCTCCCGGATATCCTTCCCGTCACAGAGGATCTGCCCGGATGTGGCCTTCAAATTCCCGGTCAGGATGTTCATGAAGGTGCTCTTTCCGGCGCCGTTGGGGCCCAGGAAGCCGTAGACTCCCTCCGTCAGGGTCGCATTGATGCCTTTTAGGGCTTTCTTTTTTCCGTAATGTTTTACCAGCGATCTGATTTCCAGTTCCATTATTACGCTCTCTTTCCAAGATACATTTGGCCATACAAATAAATATTTATTTCTGTCTTTTAGGCTGTTATTTCAATTCTGTAATCACACTTTCCGATACTAAGTACACCTGAAAAAAGTCCAGAATACTCGGGGTAGCCCGCTACGCCTCCGTTTCTGAACTTGCGCACCCGAAAAAATATCCTCGAAAATTTGCACAGGAACTTTAAGTACAGCGTACTAGTTCGCCATCATAGAATTTTCTAATTTTCTGTATACGCATAACCTCGAATCCATTGTGAACCCTTTACTTCTTTTTCTCCCTCCCTTGTCCGCATCAGAGAGTAACAGGCCTGTACTTAACAGCAATATTGATCTCTTTCCCATACCCGGCCTCTCAGTATTCTAGTACTGTCCAATTGTTCTTCCCTGCCAGGTAATCGTCTTTCTTTTGAACCGCCATTCGAAACTGTGCCTCCATATCACGGTAGGACTCTCCGATAACCAACTCATCCCTCACGACAAACACGTTCCGATAAGTCGAATCATCCTCCTCCCGGATCAGTTTACATGTCCCATCCTCCAGATACTGGTAGGTTTTATATCGGTTTCCCGCCTCATAAATCGTGCCCGTTTTCAGCTCCGGACTCCAGAAAAAGGCTGACGCTTCTGCCAGCTCCGGTGCGGTCTCACTCCATTCCCCGGACTTTAAATCCAGTTCGACCGCCCTGAGGCTTCCCTCCTCCAGAAGCTTGCAGACAAAGAAATTTCCGTTCATGCTCACCGGGCCCTGTGTTTTTGCATCTCCAAGCGGCCTTGTGAGCTCCCCCGTTTCCAGGTCCAGAACCTCCAGAATTCCATACCCTTCCTTCTTTATCTCCCGGCAGACCAACTGATCTCCATATTTTCCGTAAATTTCATAATATCCGTCTTCAATTTCCGGCCGCAGAAGCTCTTCTTCTCCCGTGTCAAAATGATATTGATAGACAGCGCTGACGGAATGGTCTGCATCCCACTCTCCAGACTCTGCATCAAGTAAGGGAGTTCTGGTTGCCGTCACACAGGAATCGTCAAAAAACAAACACGTCCTCAGACCAGAATGTTCAAAATTTCCAATCTTCCTTTCATTCTGACCGTTCAGATCACAACTGTAAAATCCCGGCATTTCCTCCTCGAATGAAAACATAAGATAGTACCATTTATCCCCAATCCGTCCAATATTGCTTGCCTTTCCCAGGTACACGGCAAAGCATTCTTTATTGTCATGCAGACAGTTCACTTTGTCACACAGAGGCATATATGCTCCTGTCTGATAATCCAGGTACTCCGCTTTTCCCCGAAAAGGAGGATTCGGATTATTATACAAAATCCCCTCCTCTGTAAACGTGCAGCCCACGATCAGCCGTGACTCTGTTACCGTCGTTCCCTCCTGGCCTTTCCCACAACCCGAGAATAATAAGAAGACACTTAATAATAGAATTCCTTTTTTCAAATGCATAGATCCTTTTCCTTTTCTGGCTTGTCTTATGGCAAATTAATCAGACAGACCACATCTTTGACACATTTCATTAAAAGTCTACAATACCATCAGGTGGACATGCAAGCATATCCACCTGAGTATTATTTTTTAATCACTCCGATATGGCAACGCTCCAAGATTGGTGGTAAAAGCTTTAATTTGCTCCAATTGCGAGCATAAATTCTTTTCCCCCTGTTCCATGATAGCTCACTGCCGATATAAATTTTCCCGCCCCTGCCGGAGTACCCGTAACTGTCACTGATCCCCTTCCATTTTTAGTAATTGGTCCGGTATTGTATACATTCCCTGTTGATGTTACATATTCCACCGCCAAGGATACATATACCGAACCAGTTCCTGTATTAGAATAAGTTTCTGCCTTCGCACCGGTCCCCCACGTATCAAGAATGCCTTCCACACTCCCATTTTTATGTGATTTGGCAAACGACGTCACACTGGTCGCCATCAGCAGCATCGCCGCCATCAACATCACCATAATCCTTCTCTTTGTACCTTTTTTTCTCATGTTTTTTCCTCCTTCTCTGGATTATTTTTTCGGGATTCCGGCCGAAAATCCCATTTTATATTAAGCACTGCTCAATACCATTACCTATACAATCCAATTAAACCATCTTTGTAGTATAGTAATCTTAAGTAATGGGGGGGAATCCCCCCATCCCCTTTATCTGACGATATAACTTCCCTCCACATCAACAGCTCCATCGTTTTTATTTTCCACAAACACCCGGTATTTTCCGGTCTGATCTAACGAAAACTTATGCAAAATATCACCCTTTTCCCGGACATACCGCTTCGTACCGTCCGGCTCTATGATACCGACGTTTACATATTTATTCGCTGGAGCAGTTGCCATAACATTAATACTCCCGCCTGACTTCGCATCAAATTCAGGCGTCTTTTTCAAAACATGTCCGGAAACAGTCCATGCAAGGGTTGCTGATGACCGAATCTGTTCCAAAAGCTCCCCTTCTTCCTCCACAGAGGGACTGAGTCCGGGTGCCTCCTCAAACTCTTCCAGTTCCATGACATCCATTTGCTCTTCCACTTCCACAACCGTCGCCTGGTACAGGTTCTCATACTGGCCGATCATTCCCACAGACGCCGCATAGACGGAAACCGAGCTGCATGCTGCCAGAATGGCGCAAACCGCCGCCGCTGCCGCCGGGGACTTCTTTTTTGAATCTCCATACTTTTTCATACGCATCGTCCTTTCTGCCAATTCATGTTTATCTTCCACCTGCCGTGCAATGAAGCACTCTTTTACTTTCCCCATGTCAACCATCATCTGCACAATCCCGTCAAAATACGGTTCTATTCCCACAAGTTCACAGGCTCTGCTGTCGCAGGCATGCTCGCTCCACCGGCTGATGGAAAAATGCAGCCACCAGGCCACAGGATTAAAAAAATGTAAGACCAAGGTCATGGTGATCAGATGTTTGACCCAGATATCCTTCTGCCTGTAATGCATCAATTCGTGGATGAATATAATCCTTCTTTCCCTGCCTGCAGCCTTCTTGGCATCCGTAGGAAGCATTACCCTGGGATGGATGGTCCCTGTAAATTCAGGCACGTCAATGCGAAGCGACCAATACAGCCCTACCCTTCTGGGGGAAATCCCAAGTTCCTTACAGACTGCACAAAACTCTTCCAGGATTGGCCCTTTACATACTGCCCTGCTCCGATACCTCCTATGAAGCATCCACAGTGATAAAAAATACCAGGCTCCAAACACCCCCACTCCCGCAAACCATAGGATGCAAAAGATGTTGCATATCCATAAAATGACCGGCGTCTGCAAAAACAACACCCCGCCGTCCCATTCAGGAAAAGAATGCGCAAATCTGGTAAAAACCAGGTAACAGATGGGAACCAGAAAAAATCCAACTGCCAACTTCAGCAGAGAATACTGAATATTTAGATATCCAAGCCCCTCCAGCCACCCGCCGATCACATGCCACACAAGCAAAACAAGGCTGCCGGTCAAAGAGGTAAGGATAATCCCAAAAGCCAGCTTAATCGTCCATGCCATCCAGAATGCTCCTGATCTCTTCAATTTCCTCTTTCGATATCTTTCGCTCACTGCTGAGTGCGGCTATCACATGTGAAATCTTTCCCCGAAACCAAAAATTCGCATCCTCCTGGATCAAGTTTCTTTTGTACTCTTCCTCGTCCTGCAAGGGATGGATGTAAGCCAGACGCCCCTTCCGGTATCGCTCAACAAATCCTTTTGCAATCAGCTTATCCAAAAATGTACCGATTGACGTTCTTTTATAGTCTTTGCCATAGTTTTTCAAAAGGGCCTCCGTCAAGTCTGGAACCGCAATGTCCTCGCCCGCATCCCAAATCGCTTTCATAATCAGGGTTTCGCTCGCACTCAGTGAACATTTCTTCTTTTTCTGCCTATTCTCCATTGTCATATCCCTCTTCTCACTTTCGCTGCCATTTTCCTTATGAAGTTCTACATTCGAACTATACTATGCTTCTAGTATAGTGTCAACCCCAACTGTTGTATTTGAATGATTTTGTCCTTATCAGTGGTCATTTCGGTTCCATATGCACCCTATATATCAAACAATGCCTACTCCTCTCCCAATTGCTGATTCAATTTTTCCAACACCGTCTCCAACCCCAGTGCGTCCGCCTCCTCGGAAAGTACTTTCAGCTCTGCCTCCAAATCTTCGCTGCTCCCCCAAAGGATATCCTGGCATCGTTCCATAAAGAAGACATTCAACTGAGCAATGTTCTGCTCAATTCCCTCCAAGTCAAAAGCACTGCCCGCAAACCCGGATAACTCCGCCCCCTCAACCAGGCTCCATAACTCCTCCTTTTTATTCGGAGAATCCTTGTCGGACGGCATGGTGAGGAACGGATTGCCGAAACTGATCTGCTGCTCCCCTCCTACAATCCCGTATTCTCCCGGCCGAACGGCCAGGCCGTTTTCGATCTGGTAGCTCTCCCCCTCTTTTCCGTAAACCAACGCATTGGACAGTTCCGCATCGGAATAGATCGCGGCAACCGCCTCCATCGCTTCCTCCTGATGGGCGCTCTCCGCTCCGACACCCGCCTTGTATCCTTTCCCGTTAAACTTCAGATTGAATTCCGGAAATTCCACCGCACGCAGTTCCACGTCCGGGGATATGAAAAAACTATTCCTCGCCAGATTTTCCGCCGCCGTTTCACTGTAGGAATACCCGACGGCAATCGTCAGAAAATCTCCCTGTCCCACCGCTTCTGAACAATCCCCGCTTTGGATCAGTCCCTGCCTGCCCCAGGAATCCAATAAACGGATCTGCTCCAGGCCCTCCTTCGTACCGATCATGCTTTCCGCCTCCCACCTGCCCTGTTCCTCCCGGATATAAACCATTTCGCAGGGACTCATCTCGTAGCTCCCCCACCTGAAATACGGCCATAGCGTGGAGACGACAAACGAGGATTCCTCCTCTTCTGCCGCTTTGCGCAGATATGCCTCCAGATCAGAAAATTGAACCGTCTCCAGGTCGATCCCGTATTTTTTCGCATGCTCCGCATGGAATACCGCATAACACTTTAAATCAGTGAACGGTGTCGGTATCCCATAAGTCACTCCCTTGTATTTTACGGCGTCCCACACGGGGGCAGGATAAGCTTCCTTTAACCGCTCTCCTGTCTCTCCATTTCCCAGAAAATCGTCCCACGGGGTCAGCAGGCCCCTCTCCGCCATCATCGCATAGGTATCATAGCAGTTCTGCGTCCCCGGACAGGTGATGATGTCAAAATCTCCTTTTGCCACCTCTTCCATATAAGTTTCCACATAGGCTTTATAGTCACCTTCAAAGGGAATGGAAATATTCGCAAAGCGGATCTGATAGGGCAGGCCTTTTTCCCTCAATTTCTCGTTCAGTGCATCCAGATAGACCTGCTGGTCCCCTTTCATATCAAATAAAGCCCATGTCAATGTCACCCTCTTTGACCCGCAGCCACAGCCAGGAAGCAAACCTCCAAGAAGTACAAATATCAATATAAATGCCGCCCTTTTTTTCATATCCGCCCTCCTAGTATTCCAGCACGATCCAGTTGTCTTTTCCTGCGAGGAAATCCTTCTCCTCCATCGTCGCCATATGGAACTGTTCTTCCATCTGCGTACTCCCGCCATACCGCCCGACCAGCAGGCCGTCTTTTCTGTCCAGCACCTCAAAATAAGTGGACTCTTCCCCTTCCCGGACCAGTACGCTTTTTCCGTCATCCAGATATTGATAAACTCTGTAATAAGCTCCCCCTGTCCGCTCCTCCCAAAAGGTCATAAGTTTCAGCCCCTCACTCCAGAAGAGACTGGCGCCGCCCCCTACCTCCGTCTGGATCTCTTTCCAGTTCCCGGTCACAAGATCTAGCTCTATGAGCTTTATGTCATCCCCCTCCCGCACATTGCACGCAAAAAGGCCGTCCCTCATACTCGCGGCACGTGCCACGTTCCTGTCGCCCAAAGGCTCCTGAACTTCTCCCGTATCCAGGTCCAAGACCTTAAGGATCCCCCGTCCGTCTCTATACTCCCGATAGAGCAGAAGTTTCCCGTACCTTCCATACAGATCGTAATAGCTGCTCTCACTCTCCTGGGTAAGGAGCTCCTCCTCTCCCGTGTCAAAATGATACTGACATATCGCACTGTTCGATACATCCTCCTTCAACTGTCCCGTTTCTTCGTCCATGACGGGGTCGCTGAAAGCCGTCACACAGGAATCCTCAAAGAAAAGAAACATCTGGGAACCGGTATGCGAGTATTTTCCAATCTTCTTTTCATTCTGGCCATCAAGATCGCAGCTATAAAAATGAGGAATCCCGCTCTCGTCCCGCATGAGGTAATACCATTTGTCCCCGATCCGTCCCATCGCTCCCGCATCATAAAGACGCACCGCCGTGCACTCCGCACTGTCATGCAGGCAGCTCGCACTGGCGCACAGGGGGCGGTAGCTTCCCGTCCGGTAATCCAGATATTCCAGCTTTCCTCTGCGGAGAGGGTTTGGATTATGGTACAAAAGTCCTTCCTCCGTAAAGGTCCATCCCAGATACTTCCAGGAACTGTCCACTTCCGTTTTTTCTATCCTTTCCTCTTTTTTCCCACAGCCGGAAAATGCCAGGCAGACACACAACCAGAAGACCGTCCTTTTTATCCTCATAATCTCGTTTCCCCCGCTCCACCACTGTCACTGGTATATAATAGCCGTAAGCGGGGGATATGACAATCTCCCATCCCCCGCTTACCGCCTGATATTTCATTCGATCAGATATACACCGTAAAAGACTTCTTTGTCCTTCCGTGATGGCTCCACGCCGATACAAAACGTCCCCCCGCCGGTGTGTACGTTGCCTCTACCTTATCAGAACCCGTCCTTACAACCGGACTCGATGTGTACATGTTCCCCACCGTGGACATGTATTCTTCTGTCAGGCTGAGGTATACCCGGTCGCTGTCCACGCCGATACTCCAGGTATATGCTCTCGTCCCGGCCGTGCCATAAGTCTCCAGCTTCGCCGATACCTGGTGGTCACTGCCGTAATTCTCTTTTGCAAATGCTGTCATACTGACGGACATTTTACCCATTATAGGGTGCATTTTATTGTCATTTAAACCCTGTCAGTTGTATAGCTGTCGAATATTTCCTCTATAATGTTAATAGAGGAAAATGATATGGACAAAAACCCGCTAACAAAAGTCAAGACTTTTTGGCAGGTTTTTTATAAATTTTTAATATGAATTTTTTCCACGACGATTAGACCGATGGAAAATCCGGTCTGTCGTATTCTCTGCTTTAGTTCTTTTTAATTCTGGTATACTTCCATTACACGTGCATAATAAATCCTGAGAAATTTATTTAATC
>JAAWRC010000023.1 GCA_022800815.1 Lachnospiraceae bacterium | reverse complement strand
TATTACCGGGTTCACTGCCAGACCTTTGGCTGGACCGGGTGGGCGAAAAACGGGGCCCCCTGCGGGAGTGAGGGTTACTACAAGCGTCTGGAGGCCATAGAGATCGTCCTGGTGGGAAAAGGGGGAGCGGCTCCCGGTTCTGTGGCAAACACGTATTATAAACCGGAATTATGGGGAGTCGACGTTTCCGCATGGCAGGGGAGCATCAACTGGCAGAAAGCGAAAGCGGACGGCGTGGAATTTGCGATGCTCAGGATTACGCAGAAGAATACGGGGTCCACGGGGGGAACCCTGATGGAGGATCATTATTTCCGGAAAAATGCTCAGGGAGCCTTGGCAAACGGAATACCGATCGGCGGATACGTGTACTGTTATGCGTCGACACCGGAGGAGGCGAGGGCGGAGGCAGAATTTGCCGTGAGCCTTTTGAGAGGGTATCCGGTCACTCTGCCGGTGGTCTTCGATCTGGAAGAGGAAGAGCATATGACGACGGCGGCCAAGCTGAACAACATGGCGATGGCCCAGGAATTCTGTTCCGTGATGCGGGCGGCCGGATACAAGACCATGGTGTACGGCAGTCCCAGCAAGCTGAAACGGGTGTTTGACTATGACCGGATCGCTTCCGCATACGAGATCTGGCTGGCAAGATATCGCTGGAGCGACGACGTACTGCAGTTTAACGATTCGGCTACCAGAGCGATGGTAAAGAATACCGGCTATGAGGGCGGAAACTGGACCGGCCTCACGAATGTGCAGATGTGGCAGTACACGGAACGGGGACGGGTGAATGGAATTCCCGGAAACGTGGACCTGGATTTAAGCTATAAACTATATTGACGTTCAGAAATGTGAGCATGAACATGAAATTGAAAAGATGGCTGTTTGGGATATTGTTTCTTGCGGCGTTGTTCCCCCTGGGGGCCGGCGCTGCGGGGGCGGCGCCGGAAAAACCGGAAAACTTAAAAATCAACCTCCTGGAGGACCCCATGGGCGTTCCCAGGGAGGATCTCCGATTTTCCTGGTCCTTCGTGGACCGGGATTATGACGAGTACCAGTCAGCATACCGGATCGTTATAGCGAGCCGGGCGTCGAAGCTTTCGACCGGTCCGGACGTGGCTGACACCGGCTGGATATCCGGAGGCGGCAGCGCCGGGATTCGTATCGCCGGGCTTTCGGCCAAATTGGAGGACGACCAGCTTTATTACTGGTGCGTCCAGACGAAGGACAGGGACGGGTTGGAGAGCGCCCTGTCCACACCGCAGGCGTTCACGACGGCGACGGGAACGAGATGGGCAAGCGTGCAGGGCATTTGGGGAAAAGATGCCTTTGTTTTTTTGCGCGGAAACTTTCAGGCGGGAAGCGGAATCGAGAAGGCGGTCGCCAGCGTGACGGCGTCTTCCCCTGAAAAAAGCCGGCAGTACGTCTATGACTTTTACGTCAACGGAGAGCTGGTGGGCCTGGGGCCGAGCCGCCTGAACGGCGGAAAGCTGTACTACAACACCTATGACATTACGGATTATCTAAAAACCGGCGGCAACACGGCCGGGGCGATCTGTTATGCGGAGGAGAACAGGAGCTTTCTTTGCCAGATCACCGTCTTTTACACGGACGGAAGGCGGGAGGTGCTGGTCAATTCCGGCAGGGACCGGGGAAGCTGGAAGGCGCTCAATGCCAATCAGGTCTTCGGGAACAACGGAGTGAACGTGGGGGTGGGGGCTTATTATTACGCCGCAGCCCAGAACATGAACGGGGCCCTGTATCCTTACGGCTGGAGCGAGACTTCCTATTCGGCGGGCGGCTGGAGCGGGGCCTCGTCGGCTCAGGCGTTGAATCTCACGGGAACCCTCACCCCGTATCCGTCGGAGAACATGACCCGCTACGAGATTCCTTCGGCGTCGGTGAAGCGGCTGTCCGGCAACTCCTACCTCGTCGACATGGGGAAGGAGATCGTCGGCAGCCTGAAGCTGACCGTCAGTTCGCCGGTTCAGGGACAGGTCACGGTTTCCTACGGGGAGGAGCTGAATTCAGACGGCACGGTCAGGTACCAGATGCGGACGGGAAACGTTTACCGGGAGGTCTGGAACCTGAAGGCGGGCCGTCAGGAGCTGGGGGACGTGGGCATGAAGACCTTTCGCTACGTCCAGATTGACAACTGTCCGGTGGCCCTGAAGACGGGGATGGTCCAGGGGATGGCTGTCCGGCAGGAATTTTCGTCCGGAGAGTCGTCGTTTTCCAGCAGCAACGACGTGCTGAACGATATCTATGGCATGACCAAGTACACGATACAGGCGACGAACCAGGATCTGTACGTGGATTCCCAGAGCAGGGAGCGGGCAGCCTACGAGGGGGACGTCCTGATCAACATGCTCTCCAGCTACTCTTTTGAGGACGACTACAGCCTGGCAAGGCATTCCCTGGACTATACGAGCAATAACCCGCAGTGGCCGGCGGAGTATCAGCTGTTCTGCATCATGGGAGCCTGGCAGGATTATTTATATACGGGAGATGCGGCCTTCCTTGAGAAAAATTATGACCTGCTAAAGGGAAAGCTGTACGATTCCTACTTTGACGCCTCCCTGGGGCTGGTAAAACGGCCCAAGAAGACGCTTTTAATCGACTGGCCCTATACGGAGCGGGACGGTTACGACGAGAGCGTCTTCTATAACACGGTGTTCAATGCGGTCTGCGTGGGGGCTTATGAGGACATGGCTTCCATCGCCGAAAAGCTGGGAAAGACCTCGGACGCCTCCCTTTACAGAAGCCGGGCGGCGGTGATACGTGACTCCATGATCCGGAGACTGTACCGCAGGGAGACGGGAACCTTTTGTGACGGTCTGACTGCGGACGGCCAGATCACGGGCCACGGTGCCCAGCATGCGACGGCCTACGCCCTCGCTTACGACATTTACGGCGATCAGGCGATGGCGGACGCGATGGCCGCCTCCATCGAGCGGGACGGCCAGGTGACCATGAGCGTTTACGGGACGTTTTTCCTTTTACAGGGCCTTTATGAGAGCAACAACGGCACGCTGGCAAGGCAGATCATGTCAAATCCCAACGTGAACGAGGGCGTGCGCAGCTGGGCCTACATGATGTACGAGCTGGATGCGACGGTGACGACGGAGGCCTGGAATCCGGAGAATAAGGGGAACATGACCTATTCCCATCCCTGGGGGTCCGCACCGGCCAGCCAGCTGGCCAGGGGTATGTTCGGAATCAAGCCCCTGACCGGCGGCTTCGACGAGTTTCAGATCAAGCTTCAGCCGGGAGGAGTCCGTTTTGGCTCCATCGCAGTTCCTTCCGTGAAGGGAAGCATTCGGGTCTCCTATGAGATGCTGGGGGACGGGCGTCTGAAAACGGTGATGACCATTCCGGCGAACACGAGGGCCAGGGTTTATCTTCCGACGAACATTCCGGCGAACACGTCGCTGACGGTGAACGGAACGAGACGGGAAAGCCAGTATGTGAACGGCTATTTTTATCTGGAGCTCGGTTCCGGCACCTACGAGGTGATCAGCGATTCGGGGATTTACGAGGACCGTTCGGAGCTCTGGACCAACGCCAGCCTTTCTTACTGCGGCTATGTGACCGGAAAGGGGTGGCAGAGCTTTGTGGCGGGCGGTGAGACTGCGGGAACCACGAACATGCAGTTAAGTCTCCAGGCCCTGCGGCTCCAGCTGGACACGGCGGGCATGACGGGAGGCATCCGCATAGACGCCCACATGGCCGGCATTGGCTGGATGGGTTGGAAAGACGGGGCTTCCGGAAACGGGATTCCCGGCGGAGGAAGGGACCTGCAGGCGGTGAGGATCGAACTGACCGGGGAGGCGGCGAATCAGTATGACATTTATTACCGGGTTCACAGTCAGAGCTATGGCTGGCTGGGCTGGGCGAAAAACGGCGAGGAGGCCGGAACCGTGGGGCTTTCGAAGCGCGCGGAGGCGGTCCAGGTGAAGCTCGTGGCCAAGGGCTTCGTGCCGGAGGGAACCGGGGAAGGAGTTGCCTGCCACTGGCTTCCGCCGACGGTCACCTATACGCCCCACATGCAGTCCTACGGCTGGCTGCCCTCCGTGGCGGACGGGGCCGTGGGCGGCGTGACCGGCGAGGGAAAGCGGATGGAGGCGATCCAGATTCGCGCATCCAGCCCTTATGTCGCAGGAGGCATCCGCTACCGCACCTATCTCCAGACTTACGGCTGGCAGGGCTGGGTGTATGACGGGGGAACCGGCGGAACCGTCGGCGAGGGAAAGCGGATGGAAGCCATCCAGATTGAGCTGACCGGCGACCTGGCGAAAAAATATGACATTTATTACCGGGTTCACGCCCAGAGCTTTGGCTGGATGGGCTGGGCGAAGAACGGGGAGTCCGCCGGGACGGCGGAGGTGGCGAAGCGGATTGAGGCCATCCAGATCGTCATGGTGCAAAAAGGCGGCAATCCGCCCGGCAGCGGGGCGGGAGCCTTCTATTGGCCGAACGGGGTGTTTTACGAGACCCACGTCCAGACCTACGGCTGGCAGGCGGCGAAGGAAAACGGACAGACGAGCGGCACGGAGGGTGAGGCCAAGCGGCTGGAGGGAATTCGGATTTCCCTTAAGAACACGGGAATTCCGGGAGACGTTCAATACCGGACTTATGTTCAGACCTACGGCTGGCTTGACTGGGTGCAAAACGGCGAGGAGAGCGGGACGACCGGCCAGGCGAAGCGTCTGGAGGCCATCGAAATCCGGCTTTCCGGAAAGATGGCGGAAGTATACGACATTTATTACCGGGTTCACGCCCAGAGCTATGGTTGGCTGGGCTGGGCGAAGAACGGGGAGACGGCCGGCACCATGGGCCAGGCGAAACGTCTGGAAGCCATTGAGATCAGGCTGGTTCCCAAGGGGACCGTGGTTGAGGGCAGCGGAAACTCCTATCTCTCTTCCGGTCCGGTGACGGAGGAGCCTCCCTCCGGGACGGAGGAAAGCGGAACGGAGAGGGAAGCTTTCGGGACGGAGAAGCCCGAGGCGGAAATGCCGGCGGAGAGGAAGCCCGAGGAGGGTATGTCCGGCGAGAAACCGTTTGAGACGGAGACACCCGGGGCGGAGACGTTCGGCGGGGAAACGCCTGGGACAGAGGAGCACGGGGCGGAGACGTCCGGTGAGAAAATGCCCGAGACAGAGGCACCGGGGACGGAAGCACCGGAGGAGGGGAAGTCTGAGACGGAAGCGCCTGGGACGGAGACACCCGGGGTGGGATCGCCGGAGGAAAGACGACCCGAGGGGGAGACATCCGGCGAAGAATTGTCGGAGCCGGAGGCCGACGGGCCGGAGAAGGGAGGCGGAAACCGTGAAGTATTACATTGACACGGTGGAGACAAAAGATTCGGAGATGGTGCTTTCCGGCTGGGCGGTCAGCAGTTCCCCGGAGATTCCCGTGGATATCGAGATCGTCGGAAAAAAGAGTGGGAAGGTCCCCTTTGTCCGCACGGATGCGGGAAGGTTTGACGTGAACCGGGAATTTTTCGTGGGGAAGAGCGCACTGAAGCTGGGCTTCTGCATTTCGTTTCCCTATGATGCGAAAGACTCCTACGAGATTGTATTTCGGGCGGAGGGGAAGACTTTAAAAGAAAAGGTGGCCATGGGCGGAACGAAGGACCGCCCCGCCTCTCTGCTCCTCCGGCTTAAGCTGTTGTTTCGGCCGGATTCCATAAAACGGGGAATCGCCATTTTAAAACAGTATGGATGGAAGGCCTTTTTTAAAAAACTGGCAGGAAAGTTCAGGCAGGATAAAAAAAGATACAACAGTTGGAGGGTTCTGGTGCAGCCTTCTGCGCAGGAACTGGAAAGGCAGAGGAGGGACGGTTTTCCGATCATGCCGAAATTCAGCATCATCGTGCCCCTCTACCGGACGCCGGAGAAGCTTCTGGACGAGATGGTAGACTCCGTCGAGAGGCAGACCTACGGAAACTGGGAGCTCTGCCTGGCGGACGGGAGCAAAGGAGCCGGCTTTGACGGGGAGGGTTTCTGGCGCAGGGTCCAGGCGTACGGGCAGGCGGACGGGCGGATTAGATCCGTCCGCCTGCCGGAGAACCTCGGGATTGCGGGAAATACCAATGCGGCCCTGGCCCTGGCCCGGGGGGATTATATCGTTCTCCTGGACCATGACGACGTTCTTTCCGAGGACGCACTCTACGAATGCGCCCTTCGGATCAACCGGGAGGCGGAGGAAGGACGAAAGGTTCAGGTGCTTTACTCGGATGAAGACAAACTGACTGTGAAAAGGGGAAAGCCCTTTTATTTTGACGCCCATTTCAAGCCGGACTTTAATCCGGACCTGCTTCGAAGCATGAATTATATTTCCCATCTATTTGTGGCGGAGCGAACCTTGGCGAAGGAACTCGGCGGCTTCCGGGCGGACTTCGACGGTTCACAGGACTATGACTTTGTCTTCCGGTGCGTGGAGCGGGCGGACGTCATCTGTCATATACCGAAGGTTCTGTACCACTGGAGAGTGAACGAGGGCTCCACGGCGGAGGATCCGAAGAAAAAACTGTACGCCTTCGAGGCCGGAGCCAGGGCCATCAAGGCCCACTGTGAGCGAATCGGAATCGGTGAGGTGGAAGTGGAAGAAAACGAGGTGCTGGGGGCTTACCGGGTACGTTATCCGGTGAAAGGAAGTCCCCTGGTCTCCGTGATCATTCCGAACAAGGACCATGCCGATGATCTGCTCACGTGCGTGAGATCCCTCCTGGAGAAGGCTTCCTATAAAAATCTGGAAGTGATCGTCGTGGAGAATAACAGCACGGAGGAGGAGACCTTCCGGTGCTACGAGGCGCTGGAAAAGCGGTACCGGAAGCTTCAGGTGATCCGCTGGGAGGGAAAGGGCTTCAACTTTTCAGCCATCAACAATGCCGCAGTGCCTTATGCGGGAGGCGAATACCTGCTGTTCTTAAATAACGACACGGAACTGATCAACGAGGATTGTGTCGAGGAGATGCTCGGTTTTTGTCAGCGGGAGGACGTGGGAATTGTCGGGGCGCAGCTCTTTTACGGGGACGACACGATCCAGCACGCAGGCGTCATCGTGGGATACAAGGGGATTGCCGGGCATACCTTTGTCGGATTCCACAGGGGGGAAAAGACCTATTTCCTGCGTTCCATGTGCGCTCAGGATTACAGTGCGGTCACGGCGGCCTGCATGATGACCAAAAAGAACATTTTCGAGGAGGTCGACGGATTCGACGAGGGTCTGGCGGTGGCTTTTAACGATATTGACTATTGCCTGAAAGTGAGAGGGCTTGATAAACTGGTGGTTTATAATCCCTTTGTTCAGCTGCATCATTACGAGTCAAAATCCAGAGGGGCTGAAAATACGCCGGAGAAAATTTTCCGGTTTGATCACGAGGTGGAGATCTTCCGGAGACGTTGGAAGAAAATCCTTGAGGAAGGCGACCCTTATTATAATCCAAATCTGACCCTGCTTGCTTCTGATTTTTCCCTGAGAGATTTCGCAAAGGAACCGAAGCGGGGAGATACGGCATGAGGACTGCGGTGATCGGCGGGGGAAATGTCGGAACGCTCATGGCGGCCGAATTTGCCCATAAGGGACATGAGGTGACCGTGTACACGTCAAAACCGGAATGCTGGGGCAGAGAGCTGAGGGTATATGATGCGGAAGAGAACCTGCTCTTGAGAGGGAGGCCGTCGAGGGTGACGGGTTCCATGGAGGAGGCTCTGGAGGGAGCGGAAATCATATGGATCACAATGCCGGCCCAGCTGTTTCCGGCTCTGGGGGAGCGCATGGAGCCTTTCGTGGAGGCGGGACAGAAGATCGGCGTGGTTCCCGGGAGCGGAGGTGCCGAATTTTCCTTTCAGAGACTTTTGAGGAAGGGCTGTACCTTGTTCGGGTTTCAGCGGGTTCACAGCATCGCCAGGCTGAAGCAATATGGAAAATCCGTGTATGAGCTGGGCAGGAAGGAAAAGCTTCAGGTCGGAGCCATCCCAGGGGCGGCGGCCGCGGGATTGTGCGGGGACCTGGAGGGGCTTTTTGACATGCCCTGCATCCCTCTCGAAAATTACCTGTCCGTGACGCTGACTCCCTCGAACCCGCTCCTGCACACGACCCGCTTGTATTCCATGTTTCGGAATCACGGGCGGGGAATGGTTTATCCCCGGAATTTTTTGTTTTACGAGGAGTGGACCGACGAGGCGTCTGCGCTCCTCATCGCCTGCGACCGGGAACTGCAGGCGCTCTGTGAGAGGATCCCCATGGACCTCGGCTCCGTGAAGCCCCTCAGGGAGCACTATGAGAGCCGGACGATCTCTGAAATGACCCGGAAACTCAAGGGCATACCGGCGTTTAAGGGATTGACTTCGCCGATGAAACGAGTGGAGAACGGCTGGGCCCTGGACTGGCAGTCCCGCTATTTTACGGCGGATTTCCCTTTCGGCTTAAAGGTGATCCGTGACATTGCCGCCTTGTTCGAGGTTTCCGCACCGACCATGGACGAGGTCTGGAACTGGTATGAAAAGACGGCGGAGGGAGAACCGGCGGCATTTGAGCTGGGGATTACCCTGGAAGAATTTGAAAGCCTGTATGGATAGTGCGGAGAGTCCGGCCGTCCGGGCTGACGGAGGATTGGATCATGGAACTGAATCGGTGTCAGTTTGAGCTTCTTGCCCACGTGGAGGAAGGCGGGAAAAAGGAATATTCATGGCGGGATCTTGCGGACGCCCGTGGGATTTCGGGAAGCCTCGTGTCAAGGGAGCTGGAAACTCTGGTTTGCGGCGGTTTTCTTCAAAGGGAGAAGGACCTTCTCGCAGTCACGGAGGAGGGCAGGGAGGCCCTGGAGCCTTACCGGGTCCGCAGGGCCGTGATTTTTGCGGCGGGCTTTGGTTCCAGAATGGCTCCCGTTACCCTGGACACACCAAAGCCGCTGGTGAAAATCGGTGGGGTCCGCATGATCGACCGCCTGCTGGACGCACTGACGGCAAGAGGGATCACGGACATCACGGTGGTGCGGGGCTATAAGAAGGAACAGTTCGACGCACTGCTGGGAAAATATCCCTTTTTAAACCTGGTGGACAACGACAGGTATGAGACGGAAAACAATATTTCTTCCGCATTGACGGCGGGGGAGAAGGTGGATAACTGCTACATCTGCGCCGGAGACCTGCTGTTATTAAATCCGGCCCTGATAAAGAAGTATCATTACCGGAGCAACTATCTGGCGTCTTATGCCCTGGAGACGGACGACTGGTGCTTTGACTTTGACAGGGGATTTGCGGCCAATTACCGGAAGGGCGGGACCTGCTGCTTCAATCAGTACGAGATTGCCTACTGGAATGCGGAGGATTCCGCCAGGCTGCGGGAGGACTGGCGGAGGGCTTATCGGCAGAAGGACGGGGCTTCCCTGTTCTGGGAATTCATTCCCCTGGTCCTCTATAAGGAAAACTATCAGGTCGAGATCCGCCCCTGCAGCAGGACGGACATTGTGGAGATCGATAATTTCTATGAGCTTGCCCAGATTGATCCGGCATATCTGGAGTACGGGGCTTCTGGAAAGTGCATCCTGTAAAGGACGGAGGGCGGACGGCTCTGGCGGAGAGAAGAAGAAAAGGCGGTGGGACAATGCTGTGTTACGTGGGAGATATCGTGACGGTGGACCGGGAGGAGCGGGTCTTTCAGTATCTGGTGGAGGATCGGGGAAGGATCGTGTTCGTGGGGGACAGTCTGCCGTCCAGGTACCGGGGGGCGGAGATAGTTCCTTTAAACGGAAGGGCGCTGATTCCCTCCTTCGTGGATACCCATCAGCATTTTGCGTCCTTCTCCACCTTTCATGCGGGCCTTAACGTCATGGAGGCAGAGTCCAATGCCCAGATTCTGGAGATGCTGCGGGAATTTGCGTTAAAGGAGAGACGGAGGACCCTGATCGCCTTCGGGGCTTCCCCTCATTCCGTAAAAGAGCACAGGCTGGTTGAGCGGGGGGAGCTGGACCGGGCGTGCCCGGACCGGGAGGTCATGGTGGTCAAGTATGACGGGCACGCCTGCGTGGTCAACACGAAGCTGCTGCAAAAGATCGGGAAACGGGTGAGAGATCTGCGGGGATATCATCCGGACACGGGTGAGATGAACCAGGAGGCGTTTTTCGAAGCGTCCAATTATATCACGAACTCCGTGTCCATCCCGGAGCTTTTCCGGAACATGCAGGCGGCGGTGGACTTTCAGGCGGCCAGGGGGATCGGCTGCATTCATACGGTGAGCGGGGTCGGCTTCAAGGGAGACCTGGACATTACCTTCGAGAAGATTTTTGCTAAAAGTCTGAAAAACGGATTTCAGATGCGGGTGTTCCCCCAGTCCCTGTCCATAAAGGCGGCGACCAGGCGGAAACTTCCCCGGATCGGCGGCTGTTTTCAGTGTGCGTTGGACGGCTGCTTCGGTTCCCATGATGCGGCGCTGGAAGAACCCTACGCAGACGAGGCCGGCGGGACGGGGGTTCTGTATTACAGCGACGAGACCGTCATTGATTTTTGCAAAAAGGCAAATCGGGCTGGTCTGCAGATTGAGCTGCACGCCATTGGGGACCGGGCCTTTGCCCAGGCCTGCCGGGCCCTTCGGGCGGCCCTCGTCGATTATCCGAGGGAGGACCACCGCCACGGAATCATTCACGGCTGCCTTCCCACGCCGGAGGGAATGGCCATATGTGGCGATTACGGGATTCAGCTGCCGGTGCAGAGCGCATTTATTCGATGGAGACAGGAGCCGGACGAATATCTGGAGTCGATCATGGGCCGGGAGCGGGCCGGGAGGCTCAATCCCCTGAGGACCCTCACGGATCGGGGAATCATGCTCTCCGCCGGCTCCGACGCCCCCTGTACCTCGCCGGACCCGATTGTGTGGATGGACAGGGCGGTCAACCATTCCAACGAAAAGGAGGCGCTCACCATCCGCCAGGCGCTTCGCATGTGCACCTACAATGGATATTATGCGGGATTTGACGAGGGCGAGCGGGGAAGCCTGGAGGCGGGAAAGGTGGCGGACATGGTCATTCTCTCCGAAAATCCTTACGAGGTTCCGAGGGAACGGGTGAAGGAGCTTCGGGTGGAGCGGCTGATCCTGGATGGGCGGCCTTACGAGAGCTGCAGGGAGCCGGTCGTGAAGGCGATGTTTGCAGGGCTTTTTTCCGGCAGGAAGGCCTGACGTCCGGGGAAGATGGAAGCGGGGGCAGGACATGACGAGAGAGGAATTTTTCATATTGAACCGGGCGTACGACATCCGGTCGGGAAAAGGACGGATTTCCTGCGAACTGTTTCCCGGCCGGCCCGGGGAGGAAGCGGAAATCTCAGGAAGGCTTGCGGAAGAAGGGCTGCTGGACGGGCGCACGGGGGAGATCACGGAGGCGGGCGTTTCGGCGCTGGAGCCCTTCCGGGTTTCCAATGCGGTGATTCTGGCGGCGGGCCCCTCCACGAGATTCATCCCCCTGTCCCTTGAGAGGCCGAAGGGGCTGTTTGAGGTGAAGGGAGAGCGGCTGATCGACCGGCAGATCGAGCAGCTTGGGGAGGCGGGAATTGAGGACGTCACCGTCGTCCTGGGCTATAAAAAGGAAATGTTCTTTTATCTAAAAGAAAAATACGGAGTCAGGTTCGTGTTTAACTCTGTATATAACAGGAAAAACAACATTGAAAGCCTGTGTCTCGCAAAAGAGGAACTGAACAACACCTATGTCTGCTCCTGCGACAATTATTTTGTGGAAAATCCTTTTCACCAGTATGAGTACCAGTCCTTTTATGCGGGATTTTTCATGCCTGCGAGAACCGGCGAGATGTATGTCCTGCCGGATGGGGAGGACCGCATCGTCAAAATGCAGAAGGGGCTTGCGGAAGGGTACGTCCTCATGGGCCATTCTTTTTGGAAACGGGAGTTTTGCGAGGCGTTCCTCTCCTGTGCGGAAACGTACCGGGAGACAGGAATCTACGACCATGCGTTCTGGGAGTGGCTGGTGAGGGATCATCTGGACGGGCTGCCGCCGATCTACCTGAAAAAATATGCGGAGGATTCCATTTTTGAATTCGACTATTTCGAGGAGCTGAGGGCTTTTGACGAGGAGTACGTCCGGCATGCCCACAGCGAGATCATCGGCAACATAAAATCCGTGTTCCGCTGCGAGGAGGCGGACATCGTCGATTTCAGGAACGTGGAGGAGGGAATGACGAACACCTCGTTCATTTTTCGGGTGAGGGGGGCGGATTACGTCTATCGCCATCCGGGAGAGGGCACGGGGAGCATCATCAACCGGAAGAACGAGAAGCGCTCCCTGGAGATTGCGAGGGAGCTAGGGATCGATACGACCTACGTCCATATGGACGAGGAGGCTGGGTGGAAAATTTCCGGGTTCGTCCCGAGGTTCCGGGAACCGGATTATCGGGATTTCGGTGATTCTAAAAAAATCATCGCCGTCCTGCGGGCGCTCCATGCGGCCCCCGTGGTCGTGGACTACGGTCTGCGTCCCTGGCAGGATGCGGCCGTGATGGAGGAACTGCTGGTGAAGAAGGATCCGGACTGCTTCAAAGAATTTCTGTCCCTGAAAAAGAAGGTCGGCCTTCTCCACGAAAAAACTGCGGGCGACGGGGTGGAGGCCTGTTTCTGCCACGGCGACACCTACAAGCCCAACTGGATGATCGAGCCGGACGGCCGCGTGCTCCTGATCGACTGGGAGTATTCCGGGTATTCAGACCCGGGAATCGACGTGGGATACTATATCGTGGACGCCATGTACGATTTCGGGGAGGCCAGGGCCTTCATCCGGGAATACCTAGGCGGGGAGTGGAGTGCAAGGAAAGAATTCCACTTCATGGCCTACGTGGCGATCATCGCCTATTACTGGTTCGTGTGGGCGATGTACCGGGAGTCCTGCGGCGCCATCATGGGGGAAGCCCTGTTTCACTGGTATGAGATGGCGGGAAGGTACGCAGACTATTTAATTGGAGAGTCTTTTATGGACTGAGACAGTATAATATGGGAGAAAATGCCGAAATGTTAATGAAAGATTACGAAAATTAAGTTTTTTTGTTGCGGAAGCGCTTTTTTATGGTATAATAAAGAGACGTGTTTGCCGGGGGGATGACAGCATGATCGTTATTGGAGTGGAGTATGTACCGTAAGAAGAATCAAGTCATGGAGCTTGTGATCTGTCTGATCGACATGGCGACGGCTTTCGGAAGCCTTTTGGCGGCGGGGCTTTTGCGCTACCGCAGCATTGCGGTTTTCCGGGAGCAGGTGGACATCGAGGTTCTGTTCAGCGCAATCGCAGTGATCCATGTGGCGGCGTTTTACATTATGCGAGTGTACGACGGATTTTACCGGCGGGACCGCTATCAGGAAGCGCTTTTGAGCGTGAAATATAATTTGATTTTAATCGTGATGTGCATATTTCTCGGATTCGGCATGAAGAATGACATGTTCACGTCCCGTCTGGTCATGGGATATTTCTTCGTGTTCAATACCTGCCTGATCTGGGCGGTGCATATCTTTATTCGCAATTGGGAACGCTTCTTCCATGTGAATATTCGCAAGAAGACCAGTCTGCTGATCGTCACGACGGCGGACCGGGCGGAGAGGGTGCTGTTTCGTTTCCGCCATTCCAAGGAGGTACGCTGGGACATTGTGGGGATCGTGCTCCTCGGAGCGGAGGGGACGGCGGAGACGATCGACGGCGTGCCCGTCGTTTCCGGCGAGGGGGACAGTTATCTGGAGTATGCGACGCAGCACGTGGTGGACGAGGTGTTCATCCACGTGAGCGAGATACAGAGACGGGAGACGTTCTTAAAGGACATGATCCTGGAGCTGGAGAAGATGGGCGTGGTCGTGAGCCTGAGCTTGGATCTGTTTAATCTGGATCAGCATGGGAAGAAACAGATTTACAATCTGGAACAGTATCACGTGGTGGCTTTTTCCAGCCGCCTGTTTGACTACCGGATGATGCTGTTGAAGCGTCTGATGGACATCGTCGGCTCCCTCGTGGGACTGGCCCTCACCCTGGTGGTCGGCATCGTTCTTGCGCCGTTTCTGCTTCTGGAATCCAGGGGGCCTTTGATCTTTTGCCAGAAACGTGTCGGCGTGAACGGACGGATCTTCAAATTTTATAAATTCCGCTCCATGTATGTGGATGCGGAGGAGCGGAAAAAAGACCTGATGCCGCAGAACGAGATTCGGGGGCCGATGTTCAAGATGGAGAACGACCCCAGGGTCACGAGAGTGGGGGCCTTCATCCGGAAGACGAGCATCGACGAGCTTCCCCAGTTCTGGAACGTGCTGAAGGGGGACATGAGCCTGGTGGGCACCCGGCCGCCGACCATAGATGAATACGAGCAGTACCTGTATTACCAGAAGCGCCGGATCAGCTTCCGGCCGGGGATTACGGGCCTGTGGCAGATCAGCGGGCGCAGCGACATCAAGGATTTCAACGAGGTCATCCGGCTGGATCTGGAATATATTGACAACTGGTCCATATCGCTGGATGTCAAGATCATACTAAAAACGATTGTGTTCGTGCTCCGCAGAAGCGGGGCCAAATGATAATTCAGAGGATAACTTATGTCGATCATCAATATTGTTTTGGCGGCGGCGGTGCTTTGGATAGTGCCTTACGTGGCCGGAAACGGGTTTTGTGAGATTTTCCGCATCGAAAAGACGATGCCGAAGCTTTACCTCTTGGGGCTGGTGGCCATATGGGGATTCGCCCAGGTGGTCACGGTGCCGCTCGTGCTGGTGCGGGCCTCCTTCCTTGCGGCCTTTGCCGTGTTGTCCGTATGGACCGCCGCATTATGCGCATGGGGGATTTATAAAAGGCGTTTTCCGGTGCTGCGGTGGAGGAACAAGGGGCGGGGACAGAAAACGGCGGTCCTGATAACGGGAGCCCTCGTCACGGCCTTTTTGCTGGCGGCGCTTTTGGGACAGCACACGGATGCGGACGATTCGAGATTCGTCGTCAATGCGGTGGACATTCTCCGGACGAACCGGATGTATCTGACGGACCCCAATACGGGCGCTCCCATCTCCACCTGGCTGGGGGAACTGAGCAAGGACGTGACGGCGCCCTGGGCGGTATATCTCGCTTGCTGCGGAAAGCTGACGGGGCTCTCGCCCACCGTGATCGCCCACACCTTTCTTCCGGTTGCCATCCTGACGGCGATCCTAGGCGTCTGGTGGATGCTTTCGGAGGAGTTTTTCGGGAAGGATGTCGTGCATCGATGCGTGTTTCTGGACATTCTGATGATCCTCAATCTGTATGGATACTTTTCCGTGTACAGTGCGGAAACCTTTACCATGGTGAGACTGTGGCAGGGAAAGGCCGTGATTGCGGGACTGGGGATTCCGGCGATGTTTCTTATCTGTTTTTGGATTTATCGGCATGGGAGAAGAGAGGAATATGTCTGTCTGGCGCTTTTGGATCTGGCCATGTGCTTCATGTCGGGGATGGGGGTCATCATCGGAGCCCTGCTGCTGGGGTGTTTCGGATTGCTGTACGGGCTGTTTAAAAAGAGCTGGAAGACCACTCTGTATTTTTGGATGATGATCATTCCAAACGCAGTCTATTATCTGATTTATTACCTCATAAAGCAAGGATAAAAAACGAAGTTACAGGGGAGCGAACATGAAGACAGCGATGGATGCGATTATATACTGGTGCGAGACGTACTATGCGGACGGCTTTTTTCTGACGATGACGGTCGCCTCGTCTTTCTATTTGTTCGTCCACGAGAAGGAGTCGAGGAAACGTCTGTTGTATCCGGTGGCCCTTCTGGTCTTTTGCGTTTTAAATCCGATTTTATATTATATGATGTTTCATCAGATTATTTACTGGCGGCTTTTTTGGGTGGTTCCGGACGCAATTATCATCGCATATGCACTTACAAGGCTGGCTCGGGCTGCAGGCAGTTGGCGAGAGAGGGCGGTGGTTTTTGCCATGGCGCTCGTGGTCGTCTTTGTCGGAGGGACGAACGTATACCAAAATGGCGACTTTGTCCTGATTCAGAACCCGGAGAAGGTGGATCGGCCGGTGAAGGAGGTCTGTGACCTGATGCTGGAGCTGGATGAGTCGCCCAAGTGCATTCTTCCCGCTCCCATGTTAAGCCAGGCAAGGCAGTATTCCGGGCAGATCCGGAGCATGTACGGACGAAACGTGGAGGGGTATATCCTGGACGCAAACGAAGAACAGTGGAGCATGTATTATGAGATGGAAAGCGGCGCTCCCAATTTTAATCTTATTTTAAGGGAGGCCTCCGACAAGGGGTATGATTTCGTGGTCACTTACGAGCAGAACGAAATAAAAGACAGCATTTTGGAACGGTATCAGTACCGGGAAGCCGGGTGTCTGGAGGGGTATCGGGTTTACTATTCCGGAGAGAAATAAAAGCGTATAAAGGTGGCAGATATTCCATGATGGCTGGCGGAGGTTTCCATAAGGGGAAAAATCTATAAATTAAGATTTTGTTGTGACAGCTCCTGTTTGTGATATAATAAAAATATTGGTTTATGGTGGATTAGAAAGGCTGATCATTATCGGGGTGATGTATGAAGGTGTGTTTGGTTGCTTCTTCCGGAGGGCATTTAAGAGAGCTGGAGTTTGTAAAATACCTGGATATGGAGAATGCGGAGTATTTTTTAATTACAGAAAAAGTTGCTGGAATGAAAGCGAGAGGATATGGAAGGGTATATTATGTTGAGCAGATCAACAGGAAAGAAAAAGGGGCGTGGGCGAAGTTTCTTCGGTTGATTGTTGCGGGAAATAAGATTTTGAGAAAAGAGAAGCCAGATTATTATATATCGACAGGGGCTTTCATATCCATTCCGATTCTTATCCTGGGGAAATTGAGAGGAAAGAAAATTATTTTTGCGGAAAGCTTTGCCAGGGTGGAGGACGGCTCTTTGTCTGGAAAAATAGCTTATCGTTTTTCTGATTTATTTATTGTATACTGGAAAAATTTGCTTAAGGTGTATCCGAGGGCGATATATGTCGACCCGTTTGGAGGGCAGGATGATTTTCGTAACGGTGGGGACTCAGAAGTTTTCATTTGAACGGCTGTTGAAAGAGATGGATGCATTGGTCGGATGTGGAAGTCTTAGGGAAGAGGTTTTTGCTCAGATTGGGACTTCTTCCTATTTGCCTCAAAACTACACATGCGAAAGGTTTGTGTCAGAGGACTTTTTTAATGAAAAACTGAAGGAATGCAGGATACTGGTGACTCATGGCGGGGTAGGGACAATCACGAAGGGGTTAAAGCTGAAAAAATCAGTGATCATTGTACCTAGACTGCGAAGGTATCAAGAGCATGTGGACGATCATCAGCTTGAAATAGCGAGGGCGTTTGAAGAAAAGAAATTTGCATTGTCGTGTGAAAATATTGGCCAGTTAGAGAAATGTCTAAGGGGGATGGATAAGAGAAGCTTTCGAGAATATTTCTTTTCCTATGCTGGCGTGGTACAATGTGTCCGAAATTATATACTAAATGCAGAAGGAAAATAAGAAGATGCCTGAGAGAAAAGATAGAATTTCATTGATCATACCTGTCTACAATGTGGAAAGATATCTCAGAAAATGCTTGGATTCTGCGGTCACTCAAGATTACGATAATTACGAAATAATTGTTGTAGATGACGGCTCGAAGGATGGCAGTTATGGTATATGTGGAGAATATGCGGAAAGATATGATAATGTTACATTGCTGCACAAGGAAAATGAGGGTTTGATGGCGACATGGCTGAAGGGCCTGGAGTATTCAACCGGTGAATATATTGCCTTTTTGGATAGCGACGATTGGGTGGAGCCCGATTATCTTTCCCGCCTTGCATCAGGAATTGAAAAAAACGCAGATGTGACTTGTTGTAACAGGGTTATGGAATATGAAGATTATCAGATCTTCGAGAAGGAACCGTTAACTGCCGGTCTGTACAATTATGAAAAAATCAAGAATAATGTATTTCCTGTTTTACTGAATAACGGGACTTATCTAGGAAGGGGCGTGACACCAAATCGGTGGGGGAAATTATTTAAAAAAGACATTCTGCTCGGGAATATTCAATATTGCGATAAAAGGATTTCTTTTGGAGAGGACTTAAACATCGTGTTTCCGGTATTGCTGGACTGTAAAACGTTATTGATTTTAAATGATAAAAAAGGATTATATCATTACAGGCAGAACAGGCAGTCCATCGTCAGAAATTATAAACGAGGAATGTTTCATGAAATTTGCAGACTGCGCCGTAAATTAAACGAGGTAAATCAAAAAAAGAGAGTCTATGATTTTAGTGAGCAGATACGAAGGGATTTCGTATGCCTTTTTTTAGAATGGATAAAAAATGAAGCGAGAGGCGAGAAAGCTTATTCTACGTTGGCGAAAGAAATATCAAGGGCGTATCAGAGAGAAAAAAAACGTCTGGAGAAAGCGAAGGAAATGAATATTGCCTTTCGTTCTTTTGATAAGATGCTTCTCGAATGTCTGAGACATGGGAATCGGATGGGAATAGGCATCTGGATTTTTCTATATAGAAATGTAAAACAGAAGGGATTATCCGCAGATTGGAAATATTTTTTTCGGAAAAAGAGACATTGTAAAAAAATCAGGGTTTTGATGGCAGGTCCTCATAAAAGCGTAAAGGGTGGGATTCGCACTGTCGTTGATCATTATCTAAGCTGGGGAAAATGGGACAGAATCAAACTGTATTATGTTCCTACCTTTATTGAAAAAAACAATGTTATAAAGGTGTTGTTTTATGGATGTCACTTTATGGAGATTTTCTTTTTATGCATGTTTAAAAAGATTGATGTCGTGCACCTGCATGTGTCTGAGAGAGGGAGTTTTTACAGGAAAGCGTTCATTATTGATTTTTGCAGAAAATTGAAAATAAAAACAGTGTTGCACCATCACGGTGCGGAATTCATGGGTTTTTATGATTCGTCAAATCAGAAAAGAAAGAAGGGCATAGAAAGGATTCTGGCTGCCGCAGACGTCAATATCGTTTTAAGCGAATATCAAAAGAGGGAAATGGAAAAGAAATTTCCTGATGCGCAGCTTGTGGTGCTATATAATGCGGTTGCCGGTAATGAGGAAAACAGTTATAATGCAAAAGCGGTCAATATTTTGTTTGTAGGGAGACTGGGACAAAGAAAAGGGATTTTTGACTTGCTCGACGCTGTCGAGAAAGCGGACCAGACGCTGGACAGAAAGATCGTTCTGGATATATGCGGCGATGGCGAAGTGGAAAAGGTCAGAAGGAAAATTGAAGAAAAGCGGCTTTGGCACAGAGTGTCTCATTTGGGATGGTGTCCTAAAAAAGAACTGGAAGAGCATTACAGGAAGGCGATGTTGTATATTCTTCCTTCTTATCATGAAGGGTTGCCAATGTCCTTGCTGGAAGCCATGAGTCATGGTGTTCCCTGTATTGCAAGCAGAGTGGCGGCCATTCCGGAGGTTATCAAAGAAGGCTATAACGGTCTTCTGGTAGAGCCGGGAAATATAGAGGAAATCCGGAAAGCAATTGAACAGCTTGTCGAAGCTCCAAGGCTGAGGAAGGAACTGGGAAAGAGAGGTTATGAATCGATACAGAAGAGATTTTTGCTCTCTGGCGGGATGAATAGTCTGAAGAAAATATATTATCGTCTGGAAAATGGAAAATAATCTATACAGTGGAGAGAATAAAAATGTTTATTAAAATAAAAAACAGTCTTAATGGAATGAAAAAATATCTGCCGCTTTTGCGGGAACTGGTGGCCAGGGATGTCAAAGTGAGGTATCGCCGTTCCGTTCTGGGGATGCTCTGGACTGTCCTTAACCCACTGTTGATGATGGGAGTGATGACGGTTGTCTTTTCCCAGTTGTTTAAAAGTACCATTGATAATTTTGCAATCTATTATCTGTCCGGATATATCCTTTATTCTTTTATAAATGATTCGACAACGGCGGCGTTATTTTCCGTCGTTTATAATGCTTCGTTGATGAAAAAAGTTTATATTCCGAAATATATGTTTCCTGTTTCCAAAGTGTTTTCCAGTCTGGTTAATCTTGGGTTTTCCTTTATTGCCATGATCATTGTTATGATAATTACAAGGACTCCTTTAAAAATAACAATTGTGTTGCTGCCCTTTATCATTTTTTATGTAGTGTCTTTTGTGATCGGATTGGGATTAATTTTGGCAACTCTCTATGTGTATTTCAGGGATATCGGCCATCTTTATGGAATTATCATGCTGGCATGGCTGTACCTCACGCCTTTATTTTATCCAAGGGAGATTCTTCCGGAAATGCTTCAGGAATTTTTGATTTTTAATCCGATGTATCATTATGTGGAGTATTTCAGGGATATATTATTGTATGGGACATGGCCAAGTTTTGAGCAAAACTTGCTCTGTCTGGGGATTGGAATAATTGCCTTATTCATAGGCACCACCGTTTTTTACAAAAAGCAGGACAGGTTTATTTTATATATATAGGAAGGAAAAAAATGGAGACAATTATTAGGCTTGATAATGTTTCGATGATGTTTAATAAAAGTACTGAGAAGGTGGACAGCATAAAAGAATATGCCCTGAAATTTTTGAAACATAAATTGATGTTTGAAGAATTCTGGGCATTGCAGAATATTTCACTGGATATAAAAAAAGGGGAATCGGTGGGCTTTATCGGCTTAAATGGTTCAGGGAAAAGCACCTTGTTGAAACTGATTGCCAAAGTCTTAAAACCGACGAGAGGAACGATCGACGTCTTTGGAAGCGTTGCCCCGTTGATTGAATTGGGTGCCGGGTTTGACATGGATTTGACGGCTAGGGAAAACATCTTTCTGAACGGAGCGGTTTTGGGACAGAGCCGGACGGATATGAAGGAAAAGTTTGAAAGTATTATGGATTTTTCCGAATTATGGGAGTTTGTCGATACGCCGTTGAAAAACTACTCTTCCGGAATGATTGCCCGCTTGGGATTTTCCATTGCGACTTCCGCAATTCCCGATATTTTAATTGTGGACGAGGTACTAGGAGTCGGAGATTTTAAGTTTCAGCAGAAATGTCAGGAGAAGATGAGGCAGATCGTAGAAAGTGGAGCCACCATTTTGTTTGTATCTCACAGTATTACACAGGTTGAGAGCCTGTGTCACAGGGTTGTGTGGTTGGAAAAAGGAAAGATGAGAATGGAAGGGGCTACAGAGGAAATCTGTCCTTTGTATATGCAGGAGTAGAAAAAATGAAATTTGGATGCTTGTATTATGCAGATTCTGAAAATATAGGGGATGATATTCAAACATATGCACAACGGAGATTTTTGCCAAAAGTGGATTATTGGATTGATCGTGAATCGTTGCATATTTTTTGTCCTGATGAAGAATATAAAGTGGCATTGATTATGAATGCTTGGTTTATGTATACATCGCAAAACTGGCCTCCGTCACCTTATGTTTATCCCTTGTTCGTTTCTACGCATTTTTCAAGGTATCATGTTCAGTGGCTTAAATCTAAAGAGGATAAATACTCTCTGGCACAAAATTATTTGAAGGAAAGTGAACCAATCGGATGTCGTGATGGGTCTACGTTACAAACGTTGCAGGGGTTAGGGATAGAAGCCTATTTTTCTGGATGCCTTACATTGACTTTGCGGCCATTTTCTGATGTGGAAAAACAGGATTATGTTTGTCTGGTAGATGTACCGTCGGAGGTTGTAGATTATGTAAGGGAAAAAGGATACAATGTGCGAGTTATGTCTCATGGTAATAGTGACTTAAAAAAAATGTCTCCTGAAAAGCGGCTCAAACAGGCAGAAGATTATCTAAAGATTTATCAGGGAGCTCGCTGTGTTTTGACAAGTCGTTTACATTGTGCACTTCCCTGTACGGGAATAGGAACACCGGTATTAGTATTGTATTCTTCTGAATATGATGAACGATTTAATGGTTTAAAAAAATTTTTGCATACAACAGAGTTGAAGGATTTTTTAACTGGTTCTTGGAATAATTTTTTAGAAAATCCATTTTGCTGTTCAACAGATTATGTGTCATATGCGAATCGCTTGTCTAAAACATGTGAAGAGTTTGTGGATAGCGCTTTAGAAAGAAAGGAGAAAGTATCTGTCAATTATGGAGGTTACAGTAGAACTGCAATGTTCCAGAATGTAATACGAAAGGAGACATATGTTGCTGAAAATCGTCGGCTGGGCGAAGGGATAGAAGAGGCAAGGGCCATAATTGAAGACTTACGGAACATGAATTGCGATTTACAGAATTCAGTTAAGGCAATGCAGGAATATAGTGCTAATCAGGAAAATGCAATCAATGGGCTAAGGGCGATGAATAATGAATTGAGGGCGATGAATAATGAATTGAGGGCGATGAATAATGAATTGAGGCCGATGAATAATGAATTGAGGCATTATAGTCAGGAGCAGGAAAAAGCAAACGCAGAATTAAATGCCCGAGTTTCTGATTTACAAAATCAATTGGATACTATGCAAAATTTATCGGAAAAAGAAAGAAAATTAATCCGTTTTTTACGGAGAAGAAGGAAGTGACATTGAGGCCCTTTTACGGTTACGGGCTGGTTCCACAGTCATCAATTTCAGGATATCAAATAATATTAGGGGATATGGTATGAAAATCTGGTATATAACAAGTGAATTTCCCCCGTCCTATGGAGGCGGGGTAGGAATGTACGTGGACATTATCAGCCGGCTAATGGCGGAGGCTGGCCATGAGGTCACGGTGTTCGTGCGGGATTCCAAGGATTCGGAAGAACGGGTCAATGAGCGCCTTACCTATATCCGTTTTGAGGCGAGCGGGAGTAAAAGCGAGGCTTACCGCCGGATGGGGTACTGGGCGGCCTTATCCTATCAGTATTATGAAGTGGTGCGGGCCTATGCCAGACGGATGGGAGAGCCGGATATCATAGAGACACAGGATTATAATGCGCCAGCATATTACATTATTCAGTACAAGTTGCTGGAAAGAGAATTTTTGAAGGATGCAAGGATTGTAGTTCATCTGCATACGCCGACCTATGAGTTGGCGAGGATCAACCGGGAAGCAGAATACGCTTTTCCGACCTATTGGATTGGGCGAATGGAAAAATTCTGTATTGATGGCGCAGACGCACTTGTGACACAGAGCGAATTTTTGAAGGAAAATGTCCGACGTGATTTTCCTGACAAGGAGATCACGGTGATTCGTCTGCCCTATGAATACAAAGATGGAGCGATTAGGTATGAATGCGGCGATTACCTGTTGTATACGGGACGTCTGGAATACAGAAAGGGAATCATGCAGTTTATTGACCAGATGGCACTTTTGTGGGAAGGGGGAAACCGGACAAAGCTGGTAGCGCTGGGAGGAGACACCTATTTTTCGCCGAAGGACAAGAATCTGGGAGAGATATTGAAAGAGAAGAACTGTAGGTGGATCGAGGAGGGGCTTTTGGAATTCAAGGATACGGTTCCTCCGGACGAATTCAATCAGATTGTGGCAAGGGCGAGAGGGATCGTGATTCCCTCCATCTATGAGAATTTTCCTTATACCTGCGTGATCTCCATGTGGCAGGGGTGTCCGATGTTGGTGTCGAAACAGGGAGGCCAGAGCGAAATGGTAGGCGGGGACGAGAGCAGGGGGATTGTCTTTGATTGGGATAAGGAAGGAGACTGTGCGGAGAAGATTGAAAAGTTTTTGTCCTTGTCAGAGGAGAAGCTGAGAAAAATGGGAGAACAGGGGCGGACGTATATCCGAGAGCTGTGTGCGGCGGACCAGAATGTGGAAGCGAGAGAGACCTTTTTTGAAGAGGTGAGAAAACGACCGTCGAGAAAGGATTTTCCGGTCTTGAATGTACGTAAGGCAACAGAGCTGCCGGAAAATGTGCAGAAAGGGGAAAAAGGACTTCTCTCCATAATTATTTGTTATTATAATCTGGGCGATACGATCATGGAAACCATGGAAAGTCTGATGCAGATTGATTATGGGAGATATGAGACAATCATCATCAACGACGGAAGCACAGACAAAAAGAGTCTGGAAAAACTGGAAGAGATCAAGGAGAAGTATCCGGAAGTGCGGATCGAGAGCATCCCGAATGGGGGACTTGCGAACGCCCGGAATGTGGGAAGCAGACTGGCAAAGGGAGAATACATTAGTTTTTTGGACGCAGACGACAGGGTGGCACCGGACTATTACAAGAGGTGTATTGAGGTTCTGGAGCAGTATGAGAATGTGAGCTTCGTATATAGTTGGTTGCAATATTTTGAGGGGAGCGACGGAGTATGGATAACTTTTAACACGGAACTGCCTTATATGCTCATGGGAAACATGCTTTCTGCGTTTGCCGTGGTGAGGAAGGCGGATTTCATCAGTTTCGGACAAAACCGGAAGGCTATGGAATACGGGATGGAGGACTATGACGGGTGGCTTGGCATGGTGCAGAATGGGAGAAACGGAGTGTGCATACCGGAGCCGTTGTGTTATTACCGCGTAAGGAAAGAGAGCATGACCAGGGTAATGTCAAATGGGGCGAGGATGTATCTGTACAAAACCCTGGAGGAGAAGCATAAGGAGCTGTATGAGGAATATGGGGGAGATGTTTACAACCTGGTGAATGCGAACGGTCCCGGCTATCTGTGGTGGAATCAGACATGGCCCAATGAATTTTGCGGAACGCATGCAAACAGTGAAAATCAGTCTGTACAGATGAAAAATAAGCTTATGAAGATTGCAAGTTCCAAAAGAGGAAAGCGGTTAATCAATTTGTTTTTCAAGTTGAAATTAGATAAGTTATTTTAGGGAAGAAGACAGACAACATAAAATACTAACATATTTGAGGGAGATAGTATGAAAATCTGGTATATAACAAGTGAGTTTCCGCCGTCTTATGGCGGAGGAATCGGGATGTACGTGGACATTATCAGCCGTCTTATGGCAGAAAAAGGCCATGAGGTGAAAGTGTTCGTGCGCGACACGGAAGATCGGATTGAGAGGGTGAATGAGAGACTGTCCTATGTCCGGTTCGAGGCTTCGGGGAACAGGAGCAGGGCGTACGGCAGGCTGGGATACTGGACGGCGCTCTCGTATCAATATTATGAAGTGGTTCGCAAATACGCCGAACAAGAAGGAGAACCGGACATCATCGAGGCGCAGGAGTACAATGCGCCCGCCTATTATATTTTGCAGTACAAGCTGCTGGACGAGAAGTTCCTGAAGGACACCCGAATCGTGGTCCATCTGCATACACCGACGTTTGAACTGGTGAGAATTAACAGGGATTCGGAGTACGCATTTCCGACCTATTGGATTGGCAGGATGGAGAAATTCTGTATTGAAGGTGCCGACGGCCTTGTTATTCCAAGCGAATTTCTGAAAAAATTTATTCAGAAGGAATTTCCGGATAAAGAGATTACCGTCATTCCTCAGCCCTTTGAATGTGAAGAAGAGGTCAGTTATGAATGCGGGAATTACCTGCTTTATACGGGTCGGCTGGAATACAGGAAAGGGATCATGCAGTTTATTGAGCAGATGGCGCACCTGTGGGAAAAAGGAAACAGGACGAAACTGGTTACCATAGGGGGGGACACCTTCTTTTCTCCAAAAGACAGGAACTTAGGGGAGATTATCAAAGAGAAATATCAAAAATGGATCGAAGAGGGATTGTTGGAGATCAACGGTGCGATACCTCCAAGCGAGTTGAACAGAAGGATCGTAAAAGCGAGAGGGATCGTTGTTCCCTCCATTTATGAAAATTTTCCGTACACATGTCTGGAAGCCATGTGGCAGGGATGCCCGATGCTGGTGTCGAAGCAAGGGGGCCAGAGCGAGATGACGGGCGAAGACGGAAGCCGGGGAATCGTGTTTGACTGGGAGAAGGAAGGAGACTGCGCAGAGAAGATAGAGAAATTTTTGCGCCTGACGGATGAAGAGTTGAGACAGATGGGAGAAAACGGGAAGAAGTACATTCGTCAGCTTTGCGGCCCGGATGAAAACGTCAGAAAAAGAGAGGCGTTTTTTAGAGAGGTCATGGGCAGGAAGGAGAGAAAGACATTCCCTGTTCTAAATGCGCAGAGGGTGACAAGCCTTCCGGAGCATGTGGACAAGGGGGAGCGGGGGTTGCTGTCGGTAATCATCTGCTACTATAATTTGGGAAACACGGTTATGGAGACCATGGAGAGCCTTGCAAAGATCGACTATGAAAACTACGAGACGATCATCATCAATGATGGAAGCACGGATCCGGGGAGTCTGGAAAAATTGGAAGAGATCCGGGAAAGATATCCGAAAGTCCGCATAGAGAATATTCCAAATGGCGGGCTGGCCAATGCGAGAAACGTGGGGAGCAGACTGGCCAGAGGAGAATACATCAGCTTTCTGGATGCAGATGACAAGGTGAGTCCGGATTATTACAGACGATGCATAGAAGTACTGGAGCAGTATGAGAATGTGAGCTTCGTATATAGCTGGCTGCAGTATTTTGAGGGGAGCGACGGGGTATGGACGACGTTTAACACGGAGCTGCCCTATATGCTCATGGGAAACATGCTTTCTGCATTTGCCGTGGTGAGGAAGGCAGATTTTGTCTGTTTCGGCCAAAACCGAAAAGCCGTGGAATACGGGATGGAGGACTATGACGGGTGGCTTGGCATGGTGCAGAATGGGAGAAACGGGGTGTGCATACCGGAGCCTTTATGTTATTACCGCGTGAGGAAGGACAGCATGACAAGGGTGATGGCGTTCAGTGCGAAGATGTATCTGTACAAGACGATGGAAGAGAAGCACCATGCGCTGTATGAGAGATATGGAGCGGACATTTACAACCTGACGAATGCGAACGGGCCCGGTTACCTGTGGGGGAACCAGACTTGGGTGCAGCCCAGGGTTGGCCATATTGTTGAGACGCCGATCAAAGAAGAAGCCGTCGGCATGGAGGTGGAAGATTCTCTGGCATATGAACAGTTGAAGCAGGAGAATTGCGTATTAAAATCCGATTTGGAAATTATACGGGCTTCCAAGTTTTATAAGATGCATCTGGTTTATGAAAGGATCTTGAATTCATTGCCATTGGTGAAGAAAATAAGACGTCCCAGAGAATACTAGTATGACGGCTCCTTTTACATGAAATATGAAGTCGGAAGAAGCTCTGGATACGGTCGATGTGGATAAAAAAAGTACAGGGGAGTCGTGTCATGCATAAAGAGATGAAAGATAAAATCTGGAAATATATAAAAGTATTTACGGCATTGTATTGGGGAGCCATTCTTGAGGGGTTGGAGTCCTACTATATTCCATATCTGATAGTCCTGATGTCGGGAAGCGTATGTTTTATATTTAATTATTTGAAAAATGACGAGATTCTGACAAAGCCGCATCGAATCATAACGAATTGTTATAGTATTTTGTTGTCTGCGTTGGTTACCCTGGCAAATTATCGATTATTTTTGGACATGAAAATTTCCGATTATGCAGGGTTTGGGGAAAAAGTATATCAAGTCAGTTCCGCAGCTGTGTTTTTTATCGGAGGCTTTGCCATATTCAAGGAAATTTTTCTTGCCATACATTATAAGGTGTCTGATGATCGGGTAAAACCGATGGAAAAAGCGGCGGGGAAGATAAAAGACTGGTGGGTGTTGGTCGGAGTATGGGGGATTATTACTGCCGTAAATGTGCTCATTATGTTTTTGGCTAAGTATCCGGGAAATTTATCGGCAGACAGCTTGGTACAGATTGCCCAGTGCAATAGCGGAAGGTATACGAATCATCACCCGTATTATCACACGCAGATCATTCACCTGTTACTTTCCTTAGGATATCAATTGTTTGGAAACATGAACGCTGCGGTGGCAACCTATAGCGTCTTTTCCATTCTGGTGATGGCTTTCTGCTTTGCTTATATCACTTATACCATCTATCAGATCAAACATAATCTGTTTATGACAATCTGTGTTTTTATATGGTATCTTGCCATGCCCTTTCATATCCTTTATAGTTTTACCATGTGGAAGGACGTGTTTTGGGGCGCAATGGTGGCGATGTTCGCAGTGGCGGCTTTCCGGACATTGAAAAATATCGGGGAACGCAGGTGGACAAACTATGTGGTATTGTTTGGTTCTGCCGTCGGAGTCAGTTTGCTGAGGAGCAACGGCTGGTTCGTGTTTGTCCTCAGCACGATTCTGTTTGGGATCATGTTCTGGAAAAGCCATAAAAAGGTGTTTATCGTATTCTGCGGAATCGTTGTTTTTTCCTGGGTTTTAAAGCATCCCGTAATGAGCGCATTGGGCGTGAAACAGCCCGACCTGATGGAAGGGCTTTCCATTCCCTCGCAGCAGATTGCCAGGGTGATCGCAGATGGAAAGGAACTTACGGCAGAACAGGAAGAAACGTTAGGACAAATTGTAGATATAGATGCAATACCGGAGACGTATGACAAGTATATTTACGATCCGATCAAGCTCCTGGTTCAGTCACAAGGTAACCAAAATTATATCGCTGAAAACAAATGGGAATTTATAAAGCTATATGCGGAGTTGGGATTGTCTTATCCGCATAAGTACGTGGAAGCGTGGGCAGATGCGACAAAAGGATACTGGAACGGCGGTTACCCCTATTGGAGATGGCATACCAGAGTGGATGAAAATAAATTTGGAATAGAAAGGATTGTCCACTCGGAAAGCGCAGAGCGCATATTTGAGGGATATTTAAGGTTGTTTGAAGACGTGCCCCTGCTGCAATTGTTTTTGAGCATCGGTTTTCACGTGTGGTTGATTATTATTTCCACGTATGCAGCTTTGGTTAAGAAAGAGTATGCGGCATTGTTTGTTGCGGTTCCTTTTTTGATGGTTATAGCGTCTTTATGTGTGGCGTCGCCGGTATTTTCTGAATTTCGATATGCGTATGCGATTTTCTGTGGGGTACCATTTGTGATGGCGGCGGCAACAGACGACGGGTATGTTACGGATAATGAGAGATAATAAATAAGTGACTGTAGAAGGAGACCACATGCTTACTCATGTAAAAACCATATTGCTGAGTGTTGTTTTATATTTGACATTGTTCGTCGTGCCCGTCGGTTTTTTTATAAATAAGGCACAGGAAGGGAAAAGCAATGTTACAATAAGCAGTGAAAAGGATGAAGATTCGCTTATCAGTATTTGGGTTAATCCCAACGTGATGAGCGTTGAAAAAAATGATGATTTTACAGAATTGGAACCGGGACATTTTGTGTCTGATATTGGCGGGGCCGAACTAACGGTAAAAAGGCTGGGCAGTGTTGCGCCATATATTGAGGTGTCGTCAGAACCAGGAGACGTCACATTGACGGTCAGTAAGGGAACCAGTCATTTTGAATATAACTATTCAAGTAGCGACGGTGAAGTGGAAAGAGTTTTATTGTCGTTTAAGATAAATAGTATGCTTATTCATTTGGTATGCTGGGGGATTTTGGCGGTAACTTTGCTGCTTTTGGAAGGTAAGCTGAAACACTGTAAAGCTGTTTTATATTGCTGGAAAAGGAAAGCGTTTTTACTGGTTTTATTTGTCTTTGCAATTGTATTTTTGTGGATACCATTGTCGGCAATTATCAAGCCGGTATATTATACGATACAAAACACGAAAAATGTTACTGGAAGAGCCGTATCCAACATATGGATTGATCCTGAAATGATTCAGGTCATTTCCCATGATGGATATGAGGAGGTTGAGGAGGGACATTATGTAAGTCGTGTGGAAAATTCGCAGGTGATTATAAAAAAGAATCCTGCGTACAAAGGAGATCTTAAAATACATATTGTTGCAGATGGCGAGGGAGCTTATCATCTTATAAAAAACAGATTTGAAGTTTTTGAAGTGGACAGTTGCGACACGGAGCAGATAGAATTAGTCGCCGTAGACATTCCGCCAGGAGGTGCTATATGGGCGTATATTCGCATGCTGGTATTTTTTGTCGCTGTAATCATGGCATGCGTTGTTTTAGAAGGATTAAAAAAGATTAGGGAAAGAGCGGATGGAACTTTAAGTATACTTACTCAAGGTAATGCTTTGATAAGTAAATACAAAGATCAGGGCATGGCCTTTTGTATGTTTGCCATATTTTTTATAGCCGGATTTGGCATGCTGTTTCGGAATATGTATTGCGCAGACGATTTTTATGGCGCATACGGAAGGATGATTTCTGATGAATTTTTTTTTAAAATGGATAAGTTTGGGAGACCGATAGCGACGATCATGAGTTTTTTGTTTCGGAAAGTGATCAAAGGGTATCCTCATTCTTATAATGGAGTACCGTCTCTTCTGATATTTATGCTGGCGTCTGTTTTATCGTGTTGTATAATATTTGATATATGGAAAAAGCAGTTAAATGCCAATTACCGGAATTCCGTTATTATATTTAGTTTAGCCGGTTTAATGGTGCTGAATCCCCTCACGAGCGAGCTGGCTATGTTTAATGGTGCGAGAAGTACTTACGTGTGGGGGATTCCTGCGGCATTATGGGCGGCAAAGAAGTTTTTGGAAAAGAAAAAAAATATTCTGCTGCCAGTATTGTTTCTGACGCTTTCCTTGTTTACATATCAGGCCTGCGGGGCTTATTATATCATTGTGTGCTGCATAGGGCTGAATATTGATTATATTCAGTCACACGAAAAAGGTTTCGATAAAACGAAATTCAAAGAACTTGTAAAAAGGTATGTAAATTGTGCAGTCTGCTATATAATCCCCTGCATTTTAAACCGATTGTGGTTAAGCCTGGTAGTGTCGTCCAGACAGCACTATAAAATCGAAGCGGCTTCGTCCATCAGCGGCTTGGCGGACAAGTGGAATGTTTTTTGTCAATGGGTCGCATCCATGGTAACTACAGGAAGGGGATATATGACTCAGAACGCTTTTCCGCTTGTTATCATTGCATCAGGACTTATATTTTTGCTGATATGGTACCGTTCTGCAAAAATCAACAAGACGTCGGTATTGTTGGTGATGATGGTTGCATTTTTTGTGAGTTTCAGTTCGATATTTTATTTTCAGTTTTTTATGAAAAATATCTGGATTGACGCTCGGACCTGCACTGCGCTGTTTGGATTGCCGGCGATTTTTATCGTACCTGGTCTGGCTGTTTTGGAAAAAGAAAATGGAATCAGGACCAATCAGTTTCGGATGGTATTTGTGGCGCTTTGTGTGGTTTTTCTGAGTTTAAGTTTAAAGGATGCGCAAATCAATAGCATGAAGCTGTATGCGGGGAATGTTGCGGATTATGAGAGAAGCCGATTTTATTTGGAACGGATGGAGGAGTATGGAGAAGAGACCGGGAATGATATAACTGAGGTGGCTTTTTGGGCGGATGGGGAACCGACATGGCGTTATGGGGATTATTCTGGAGAACATGATACCACTGCAAATCCAGGGACTCTTTATGAAGCGAAATGGTCGAGAAACGCTGTTTTATCATTGATGGCAGGAAAAGAAATGAAGTTAATTAATGACATACCAGATGTCGTTCTGGAAAAATGGGAGGGGAAAAATTGGGACAGTCTGAATGAGGAGCAGGTGATTTGCATAGGAAGCAGGGCCTATATAGCGTTATATTAGAAGTATCGCAGATTAAATCTTTGAAAATATAAGAAAACCAGAGATATTGATTTTGCGTTATAACGAAGAGTAGACCGTGCTAATTTTTTTTGTGTATTAATATTATATTTAAATTCAATTTACAAAAAAGGGGAGCGTGAGATGAAAATCAAAGTATCGGACTATATTGCGCAGTTTTTGGTAGCTCAGGGGATTCGAGACCTGTTTCTGATCTCCGGCGGCGGGATGATGCACCTCTTGGACAGCGTGAAGCGCCAGGAGGGATTGAACTTGATTTTTAACCTGAACGAGCAGGCCAGCGGGATCTGTGCGGACAGCTATGCCCAGTACACGGGGCATCTGGGGGCCTGCATGGTGACGACCGGGCCGGGAGCCACGAACGCCGTGACCGGCTGTGCGGGGGCGTGGGTGGACGGGTCGCCGGCGCTCTACATTTCCGGACAGTGTAAGACGGAGCAGATGGGCCAGTTAAAGGGGCTGCGGATTTATGGAGCCCAGGAGATCGCCATCATACCCGTGGTGAAGGCGATCACCAAGTATGCGGAGATTGTGTTAAATAAAGAGGACATCCGTTATCATCTGGAAAAGGCGGTTTATTTGGCGACCCACGGAAGGAAAGGGCCCGTCTGGATCGACGTGCCTCTGGACGTTCAGGGGGCGCAGGTGGAGACGGAGGACCTGCGTGCTTTTGAGCCGGACGAAGAAGGGTATCAGGATTTGCCCGCCGTCGAGGAGACAAAGCTGGAGGAAGTGTATCGGCTGTTAAACGAGGCGAGGCGTCCGGCGATTTTGATTGGCCACGGGGTGGTTGCGGCCAACCGGAAGGAGGAGATCCGGAAGCTGGTGGAGGAATTCCAGATTCCGGTTTTGAGCACGTGGCGTGCGAAAGGGGTATTCGGCGACGAGGAAGCCCTGTACATGGGAAGTCCGGGCGTTCCCACGACCCGCTACTCCAATTATGTTCTGCAGAATGCGGATTTCCTGTTGATCGTGGGAACACGTCTGAATCCCGCCATCACGGCTTTTGACGAGCCGCATTTTGCACCCAATGCAAAGAAAGTGATCGTGGATATCGAGCAGGGCGAGATTGACAAGTTGAACATGGACTTCGCCCTGGAGTTCCAGGCGGATGCTGCCGAATTTTTGGACAGGCTTCTGGAAGAAAAAGGGAGGTATCGGCAGAAGGACAGGGGGGCATGGCTGTCTTATTGTATCAGGATGAAGGAGAAGTATCCCTTGAACCGGGAACGCCAGCCCTTTGACAACGAGGGGAAGACAGACGGCTTCTTCCTTGCGGAAAAATTGTCGGAGTTCTCGAAGGCGACGGACGTGTTCGTGGGGTCCTCCTCGGGCCGCACTTGCGGGATTTCCCACATGGCGTACCGGCTGAAGAAGGGGCAGCGGTTTGTCACCTCCATGGGGCTTGGTTCCATGGGATGGTGCGTTCCCAGTGCGATTGCCTGTTGCGTGGCCAGTGGAAAGCGGAGGACGCTGGTATTGGAGGGGGACGGAAGCCTCCAGCACAATCTGCAGGAACTGCAGCTGATCTCCACCTATAAGCTTCCTCTTAAATTGTTTGTCCTCTCCAATGAGGGCTATGCGTCGATTTACACGATGCAGAGAAATAATTTCAAATCGAATTTTGCGGGATGTAACGAAGAGAGTGGCCTGATTCTTCCGGATATGAGGGACATTGCCCGCACCTTCCACCTGAATTATTTCCGGATTGAGAACGATGCGCAGGTGGAAGAGGTTTTGGAAAAATGCATGGCGGATGACGCCCCCTGCTTATGCGAAGTGGTTTCTTCCATCTATTTTGACGAAATTCCCAAATCGCTCACCGTGGCGAATGCGGACGGGACCTTTACCTCCAGCAAGCTGGAAAACCTGTATCCCTTCGTGGATGAAAGGGAACAGGCAGAAAATATGCCTGACTGGGGGGAGTGAAGGGATGAAACGTATTTTGTTGACGGGTGGGAGCGGATTTATCGGCCGAAATCTGACGGAAGCCTTGAACGGGGAGTATGAGATTTATGCCCCTTCTCACAAGGAACTGGAGCTTCTTGACGAGACGGCGGTTTGCGACTATATACGGCAGAATCGGATTGACGACGTGATTCACGCCGCCGTGCACGTGCCGATGGTGAATGGCGGGGAGCATGAGCTGGCCAACGATCTGCGCATGTTTTTGAATCTTACCAAAAACAGTGGGATTGTGGAGAAAACTCTCTATTTTGGCAGCGGGGCGGAGTATGACAAGCGGTTCCATATCCGCATGGCCAAGGAGGAGGAAATCGGAGATCACATACCGGAGACAGATTACGGGCTGGCGAAATATACGATGAATGAGATCGCTCGGAATTCAGATAATATTTATAATCTGAGATTGTTCGGAATCTTTGGGAAGTACGAGCTGTTTTATATCAAGTTCCTTTCCAACCTGTGCTGCAAGGCAATTTATGACCTGCCGCTCACGGTGCGCAGGGATTGCTATTTCGACTTTCTTTATATTGAGGACCTGGCGGGCATTGTGAGATGGTTTCTGGAGAACACGCCCCGGCACCACGACTACAATGTGTGCAGCGGGAAGGAATATCTTCTCACGGAGCTGGCCGGGAAGGTTTTGCGGAGAAGCGGAAAGAAGTTGCCGGTAAAACTTCTCAGCGAGGAGAGAAATCTGGATTATTCGGCCTCCAATGAACGTCTGCGGGCAGAGATTCCGGATTTGCGGATCACGGAGATTGATCCGGCCATCGGGGAGCTTTACGGTTACTATGAAGGCATCAGGGACAGCGTTGACAGAGAAATTCTGGCACAGAGCATATGATACCGGAAGGGGCAGAATTCCTGGTATCAGAAGCACCTTTTGACTACGATGTCAGTGTGTGGGGATCACGAAATCATTAAAAACACGGAAAGAGGAAGAGAACATGTTAAACGGAAAAACGATTTTGGTCACGGGCGGAACGGGCAGTTTTGGACACAAGTTTTTGGAGATGCTGTTGGAGCGGTATGAGCCCCACCGGGTGATCATCTATTCCAGGGATGAGTTTAAGCAGCATTTGATGAAAACCAAGTATCAGGATAAGCTGGATTTGTCGAGGGTCCGTTTCTTTATCGGGGACGTCAGGGACAAGGACAGGCTGATGCGGGCCTTTGACCGTGTGGATTATGTGATTCATGCGGCCGCCATGAAGCAGGTCCCCACCTGCGAGTACAATCCCTTTGAGGCGATCAAGACCAATATCCATGGCGCACAAAACGTGATTGACGCAGCCATTGACAGGGGAGTCAAGAAGGTGATCGCTCTGTCCACGGACAAGGCGGTCAATCCCATCAACCTGTACGGCGGGACGAAGCTGGTGTCGGACAAGCTGTTCATCTCCGCCAATGCGTACAGCAAGGTCAGCGGGACGAAGTTCTCGGTGGTGCGCTACGGTAACGTGGCGGGGAGCCGCGGGTCAGTCATTCCCGTGTTCGCGGACCTGATTCAGCATGGGGCCAAGGAGCTTCCCATCACAGACAGCCGCATGACCAGGTTCTGGATTACCCTGAAGCAGGGCGTGGAGCTGGTCTTCAAGGCCCTGGAGGAATCGAAGGGGGGGGAAACCTACATCTCCAAAATTCCCTCGTTCTACATTACGGACTTGGCGAAGGCCATGCTGCCGGAGGGGGGAATCAGGGAAATCGGCATCCGCGAGGGCGAGAAGCTGCACGAGGTTATGGTGACGAAGGACGACAGCTATCTGACCTACGAGTATGACAGGCATTACATCATCTATCCTCATTTTGACTGGTGGAAGTTTGATGAGAGCAAGGTGGGAGACGGCAAGAAGGTCGTGGACGGTTTTGAGTATAATTCCGGAACCAACAAGCAGTGGCTGTCCGTGGAGGAAATCAGGGAAGAGCTGAAAGGGTTAGAGGAACATTAAATGGATAACAGGACGGAAGAGACGGCAGGGCTGGCGATTCACGGCGGGAGGCCGGTCCGGGAGAAAACGATATTTTACGGACATCAGTATATTGACGATGCGGATATTGAGGCGGTGACGGAGGTCTTGAGAAGTGATTTTCTCACCTGCGGGCCGAAAATCGAAGAGGTGGAAAAGAAATTATGTGATCTGACCGGGGCGAAGTATGCGGTGATGGTGAGCAATGGGACCGCAGCACTGCATCTGGCCTGCATGGCGGCGGGAATCTCGGAGGGGGACGAGGTCATCACGACCCCGATCACCTTTGCCGCCTCGGCGAACTGCGCCTTATATTGCGGCGGCCGGCCGGTATTCGCCGATATCAATCCGGATACCTACAACATATCGCCGGAGGAGATAGAGAAAAAGATTTCTTCGAGGACGAAGGCCGTGGTTGCCGTGGATTACACGGGGCAGGCGGCTGACCTGGGGCCGATCCGGAAACTGTGCGGGGAACATGGGCTGTGCCTGATCGAGGACGCTTCCCATTCCATAGGAACGAAATACAAGGGAAGATATGTGGGCAGCATTGCGGATATGACGATTTTCAGCTTTCATCCGGTAAAGACGATCACCGGCGGCGAGGGCGGCGCCATTCTCACTGACAATGAGGAATACTACACGCTGCTGAAGCTTGGCCGCACCCACGGGATTACCAGGGACGAGTCGCTGATGGAAGGGAACTCCGAGGGAAAATGGTACTATCAGCAGGTCGGACTGGGGTACAACTACCGCATGACGGACATTCAGGCGGCGCTGATAAGCAGTCAGCTGGACAAGCTTCCCCGGTTCGCAAAACGCCGGAAAGAGATTGTGGCGAGATACGACGAGGCATTTGGAGAGCTGCCCCAGGTCGTGGTGCAGAAGGAGATTGCGGAATCTGACACGGTGAGACATTTATACATCCTTCAACTGAACCTTGAGGAACTGACCGTCTCCCGGAAAGAGGTATTTGACGCCCTTGGAGCGGAGGGGGTTGCATGCAATGTCCATTATATTCCGGTATATTATTTCCCCCATTATCAAAAATTGGGATACGGGAAAGGACTGTGCCCCAATGCGGAGCGGCTGTACGAACGGATTCTGACGCTTCCTCTGTATTATGCCATGACGGACGAGGACGTGGAGGACGTGATAACGGCTGTGAAAAAGGTGGTTCAGGCGTATCGGAAGGACTGAGAAAAGAGGTTTAAATGAAATTTGATATAAACAACCTGCAGCGTGCCTATATGATCGCCGAGATGTCGGCAAATCATGCGGGCAGCATTGAGCGGGCCAAGGAGATCATATGGGCCGCAAAAGAGGCCGGTGCGGACTGCGTTAAAATACAGACTTATACGGCGGATACGCTGACCATTGACTGTGACAATTCCTATTTCCATATTGACAATGGGACATGGGAGGGGGAAAATCTCTATCATCTCTATGAAAAGGCTTATACCCCCTGGGAATGGCAGGGGGAATTAAAGAGGGAGGCAGAGAAAGCGGAGATTGATTTTCTGTCAACGCCTTTCGATAAAACAGCGGTCGATTTTCTGGAAGAGCTCGGAATGGAGTTCTATAAGATTGCCTCTTTTGAATTGGTGGACATTCCGCTGATTGAATACGTGGCGTCGAAGGGAAAGCCGATCATACTCTCCACGGGCATGGGGACTGCGGAGGAGATCGAGGAGGCGGTCCGGGCAATCCGGGGGCAGGGAAATGAACAGATCGTCCTGCTTCGCTGCGCCAGCGCCTATCCTGCGGTTTCCGACGAGATGAACCTTGTGACGATTCAGGACATGGGGAAGCGCTTTCAGGTTCCGGTAGGGCTGTCGGACCATTCCATGGGGTCCCTGGCGGCTGTGACGGCCGTGGCCCTGGGGGCAAAGGTGATTGAGAAGCATTTTTGTCTGAGCCGGTCCATAGAAAATCCGGACTCCTCTTTTTCCATGGAGCCGCAGGAGTTTAGGCAGATGGTCGAGGACGTCCGTCTGGCGGAGAAGGCGGTGGGAACCGTCAAGTACGGCCCCACGAGCCAGGAGGAAAACAGCATCGTGTTCCGCCGGTCCATTTTTGCGGTGAAAGATATTGAGGCGGGGGAGAGGGTCACGGCGGAGAACGTCCGCATCATCCGCCCGGGATACGGCCTGAAACCGAAGGAATACAAAAAGGTCATCGGCATGCGGGCGAAGGAACGAATCCCTTACGGGGAGCCGCTGTCCTATGACAAGTTGGAGGAAGGCGAGTGAGCGGAGGAAGAACCATGGGGAAAGTAGCTTTACGCCCTGCGACAGAGGAAGATGCCGTCTTTTTGTTTGACCTGGTGAACGATCCGGAGTGCAGGAGGAATTCTCTGAATTCCGACCGGATTGCCTTTGACAGCCATGTAGAATGGCTAAAAGGGATTTTGGGCTCTGATACACGGAAGCAGTATATTTTAATGGACGGAGACGAGGCAGTCGGTCAGGGACGTTTGGAGCTGACGGAGAGAGGGTGCAGGATCAGCTACAGCATTATTCCCAAACGGCGAGGATGCGGGTATGGTAGTACCTTGTTGAAACTGCTGAACAATGCTGCTTTGACTGTTTTTCCCTCATGTGCATACAGTTATGGCGAGGTTTTGCAGCATAACGTGGCCTCCCAAAAAATTTTTGAGGAACTGGGATATGAAGCCCAAAAAGTGGATGATGTCTATTGCTACAGGAAATTGGTGGAACATTATGAGGTACTATATCCGGGCGGATGCCAATGAAGAGATTGGGACGGGCCATGTCATGCGGTGTCTTTCCATTGCGGAAGCGTTTCGGCATCGTGGCGAAGAGGTGACGTTTATTATTGCGGATGAACGTTCCCGCAGCATGATTGAGGAGCATGGATTTTCTGTTATTTGCCTAAATTCGATGTGGAACGATCTGGAGAAAGAGATTGCTTCCATGGTTCAGGTGATAAAGGCCAGAGGGATTTCCTCTCTGCTGATTGATTCTTATTTTGTGACGGAAACTTATCTGAAAGAAATTGGGAAGTATACAAAACTTGTCTATATAGATGATTTGAATCAATTCTTATATCCGGTCGACCTGCTGGTGAATTACAATATATATGCGGGAGAACTGGAATATGAGAAAAGATACCGGGAGGCGGGGCTGGACACAAAAATCCTGTTGGGATGCAGGTATGTGCCGTTGCGGGAAGAGTTCTCCCGTATTGACCGAAAAATCAATGAAACCGTATCTCGGGTGTTAATCACGTCGGGAGGGACAGACCCCTATGATGCGGTGGGGGGAATTCTTGAAAGTTTCGCAGAAAAGTCATGGTTTGGCGTGGCGGAGTTTCAAGTGATTTTGGGACGCTTTAACAGGAACAGGGAAAAGCTGGAGGAGCGCTGGGGAGATTATAAAAATGTCGTTTTATTGCGGAATGTAAAAAATATGGCTGAGCATATGACACAGTGTGACATGGCCGTCACGGCGGGGGGAGTCACGACGTATGAACTCTGCGCCACCGGAATTCCTTCCGTCATGTACACGCTGGCGGACAATCAATTGGACATTGCGCATACCGTGTCCCGCCTTGGCATTATACCATGGGTGGGAGATATTCGAGAAGACAGGCAACAATGTCTGAAAGCGATAGGGGAGCAAACGGAGCAACTCAGGAATAGTTTGTCGATGCGCCGGAAGCTTTCTGAAAAAATGCGGGAGATGGTAGACGGGAAAGGTTGTGAGAGACTTGTGGATATAATATGGCCGGTACGTGTAAATACTGTTATGGATAGATAGGATGAGAAGGTAAAAGAGGGTGCGATAAAATGAGAAAAAGAAATAATGCAATCGATGTTTTGAAATTTCTATTTTCACTTTTGATCTTATTTTATCATGCAATTTACGTGATTTCACCAGATAGCGTGAAAATATACCCGGGGGGGGGATATTGGCGTAGAATTTTTCTTCGTGGTTTCGGGATTTTTAATGGCTCGTTCTGCTTTTAAAACAGCAGAAAGAAAAAATGGCTCGTTGTGCTTGGGGGAAGAAACAGTAGCGTTTTTAGGAAGGAAAATCGGGACGTTGTTTCCATATTTTGCTTTTGCATACATTGTTTCGGCGACAGTCCAGATTATTATTTATCAAATAACAGGTAAAATATTAATAAAAAACCTTGTTTATTCCGTGTGGGAAATACTATTGTTGCATCAGTCGGGAATAAATGTTTTTAGATGGGTACAAGGTGACTGGTATATCTCGGCAATGCTGATAGGAATGTTGTTCATATATCCTTTTTTACGAAGATATTTGCGGACATATTCTTATATAGCTGCTCCATGCGTGGTTATTCTCTATATGGGGTATTTTTCAAAAAAGTATGGATATCTGCATGTTACAGGAGATTGGAATGGTTTTGTATACGATAGTTTAATACGCGCATTTGGGGGGATGAATTTAGGGATAATAGTGTATGCGGTGGCCGAGAGACTAAGAAATATATCTTTTACACGCTTGGGACGCAGATTACTGTCTGTGTGTGCCTGTACAGGATATGTCAGTATATTCGTGACAGTTTTTTTGCGTAGTAAGGGAGCAATAGATTTTATATGGCTGCTTTGTATTGCGGGAAGTTTTGCGATAACTGGAAGCGGGGCGGGAAGTTTGTGCCGACGCCTTAATGCATTAGATTCTAAAAGTTTTGTTTTTTTAGGGGAATATAGCATGGCATTGTATATGAATCATCTTACTTGTCAGCATGTGGTGAAACGGTGGTTTTCTTCATGGGATGTAGGAAAACGTATAGCTCTTTTTTGCATTATGGGTTTGGTGCTTGCCTGGCTTTGTGTCTTTTTTATAAAATATGTCAAAATATTTTGGGATAAATATAAATGGCATGTCAGGCGGTTATTTTTAGAAGAAAGTAGATGAGGTGAGAGGTGTTTAAGTTTCATAAAAATAAGGCTGCGATTATTTACGGGGCTGGTAAAAAAGGAGAGTCGTTGTGTCAATTATTGAATAAAGTCGGTATAGAAGTATTGTTTGTGATAGACAGAAATGAAAGCTTGTGGGGGCGAACTGTTTTATGTGGAAATGTTCATCCAGTAGAGATTTGCGGGATATCCCGGGTTCCCGAGATGAACAAGAGTGACATTGTCGTTATATGTACAATGGAAAATGCATTGCAACATGAGGATGCAGCCGAGATGCTTTATAAAAACGGGTATCGCAATATTATTTTTCTGCCGGTATGGCATATGGAGAACGAAAAAACAAAGGTATTGTATGAGATTTATAATAGTCTTATTAATGGAGAATTTGACCTCGAAAGAACATGGGAGATACCTTCTTATGACGAATTAGAGCAGGGAGAGGGGCAATATTGTTTATATGGAAGAAAATGGAGCGTGGATGGTAAAAGATTAAAATTATACCTTCCGGTTGAACTGTTATATTCAGAATTTGTTTCTGCAGACGGACTTGGGGCGGAGCAAAAAAAGAGTTCGGGAATATTTGGGAATACAAATGTAATCTCCAGATATGATTATTTTGACCTTTGGGAATATTTGCGTACAGGAAAGGGAGCTTGTGAAGTCTATATTAAGACACATTCAAAAGACGGGGGGTTAAATAAAGAGGAAGAAAAAAGACTTTTAACCGGGCGAAGTACGTTATTGAGGTTGTATGATAAAGAATTTAAAAAGAGTGATGACAAAGGATTTTTCTTTTTATCTCCTGCAAGCGGGTATTATAATTCCAAGGGAAAATATATCAATATTCGGGACGGACTGCATCGGATTACATATCTGATCAGACGGCGGGAATGGGAAGTTCCGGTGGAACTTAAGGTTGAAGATTACGAGGCGTTGGGAAACGAGGAAAATCTCATTAAAAAAACGCTGGCGGGAAAGAAGAGGTATTATATTGAGCATCCGGCTTTTTATTTGCATAATCGAACTTGTTCAGAAGACATTCGGCTCTTTTTGTTTTGCATTCAAAAGAGGTGTATGCATTTTCGAAACAAAAATGTTTTTATTTTGGCTGAAGATGGAGGTTATTTACTGAGGAATATCCTTAGGGGAGGAAGTCGGCATGTTACTTATTATACATTCAATTCGGATGTTGAATGGTCCGAAACTTTGATGTCCTTTTTTGGGTTCCCGGAAGAAAAATATAGGATAATGGGGGAAAATGAAGATTTTGAAGAAGATATATGGGATTGTGGAATCGTGGATTTGTTGTATATAGATGAATGGAAAATAAAATTAGAAGAGATCATGAACTTAAAAATCCGAAGCATATATCTTCGAGTAAGGGAAGAGGCCTGCAATGCGATAAAAGAAAAGGAAGAGGTAGAGGAGATTGAAAGGTACTGGGCGGGGGATGCCATGGCGGTAACCCTGTTGCTGGAGAGAACGGATAATTAATGATATGATTGCGGAGGAAGTGTAGTGAATACTTTATATTTTGATTTTGATAAAAAGAGCAGGATCTGGCTGTATGGAGCGGCGACGATGGGGGTGATTACCGCTCATTATTTGGAAGAACAGGGGTACTTCGTGGAGGGTTTTATTGATAAAAGGGCAGATGAAATAGCAGAACTGAATGGGAAACCGGTTTTAAGCCTGCATCAGGTTGCGGAATTTTCGGAGAAAGAACAAATTATTGTAATACTTACAGTAAAGAATGTGTTTGAGCATGAGCGGATTGCCATTGAGATGGTGGAATTCGGGATTAACAATATTATTTTCTTTCCCTATCGCAGCTTGAAGGGAAAGGGAAATAGTGATGAAAATTTGTTGTACACATTGAGTAATACAATCAGTAAACGGAAAGAAATTGACGTGGTAAAGGTTCCGAAGACTTTTTCTTTTCCCGTCATTGAGTTGAATGATACGTTAAAAATAAGTGAGGATACCGAAAAAATAAAAGTGCGCTTGCCATTTTGCTTAGTTTATACGGATAAAGATTATAAGACAGCTCAGCTTATAAGCCAAGACAAGGATGAGACGTTTTTGGATATCAATATAGCGATGTTAACCCCCCATATACAATTCTTTAAATATTTAATGGGGGATGAAAGCGCAGATTATAGTATTTATTTAGAATCCTGTGAGGCGGCGGCGCATAGATTGAATTCCTTTGAGACAACGGCAAAATGGAAAGAAAACGTATTTCGAAACCGTGCGGAAATTTTTGAAAATATGAATAAGGAGTATGAGAATAAAACCTCTTTCTTTGTTGAGAGTGCTCCGGATGCCCAGTGGAATTCCAAGGGATATTTTAACTTGATAAGCGGAAAGCACAGGGCATCTTTTTTGGTTTCCAAAGGTGATTGGTATATACCGGTTTCTGTAAAAAAAAGTGAGTATCAATATTTGTTTAATCAGGAACATGTATTTAAAATCAAAGAACTAATTCGGCAAAAACAGCTTCATGAGATCGTGGCGCCTGTGGAGCATCCAATGTTTGCAAATGTTTCCTGTTATACAAGTACTTTTTGGTATGGAACTCTTCAGAAAGTATGCTTTTATATGGGAAATAAAAATTGGAAAATAAACGAAAATAAAAAAATATTAGTTGATGTATGTGATTTTGGTTTTTTAGTAAGATTTTTTGCAAGATGGGGCGCACAGGTTTTTAAATCAACAACGAAGATTTGGGATGAAGAATTGGAGACGGCCATCAATGATTTATTATGCTGTCCCGGGTGCGAATATGTAGATACAAATATCAACCAGGATTATGATTATGTCATTACAACGGAATTTCCTGTGAAGACAATCAAGGATGGTTCAAAAGCCATATATTTTTTGGAACAAAGAAGATTAGAAGATCATTTGGAGTTCATTAACGTGGGAATGCTTTCCGGAAAGTCCGTATTTGTCTATGGGGAGAAAGAGTAAGATGCTTTACGGGGATCAGAATATCAGGGACGAGATCATGAATGATGCGATGGAAATTGCCGGGGAGCATGAGTTCCAATTAGTATTTGCTGCAGTACAGGGGAGTATATCAAGAGGAATTAACAGAAAGGAAAGTGATTATGATATCCGGTTTTTGTATAAAAAGGAGTCAATGCCGTTTATAGACAGGGAACGAAAATATAGGGAGTGCGAATCCGTTGTACGGTACTACCCTCAAGGGAATAAGATTTATGATAAAATCGCATTTTGGGACGTTGAGACATTTGTAAGCCTTCTCATAAATCCGCAGTTGGACGACAGGGGAATATCCGTTGGGTTGTACAATCAGTTTTTCTGGACTTTTTCCAGCCCATTTACATGGGATCCGTTTGGCTTGGCGGGAAAGTTGCTTCCCTTGGCAAATGGAGTGATTAATAAGCAATGGATGTTTGAATATTGCTGCCAATATATTTCCGAAAGGAATGTGGGAGACAGGATGCCCTTGCGGGATTACATTTATATCATTGCTGCGATATGGCAAATGGATTGGCTGATGGATATTGGGACCTTTCCTCCGCTTTGGCTGGATTCTTTAAAGGTTATAAATGATGATAGCTTTATTCGGCAAATTTACGAAGAATTTGTTCAAAGGCTGAGGCAGTCTGACCGAGATGGGGGGACTCGTAAGAGGAAAGGAAAATTGTTGGTTGACCGGAATGAGTACCTGGATAAATGGGTGCAGAATAAAATTTTGTTGAATAAAAATCGTATCTTGAAAGAAGGAAAGACAATTCAATTTGGAAATGAAAAAGTGATAGAGAGCATTAATGCAATTTTGCATAATGCTTTCCAAATGGATACTCAATAGTTTTTCTTTTGACATCATTAATTTTTCGTATGATAAGGAGTATGAATTTGCGTATGAAAAAATTGAGCGTATGTATTGCCTGTTATAACGAGGAACAAAATATTATGGATGCCTATAATCAGGTTTCTGCGATATGTCAGACTTTAAAAAACTTTGATTATGAAATTGTTTTTGCGGATAATGCGTCGACGGATGGTTCAGAACGGATTTTCAGGCAGCTTGCAGCAACGGATAAGCATGTAAAAGTGATTTTTAATTATAGGAACTATGGACCTGCGCGTTCGTCAAAGAATGCCTGCATCAGGGCAACCGGTGATGCGGTGATTTCGTTGCCATGCGATTTACAGGATCCGCCGGAAATGATACCGGTGTTTATAAAAGAATGGGAAGATGGCAATCTGATTGTATGGGGGAAAAAGACGGGAAGCCAGGAAAATCCGATAAAATATTTTTTGCGCAAAGTTTATTATAGGATTATCAAAGGCGCAGCCAGTGTTCCGCAGTTGGAACAGGTGACGGGCTTTGGCATTATGGATAAATCCGTCTGGAGAGAGATTGAAGCTTCAAATGAACGGACGATGTCAGTACGTCATTTGGTTGCCGATTTGGGATATCCCGTAAAACTTGTTCCATATATGCAAAGAAAAAGAAAAAAGGGAAAAAGCAGCTATAATCTCAGGCGTTGGCTTGACTTTGCAATAAATTCCCTCATTAATACTTCGACTGCGCCCCTCCGGCTGACGACGCTTTTGGGGCTTACCTGTTCGGTAATATCATTCGTTATTGGTATTGTTTATTTGATATATAAGCTGGTTCATTGGAATAGTTTCTCGGCAGGTATTGCACCAATTCTCATAGCCGTTTTATTCTTAGGATCAGTACAAATCATGATTATGGGAGTAATAGGGGAATATATTGGCGTGGTTCTTTCCAAGGTTACAAAACGACCATTGGTTTTAGAACGGGAATGTTTGAATTTTGAAGAAGCGAGGTAGTGTCGAGTAATAAAACAAAAAATCAGGTGGAGTTTGACACTGCCTGATTCAAGATGGAGGTAAGAGGATGAAATATGCGAATATTCTTTTTGACGGAAACAGAAGGAGTTCAGTGAACATTGGTGACGACATGCAGCTGGTTGCCGTGGAAAATCTTTATAAGGAGATGGGGATTGATTATGCGGACGTAATCCGCATAGGGCTTTCCCAGTTGTCTTCTTATGACGGCGAGTACGTGGTGCTTCCTGTCAGTTTTCCGTTGTACGGGTATCGGGACGGATTGAACATTACTATGTTTTCACCGAAGATCATTCCGGTCTTTCTGGGGCTGAGTGTTATGGGAGGAAATATTTCAGAAGAGGAAATCGTTTATCTGCGCAGATTTGAACCGATCGGCTGCCGGGACTATTATACGGTAAAGTGGCTCAGGGAAAGGAATGTTTGCGCCTATATGAACGGGTGTTTGACGGCAACGATTCCGAACGTAAGTTCTGGGGGGGGGGCAAACGTCTATTTGGTGGATGTTCCTCAGAAGTATTATTCCTACATACCGAAATACTTGCAGGATGGCGCAGTAATCAGGAGCCAGATATTGCATGACTGTGATGATCCGGAGCAGATGATGAAATTTTATCTTCGGGAATATGCCGAAAAGGCCCGCCTTGTTATTACGACACGTCTGCATTGTGCTTTGCCGTGTGTTGCGATGGGAGTACCGGTAATCTTGATGAAAGATAAATTTTCTTTTCGCTTTACGACGCTGGCAAGATATGTCCACGTATATACGAGAGATGAATTCGAGTCCATTGACTGGAATCCCAAACCTGTCGAATATGAAGCGGAGAAAAAGGTGATTCTCCAAAGTGCGGCCAGACGGCTTAGAGAGGCTTACGACAAATACGGGCACATGTTTGACGTGAGTCAGTTTTATGAGACAGAGGAAATTAATCGTCCGGTATGGGTGGAACATTATGATAATGTAATTGAAGATGTCAAAAATTGTTTTGAAGAAAAAGAAAGCATATTGTATGCGGTTTGGGGAATTACGCAGAAGGCAGATTTGATTTGTTCTTATATGGAAGAGCATTATAAGAAGTCAAAACTGGTTTCGGTATATGACAGAGATAAGAAAATTGAATTCCATGGCGTGATGAGTACGCAGGAACAGGATGGATTGTTGCAAAAAGGGGTTTTTGTGTTTGTGACGGCGGCTACGGCAAATGAAGCGGCAATTCGTCTTTTCAAAGAGAATGGAAAAACAGAATATCATATTAGCACAGATGGGATTGGGGAATAGATATGGATGGAAAAAAGACGATATACTTTTCTCTGCCGTGCTATAATGAACAAGATAATGTGGTTTTGCCGGCAGAAGATATCATGGCAATACTCAGTGATTCGAGAGTAATTCCTAATTATAATGGTTGTGGCTTGTATGACAATTGTTTTTCATTGGGCTGGTAGGAGAATATGTGATAAAGGTTAACACAAGGGTGATGAAGCGGCCTTTGGTAGTGGAGACGAGCAGATTAAATTTTCCTGAAAAAGAATCCTAGTTTAAGGAGCGTTACGATTGAAGATAAAACCTTTCTTTCTGGAGTCAAAAAATATAGAGAGGTCCAGCTACACCTGGAACATGGCGGGAAGCATGCTGTCCGCTTTTCAGTCAGTCATCATGCTCATGATCCTGACCAGGACGCTGGGGCTTAAGGATGCGGGGATTTTTACCATTGCGTTCGCCAATGCGAACCTGTTCCTTTCCATAGGAAAGTACGGGATGCGTTATTTTCAGGTGTCGGACGTGAGGGGACAGTTTTCATTTGCCGAATATAAGAGTTCTAGGATTTTTACGACAGCGGCGATGATTCTCGTCTCTGCTGGCTATGTGCTGTTTGTGCAAAGAAAAAATGCATACACCTTGGAAAAAAGCATGACGATCATCTGGATGTGTCTGCTCAAGGTGGTGGATGCGGTGGAAGATGTCTATCATGGGTTTTACCAGCAGAAAAATCGTCTGGACATGGCTGGGAAGGGATTGACGCTGCGGCTGGGAGTTACCATTGTCGTTTTTGGCGTGGGGCTTATCGTTCTGCGCCGCTTGCTGACATCCCTGATCATAGCGACGGTTGTTTCTTTTCTTGTTTTCCTGTTCTTAAACAGATGGATGATAAAAGAATTCCAGAGCGAAAGTGGAGAGGTGAAAAAAGGCAATCTTTTTTTGCTGCTGAAATTGTGCTTTCCGCTGTTTCTTGGCTCGTTCCTTTCTTTTTATATCGGAAATGCGCCCAAATATGCCATTGATGCGATGCTCACGGATGAGATGCAGGCCTGCTACGGATTCATTGCGATGCCGGTTTTCGTGATCGGCCTGCTAAATGGATTCATTTTTAATCCCGTGATACATAAGGTTTCTGTTTTGTGGAACGAGGGGAGAATGCGGGAATTCATGAAAATGGTGGCCCGGCAGATCGGGATCATTGCGATTATCACGATGATCTGCATCGTGGGCGCTTACTTTCTGGGCGTCCCGGTGCTTTCCTGGCTGTATAATACGGATCTGTCTCCCTTTAAAACGGAGCTTTTAATCTTGCTCCTTGGCGGTGGATTTCATGGACTGGCCGGTTTCCTGAATACGATGAACACGGTGATCCGCCAACAAAAGCTTCTGATGTGGGGGTATGCCGTGATTGCGGCGGCGGCGTATCTGTGTTCCGACTTGGTCGTCGGGGAGTACGGCATGTTCGGGGCGGCGGTGTTATATATGGGACTGATGATAATACTGTCTGGGATATTTTTTGTGGTGTTTATGTACGGTATGAGGAAATTTAGTGTGAGTAGGAAATAATGGAAAGGTGTATTGCTTTTTAGAATTGATAAGGATGGAGTTATGATCAAGCTTTTGTTGGTAGTAATAATTGCCATAGTAATGTTGTCCTTGTGCACTCATCGTCTGATGGGAGTAAAACGATTCCTATAAATTTATGCTAATGAAAGTGCTCGAGCAGTGAGGGGAAAATGCCTGTGGGATGAAGAAACTGAGGGAGTTACCAGGCAGAATTTTAAATATCTTTGCTATGGACATTAAGAAAAGGGGGCGTTTGAAGCATGAAAGTAGTCATTCTGGCGGGAGGTTTTGGCACGAGAATCAGCGAGGAGAGCCATTTGCGGCCGAAGCCCATGATTGAGATCGGAGAAAAGCCGATTTTGTGGCATATTATGAAAGAGTATTCTTATTATGGCTTTCATGAATTTATCATCTGCTGCGGTTATAAGCAGTATATGATCAAGGAATGGTTTTCGGATTATTATCTGCACAACAGCGATGTTACTTTCGACTTCTCCCAAGGAGGTCGGATGGAGGTGCACAGCAATATAGCCGAACCCTGGAAGGTGACGTTGATTGATACCGGCCTGCATACGATGACGGGAGGCCGCATTAAAAGGATCCGGAAATATGTCGGAGACGAGACTTTCATGATGACTTACGGGGACGGCGTGTCGGATTTGAATATTCAGGACCTGCTGGCCTATCACAGGAAGCATAAGAAGCTGGCGACTCTGACGGCGGTAAATGCGGAGCCCCGTTTTGGCGTGCTGGATATCGACGACCAGGACGGCATTCTGGATTTCAGGGAGAAGTCCAGGGATGACGGGGGCAAGATCAACGCCGGTTATATGGTGCTGGAACCGGAAGTCTTTGACTTGATTGATGGTGACGAGACGATATTCGAGCGGGAGCCATTGATCCGTCTGGCGGACATGGGACAGCTGATGGCCTACAAATATGACGGCTTTTGGCAGTGCATGGACAGCCAGAAGGAGAAAAACAAGTTGGAAGAGCTTTGGAATTCGGGGAATGCTCCCTGGAAAAAGTGGTAAAAATACTGTTTGTGCACGATGTGGGAAAATGCATGCGCAATGGCAGATAGAAAATTGAGAAAAGACGGGGTGGGAATATGTTTGAAAATATGTCTGAGCAGGTGGCAAGGGAAGAGGTTTTATCATCGGTGAAGGAGTATGCGGAGAAGTTCCATAACAACAGGAAGCCTTTTGCGGAGGGGGACCGGATTCCTTATGCGTCGAGGGTCTATGACAGCCGGGAGATGGTGAATCTGGTGGACAGCGCCCTGGAATTCTGGCTGACCTCCGGGCGGTATACGGAGGCGTTCGAGAAGGGCTTTGCAAAATATCTGGGAGTCCGGTACTGCGCCCTGGTGAATTCCGGGTCTTCGGCAAATCTCTGTGCTTTCATGGCGCTGACATCGCCGCTCCTTGGAGAGCGGAGGGTGGGCCGGGGGGACGAGGTGATCACGGTTGCGGCCGGGTTTCCCACGACGGTCACGCCGATGATTCAGTACGGGGCGGTGCCTGTCTTCGTGGATGTCACGATTCCCCAGTACAATATTGACGTCACAAGGCTGGAGGGGGCGTTGTCGGACAGGACGAAGGCGGTCATGATCGCCCACACCCTCGGGAATCCTTTTGACCTGAAGGCAGTGAAGCAATTTTGCGATGCGCACGGGTTGTGGCTGGTGGAGGACAACTGCGATGCGCTGGGGTCGACGTACTCGATGGATGGCGAAACCCGTTTTACGGGGACGGTCGGCGACATCGGGACCTCAAGCTTTTATCCGCCGCACCATATGACCATGGGGGAGGGGGGAGCCGTATACACGAACAATCCGCTGTTGAATAAAATCGTCCGTTCGTTCCGGGACTGGGGCCGGGACTGCGTGTGCCCGTCGGGGCACGACAATCTGTGCGGTCATCGGTTCGATAAGCAGTACGGGGAGCTGCCTTTGGGTTATGACCATAAGTACGTGTATTCCCATTTTGGATACAACCTGAAAGCCACGGACATGCAGGCGGCCGTCGGCTGTGCCCAGCTGGAGAAGTTCCCCTCTTTCGTGGAACGGCGGAAAAAGAATTTTGCCCGTTTGAAAAACGGATTGGAAGGCATTGCGGACCGGGTGATCCTGCCGGAGGCGTGTGAAAATTCCGATCCCAGCTGGTTTGGGTTTCTGATTACCTGCGGGTCGGGAATCGACAGGAATCAGGTGGTTCCCTATGTGGAGGAAAAAGGGATCCAGACCCGCATGCTTTTTGCCGGGAACCTGGTCAGACATCCCTGTTTTGACGAAATGCGGGAAAGAAAGGAGGGCTATCGAATTGCCGGCTCCTTGGAGAATACGGACCGGATCATGAGGGATTCCTTCTGGGTGGGCGTCTATCCCGGAATGACAGATGAGATGATTGATTACATGGCGAAGGTGATAACGGAAGCGGTGAGCAGGCGGTAAAATGTGCGGTAGGAAAATGACAGTTCTGGTTTCGGTGCTTGTTTAGAGAGCGTTCGGAGCTTTCGGGAGCGTATAGATGCAGGAGAGAAAAGATGAGCGGATTGTTGAATGGATTGTCCTTTTATAAAGACAGAAAGGTCCTGATAACGGGACACACGGGTTTCAAGGGGGCCTGGATGTGCAAGGCGCTGGTGGACGCCGGGGCTGACGTGACGGGGTACGCCCTGGAGCCGCCCACCTCCCCCGCACTCTTTACCCTGTGCGGAGTGGAAGAGGGGATGCGCTCTGTCCTGGGGGACGTGCGGGATTTGCGGCACATGAAACAGGTATTTGAGGAAACGCAGCCGGAGATCGTCATTCACATGGCGGCGCAGCCGATCGTGCGGGAGTCCTACAAAAATCCGGTCTACACATACGAGGTCAACGTGATGGGGACGGTCCATGTGCTGGAGTGTGTCCGGAATTGTCACTCGGTGCGCTCCTTCGTGAACGTGACCACGGACAAAGTGTATTGGAACCGGGAATGGGAGTGGGGTTACCGGGAGGACGACATCCTGAACGGGTACGATCCTTACTCCAATTCCAAGTCCTGTTCCGAACTGGTGACCAGCAGTTACCTGAATTCTTTCTTTCAGCCCTCCGAGAACGCCGAAAATTCCAAAACAGCGATTTCGGCAGTAACGGCGATTTCTACGGTGCGGGCGGGCAACGTGATCGGGGGCGGAGATTTTGCCACCGACCGAATCATACCGGACTGCATCCGTGCGGCTTCGGCAGGCCGTGACATTATAGTGAGGAATCCGCACTCCACCCGCCCCTATGAGCACGTCCTGGAGCCAGTCATGGCCTATCTCATGATCGCACAGGCACAGTACGAGAATCCCGAGTGCGCCGGAAGCTACAACGTCGGGCCGAACGACGCCGACTGCCTGACCACCGGCAAGTTGACCACCCTGTTCTGCGATAAATGGAACCGGGCGGGAGGAAACCCGGTTCGCTGGGTCAATCAGTACGACGGAGGGCCCCACGAGGCCGGCTTTCTGAAGCTGGACTGCTCCAGGATCAAAAAGACCTTCGGCTGGGCCCCCCGCTGGAACGTGGGGACGGCCATGGAGAAGATCGTGGAGTGGACGAAAGTCTATCTGGAACGTGGAGACGTGGCAGCGTGTATGGAGAAGCAGATTGGGGAGTATTTGGGGAGGAAGTGAAAATAACAGAGGCCTGCATTTTCACAGGAGATTTAAGAGGGGGAAGAAATAGGATAAGGGAGCGGAAGTTAAGCGGATTTAGAATTAAGATTTGTTGTAAATGGTCGATAAATATAGTGGGATAAGTTCTAAAAAACAATGGCTAAAAATGATGAATCGAGAAAGGACAGTGCAACTGCAGGGCCATCCGCTGAAAAACAGAATATATACAGATCTGGAACAGCACTTTTGAGTGGATGATATTTTTGGGAAGATGAATAACTGAAGGATATCATGGAGCATTCGGGAGTGCTGTTTTTTTAGGTGGGGGATACAAAATGAATGCCAATATTGTGAAATATAATGAGTATATGTTAGAGCCTTTGATTGAAAAAGCGCTTCTGGATACTATGAGGTGGCTCAATCATGTATGCAGACCGCAGGAGCCAGATTACGTGGCGGCTCTGTCAACTAAATTTATAAAAGACCTTTTCAATATATTGGTGATAGTTTTTCCTGATTATGATTTTTCAGTTTCGGGAGTATATTGTCATCAAAAACCAATTGTGGATATCGGTTTAGATAAAAAGCCGGAGCTGGGAGATGTTTTATTTGTTTATTCGGATAGAAAACAGAATGGTGAAAAACATTAAATTCCCTTTTGCTTCAAGCTAAAACATCGGATGTTCCCTGGTTGAAAATACATGGCAGTGAGAGACACCAGTTGGAATTATATAAGAGATGGCCTGAATTTACATATCACCGGGCGGGACATTTAAATGGCAGGAAAAGAAACATTTTGCCTAAAACGATAAATAACGGAGCGCAGTACTTATTAATGAAACAGTATAAATCCCCCAGCAGAGCTGGGGAGACTACCCCATGCTGGAGGCGGTGAGCAGAGTACCAAAACAGAAAACTCCGC
>JAAWRC010000022.1 GCA_022800815.1 Lachnospiraceae bacterium | reverse complement strand
GCCCTCCCCGGGGAGGGCGCCCCAGACTTTCTTACGTCACTCTTCCTCGTCGTATTCGTCAGATGCGTTGGCAAGGCGCTCGTCCACGTTTCCAAATTCATCCGTCTGATACACCCGTTCCCGGTAGCGGAACGCCAGGGCACGGGCGTCCTTCGGCCCGCCCTCCGCTGCGGTCTTCACCTTTTGCTCGATTTCGGAGAGGGTCAGGCGGACGGACGGCTCCGGGCTCCCCGCCGCCTTCTCCCCGGCCGGATGCTCCCTCTGGGAGAGAAGCCCGATGGCCGGCTGGAGCGCAGGGGCGGCGGCCTGGCTTTGGCCCTCCGTCTCTCTCGCCATGGCGATCGCCTGCCGCACCATATGGCCCCTTACTTTGTAATAGCCCCCGTCCCGCAGCCGTTCATAGGCATACTGCTCCGACACGTGGTCCCGCACCACAATGTCAGACAGGTACAATTTGATCCATTCCATCAGCCGCTTCATCTGCGCATAGTCAAACCCCTCCGTCTCCGCCGCAATCTCATCCGGAGTGATCCCTTCCAATGCGACCTGATAGGAAAAGGCCTCTTCTTCTCCCGCCTCCCCGTCTTCCTCATAGGCGACCTCCACATTCAGATGGAGGCGGATGTAATTTTTCCGCTCCTCGAAAGAGGGAAGAGGAAAGAAGATGAGCGGAAAATCCCGTTTCAGGGCGGCGGAAAACATTCCTCCATCCTGCTCGATCAAAATCGGAAAAAAGACTCCCGGCTCCTGCTCCTCCGCAAATTCCAGGAGGAGGTCATAGAGCTCCCCCCCATAGGGATTCTCACTGAGCTGTTCCAGGAGGAGGATCAGCGGATGTTCCTCCGAGGCAAGCCTCAAAACGGCCTTCATCCGCTTCACGGCCTTTTTTCCGGAATGCACTCCGAACCGAACACCGCTCAACGTCACCAGACGAGTATATCCCATATCCTTTAAGTTTCCCACAAGATGCTCTGCCGTCGTCATTTTCCCACAGCCGGAGGGGCCGGCAAAGAGCAGGCCGTAAGCCTCCTCCACGCCAAGCAAAGCACTCATGTCCATTCTCCGTTCTGACTGTTCAAAGAGCATCTCCAGAAGCTTTGCCTGACCGTAATGATCCATCCGCCCAAGCCGTTCCAGATTCCCTTCATAGCCGGAACCGGTAAGAGCAGACAGAACCTTCTCATATTGGTCTGACTCTTCCAGGAGGATCAGCTTTTGTTCCGCCCACTGCCCGGCCGCATCCCTCGCACCTTCCGCCGCCTGTCCAGCTTCATTTTCCGCTCTGTCCGCCATAAGTTTCCCTCTCCCCTCAGCCGCCCAGCTCCTCCATGGCGCTCTGCGCCCATTGTTTCAGATGGCCGGTATCCTTGGGCAGCAAGTGATATTCCTCTCTGACCTTTTTGAAAGTCTCTCCCCTCAGGCAGAAAGCATTGTTTTTCATGGCCTCCGTCGCGGCGGCCGTGTCGTTTCCGTAGGAGACTCCGATCTCGGTCACCAGCTCCTTCTTGAGCCTGGCGGTAAACTTCCTCAGATCCCGGTAGTTGAAATCCTCCGTCTGCCCTGCCATGTCCTCATAGGAGAAGCCCTCTTCGTTCCGGATGATGTGCTCCAGCCGCATCCTGAAATAATTGGCCCTGGCGGCGGCGTCCGGCAGCTCCACCTCGATGAGCTCCACCCGGTCCAGCATGGCGATGTCCACGTCCTCCGGGTTGTTGGTGGCCCCGATGAAGATCACCTGCTTGTCGGATTTGATCAAATCGTTATAGCTGGTGAGGAACTGGTTGGTGGCGGAGATCACGTGGGCCGGCTGATGGCTCTTTTTGCGGTTGCCGCAGACGCCGTCGATCTCGTCGATGAACAGGATGCAGGGGGCGTTCTTTTCCGCCTCCTCGAACATCCGCTTGATGATCTTCTCCGTCCGTCCCACCAGGCTCTCGTGGATGTCCGCCCCGGACAGACACATGTATTTAAAATCGAACCTCTCGATGAGCTCATGGGCGAAGGCCTCCAACAGGAAGGTCTTTCCGCAGCCGGGAAGTCCGTAGAAAAAGAAGGACTGGACCGTCTCCATCTCAAAAAACGCATTCAAACTGGCGTTGCCGATGTCCCGGATGATCCGCTCCATGAGGGCCTTTAATCCCTCCATGCCGGCCACGGATTCAAACCCGGTCTTCGGGGCCTCCCGGAACCAGGATGCGACCGTCTCCTCACTGATCTCGTCCCGGCCGCCGGCCGCCGGATTCCCGGAAGCCCTGCCGCCGCCTGCTGCCGGATTTCCAGACGCATTTCCGGGAGCGCCTCCCGCAGTGCCTCCCTCCGTCTGCCGCCCGGAGGCCGACCCGTTCTTTTTCTTTGCCTCGGCGGCCGCCTCCATGTTTTTGACCGCCCTGGGATTCAGAATCTCCACGATATGGCAGAGCTCGCCCTCGCAGTCGATCTGCCTTTCGATCCATCTATCCTGGGCCGCACCCACGCTCATGGAAGCCGCCATGGCGCAAACCTCCGCCGCCTTCTGGTAGAGCTTTCCCTCTTCCCTGGATACTGCCCCTCCGTTTGCCATGTTAGCCGCCATGGCCTGGTTCCGCAGGGAATGATATTCGTTATCCAGACGGTTGATCTCCCGTATATACTGCCTTTCCATATCCTGTTCTCCTTCCCAAGCTCTGCGGGGCGCCGCCCTACAGATCGGTCATCTTCCTCGCCGCCCTTATGTCGCTTTTTGCCCCGGCGCCGTACTCCGTGCCGCCCGCCGGAAGCTCGTCCAGCATGGCCCCGTACTGCGCCGCCGTCTGGCTTCTGGCCTCCTTGTTTCCCCGAAGCTGCTTCTTCAGGCAGGCGTCATAGCTTCCTCCCGCCACCAGGTCGTCCACAAAGCTGCCGCTCACCAGATTGTCCACCTCCGGCGGCATCTCCAGCTTGTTGAGCTCCGCAAGGTAATCCTGCTCGGAACGGAACAGGCCCTTGGCATAGCCGTAAAAACGCCTGCTCACCGACGGCGTGGAATCCGACACCCGGTCCAACTGTCTGACCGCCAGGCACACCAGGTTGATGCTGGTATTTAAATCCTCCGTATTGCGGTTGTCCTCCAGCTCCACCATGGCCTGGTCCACGATCCTCCGGCCCTTGGCCGCATTGGCGATCCGCTCCCTCTGATTTTTGGGATCCAGCCCCTTGTCCACCCGCTCGTTGTAACGCATCCGCTCCAGCTTGATGACCGTGTCCAGTTCCAGCTTACACCGTTCCAGGGTCGCAGCGCAGTCCGCATAGCTAAGTTCCCGGCAAAGCTTCTCCTGCCATAGCTTATTCTTCTTTTTCCGCTCTTTCTTTAACACTCTCTCTTCCCGTTTCCCTTTGTCAAACATACCGCCAAGCGCCATGGGGTCTCCCTTCCTTATCAATAATCCTCATTGTACTGGTAATTTTCGGCTTCCACTTCCTCCAGGGCGTCCTCCATGTAGGCCTCCTCGAAGCCCTCTTCCAGCTCCTGCTCCAGATCGTCAAGGGTCCTGTCCAGTTCCCGTTCCTCCTGCTCTTCCCGCTGACGCCGCTTAAGCTCCTCGATCTTCCGCTCCTTCTCCGCCCTCCGCCTTGCACGGTTGGCCTCCATTCGTTCTTTCTTTTCAATCTCTTCCTGCTCTTTCCGCTCCAGATAGACCAGGTTCTGAGCCGTCTTCTTCGCACTGGCGGGGGAATCCAAAATCTGCTTCATGGCCGTCTGATGCTCTGTCAGCGCAGTGTCCATCCGCTCGCTCTCCACGATGATCCGGCTGACCGCCTCCTGCCGCTCTCTATTGACCTCCTCGATCCTGGCCAGGAGATCCTGGTCCTCCACGTAGGAATCCTCGCTCAAGGCAAGATAGATCTGGTCCATGGTGGACTGAATCAGGGCGATCTGGCGGTTGATCTCCCGGATCTCCCCCCGAAGGAGCAGGATGTCCATATCCTTCCGGCTGATCACCGTGAGCAGGGCGTCCAGCTCGGAGGCCAGCATGGAGAGGTTGATGGGATGGTGGGCGTTCTCCTCCAGCTCTCCCATGGCGTACTCGCCCTCCTCCGTCTCCCGGAGTCTGTTGAACTCTGCCCGTTTCGCCTCAAATTCACCGACAAACTTCCGATACAGGGAATTTAACTTCGCCTTCCGCTTCTCCCGGTTATCTAACTTTTTGCACTCCTTGAGCATGGTCACGTAGTTCTCCGCCTGCCGCTCCTTCCTGGCAGCCATCTCGGCAAACTGCCCCCGGTCCGTCTCGTCCACGTCCTCCCGCTCATACTGGATCAGGTGCATCATGGCGACCATGCCCCACCTGGCCTTGTTGAGCTGCCCGTACTTGACGCCCTCTGCAAAGGCGTTGGCGGCGTAGCGGATGCTCTCGTCGATCCTGGAGGTATCCATCTCCGTGGCCCTCGCCTGGTCCAGATAAGCCACCGCCATCTTCCGGACCAGCTCATAATCCGGCACCGACTGTCCGGACGACATCTTCTTCTCCAGTTCCTCCGACGGAAGCTCGCTGAGGGAAAAGTCGATCGCCTCCAGGATCCCCTTAATGTCGCACATCCTCCGGGTCTGCTCCGCCACCTGCTCCTTGATCTCCTTCTCCCTCTCCGCATCCGTCTTTTTCGTTCCCCGGATCTTGTTTATAATCGCATTCTGGGTCCGCCTGATCTTTTTCTTTAATGCCATTCTTGTCCTCCCCGCAGCCGACTACGTCCCGCCGCACGATACTTCTCTGTCTTTTCAGTTTCCGCATTTCTTGGTGAAAATAAAAATGCGGAAACTGAAATGTTTTATAGAACATCCAAAAGTGAAACCGCCTCCGAGCGATGAATCTCCCCGTCGTCATTTTTTAACACCAGCCGGAGTTTAAACCCATCCTCGATCACGGCCCCGATATGCAAAAAGGTCGGTGACGAAAAAGACTGAACCGTCATAACAACCGTTTTTTCTTCTCCAGCTTTCCGAACCGCCGTCTCAACCGCAAATTCCTCCATGCCCGGCACCCTTGCAAAGGGTTCCTCCAGCCATCCCTCGCTGCGGTACAGGCTCTCCGCAGGAGGCATCTGAACCCGCATCTTCCGGGACTGTTCCTCCTCCCATTTGTAAACGGCGATTTCAATCCCGTATTGGGACAGAAGCTTCTCCCGCCGCCTTTCCCCTTTTTCCTTTAAGATTCGCCCCGTATTTTCCGAATCACCGATGAAATCCACCACGTATTCCTTGCAACAGGGACAGCGGTCCGCTCCCTCGTCCAGTTTTGTTCCGCACACGTAACAATTCATGTCAGGCTCTCCTCTATAATTTTCTCATACAATCTGATTCCGTTTGCCAGTTCGTCTATGCTCTTGTCAATCTCGGACAAAGCCTGCCGGATCTTGTCCATGTCACCGAAATCTCCGGCCGTCTGGATGCGGGGGGCGATGACTGCGACCACCTTCCGTATCCCCTCCAGCTGTTTCGTGAAAAACGCCTCCTTGTCCTTCGTCTTTTTTAACCTCTGCTCCACCTCTTTGCGTATGGCGGGGTCAAAACTCCTGTTCAGGTCCTCCAGCCGTTCGTTCATCTTCTCCTGCTCCATCTGGAGGTTTTCCCGCTCGCTGTCCAAATCATCCAGCTTCTTTTGGAGGGAGCGGATCTCGTCCTCATGGCGCTTCGTCTCATCCTTGAGCCGCTTCTCCTCCCCCCGGCTTTTCTCAAGGATCGCAAGAAGACCCCGATTTTTCTCTTCCCGCCGGCGAATCTCGTCCTGCAGATTCTCCGTCTCCGCCTCCGCCGACTGATTTTGGCTCTCCAGCTCCGCCTTCCGCCCTTCCAGCTCCAGGCACCGGGCCGCAAGGTCCTCCGCCCTCCTCGCCCGCTCCTCGTTTTCTTCCGACAGGCCCTTATATGCGGCCTCCAGCCTCTCCAGACGTTTTTTTATCTGATCCCGCCCAAATTCCCCAGAGGCAATCTGGCTTTCCAGCTCTTCCTTTCTGGCCTTCCATTCCCGTAGTTTTTCCGTCTGCGCCGCCCTGCCCGCATTTAGCTCCTGAAATTCCTTTTCCTGGACCGCTCTCTCCGCTTCCGCCCCCTCAAGCTCCTCCCTCGCCTTTGCAAGCTCCCCGTTCCGAAACTTCTCATTGCTCTTTCGAAGGCTCTCCGCATCGTCCAAGGCCATCAGGGCTTCCTGCTTGTATTGTTCGAACTGGGCCCGAAGCGCACGGGTCTCCTCCCCGGCCTCCCGCTTCCGCCTTTCTTCCTCCTCGATCTGCGCCTTAAGCGCCGCATTCCGGCTCTTAAGCCGCTCCGTCTCCAGGGAGAGTTCCCTTGCGCCATCCTCGGCTTCTTTTACCTCCCGGGCCAGCCGTTCCCTCTCTCCCCTGACGCTTTGCACCCGCTCTCCGATCCCCCGCAAAAGCTCTTGGTTCTCCTGAATCTCCCTGTGCAGCTCTCCCACGTCCTCCGCCTCGTCATACCCCGAAAGCTGCTCTTTCTTTTTCTCGTACAGTCGACAATACAGGTTTCCCGTCCAGAACAACAGCTCCAGAAAGGCCGGGACGTCCCTGACGTCATGATAGGCCACGTTCTGTCCGGCCCTGGTCACGTCCTTGCAGAGCTCCTGAAAGCCTCCCAACACCTGTTCCGCAGAGATGTCCTCCTTCGATTTCAAAATCTCAAGGTAACGCTCCATGTTCTGAAAAACCATCTCTTCTCCCTCCGCAAGGCCGTGCCTTTTACAAATATCAGTGACGATTCAGTAATCCCAGTCCAGTTCGATCATGTTCTCAAAGAGCCGGTTGTACCGGTCCAGCGGGATCGGCTCCCCGAAGGGTTCGAATTCACCGGTGTCGTCGTTCTGCGCCTCCACGTGAAAATAATAAATTCCGGACGGATCGATGGAAAACCCATACCGGACGTAGGTGTCCACCGGCAGATGGCTAAGCCTCTCCCGAACGGATTTCTTTAACACCAGATGATGGGGCTTCCTGGGCCTTCCGTCCTCGTCAAGCCCTCTGGACACGCCGAATTCCTCGATCCTCCCCATGGAATTCAAAAACACCGAGGGCCTTCCTTTTTCATTCAGGACAGGGTAGATCCGGTAGGGCTCCAGATCCTGACGGTAGAGGATGGCAAACCGGCAGATTTCCTCCGCACTCCCCTCCCGGTGGCTGTAGATGCCGAGGCTCCGGTCCGCCGTGCTCCTGATCTTCACCGCCCCGTCCGCAATGAGGGACGCCCCGTAGGAAACGGCCACCTCCTTCATCTCGGCGCCAATGTCCTTGAGTCTCCGGTCAATGGCGGAAAATTTGAAATATTCCCTGACCTGCCGCTCCACCAGGGCGAAATTCCCGAAACCGCCCACCAGGGCGATCTTGAAGCTGTCGGAATCACCGTCCATGTAGTCCACCTTGTGAGCGTCCATGGAGACCCGGATCAGGTCCAGCTGTTCCCTGAGAACCGGAGCGATGGCCTCCTCGTAGGCCCTGTTTAAGAGGGTGTAGGTGACCGGCACCGTCGTCATGCCGTAATTCACGGAGAATACCGTCTCGGAGGAAGCCGCAAACTCAGAAAAGTCATCGCCGTATTTCTTTAATTGCCTGCGGATCTTCGCCAGGTTTTCCGGCTGCTTTAGCCCCTGCTCCGCAAAATCAAACATCAGCTCGAACTCCTTGCCCGCCGGTGACTCTCCCGCCTCCAGAACCCCGCCCTCCTCCAGGGCCAGGCGGCAGAGGGCGTGGATGTAGGCGATCCCCGCATCCCCCAGCTTCCCGTCCCTCTGATTCTCGCCTGCGCCGGTGGAATCAAGAACCCTGATCTGTGCCAGGGATTCCTTCCCGCCGCCCTCCGCATGTACCTGCGTCAGCGTGATGTCCAAAGTTCCGCCGCCATAATCGATAATCAGGATTCTGCCGTCAAAGGGCTTTCCCGTGTTTTTCATAAAGCTGAATGCAAAAAAAGCACTGGCCGCCGCCGGCTCGCTGACCACGGTCACCGACTTCACGTAGTCAAACCCCTTGCAGATATCGCTTAAGACCGCCCTGCCGTCCTGGGTTCTGTCGTCCTTCCCCCAGATCTCCGGCGCACAGATCACCAGTTGCTCGATCTCCCTCCCGTCCTCCGGGCTGTCAAGCCGGTTTAAGATCCCGCTCAGGTAATGGTCCAGATATCTTCTGGTCACGTCTGCCGGGGAGTGCTCCCTGGAATATCCGCCGCCCTGCAAAATCTCCTTCCGATTCTCCGGAAGCAGCATCTTAAAAGCCCGGAACACCTGAATCCGGGGATACAAGCTTGACAAGGGAACCATGTTTTTCGCAGCCGTGCCGTACTGCCAGTTTCCGCTCATGTCAATGACCGCCACCGACGGCTCGCTGGCCGCCGTGCTCCCCTGCACCGCCGTCACCGTCCTGGGCATGCCTCCCTCCCAGTCAAACACGGCGAAGGAAGAATAGGTACTTCCCAAATCGACTCCGATTTTCTGTCCCATCTGTCTTACCCTCTTCTCCTAATTGATCCTTCCCCTGATCGTTCTTTCATCCATGATAATGGACCAGATCCGCAATCCGCCTTGCCGCCTCCAGATCATACTTCTCCTGCACCGGATCCGACTCGTCAATTTGATCCTTTTCCTCCGGGGCTGCGGCGATTATCTGCCGACTCTCGGGTCTCTCCTCGCTCCACTCCCGGAGGACTTCCCGAATCGTCCCAAAATTCTGTTCTTCCAGGTCCTCCTCGCATTGGAGAATCCGCTTTTTCGCCTCCCTCTCCGCATGTTCAAAAACCCGTTCTCTTTTCCAGACGTTTTCCAGGCGCACGGCAAGCTCCGGATCCTCCTCCCCCAATTCCAGCATCTCGTCGTATTCCCGCTTTAACCGTCTCCGCTTCCTGCCATAGCGGCATCTCGTCTTGGAGATATCCAGATACTGCTGATACAGCTCGCAGATGGCGAGTATCTCCGTGGGTTCCCCGGCCCCCGGACTCTCCCAAAGATGCTGCCCGCCAAAATTTATGGCCTCCAGGATCCGGGTGATCCGGTGAACTTCGTCCACCCGCTCCAGATCATCCCACTCTGCCCGACCCGAAAGGAAAGCCTGACGGAGCTCCGCCAGATACCGGAGCACATATTCCTCCACCTTTATGCAAATGTCCCAGTTGGACGGCGTGCGTATCTGTTCTTTAAATTCTTCAAACCGGGAAAGCTCCGTGCGGGAAACGCCGTATTCCAGGCATCCTGCCAAATCGATGCCGTCGACAGCCCTGACAAGCTCCCGGTAACAGTCCGTCTCCCCGCAGTAAAAGCCGGAAAGCCGCCCCTCAAGATCCGGGTACAGGGTTTCAATCCGATCCGACTTTCTGCTGACATGGAAGCTGGCGGCAGCTTTTCTCAGCTTTCTCCAGACGTTTTCGCTCTGGAGCCGGTCATACAGATCCGCAAGGCGGACCGACTTTCGGGGGGCGGGCAGAACCGCCGACCCCTCCCTCAGGTTCCGGGAGCGGCACCAGCAATAAAGATACTCTGCAATCGCCTCCAGCTCCACCTCCCCGCAGATCTCCTTCGTCTGCCTGAACTGAGCCGCCCGGACAAGGCTTTTCAGCTGCTCTCTGTCATATGCGTGCAGAAACACCGCCGCACCGTCGAGCTCCTCGTGGAGGGCTCCATAAAGGCCGGTCCGCTCCCTTCCGTGCAAAATGTCATACAGCTGCGGGCAGAGCCTTCTGCCCGCCCTGCCGCAATATTCAAAAGCCGGCCCGCCGAGGAGCCTTCTGGTCTCCTCCCCCTGAACGGGGGCGGTCAAAATCACGGTGCTCTCCGTCCTCTGCCCGGCCAGGTCGATGAGCCCGTCCAAGAACCGTTCCCCGTCCGCCCCGGAGGTGAGACTCTCAAAAACGTCCAGGGGAATCACAAAGGCCTGCCGCCCTCTTTTTAACTGCTTCTCCATCCAACCACGGTATCTTGCCAGGTTTTCTACCGGCTGGACCCGGTCTTCCCTGTCATAGTTCTTCGCCTTTCCGAACACGCCCAGGACCGGCTTCTGGTTGTAAGCGCCAAAGGATGCCGGGTCCAAAAACTCAATCCTCAAATTCCGCTTCGTCCCATTGAGAAAGTAGATCTCCCTGAACTCATCCTGGCAAAGCCGATACCACAAATAAAAGCGGAATTTAAGCCCCGTCCCGCTCTCTATGAAATAGGTATCCGTCTCGTCCGCAAATACAAAGTGCCAAAATCTGTTATAGGAAAACATCGCCCTCACTCCATGATTACATAAATTTTAACAATTTTGACCTGCTTTGTAAACTATAATTCCGTTCGTTCCCATAATTTTTAGACGGCTCCACATAGATCCTATTCCTCCCCGGACATTGCAAACCGCAAAAGCGGCACCTCGCCGGAGCATCTGTAAGCCGTCTCGTCCCCCACGGCCAGCCGCACCGCAAAGCCCGGTCCCAACAGGAGTCCCACTTTCCAGAAGCCGTCCGTCCCCGGTGCGCACATCGGCAGGTGAGTCTTCCGCCTCGCCCCGTCCTTCCGGACGACCAAGGTCAGCGTGATCTCCTTCCCGCCCCGGATTCTGGCAAATTTTCCCTCCTGCCAGAAAATCTCCCCAGGCGAAAGCTCCGAGGCCGGCACCGGGAACGTGACCTCCTGAATGCCGCACTGCACCAGACGCCCCTCCCTCAGCTCATGCCGGTAGGTCAGAAACCCGAGGGACAACCCATCCAGCTTCTTCCTCCGGTATTCCTCCGCCATCTTTTCGAGCGTCCTCTCCTGGTCCTCCGATTCTCCCACCGTGTGAATCAGGGGGAATCCACATCTGGGACAGCGGCTCATGGCCGCCTCCCCCTCATCACTTCCACATGCGAGGCAATTCATCCCGTTTCCTCCTTTCAAACATACTTTGTTCTAGGCAATTGCGAAACATGAAATTGCGAGAATCCGCTCTGCAGTTTCATATTGCGCAATTACCTGATACTCCGTCAAGCTTTTCCACCCTCGTCAACTCAAACAGCTCGTCAAACCGGGTAAGCTCAATCACGTGATCCTCCCCCAGTTCATCCTCCAGCAGGTCGTATTCGCAGACATGAACGCTCACCACCTCGGAGGGGTCCAGGGAAAAACCGATCACCGCCGTCCGGTACGCATTTTTCACCACGTTCTCCAGCCGATTTTTAAACTCCTCCTTCAGCGGCACGATGATCGCCGTCTGCTCGTCGTGCCCCATGTTGATTACGAGCCGGGAAATGGAATTGGAGGCGATAAATGTGACGATCCGGTGCCCGTCCGCAGGGCTGACCGGAAAATACGCCTTTCCAAACTCGATGTCCTCTTTGTAACGGAACGCATAATCCCGGCATGTCTCCCCGGAAGCGCTGCGGGCGAACACGCCGATAGAATAAGGCGCCGTCTGGCGGATTCCCACCATGCGGGAGGCCAGCAGGGCGGTTCCCAGGGAAACGGCCTTCTCGCAGTCCGACTTGTTGCGAATGATATCCGACTGACGCCTGTCCCCCGGCGTAAACTGAAACAGGTCCATGACCTGCTTCTTCACCAGGTAAAAATTTCCAAAACCGCCGACCAGCGCAATCTTAAAGGAATCCCAGCGGCTGTCCCCGTAATCGATTCCTTTCCCCTCCATGAAAGAAAGCATTTCCCTCAGCTTTTCATCGAGGACCGGCCGTATCACCTCGTCGTAGACCTCCGCCAGAAGCCCGTAAGTGATGTCCAGCTCTTCCCCCCGGTAGTCGATACTGGTAAATTCCTCGCCCAGCCGGTCCGGATCATCGACGCCCCGCTCCGAAAAAAACGCACCGATCTCCTCGGTCCGGCTCTGCAGCTCATCCTCCAGCGCATTGACCGCCCGGAGAAATTTCCCGTCGATCCTCGGTCCCCCGTCCCCTTCCACGAGGCCGGCCCGCCAGATGGCCTCCGCCACCACCACCTCCATGTAGACAATGCCCGCCTTGCCGATGCGGCGCTCCGCATTCTCCCCGGCGCCCACCGCCTCCAGCACCTTGATTTCCATGCGCTGCCGGTTTTTCCCGTCCGGCCGGGCCGTAACCTGGGTGAGGGTGAGGTCCAGAGTTCCTCCGCCATAGTCAATCAGCAGGATGTTCCCGTCAAAGGCCTTTCCCGTAATCATCTGATAATTGTAGGAGAAGAATGCGCTGGCCGCCGCCGGCTCGCTGACCACCTGCACGGAGCCAACCTCCGGAATCTCCAGGCAGATGTCCCGCAGAATGCTCCTTGCGGCGATGGTCTTCACCTCCTGGAACCAGATTTCCGGCGCGCCGATGACCAGACACCCGATCTGCTCCTCGCCGGTGCGGGCCAGAACCTTGTGAATCAGGTCGACCAGAAACTCCCTGGCAATCCAGGACGGAGTGTGCAGACCCAGGTAGCCCCGCTTTTCCAGCTTCTCCTCATCCGTCTCCGTGAGAAGCATTTTAAACGCCTTATAGACGGAGACCCCCCTTTTTCCCGCATGGAGCTTTGCGGCCCGACCGAATTCCAGCTTTTTCCCGTCGTAGGCCGCCACCGAGGGGACATAGGGCGAATCCTGATTAAAAAACACCGTTTCCAACTGCCCCGTCTCCACCCGGTATACCGACACCGTCGTATACGTACTCCCAAAATCAATTCCTATGTCAAACACGTCTCCACTCCCTCTCTTTCACCGTCTCCCGGCACCTCCTCCGTCAGGCCTCCCCCATGTCAGGCCTTCCTTTGCAGCCGTCCGCACAAAAACCGGAGGACGGCCTCCGTCAAAAGCCCCACAAACCAGAAGCCGACCGTCACCGTCACCAGGAGGAAGGGAACGCCCGCCACCGCATTCATGAAAGGATGGCGAGGGACGCTGAAAAGCCATCCGCACAAAAACAGGCTTCTCCAAATTCCGCCAAGCACGCTCACCCGGTCTGGAAAGGCCAGCGACTGCTTAAAAAGCATCCAGGCTCCGGTGCCCTCCGGATTCCCATTCTCCGGCACCCTCCTCATGCCCTCCATCTGGGCGTCCGACAGCTCCGGCACAAACCTCAGAAACAGGACAACCGTCATCGTTGCCACGTCGAGCGCTCCGTTTGTCCAGACCGCAGCCAACGCCAGCATGGGCAGAAGCGGAACCCGGCGAAACAGGGCGAACTCCGCATTCAAAAGCTGCGTCAGAACCGGAGCCCGGCTTAAGCGGGCCATGGCCGTCAGCTGTCCGAAAAACAGACACAAAAGGAAGAGAAGAAACGCCCAAATCATTTCCACAAAGAGAAATCTCCCAAGCTCACTCAAGCTCCATCCAATGCTCATGTCACGCACCTCCCCCGTCCTCAGACCTTCTCTTCCGAATTCCCCATACGGCCATGCTGACGAGCCCGTCCGGCACGGTAAAAAGCAGGATCAGAAGCGCACTGTAACTGGCAGGCCCGCCAAACAATCCCACGGCCGTCGTCATGTCCCGCCGCAGGGTGTGGGCAATCGCACAGTGGGCAAGAAGCCGTATCTCCTTTCCCACCCCGCTTAACCCGCCCCGCTTAAGGAGCCCCGCAAACTCATCCGGGGAGGCGGGGGTGTTCCATCTGCCCTCCGTAATCCCCTCCGTAATCCCGCAGTGAGCAAAACCTCCGATGTAAGCGCTGCCCAGCGCCACGAAGGCCCCCGCAATAACCATGTCCCGCACTCCATGTTCCCCGTCATAGACAACATAAGCCGCCACGATCCAGAGTTCTCCCGGAATCCTCCTGATAAAGGATGTCACCGCCGCCAGGAGCTGGCTGACGAGGGGCACCCTGCGAATGCGCAGATAGGCACAGCACAATCCCAAAAAGCCGCCTGCCCCCACTGCGAGGACGATGGAGAAAAGCAGACCTCCAAGCCACGTCGCCAACATTTCCCGAAACTGCACCAGACCGGATCCTCCGGGATCCGAAACGCCATAGAGTACGTCGTCCATGACCTCCACCAAGCCGTTTCCAAGAACGATGCAGCCCAGAATGGCGAGGCCAAGGGCCAGAAAACTCCCCAAAACGGCAACGGCTTTTGTGGCGGGTTTTAAACTCATGCCGGCCGTCTCCGCAGTTTTTTCCGTCACCGGAATTTCTGCCGGCTGCGGCTCTTCCTGCGGCTTTTTTTGCGGCTGTGCTTCCTTTGCCGGCTTCTCTGCCCACTGCGGCGCTCCTGCCAATTCTTTTTGCGGCTGCGCTTCTCCCGTCGGCCGCACTTCGCCTGCGGGCTTCTTCGGCGACTGCGGCTCCTCTTCCCGCTGCGGCTCTTCCGCAGGCTTCTCCAGCGGCGGCTGCCCTTCCGCCGACTGTGGCTCTTGCACTGGCTGCGGCTCTTCCGCCGCCTCTCCCCCCGGCTGCGGGAAACGGTGTCTCAGGTAATCCTCCCTCACGTCCGCGGACAGCGGCGAAACGGTGGCATACCGCTCAAAATCGTCCGCCTCTGAAAAGATTGGAATCCCCTCCAGAAATTCGGAGCCGCCGCAGACCGGACAGAAGGCCCAGCCGGCTTTCACCTCGTTTCCACATTTTATGCATTTTCTCATCTCATCCCGCTCCCCTTTTATCATTCCTACGCAATGTCCCAGACCCTTTGAAGCCCCACGGTATGGAAGGCCCCGGCACAGATCGCTGCGATCCCCCGCCAGGCGCCGACATCGCACTGGCCGTCCTCATTCCGGCCGACGGCGGCGACGCGTCCATCTTTTCTGAGGCCCACCGTATGATGCCCCCCGGCGGCGACCGCCACGACGTCCCGCCAGGAAGCGGTCTCGCATTCGCCGTATTGGTTGGCTCCCGCAACAACCACGCTCCCGTCCTCCCTCAAGCCAGCCGTGTGGGCCCCTCCAGCCGACACCGCCTTGATGTCCCGCCAGGAGGAGACCTCGCACTGGCCGCACCGATTGTCCCCGGCGGCAACCACCGTTCCGTCCTTCTTTAGGCCCACCGTGTGACCGTCTCCGGCCGATATGGCCATGATATCCTGCCAGCCCGCCACCTTGCACTGACCGTTTCCATTATCCCCGGCCGCCTCCACGGTTCCGTCCGTCCGCAGCCCCGCCGCATGCTTCTCCCCACAGGCCACGGCCACGATGCCGCTCCATGTTAGCGTCCTCGGGCAGCCCTCTCCGTCATACCCCAGTACAAGTACGGTCCCGTCCGTTTTTAAGAAGGCCATGTGGTTCCTTCCAACCGACACCGCCCGAATATCCCGCAGACCGGCCACTCCCCATTTCCAGTTCTTCGCACCTCCGGAAGCGAGCACGGTCCCGTCACGTTTCAACGCCGCCGTACAGCAAAAACCGCCCGCCACCGCCGTCACGTCCGCCCACTTCCGTATGCTGCATTCCCCTCTCCGATTGCTGCCGACGGCCACTGCCCGCAGCCTGCACGTAAGCCCCGATTCCGGCCCGTTTCCGGAAACGGCCGAGCCTTCGCCTCCCCCTCCGGCCATAAGCCCCGGATACCCCTGCTCCGCCGCCTTTTTCATCCAAAAGTCTCTGCGCTCCTCGATTTCCCGCACCGAAAATCCGAATCCGTTTTTATAAAACTTTCCAAGCTCGTACTGGGCCGCCGGAAAGCCTTTCTGCGCATAATAAGCCAGCTTTTCCAGCTTCTCCAAACCCTGCGGCATCCGGCTCCAATCCGGCTCCTTCTCAAGCCGGTAAAGCCCGGCCACGGCTTCCCGCTTCCCGTCCACATACGCCAGGGTACGATATTTTTTATAATGAAAACTTACGTCAAACCCGCAGACCGCACACAGCAGACTTCTCTCGTTTTGTTCCCTGCAAACCGGACATGTCCACATACATCCATTCCCCCTTCGCTTTCTGTATGAATTGAGCAGACTGCGCTTATCAAATGTCCCGACAGATTTATTTTACACCATCTGGCAGATTTTTTGAAGTTATAATGAACGAAATTGCACAGTCAAAAAACGGCCAACGAATACCGTTGACCGTCAATCCCTGAAACCAAAAGCCTCCCCGGGGTAATGCGCAAAACTGCTACAGGCGGATTTAGCAGAATGTCCGGAGACATATCCCTATGGGAGGGTTTTTCCCTCCTAAAATAACGCCCCCGCCCCCAAGAGCTCCCTGGTATACGCCCCCTTCGGGCGCCGCCGTATCTCCTCCGGCGTCCCCGTCTCCACACATTCCCCGTCCTTCATGACCAGAAGCCTGTCACAGAACTCCATGGCCAGCACCAGGTCGTGGGACACGAAAAGAACGGTCAGTCCCAGCTCCTTTTGCAGACCCTTCAACAGGCGGACGATCCGGGCCTGGGCTGACAGGTCCAGGGCGCTGGTGATCTCGTCGCAGAGCAGCACCTTCGGGTTCGCCGCCAGTGCCCTCGCAATGGCCATCCGCTGGCACTGGCCCCCGCTCAGCTGTCCCGGATAACGCTCCGCAAGCTCCGGCGAAAGCCCCGCCATGCGAATCAGCCGCTCCCGCTCCGCACAGAGCTCCGGTCCCTTTTTGCCCCGAAGCCGCCCCAAAACCTCGTCAATCGCCGACCGTATTTTCTTTCTGGGATTGAAGGAGCGGACTGCGTCCTGAAACACCATCTGCACGTCCCGGCAGACGTCCTCGGTCCTCCTCCCCGCAACATCCCTTCCTTCGATCAGAATCCTGCCCTGATCCGCCCGTTCCAGGCAGGCGATCAGCCTGAGTAGCGTGCTTTTCCCGCTTCCGCTTTCTCCGACGATCCCAAGGGCCTCCCCGGGAGCGGCAAAAAAGCTCATGCTTCTGAGCGCCTGGATTTCTCTCCCGTTTCTCCTATAGGTTTTTTCCAGATTCCGAATCTCTACCATCCGCCTTCCCCCTCTCCTGCCGCACCGTCTCAGGTCCCTGTCCGTCCCTCGGCAGAACCTGCATTCTTTGTCCCGGGGATGGGACCGCCGCAAGCAAACTCCTGGTGCAGGGGTGCTCCGGCTGCGAGAGCACCCTCCCCGTCTCGCCGCACTCTACCAGCCTTCCCTGGCACATGATCCCAATCCGCCCGGCCACCCTGGCCGCCGCACCGAGATCGTGCGTCACGAAAAGCATGGCCGTTCCCGTCCGCTTCTGCATGCGCAAAAGTGCGTCGAGCACCCCCTTCCGGGTGAGGACGTCCAGGGCGCTGGTCGGCTCGTCCGCCAGCAGAAGGCGGGGCTTTAGCAGCATGGCGGCCGCAATGGCGATCCTCTGGTTCATTCCGCCGGAGAGCTCATAGGGGCAGGAGGCGAGGATCCTTTCCCCGTCCGAAAGCCCCAGGCTCTCCAGACATTCCCGGACCTCGCCGAAGGATTCCCGTCCATAAAAACGCCCATGGCTCTTTAACAGCTCCGCAAACTGCTTCCGATAGCTGCGGATGGGATTGAAGGCCGCCCCCGGATCCTGGAAGATCATGGTGATCTCCCGGCCCCAGAGCCTGCTTCTCTCCTTCCGCCCCATGCGCCCCAGATCCATCCCGTCGTAATACATCCCTCCGCCCGAGAGCCGGATCCCCGTTCCGGGAAGTCCTAGGATCCCCCGGAGCAGGGTGGTCTTGCCGCTTCCGCTCTCCCCGGCCAGCGCCAGGATCTCCCCTTGCTCCACCGTCAGGCTCACGTCCCGCACCACGGTCTCCCCGTAGGAAAGGCTTACATGATCCAATTCCAGTATCGCACCACTCCTCATCCCATCTCCTTTCCGGCAGGTCCCAGGTCTCTCGCCACATCCCCCAGACAGTTGAAGACCACCACCGTCACCACCACGGCCGCCGCCGGTGCCAGAGTGGCCCAGGGGGCCAGCTGCATGTAGCTTCTCCCCTCGCTGATCATGGAGCCCCACTCCGCCCGAGGCGGAATCACGCCGATCCCCAAAAAGGACAGCCCCGCAATCCCCATCATCGTGCTCCCGATCTGCGTGGCCGCCGTCACGGCCAGGGACCCGACCACGTTGGGAAGGATCTGTTTAAAGAGCAGCGCCGGACCCCGACAGCCGGAAAATCTGGCCGCCGCCACGTAGGTCTCCTTTTTGGCCTGCAGCGTCAGGCTTCTCGCCAGTCTCGCATAGACCGTCCAGCTGGTGATCCCAAGAGCCAGAAGCGCATTTTTTAAACCACCTCCCAGAAGCCCGGCCACGGCGATCGCCAGCACCATCTGGGGAAAGGCCAGCAGAATGTCCGCCAGCCGCATCATAACCTCGTCCAGGAATCCCTCGTAATACCCACAGAGCATTCCCAAAAAGGTTCCCACGACAAAGGATGCTGCCACCAGGCCAATGGCTCCAAAGACGGACACCGGCGCCCCCGCGAGCACCCTGGAGAGCACGCATCTTCCATATTCGTCCGTCCCCAGAGGAAATTCTGCGGAGGGAGCCTGCTTCATGGCCTGCACGTGAGTTTTCTCCGGGTCATTGGGCGCCAAGGCCGGGGCCAGGGCCGCCGTCAGCAGCAATAGGACCGCCAGTGCCAGGAAGAAACGAAACCGGCGGGGAGCCTTCCCCTGAAAAAAAGAACGTCTTCTCATGATGTCTCCTCCCCCTGATCCCAGATCCTCGGATCCAGCTTATGGTAGAGAAGATCGGTGACCAAGTTCACCGTCACAAAGAGCAGGGCCATCACAAGCACAAGCCCCTGCACCACCGGATAATCCTTGGCCGTGATCGCATCCATCATCAGCTTCCCGATTCCCGGCCAGAGAAAGATGCTCTCCACCACCACGCTCCCGGCCATGAGGGTGCCTCCCGCCATGCCCACCACCGTAATGATGGAAATCAGGGAATTGCGCAGCACATTTCGAACCAGCACCGCAGACTCCTTCACCCCTCTGGACCTGGCCCCTGCCACATAAGGTTTGTGGAGCTGTTCCAGGACCGCCGCCCGAACCTGCCTGGTAAACTGGCTGAACAGGGGGATCGCAAGGGTAAGGGCCGGCAGAAATAGGCCCTTTGCCGACCCGTTGGCAAGGATGGGAAAAAGCTTTGTTTTCAGGCACAAAAAATACATGAGGAGTACGGCAATGAGAAAATTCGGCAGCGAATTTCCCATAAAAGTCAGGAAACTGATGATCTTGTCCGCGGCCCCGTGCTGCCGCACGGCCGAATATGTCCCCAGGGGGATGGCGAAAAGGAGGGCCGCAAAAAGGCTGGTGAGCGAGAGAAGCAGCGTGTTTTTCAGTCCCTTCGCCAGCTTCCCCGCCACCGGCAGACCGTCGTTCAAGGATTCCCCGAAATCCCCGCGGACCACCCTTCCCAGCCAGCTTCCATACTGCGCAAGAAGCGGCCTGTTTAAGCCCATGTCCTCCCTGGCCCGCTCCAGAACCTCCTCCGTGACTGCCACTCCCCCCGCCGTAAGCTTCCTCTGGGCCGGATCCCCCGGCGATAAGTACATCAATAAAAATACGAGAAAGGTGACTCCAATCAAAATCAAAAACAGTTGAAAAAGCCGCCTTCCGATATAACGCTTCACATTCATGGCTTCCCATCCAAACTTCACCAGGGGGAGCCCTGCGGCTCCCCCCAAATCTCTTCTTATCTTATTGTTTATCGGAATCCGCATCGATTCCATAAAAATCATAGGGCAGATGTTCCGCAAACCCTGTCACGCTCGGCAAGGTAACGGTCACCTTGTTGAAGAGCCCCACATAACCGAAAGCATGATCGTCAATGGCCCTCTGTACGATCTGATTGGCAAGCTCCGCCCGCTTTTGTGGCTCGATCTCATACTTCAATTGGTCGATCAGTTTCTCGCACTCCGGATCGTCAAACCCGCCCACATCGAAATAGGCCCCGTCCCGGAGGGTGCTGTCGATAAAGTAATAGGGATCTCCCGCCTTATCTGCGATCATGCAATAAAGGGCCAAATCAAAATCCCCCGTGGCAATATACGTGGCGTCCGGGTCCTCCTCGCAGGTCAGATGGGAATTGATTCCCACCTCCTTTAGCTGCTCCTGAATCAGAATCGCCAGAGAATCCAGGGAACGGGACGCATAATAGGCGATATTCAGGTCCAGTTCCTTCCCATCCTTCTCATAAAACCCGTTCCCGTTCAGAACATATCCGGCCCCCTCCAGGGAAGCCTTCGCCTTCTCCAAATCGACTGCCGGAACCGTCACCTTCCCGTAGGCGCTGCTCTCCGCAAAAGGCCCCTTCGCCGCAGTGACCGTCCCCTGCAGAAACGAGGCGATGGCCTCTTTATCCACGGTGAGGGTGACGGCCTGGCGCACGCCGGCCTCCAATCGCTCCTCATTCAGAATATAAAACTGCAGCCGGGAAGCCGGAAGCACCGTGAGGTTGTAATCATCCGGGTCCGCCGCATAAATCTCCATGGCCGAAGCCGTGACAAAATCGTAGCAGTCGATCTCCCCGCTCTGCAAGGCCATCTGCTTGGTGTCGTCCTCCGGCATGTAATAGAACACCGCACCGTCCAGCTTTGCATTTCCGTTCCAGTAATTCTCATTCCTACTTACCTTCACGGTTCCCTTGGGCTCAAACTCCGAGACCACGAAAGGGCCGGTACAGACCGGATTGTTGTCGATATCCTCGGAATCATCCAAATCCATAATTGCAAGCTCCGGGCTTGCCAGGTCGTTCATCATGGTCGGATAGACCTCCGGCGTGGTGATGGTCAGGGTCCCATCGTCCACGGCCTTCATCTCATACTCGCCGAGCCAGGCAAAGCGTTCATTCTTCTCGGCCGCTCTCTCGAGATTGCGGACCACCATGTCAGCAGTCAGCGCTTTCCCGTTGGAAAAGGCCGCTTCCTTTTTTAATGTGATCGTCCAGGTCTTGCCCTCGCTCTCGGCCTTCTCCGCCAGCCAGGGCTCCACCTCATAATTGCCGTTGAGCTTAAAAAGCTCCTCCGTCACGCCGTAGACATTGGTATACCAGCCGTTGTAATCCAAATGGGCGTCCATGGAGGCGATATTGAAGCTCACGCCCGCATTCAAAATCTTCTCCCCGCCGGCGTCCTCGCCATCGGTTCTTTCCCCGCCGGATGTGCCCCCCGTCTCACCTCCGCCGGCCTTTGCGTCCGTCCCCTTGCCGGCCGTCTCCCCCTGCCCCGCCTTCGTTCCACAGGCTGCGAGCGCCGTCATCAGGACCGCCAGAAGCCATGCGGAGGCCCTTTTCCTTCCTCTTTTCAACGGATTTCTTCCTCCTATCATGAGAGTTTTGCCCCTTAAATTTTCCTACCTGTGCGATTGAATATTTTTATTCCCTTATTTCACGGCCCTCACCATGAACATGGGCGTGGAGGCGTAATTGATTTTTTCCACCTCGCTCCAGACCCGGGACCAGATCTTGCAGTCTGTCCGGATACTTCTGGCGCCAATCTGCTTAAGGGTCCGGATATCCCACTCCGGCCTCTTCACCGGACTCAGAGGAATCTGCCTGGCGATCTCCTCCATGGCGGCCACGTCTGTGCAGACGTAATGGTCCTCCACCCCATGCGCCTCGGCCCGCCTTCTGTCCGCCTCATACTCCCTCCGCTTTCCTGCGTCGAAGAGATGGGCGTACCAGTTTGCGTCAAAATTCAAAAGGATCCCGTCAGTCTTCAGAACCCGCATCCATTCCGCATAGGCCCTGTCCGGTTCCTCCAGATCCCAGGTCAGGTTCCTGGAGACCACCACATCAAAGCTTTCGTCCGCAAACTCCAGCCTCTGAACATCCATCTGTCTCCAGTTAATCCGCCCCGCATAATCCCCGGCATTTTCCCTGGCCTTGCAGAGCATCTCCTCGGTGCAGTCCACCGCCGTCACCTGATAGCCCGCCCTCGCCAGAATGATGGCAAAAAATCCGGGACCGGTCCCCATGTCCAGAACCTTGATCTCAGAAGGCTCTCGCTTTGGAAATCCTTCCTTAAGAACCGCCAGCCATTTTTCCTTCTGTGCTCCCGCCAGCTCTTCCCGGTTTGTCTGCGAATACCCCTCCGCCCGGTTCGTCCAATACGCCTGTATCTTTCCCAGCATTTTCCCCATCGTCTGTTCACCGTCCTTGTTTTTTGCAATTTCACAGAGGATTTTCAACGTATAAAGAACGCAGCTTCTCATGGGACAAAAAAATCCCCTGGAAGGCTTGTTCCTGCGATTCATCCACCGGATTCTCTGTACGGAAAAGTATAGCATGCACGGAAAATGCCCACAAGCCCCCCATGGGGATATTATTTTTTACAAATATCTGGATATAGTATTAATCTTTCCAAAACAAATTACATATTACTATTATCCGCCGTCAGTCGTTCAATAAGTTCAGATACAACACTCTCCAGCAATTCTTCATATCTGTGTCAATTGCTTTTTCTCATTTTTCAAAAGAACCTCCGATGAAACTCCGTGGAGCAAGGCTACACCCGGTAGAAACCATAGAATCCCCCCGGAACCGTCACCGTCCCGTCCTTTGCCGTGGGCTTCCCGCCGAAGGTCCGAAGCTCCTCCGACAGCGAATATTCACAGGCGAAGGAAGCCGGTCTCCCTGACGGATTCAGGATCACGAGGATCTTCTCGTCCCCCTCGCTTCTCAAATATGCGAAAGGATACTCATTTTTTCCGGCGCAGACAAACTGGATGCCGCCCCGGTTTTTAAGAGCCGGATGAGCCTGCCTGAATGCGATCAGCTCCTTCACCTCGTGATAGAGGGAGTCTGGGTCCGCCATCTGCCTCTCCACCGTCGGCCGGTCCGTGTCAGGGTCCAGAGGGACATAGAGCGTTTCCTCCCCGGCCAGGCTGAAGCCCGCATTTACGGAATCATCCCACTGCATGGGGGAGCGGGAGCCGGTCCGGTCATACCCGCCCTCCACGGAGGTGAGGCCCTCCACGTACCGCATGCCGATCTCATCACCGTAATAGATGAAAGGCGCTCCCGGCATGGAGAGCAGAAAGGCAAAGGCCACCTTGAGCTCATTCCCATGGATGGCCCTGGCCAGCCTTGCCATGTCATGGTTGCCGGAGGGAATGCAGATCAGTCCCTTTCCGTCCGCCTTCTCGTAATTCTCCTGATACTTTCGGACAAATTCCGAGACGTCCCCTTTTCCCCGCCCGGAGAAGTAGGGCTCCTCGCAGCGGAACAGGTCATTGTAGTGGGAGGGCCCGAAATGGAGCAGGAAGTCCATGTGGAAACCGCCCGCAAGGGCCTTGTCCGGCTCCCCCCACTCGGAGACCAGAACCGCCTCCGGAAACTCCTCGTCTAGAAATGCCCGGATCCCCCGCCAGAGCTCTATGGTGCCCTTCCCGTCCTCGTCCCCCTTCACCAGGGAGTGGGCCATGTCCACCCGGAAGCCGTCGCAGCCCACATTCAGCCAAAACCTCATAATATTCTTGAGCTCTGCGACTGTCGTCCTCGGGCCGGGGGCATCCATGGCCTGCTGCCAGGGCTTCTCCGGCCGATAATAGCCATAGTTTAATGCCGGCTGATGAGAAAAGAAACTGACCAGACAGGAGCCGTCCCGGTCGGAAATGCCCCGAAGGCTGCCCGCACCTTCCGGCTCCTCCCAGATATTGTCCGTCCACACGTAACGGTCCGTGTACTCATTTTTCTCCGCCTTCATGGACTCCCGGAACCATTTATGGGCGACGGAGGTATGTCCCGGCACCAGGTCCAGAAGGATGTGCATGTCTCTGTCGTGAACCTCATCCATCAGTTTTTTCAGTTCCTCGTTGGTGCCGTACCGGGCCGCCGTCCGATAATAATCAGAAACGTCATACCCTGCATCTCCGAAAGGAGATTCAAAACAGGGGTTCATCCAGATGGCATTACAGCCCAGCTCCTTAATGTAATCCAGCTTCTCCCGAATTCCGCCAAAATCCCCGATCCCATCGCTGTTCGTATCTTTGAAGGACTGGGGATAAACCTCATAAAATACTGCATCGTCAAGCCATTTCGCCATATCCAACTCTCCGTCTCCTTTCACGGCAGCCTTCCGCCTGCCAGAACATAATCTCCGTTTTCCTGCAGCCGCAGGGTGAGGTCTCCCTCCATGGACCGCTCCATGCAGAGCCGGACATTGGGAAGGTCATTGTTGTCGACCATGTACCTGGCCTCCTCCAAGGGCACCCCGTTCACCGTCCGCCGCCAGATCAGCCGGTCCCGCACGTCCGCTTCCTCCGCCAGAATCCGGACCGCATAGTCCGCATGGGCCCTCAGATCCCGCCAGCCCTCCTCGTCCAGAAGCAGATAATTCCCCTCGACGATCACGATGTCCCCCTCAATCAGGACCGCATTGTCCACCGGGTCGTGTAGCTTCCGGTTATACTCCGGCCAGGGGCACGTCCTTTCCGTCCGCACCTGCGAAAGCCTCTCCGCAAACGCCGCAAGGTCAAAGCTTACGGGCGCTCCCTTCACATGGGTCATGGGGAGCTCCTTTCCGTCCCGGAGAACCGTATGGGAAAGCAGGTATTCCTGGCGATGATGGAACCCGTCCATTCCCACCGCCGTCACAGGCACAAGACCCGGCTCCTCCCTGGAAAGCGCCGTGAGAAACTTCACCAGAGTACTCTTCCCCGCTGCCGGGGGCGCCGTGAGAAACACGACGAGCCGCCGCCCGCATTCCCTCTGCATTCTCCCAAGTCCCGCAAGCAGCGGCAGGAATATGGTCCCCACCGTTTCATCTGAATAGTTTGCCTCTACCGCAAGGCCGTTGATCTCCATCCTGCGCTTCATACCCGTTCGCTCCCCGTGAATCAATAATGAATAGGTAATTGAAACAGAGACTGCCCGCACCTATGACGCCCATTGATGCGGACAGCCTCCGTCCCCTGCACTATGTCAATTGCCCATTCTTCCTGCCAAGCTTCCCTACTCCGCAGCCGTGGTTTCCTCCGCACCGCTCTCCGCCGCAGTCTCATCTGCGGCCCTGGCCTCCTCCGTCTGCGTCTCGCTCTCCCCCGAAGTCTCCGAAGGCGCCGCCGTCTCCGGCAGCTTGTACAAATTGGTATCAAATGTGATCTGGCTCCACACCTTCTCGTCCACCTTGAAGGAAGGCGCCTCCTCCACCCATCCGGCATAGACCGTCTGGAAACGCTCGCTCTGTCTCTTGCGGACGATGTCTGGCTTCTCCCTGTCGGTGGCGTCCCGGTCGAAATCCGTCACGCAATAGACCACGTACCAGCCGTAGCCCTCCTGATGAACGCTTCCCGTCTCCCCGGTTTTAAGAGACAGGCCCAGATTGCCCACCTCGTTGTCAATGTCGCCATCTCCGTAGGTGTTCGTCATGTAGGAAAAATTCTCGTTCTCTTCTGCGATGGCCTTCATGGCTTCCTCGGAGTTCTCCCCGCCTTCCACTCTGGCCTTGATCTCCTCCGCCTGGGTCTCGGCATCTTCCCCGTCCTTCACCAGCACGTAACGGATAATATGCTGGGCAGCTTCCTCGTCGCTGACCTCCGTGTCCACGTCCTTGATGGCCTCTTCGTAAGCCTTCATGGCAAGGGCGTTGTCCGTCACAAACTCTTTTAACCGCTCCTCGGTGATGTTCGTCGCCTCTTTGACGGACTCGTCCATGCTCTCCATGATCTGGCTCACGGACTCGTCCACCTTCTTTAACTCGTCCTCACTGAGGGCAAGTCCCAGCTCCTCGGCCTTCGCCTTCAGCACATAAGTCTGATAGATCCCCGCCATGACGCTCTGCTTGCTGTAAGCCTCATAGGTCGTCCCCGTTCCCAGGTCGGCCTGCCACATGCCCGCAGGGTCCATGCCGTACATCGTATAAGAGTACTCCATCATGTATTGGTTCGACCTGGCCATGTAATTGGCCTCGTCCAGATAAATCTTCGTGTCTCCCAGAGTCGCCACCACCGTGTCGGGATATGTCTCCAAAGTCACCCTGGTCCGCCCGCAGCCGGCCGCCGTCCCAAGCAGGAGGGCTGCGGCCGCCACAGGCGCCAGCTTCCTCAACAATTTCTTCATAATAACTATTTCCTCCTGGATCGTTTCCTCTCTGCCCGCAAGAAGCCCACAGGCATTAGCTATTATAATACCAAACCGTCAAAGTAGCAACTCTTTTATGGTATTTAACAGGATTTTCACCTTTTCCACCATCTGTCTGGACTCCTTATTTTCGTTTCTTCGGTCCGTAAAGGTAAAATATGGCCGTTCTGCACCGGAGAATTTGAGGGCTCCGCCGTACTTTCCCATAAGTTCCGGCAGCCGTTCCACCCGGAAAGGTGCCTTTTCGTACAGCGCAAGCCGCACTTCCTTAAGGTTCCCGGAGAGCTCCGTCACGTAGGCGCTGTGGGCCAGGCCCTTTAAGAGCGAGACCTCCAGGAGGTTTTCCACGGCCCGGGGAATGTCCCCGAACCGGTCAATGAGCTCGTCTCTCATGTCGTCGGCCTCCGTCTCGCTCTCAATGCCGGAGATCCGCTTGTAAATCTCCAGCTTCTGTACCTCATTCTTAATATAGGAAGGAGGAATGAAGGCGTCGATATTGAAGTCGATCACCGTGTCGAAGGCCTCCACCGTGCCCTCCCCCTTGAGGGCCTTCACCGCTTCGTTCAAAAGCTTACAGTAAAGGTCATAGCCGATGGCCTCCATGTGTCCGTGCTGTTCGGCCCCAAGGAGGTTCCCGGCGCCCCGGATCTCCAGATCCCGCATGGCGATCTTGATGCCGGAGCCAAGCTCCGTAAATTCCCGGATGGCCGCCAGCCGCTTCTCGGCCACCTCCTTCAAAAGCTTGTTCCGCTTGTACATGAGGAAGGCATAGGCCGTCCGCCCGGAGCGGCCCACCCGGCCCCTGAGCTGGTAGAGCTGGGAGAGGCCGAACCGGTCCGCATCGTGAATGACCATGGTGTTCACATTGGAAATGTCCAGTCCCGTCTCGATAATGGTGGTGGTGACCAGCACGTCGATTTCCCCGTTGATGAAATCCAGCATGATCCGCTCCAGCTGCTGTTCCCGCATCTGGCCATGGGCATAGACCACCACGGCCTCCGGCACCAGCTTCTGGATCTTTGCCGCAACGTCCTCGATGTCCCGAACCTTGTTGTAGACGTAGTACACTTGTCCGCCTCTGGCCCTCTCCCTCTCGATGGCCTCCCGAACCATCTCCTCGTTGTATTCCATGACATAGGTCTGAATGGGCACCCGCCCCGTGGGCGGCTCCTCCAGGACGCTCATGTCCCGGATTCCGGCCAGGCTCATGTGGAGGGTTCTGGGAATGGGCGTGGCCGTCAGGGTCAACACGTCCACGTTCTCCTTGAGCTTCTTGATCTTTTCCTTGTGGGATACGCCAAATCGCTGCTCCTCGTCGATGATCAGAAGACCCAGATCCTTAAAGACCACGTCTGCCGAGAGTACTCGGTGGGTCCCGACGATAATGTCCACCAGTCCCTTCTTCAGATCCGCCAGGGTCTTTTTCTGCTCGGTGGCTGTCCGGAACCGGGAAAGCATATCCACCCGCACAGGGAAATTCATCATCCTCTGGATGAAGGTGTTGTAATGCTGCTGGGCCAGGATCGTGGTGGGCACCAGATAGACCACCTGCTTTCCCTCCTGAACCGCCTTGAAGGCCGCCCGGATGGCGATCTCCGTCTTCCCGTAGCCCACGTCCCCGCAGATCAGCCGGTCCATGATCTTTCCGCCCTCCATGTCCCGCTTGACCGCCTCGATGGCCGCCTCCTGATCCTCCGTGGCCTCATAGGGAAATAATTCTTCAAATTCCCTCTGCCAGACCGTGTCCGGCCCATAGCGGAAGCCCTCGCTTCTCTGCCTGGCCGCATAGAGCTCCACCAGATCCTTGGCTATGTCCTTCACCGCCCCCTTGGCCCTGGCCTTGGTCCGTCCCCACTCCTGGCCGCCCAGACGGTTGAGCTTCGGGGGCCTCGCCCCGGCCCCCGCATATTTCTGGATCATGTCAAGCTGAGTCACCGGCAGATAAAGGCTCCCGTTCCCCCCGTATTCCAGCTTGATATAATCTCTGGTAATGTGATCCACCTCGATCTTCTCAATACCCCGGTAAATACCCAGGCCGTGGTTTTCATGGACCACGTAATCTCCCACGGAGAGCTCGGAAAAATTCTGGATTTTGCGCCCCTCATAGACGTTTCTTTTCCGGCGTTTTTTCTTTTCCACGCCGAACACGTCGCTCTCCGGAATCACCACGAACTTGATCATGGGATACTCAAAGCCCCTGTGCAGGTTTCCGTACAGGACGCAGATTTCGCCGGGTAAGATCTCCTTGTTTTCATCCTCCGTGTAATAGGCCAAAAGCTCATACTGCTCCCGGAGGTCCTTCGCCAGCCTGGCCCCCCTGGTGCGGGAACCGCAAAGAAGAGCCACCCGCCATTTCTCCCGCTTCCATTTTTTCAGATCCTCCACCAGAAGCTCAAACCCGTTCTTGTAGGAACTCCCGTTTTTCACGGTCATGCTGTAGCGCTTCTTTACCGGAAATGCTCTCTGCTCCAGGGCGGAAAAGAGGATGCTTCGCTTTCCGGAAAGGGCCGCCGCCGTCTGTCCCGCCGAGTAGAGAATATCCGTCTGACCCGGCAGGAGATATCCTTTCTCCAACCGATTCTGCATGCTGTCCCGAAACTCCGCCTCCAGAACCTCCGCCTTTTCCATAAGCCTGGCCGGCTCATCCAGAAACACCGGAGCATCCTCTCCGAAATAGTCTGCAAAGGACACGGTCTCCGGACAGAAATACCGGATGCAGCTTTCAAGAGCCCCCGGAAACCAGCCCTCCGAAAGCTCTTCCGAAAGCTCCTTCACGGCCATATCCAACCGGTGCGCTTCTTCCGTCCGCCCCGCTTCAAAAAGGGCCTTTACCGTGGCCTTCCATTCCTTTTCCATCTTCAAAAGGCCCGCCTTAAGGCTCTCTTTAGGAATCACCAGCTCCCTGGCCGGGTACAGGCGCACTGCGGACAGACGTTCTATGGACCGCTGGCTCTCTGCGTCAAAGGAACGGATGGAATCCACCTCATCCCCCCAGAGCTCGATGCGGACCGGATTTTCCTCTGTCAGAGGGAACACGTCCAGAATTCCCCCCCGGACGCAGAACTGGCCCCCCTGTTCCACCTGGCCGCACCGTTCGTAGCCCATTCCCGCAAGCAATTCTTTTGCCGCATCCATGGAGAATTCTTCTCCCTCCTCCACGGTGAGAATGCTGTCCTCCAGGGCCTTTAAGGGCATCAAATGGTCCATGCAGCCGTCCACCGTGGTGATCACCGTCCCCCGCTTTCCCTCCAAAAGCTGCTTTAGCACCAAGAGCCGCTTTCCGCCAAGGACCTTCCCCTGAATGTCCGCCCCGGAAAAAAGCAGGTCCTTGGCCGGGTACAGAAACACATCCGAATCAAAGGTCCGGTAATCGTCATAAATATCTCTCGCCCTGGCGTCGCTGTAAGTCACCACCAGCTTAAAGGGAAACTCCCGCCCCATCTCCGCCATTTGATGTATCTTCTGGGAATCCGTGCCGCCGCTGACAGAAACAGGACCCCTGCCTTTGCAAAGGTCCTCTTTTGCATCTTCGTATTCTTTCAGCTCCGGCAGCGGGTTTTGAAACGAACCTGCCATCTGTCACCTCCACATTCTGTACGCTTGAGCTTTTGCATATTGGTGTCGCAAGTAATACGGAAGAAAAGATGCAAAAACCCAAGTTATTTCATTGTTCTTTCTTCCGATTAAATTGATTCATGGCCTCGGCCATCTGTCCGTTTACGATGAGGGCGGCGGCCTGCGCCGCCCGGTCGATGGCCTCCCGCACGTCTGCAAGCTCCTCTGCCGGAAAACGGCTAAGCACGTAGTCGGCCATGTCCATCCGGGAGGGCTTATCCCCCACTCCGATGCGGATTCTGGGGAACTGGTCTGAGCCCAGGCAGGAGATGATGCTCTTCATCCCATTGTGGCCGCCGGCGCTCCCCTTCTCCCGGATCCTGAGCCTTCCTACGTCCAGATTGATATCGTCATAGATGACCAGAACCTCCTCCGGGGGAAGCTTATAGTAGGCCGCCGCCGCCTGGATGCTCTCGCCGCTTAAGTTCATGTAGGTCTGCGGCTTCACGAGGACCACCTTCTGCCCATCGATGACCCCTTTTCCGATCAGAGCCTTGTGCTTTTTCGCATCCACCCCGATCCCGTATTTCTCCGCCAGCAGGTCAATGGCCCCGAATCCCACATTGTGCCTGGTTCCGGCATATTTAAGCCCCGGATTCCCAAGGCCTGCGATTATAAACATAACAATACCTCTACTTTAAACCCCTTTCATTCATGGTGGTATCTGCAATGCCGATATGGGGGTTTACTTGGTTTTCTTCCAGGAGGAAGGGTTGAATAAAATCAGCATGGGGAAGAGCTCCAGCCTCCCCGCCAGCATGCAGAAGGAGAGTATCAGCTTGCTGAACATGGAAAAACCGGAAAAATTTCCCATGGGTCCCACGGTCCCCAGCCCCGGTCCAATGTTCCCGAGGGCCGAGAGCACCGCCGTGATGGTCGATTCGATGTCATAGCCGTCAATGGAGATTAAGACCATGGACGCTCCGGCGATCATCATGTAAGTGGCAAAAAAGATCAGAATCCCCTTCAGCACGCTCTGCTCGATGATCCGCCCGTCCATCCTGGGCGCATGGATCCGCCTCGGATGAATCAGCCGCCTGAATTCCTCACGGAGGGCTTTGATAAGCGCCAGAAGGCGGCTCACTTTAATACCGCCGCCGGTGGAGCCGGCGCTGGCACCCACGATCATCAGGACCACGATCACCATCTTGCTGAAGGTGGGCCACAGGTTGAAATCCGTCGAGCTGTAGCCGGTGGTGGTGATGATGGACGACACCTGGAAAAAAGCGCTCCGAATGGCGTCCGGCCAGGAACCGTCGTAGTAATCCCTGGCAATGTTTAAGGTCATGCACACCACGGCCGCAGCTATGATCCCCAGATACAGCCTGAGCTCCTCGTTTTTGAACACATCCTTCACCTGTCTCTTTAAGAGCAGGTAGTAGAGGCTGAAATTCACGCCAAACAACATCATAAACACGGCGATCACCCACTCCGCCGCCGGATTTCCGTAGGCGCCCACGCTGGCGTTCATGTTGGAAAAACCGCCGGTGCCCGCACTTCCCATGGAATGGATCACCGAGTCAAAAAGCGGCATCCCCGTGGCAAGCAGGCAGAGGATATGTAATATCGTCAGGCCAAAATAAATCAGATACAGGATTCTGGCCGTCTCCTTGAGTCTGGGCACCACCTTCCCCGGTGTCGGCCCCGGGCTTTCCGCCCGAAGGAGCTGGACATTGGAGGCGTCCATATTGGGAAGAATGGCCAGCACAAAGACCAGAATTCCCATGCCCCCGATCCAGTGGGTAAAGCTCCGCCAGAACATCAGTCCACCGTTCTTAAGGCCCTCGATATCTGTTAAAATCGTCGCTCCCGTGGTGGTAAAGCCGGACACGGTCTCAAAAAAGCAGTCCACATAGCTATTAAAATAGCCGCTGAAATAAAAGGGCAGCGCACCGAAGGCCGCCAGGAAGATCCAGGAAAAGGCCACCGCCGCCAATCCCTCCCTGGTGGTCATCCGCTTCACCTTCGGCTTCTTAAACCGCAGAAAGAAGCCGGCCAGCCCCAGGGGAACCACCGTATAAGCAAAATAAATCCAGTCCCCCACACCGGTTAAGACCGACACCGCCATGGGCACGAACATCAGCACCGCTTCCATGCACAGCACGTATCCCACCACGTATGCTACAAGTGCAATATTCACCTCTTCACGCCTCCTGCCTTAATCCTCGAAAATGTCGTTTAAGTCGTTGACATTGGACGACCTGGTAACAACGATGACATTGTCATGGACCTTGATGCAGTCATTTCCGGTGGGAATGATAATGTTTCCATTGCGCACAATGGACACCACCAGGAAATGCTTTTTAAACCGGATATTCTTGAAGGGCTCGCCCAGATGCCTGCTTCCCTCCCTGGCAATGAATTCCAGCGCCTCGGCCTTGCCGTCGGCGATCCGGTGAAGGGTTTCCACATTGCAGCCAATGGTGTTTCTGAGGGCCCGCACATAGCGGATGATCTGGGCCGAGGTCACGTTTTTCGGACTTACCACCGAGTCGACCCCCAGAGTCTTGATGATCCCCTCATAGTTTCCACGGTTGATTTTAGCGATCACCTTGGGCACCTTCATATGACTGGCAAAGAGGGCTGTCAACAGGTTTTCCTCATCCTTTCCCGTGAGAGTCACCACGGCTCCCGCCGCATCCACATGCTCGTCCGCAAGGATCTCCTCGTCGGTGCCGTCCCCGTGGATAATGACGCAGTTCGGAAGCAGCTCGTCGAGCTCCTGGCACCGTCTCTTATTCTGCTCAATAATCTTGATCTTGATACCCATCTGGCTCATGCTGAGCCCCAGGTAATAGGCAATACGGCCGCCGCCGATTAAAACGGCAGTCTTCACCTGCTTCTGATATTTTCCTTCATATTTAAAGAAGTCCGTGATGGCCGAGGGCTTCCCGGCAATATACATCAGATCTCCCTCCTGCGGCGCAAAGGTTCCGTCGGGAATAATGACCTCATCCCCGCGGACCGTTGTGCAGAAAAGGATCGGCAGCTTAATGGCTCCCATCACGTCCGCCAGGCGGCGTCCCACGATCTTGTCCTCGGCCTTCACCCGGAACGCAATCAGCTCCACCCTCCTGTTTGCAAAGGTCTCCACGTTGATGGCGGTCGGGAACCGGAGCACCCGCCCGATCTCGTTGGCCGCCTCCAGCTCCGGGTTGATAATCATATTGATGCCAAGCTCCTGCTTTAAGACCGACACCTCCCTGGCATACTCCGGATCCCGGATCCTGGCCACCGTGTTCTTCGCCCCCAGCCGCTTGGCCGTCAGGCAGCAAAGCATATTGACCTCGTCGCTGGGCGTGGTCGCAATGATCAGATCCGTCTCCCGGACATTCGCATCCAAAAGCGTGCTGGTAGAAAGGCCGCTTCCCTTAAGGCACATCACATCCAGACTGTCACCGGCCCAGTCAACGGCCTCCTGGGCTTTGTCAATCACCGCCACGTCATTGTCTTCGGCCGACAAATGCTTCGCCAGCGTATAACCGACCTTGCCGATTCCGACAATTATAATCTTCATAGCTTCCCCCTGATGCTTCCACCCACAGGTGGTTTCGTTCGTATGGCTCGTCTCCAATAACCATTATATCCCGTAACCTCTTTGGGGGCAACCGAAATCTGTATGTTGTTTGTGGCGATCGCATACCTGAAGACGCTTATTAAAAAAAAGAGCAGATAATAGTAATATATTTCCATTTCTTCCTGTTATTACCATTAATATTTCTAATATTGCATTGACCTCTCTCTATTATTGTAGTATATTTAAACCAGCACGAACATTCTTTTATTTTCCAGAGGATCAGGCTTTGTGCCGGGAGGTTCCAAATGAAAAAAACTCTAAAACAAAAAATGTGGAAGCTGCTGAAAACTTTTTACTGGAAATGCATATCCGGAATCGACGAACCCTGGACCCTCTTTGTCTATGAAGACGAACCCATGTATCTTCCCTCTTTCTTTAAAATTCACACGCCGGAAGAGGCGGAAGCCATCATGGCCGAGGATCACAAGATTTTGAAAGCCGAAATCGAAGCCCTGGGAGCCTGGGAAAAAGCCTGGAAGGAAGCAGAGGCCCAAAGTGCCGACCAGACGACCCCTGATCCCTGAAATCAAAAACCACCGGCCAAAACCGGTGGTTTTCGATTTCAGAACAAACTCTACTTCGACGCCCTGTAATAATTGATCAGGCAGCCATCCAGGATGATCTGCCGTTCGTCGTCGGTCAGCTCTCCCATTTTCAGCGTGAACTCCCCCATGCCGTCCCCGGCCACGTATGCGGGGATCTCGGTCTTTTTCTGTTCCACCGCCTCCCGGATCCCCGGAACGAAGATCCAGTCACCATTCTTAAAGGGAAGCTCTCCCGCATCCACCAGGAAGGGAAGCATGCCCCAGTTGATCAGGTTGGAGCGGTAACGCTTGGTGGCATAGCCGTTTGCGATGTTGGCCCAGCCGCCGAGGACCTTCTGGCAGGAGGCCGCCTGCTCCCTGGCGGAGCCGTCCCCCGGCTTCACTGCGAAGATCGTGCTGCCGATGCCGGTATTCTCCCGGCCGGCGTCCGCATATCTCGTCCGCACCGCATCCATGGCCTCACGGACCTCAGGCAGGACGTTTTCCGGCTCCCCGCCGCTTATCCTGGCCTTCTCCGCCTCCTGCACCGCCTTGGCCCGTCCCACGTAGGCCGGATCCTTTCTGGACAGGGTGAACTCCGCCAGCCCCAGAGGGTTGGATCGGTAGGAGGACGTCTCGCCGGAGGGGATCAGCTCGTCGGTGGTGGTCACCGGGTCGTGAATCTCGGAGACCACTTTGAGGAGCAGATTCTCCGGCAGGGCCGACATGGCAGGCCAGTCCTTGATGTTGGGCCCGAAATGGATGTCCACGGAAGGGTCGGCCTGTCCCTTGCTGTCAAAGACCCGATTCTCGTAGATGGTTTTGTCAAAATAATACTTCGGTTTCGTATAGTTCACGTCCAGCTCCGTCGCCGGGGTCAGGCAGCCCTTGTTGGCAGCCGTCGCCGCAATGGAACGGGCGTCCATGAGCGCCACCGAGGCGATCTGCCCGCTCTGGAGCTTGGAGCCCTCCCGGTTGGGGAAATTCCTGGTGGAATGGCGGATGCTGAAAGCGTTGTTGGCCGGCGTATCGCCCGCACCGAAGCAGGGACCGCAGAAGGCCGTCTTGAGGACCGCCCCCGTCTGCAGAAGCTTCGCCGCCGCCCCGTTTTTGATCAGTTCCATATAGACCGGCATGCTGGCCGGGTACACGCTCAAGGTAAAGGCCCCGTTGCCGATGCTGGCCCCATCCAGGATGTCCGCCGCATCGCAAATATTTTCAAAGCCGCCGCCCGCACAGCCGGCGATGATGCCCTGCTCCACGCAGAGCTTTCCGTCCCGAACCTTGTCCGCCAGGGAAAATTCCACCGCATTCCCCAGGCTCACCTTCGCCCGCTTTTCCACGTCCGCCAACACGTCGCCCAGGTTCGCATTGACCTCCTCAATGGTGTAGGTGTTGCTGGGATGGAAAGGCATGGCGATCATGGGCTTCACCGCACCGAGGTCAACCTCCACGATCCCGTCATAGTAAGCAACGGCACCGGGAGCCAGCTCCTTATAATCCTCCGGACGCCCGTGGAGCTCATAGAACTCCCGGATCTCCCTGTCTGCCGTCGGCCAGATGGAGGAAAGGCAGGTGGTCTCCGTGGTCATCACGTCCACGCCGATCCGAAAATCCGCACTGAGATTCGCCACACCGGGCCCCACGAACTCCATGACCTTGTTGTTGACATAGCCGCCCGCAAACACGGCGCCGATGATGGCCAGGGCCACGTCCTGGGGGCCGACCCCCCTCTCCGGCTTCCCGGTGAGGTAAATGCCCACCACGCCGGGCATATTGATGTCATAGGTCTTGTTTAGGAGCTGCTTCACCAGCTCCGGACCGCCCTCGCCCACCGCCATGGTGCCGAGCGCCCCGTAGCGGGTGTGGCTGTCGGAGCCCAGGATCATCTTCCCGCAGCCCGCCAGCATCTCCCTGGCGTACTGGTGGATGACCGCCTGGTGGGGCGGCACGTAGACGCCGCCGTATTTCTGCGCACAGGTCAGGCCAAACATGTGATCATCCTCGTTGATGGTGCCGCCCACCGCACACAGGCTGTTGTGGCAGTTGGTCAGCACGTAGGGGATGGGGAACTTCTCCAGCCCGCTGGCCCTGGCCGTCTGAATGATCCCCACAAAGGTAATGTCGTGGGAGGTCAGCTTGTCAAATTTGATCTTCAATTGATCCATGTTTCCGGACGTGTTGTGGGCCGCTAGGATCCCGTAGGCCATGGTCTCCTTCGCCGCCTCTCTCCTGTCCGGACAGACGCCGAGCCTCTCCTTAAGCTTCGCCGCACACTCTCTATCGTCCGCCACCAGCTCCGTGCCGTCGAGCAGGTAGGCTCCGTTTTCCCAAACTTTCACCATCGTTCGTCTCCTCCTTAAGGGCTGTCATTTCCTATCCCATTATGGTGTAATTTGTCCGGTAAGTCAAGGGTTTTTACCGATGCGAAGATCAATGGCCGCCTTTTTGCATTTACGAAAAACGCCGCATGTCAACGGCCAGTCTTTCCTCACGGCGCCAGCCGCTCCGCCGCCGCCGCCAGCTCCTCCGAATAAAGATAGCCATAGGCGCAGGCGGCATCCAAAAACCCCCCGTCACACTGCACGGAAAACTCCCCCTTATGACCCGCTTCCCCTCCTTTCGGATGCCCGGGCAGGAACACGAGCGCCTCCGCCCGTTCCACACCGTTTTTGTTCCAGAGGATGGACTCGTCATACTCGAAGAACATCAAAAGCCCCACCGGCTTCCTGCTTGTCGCCGCTTCCGGTTCCGACGACCAGCAGTGGGCGTAAGTCTCAAGCTCCGCCTCATCCTCCACTTCTCCCTTCCGGTAAGCCTTTTTCCATCGGGCCGCCGTCAGCGCATAGAGCTCCTCATATTCCTCCGAGCCTTTTTCATAGACCGTCTCCCTTGCGTTCTCCTGCCAGTTGGAAAAATCCCGGTCCTCCGGCCCTGCATTGATGACGATCCGGTCCGGCTCCGGCAGCTCGTCGACAGTCTCCGCCTGTTTCCCGCCGCAGGCCGCCAAAGACAAAAGAACCGCCGCCGCCATCAGACCGCTCACCCATACCTTCTTCATTTCTCCTCCTCCCTTCCCGCTCACGAATCTGTCTTCGTATTCCTCTTGCGCCAGCGCAACCCGCTGCTCTCAAGCTCCTCCAGGGCCTCCTGCAAAAACCTTGCCTCCCGTTCCGCCTCGTCCTTGTCCGGCTCTCCCACCAGCTCAGATCCAAAACCCTCGCCGTCCGCAGCGCCGGGAACAGAAGCCTCCCTGTCCAGAAACTCCAGATCGTCCTCCGTCTCCTCCCCAAAGCCTTCCTGTTCCAACCGGAAATCGCCCGAAAACGCCTCGGTGAAAACCGCCCCGGAGGTCCTGCCGGAGACATCCTCTTCCTCCGCCTCAGGGTTTTCCCCCGGCTCCCCATATGCGTCCCCGCCAAAATCCTCCCCCTCCGGGATTTCGTCGTACTCCTCCGGCTCCTCCTCCGCAAGCGCAAGCTGCACCGTCACCTGGAACAGGTCGCCGTTTAAATAGATTTCAAAAATCCCTCCCTGGAGCTCCGTCAGGCTTTTGGCGATGGAAAGCCCCAGGCCGCTTCCCTCTGTGGTTCGGGAGGTGTCTCCCCTGGTGAACCGCTCCGTCAGCTCTTCTGGAGTGATATTCAGTTCCGATTCCGAAATATTCTTCATGACAAAGGTGGCATAGCCTCCCATCTCCGTCACACTGATGTAGACTCGGGTCCCCGGCATGGCGTATTTCTTCGTGTTCTGAAACAGGTTTTCCAGAATCCTCCACACCCGCCTTCCGTCCGCAATCACGTGAAGGGAGTATTCCGGGAAGGAGGTCACCGGGGTCAGCCCCCGTTCCCTGAATTTCTCCTCAAACTCGCCGCTCGCCTGTTTTACCAGCTCCACGAAATTGATCCGCTCCAGCTGCAGGCTGATGTTGCCGGAGCTGGCCCTGGACGCCTCCACCAGATCCTCCGTCAGATTCTTGAGTCGCTGGGACTTCTGATCCAGCACCTCCAGATACCGCTTCAGGGTTTCATCCTCGATATTCTCCCGCTTCATCAGATCCACATAGTTGATGATCGAGGTGAGGGGCGTCTTGATATCGTGGGAGACATTGGTGATCAGGTCCGCCTTCATCCTCTCGCTCTTCACCGCCGTGTCCACCGCATCCTGGAAGCCCGCACCGATGTTGTTGATCGCCTCCACCAGCCGCCTGTCGTCCGCAAACATTCCCTCGTCGCCGATCACGTACTCCAAGTCCCCGCCGGAAATGCGTTCCACCCCCTCCAGGATCCGCCTGCGATTGATGACCGCCCACAGGATCACTCCGGCCGCCGCCACCTGGACGCCCACGAAAACGACGATCCCCGTCACATAGAGGAAAAAAGAGCCCCAGAAGCGATTGATGGTGATAAACATGCAGAGCGGGATCGAAATCGTCCAGTACAGAATGATGATCGCCGTCGCCTTTCCGCTGGTGGGCCAGTGCCGCACCAAGGCCCTTCCCCACCTCACAAGGGTCACGCAGATCCTCCTCAACAGGCTGTTCTTCCAGACGATTCCGGCCTTCAGCCGCTTCACCAGACTGAAAAACCCGATCAGCCCGATGATGACGGAGACCGCCACGGACACCACCTGCATGACCGTGTAAATCTGACGGGAGGTGAAAAAGCTCTCCGCAAATATCGTGGCCAGCCAGCTGCAGAGAAACACGAAAGCCAGGATTCCCCCTATGATCAGCAGGGCCGCCAGCTCCGTGGGCCACCGGTCAAACTTATCCAGACAGATCTCCTCGTGGCCCTCCCGGTGCCCCACCGAGGCCATCAGGTAAATGAAGAACAGGATGCTCCCCACCATGCCCACGACGATGGCGAACAGGGACAGAAGCAGCACCGGCCGACAACGGGCAAAGCCCTCCGCCATCAGCTTGTAGTCGTCCGCCACCAGGTATCGGGTATCCAGCCCGATGGAAAAGGAAGCACCGGAATTCACCCCCACCAAGGACGACGCCAGATAATCCAGATTCCACAGGCTCAGGTCCGTCTTGGTAAAATTGCTTTTGATGATGTGGGTATCATTATCGTAGGAAATGTATTTTTCAAAATTGGTGATTTCATCCGCATTGGTCTCATTGTTGGTCAGGCGGAGGCCGGAACTGTCCTCGTAGATCAGATAGCGCAGGTTCGTCTTCTCCGTGTCGAACCGGTTCGCCAACTCATAGTACCGGTTCAGAAGATTGAGCCCCCGCTCGTACAGGTCCGTCAGGGCGATCTCCTCGTACTGAACCTCCTGCTGTTGCAGGAAATCATAGACCACCAGACAGGTCTGCCCCGGATAGACGGAAATCTCCGCCGTGGATTTTAGCGGAAGCAGCGTGAGCTGCTCCGCCCCCGGCAGCCCCAGCATGTTGACGAGCACCAGCCGCTCGGCATCCGACATCTCATACCAGTTCTTCCTTGCGGACTTCACCGCCGACTCCTCATATCCATCCTCCTCCAGAGCCGCCCCCAGCAGCTCCTCGTAGACTTCCATGTTCGCATCAATGTAATCAACGATCGTGCCGCCCTCCAAAACGGCCGTACCCTCCACGCCGAAATCGACGGCCGCCGCCGTGAGTTCCCGTTCCAGCTGTTGTTCCTGCTGCACCCGGTCCGCTTCCTCCTCCGCTTTCCGGTCGGAAACCACCTCCTCCTGATCGGCCGCCGCCTCCTCCTGCTCCTGCCAGGCAGCCTCCGCAATCGCCTGACTAATGTTTTCCAGATCCTGAATGCAGAGATAATACTGCACCCCGTTGATCTCGGCGATATATAAGGGCTCCCTTCGGTTCGCCTCGTCGGACTTGATGAAGAACTGGGAGAGGGACGCATAGGCGAAAATGTCCTCCGTGTCCCGCAGAACCTTCTGTTCCAGGGTTGCCGTGTGTTCAAAACGGCCGGTCTGAATCAGCTCCTTCTTGCTGTAGAGAAAACTCCCGAAATTATTGACATAATAAAGGCCCGCCCCTCCGGCCACCGTTATACACATGAACAAGACAAAAAGCAGCACCGCTCCCAGTTTCTTTTTCTGCGTATATCTGCGCACCTTCATGGCAGGCCCTCCGTTTTTTAAAGCTTTTCTACCTTATAGCCCACGCCCCAGACCACCTTTAGATAGGTAGGATTCTTGGGATTGATTTCAATTTTCTCCCGGATGTGCCGGATATGGACAGCCACCGTGTTGTCCACACCGATGGCTTCCTCATTCCAGATATTCTCGTAAATCTGCTCGATGGAAAAAACCTTCCCCGCATTCATGACCAGGAAGCGGAGAATGTTGTACTCCATGGGGGTTAACTTCACCGGCTCCCCGTCCACGGTCACCTCCTTGGTGTCATCGTTGATACAGAGACCCCCGGTCTTGTGAATGGTGTCGCAGTTTTCCATGGCCATGGTTCCCAGTTTCGTGTACCGGCGGATATGGGACTTCACCCTGGCCACCAGTTCCAATGGATTGAACGGCTTGGTAATGTAATCATCCGCACCGATGTTGAGCCCCAGGATCTTATCCACGTCCTCGGACTTGGCCGACAGGATGATGATGGGGATGCTGCTGGTCTCCCGGATCTTGAGAGTCGCCCGGATACCGTCCAGCTTCGGCATCATCACGTCGATCAGGAGAAGTTCCACCTTGTTGTCCGCCAGCAGCTTGATGGCCTCCTCGCCGTCATAAGCCTTTAAGACATTGTAGCCCTCCTGCCTGAGATAGATGTCGATCGCCTCCACGATCTCCCGGTCGTCGTCGCACACCAGTATCGTAATGTCATCCATATCACGTACCCCTCCTGCTCTTTCTCTCTGTCTTCCCCGCCATTGTCCATTATATATTTCATATGGAGCTTTTGACCTCAACCCCTTACATATAATACCTTTGTCGTTTACTATAGCAGACCAATCTGAAAAACCCCGTGGGATTCCCTTAATATTTTCTAAATTCCGTCAGCCTTCCACAAGGCTCAGGATGTCCTGCACGGTCTCGGCCAGATAGACCGCCCCGTTCTCCTCAAGTTCCGGAAAGCCCCGAAAACCCCAGCCCACGCCGACGGTGTCCATGCCCGCATTCCTTCCGGTCTTCATGTCCGTGCCGGAGTCCCCCACGTAAAGCACCTCCCCCGGCTCAAGGCCCATCCGTCCGCAAAGCTCCAGAGCCCCGGCCGGGTCCGGCTTCTTTGGCACCCCGGCCCGCTCCCCGAACACCCCCACGAAGGGAATGCGGCCAAACAGCTTGTCAATGAGCTTCTCCGTGTAATCCGTCCTCTTGTTGGAATTGACCGCCAGAAAAATCCCTTTTCCCACCAGTCCGTCGAGAAGCTCGTCGACGCCCTCGTAAGGATGGCTTTTGTTCATATAACGCCTGTCATAAGCCTCCACAAAAAAGCCCAGCATGCGGTCGATGACGCCGCCATCCTCCCTTACCGTCTCCGGCACACTGTTTTCCATCAGATTTCGGAAGCCCCGGCCCACCTTGAACCGGTAAGCCTCCACCGGCCAGACCGGATATCCCATCTGCTCCAGTGCCTCGTTGACGCTGTCTGCCAGATCCTCCAGCGTATCGATCAGCGTTCCGTCCAGGTCAAAAATGATCCCCTTGTATTCTTTCCCGTTTTTCTCCATGTCGTTCCTCTCACTTCTCACTCTAATGCATAATTGTGAAACTCCAAAATTTATCGAATATTCCGGCAGTTTCACGCTTCGCAATCGCCTGCTCAGTCTAAATAAAGCGGCGGTTCGTAGTCCTTCCCCAGAAGCGCCCTCTTATTGATCTGAAAATTCAGGAATGCCCGCTCCGCCTGCACGATCCATCGATGCTCGTCCTGATCATACACCAGGAGCATGTCCGGCTCCGTGGGATGGTGCTTCACCGTGTTGGTCTCATATTCCTTTCCGGTAACCGGGTCCAGCGCCGGGCCCTGCAGATCAAGAGTCTCCTCCTCCCTCCGACCTCCCGGCAGCTGTTCCGGCAGGTCCTCCTGCTCCGGCCGGATCCTCGTATTCGTCTCTTCCCGGCCGACCTCCGACCGTTCTGTCACGATTTCCGGCTCCGTCCCCCTTCCTCCCCGGCGGGCCCGGCCCTCCAGCGCCCTCAAAAAGGGATTCTCCAGCCGCCGTTTCACCGCCGCATCCCAGGAGGCAATCTTTTCTTCCATATCCGGGCTCAGAGGCTCCGCTTCCTCCTCCGGCTCCTCCGCAGACTCTTCCGGAGTCAACGTCGACCAGTCATCCCCTTCCGGCTCCTGCCAATAGCCCGTCTCTCCCATCGGTTTTGACGGCGGAAGCTCCTCAGGCTCTCTCGGGATCACATAGGGCGCAGACACGGAAGAAATGTCTCCCCGGCTTCCGGAAAAACCCCCGAAAGTCCGAAAACCCGAAGGGGCCGCTTCCCCGCTCCCCTCCGAGGGTTCTTTCTCCTCCGCTCCCGCCGGAACCAGCCCTTCCTCCGGCGTTTCCTTTCGGACGGACACCTCTTCTTCCGCCCCTCCCGCTTCCGTTTCTTCCTTTATAATTACCGCATCCGTCTCCGGCCCTCTCGAAATCACATAGGGCGCAGAGGCAAAGGACACGCCGTCGCTGTCCGGAACCCTGTCAAAACTGACGGGCCTTTCTTTCTCCTCCGTCTGCCGCCTTGCCGTTTTTTCGCTCTTCTCCGGTTTTTCCCGTTTTTCGCCTCTCTCCCGCTTCACCGGTTCTTCCGATCTTTCACTCTCTTCCTTTTTCTCCCGCCTCATCACGTAAGGCGCAGAAACCCGGGAAGTCTCCTCCACGATAAAATCCTCCAGGTCAAAAAATTCCAGATCCTCAAAATCATCCGAAACCTCCCCCTCCCGTATGGGGATGTCCTCAAGCTCCGAGAACGGCTCCTCCTCAAAAGGCAGTTCCCCGGAGGCCGGTTCTTCCGCCGGAAGCTCCTTCGCAGACATTTTCTCCACTGGCGATTCTTCGACAGACAATTCCCCGGCGGACGGTTCCTTTGACGGCGGCTCTTCTGACGACGGCAGACCTTCGGCACCGGCCGGCGCTTCACCCGCCACCGACGGCCAGCTGCGCTCCCCCTGTTTCACCGACGTTGTCGGCACCGTCAGGGTCGGCCACACGAGCGGTTTCTGACTGGCCCACGCCAGGCTGTCCACCTCCCGTTCCTCCTCCTTCTTCTTCCGTGCCGCAGAAGGTTTCCCGGCAGAATCCGGTTCGAAATTCATTTCCTTCTGAACGGATTCCATAAGGGCCATTTCGATCTCTCTTAACACGTCGGCATTCACGTCGTCCTCGTCGGCAGTGTGGCCGACGGCGGACTTTCCGGCGGGGTCCGGTTCCTCCAAAACAGGCTGTCTGGTGACTGCCGCCTCCTCCCTTGCAAGGCGGTCGGCCATTTTCTCTGTGCGTTTGGCCGCTTCCTCCCGCATCTGAACTTCCAGCCCGCAAGTGCCGTGGCGGCCCGCCCTGAGACGCCCAATCTGGCGTCTGCCTTCCTGCGGTCCGGCCGCCGCAACAGTCCCCTGCGCTCCGTTTCCCGCCGACTGCACCGTCTCTGCGACCCGGGAAACCACGGGGGACAAAACCTCTCCCGCCGGGTCGACCACGGAAATCTTCACCACGCAGCCTAAGGCCTGGGCAATCTCCTTCATATCCTGCTCCTGAAAATTGTCCCGGTTCAGCTTCTGCGTCAGGTTCTGTCTTGACATGGGCTTGCCCGTCTGAACCTCCACCAGCTCCGCCAGCTGGCGGATGGTCATATTCTTCCTTTTCAGTATAATCTTGATCTGTTCGCCAAAGGTCAGTTCCATATCCGTATCCCTCTCTGCCACACGATATGTTTTCACAAAAACAGCCGACTATGCTGCTGATCCCTACATTTCGATTGTAAATCATTACCGACGCTTTGTAAACATAAAACTTTCTTAAGAAATGATTGCCATCAAAAAAAATACACGACCGTTAATTTTCGAAATCCGCAAGTGCCATAAATCAAGCGGGGGAAGACAACAAAAAAACACCGTCCCCAATGACATTTCATCAAAGACAGTGCTTTCGTGCGCCGCCAGGGGCTCGAACCCTGGACACCCTGATTAAGAGTCAGGTGCTCTACCAACTGAGCTAGCAGCGCTTATCTCCGTGCCCATAGCGTTCCATGAAGCTTGTCTTGTGGGCACGGACATTATTATATCTCAATGTTTTCATAAATGCAAGCTTTTTTTTACAATTTTTTTAAGATTTTTATATTTATTATGTTGTCATCTAAAGTGCGCACGAGCTTCCTTGTACCGGAGCTTTCCGGGGCCGTAAAAAGACAGGCTTTCCAAACCGTGCCTATGTCTGCGATATTTTTCATTTTCCGGCCCATATCCGGGCCAATACAGCTTTACAATACGTCCAAACTGCGGTATAACTGCATTATCGTCAGAAAATCCCCCCAAATTTCCCGGGGAAAGGCATTCTCGGGAAAAGAAATGGAAAAGGAGTTTGAGAGACCATGAAAAAAATACTGGCGCTATGTCTGGCGGCGGCCATGCTGCTCACCGCCTGCGGAGGCAAAAAAGAAAGCTCCCTTTACACCCATGGCCTGGAGCTTGTGGAGCTGATGGGAGAAATGACGCAAAGCGACGCATATTATGAATTATTTTCTCCTGCCGCCCAGGTCAGGGAGGCAGCGACAGAGGCGGCGGAGGCGGCAAGGATGGGACGCTATCAGACACCGAAAGCCGTCTACCGGATCTCGGACGGCGAGGGCGGCCTGGACGGCCTGCTTGCAAAGGCCTCCCAGGGCAACGTGAGTTTTGACGGCATGTCAAAAGACTTAAAAGCCTATGTCCAGTCCCGGATCCTTGGATCCCTCGCCTCAATTTTAAATTCCCAGGCAGGGACGGAAGCCCTTGCGGCCTCTTCCATTTTCATGTGCAGCAAGTCCTTCGTCTGCGACGAGGCCTCGGAAAACACCGCCTATCTCTACACCTACGAGGAAGCCCCCGCAGTGCTGGTCACCTTCCTTGTCGGTGAGGGGCACGCCGTCTACGCCTCCGGCGCCTACGTCCTGGACAGGGACATCACGGACGGGGACAGCCTGGTCACCCTTTTCGGCTTTACCGGCCTCCGGGTGGAGCTTTTGGAAAGCGAGTAGGACCTGCCACCACAGATCCTTTGTTTCAATGTCTAATCTGAATCCATATGATTGCGAGGTGTTTTTATGAAAATTGCTGTCTACAGCTGTCGGGAGGACGAAACCGCACTTTTTGAAAAATACGGAAAGGAATACGGCGCAGAGCTTTCCATCTCCTCCCTTCCACCGATACCGGAGACGGCTCATTTTGCCAGGGGCTGCGATGCCGTCAATATCATTACCACCCCGGTGGGACGGGAGCTCATCGACATCTGGCACGGTTATGGCGTGAAGGCCATCGCCACCAGGACGGTCGGTTACGAACACGTGGACCACGAATACGCCAGATCCCTCGGCATTTCCGTCTCCAACGTCAGCTACACGCCCCACACGGTGGCCGAGTACACGGTCATGGCCATGTTAATGTCCATCCGGAAAATGAAGGCCATTTTGACCAGGTACGTCGGGCAGGACTTCTCCCTGAGGGAGATCCGGGGAAAGGAGCTTTGCAACATGACCGTCGGCGTCATCGGCACGGGAAAGATCGGCGAGACGGTCATCAAAAACCTGAGCGGCTTCGGCTGCCGCATCCTGGCCTACGACGTCCATGAAAAGGATGGCCTACGGGGACTCGCCGAGTACTGCGGCCTTGACGCCCTGTACCGGGAGTCCGACCTGATCACCCTGCACACCCCCGCCCTCCCGGATACCTGCGGCATGATCAACAGGGACAGCATCGCTTCCATGAAGGACGGCGTCATTCTTATCAATATGGCGAGGGGAATCCTGGTAAACACGGCCGACCTGATCGAAGCCCTGGAAAGCGGAAAGGTGGCCGCAGCGGCCCTGGACGTGATCGAGGGCGAGAGCTCCATCTACTACAAGGATTTCAAGTACCGTCCCGTCGGACACCACGAGATGGCCATTCTCCAGGCCATGCCCAACGTGATTATGACGCCCCATACGGCCTTTTTCACCGACGAGGCCGTCGGCGACATGGTCCGCTACTCCATCGAGCACTGCGTAAAAGCAGGGACCGCCGCACCAAACAATTAGTGCGGCGGCCCCTGTCTCGTTTCCATCCCTTATTCTTTAATATCCGTTCTGCTCCGCCCCGTATACCGCCTGTTCATGGGTATAGCCCTCATACTCCAGCTGGTCGATCAGACCGCCTCTGGAAAATGACATCAGGTCCAGATATTTTTTCGCCGATTTCGCCGCCTGCTCATTCCAGTCGGCCCCGCAGTTGTCAGCGGCGTATACGGCCTCCTCGTGGCTGTATTTCTCATACTCCAACTGGTCGATCAGACCGGTGTAAGAAAACGGCATGACCTTAAGATACTGGTTCGCAGACTTGAGGGCATTTCTCTCTCCGGTGGTCGGCGCTTTCGTTTCCTCGGTTTCCCCCGTCCCCTCTGTCATTTCCGTCTCTTCTGCGGCTTCCGTCTCTTCCTCCGGGCCTGCCTTCCCTTCGTATTCCAGGAGGAGCTCCTCCAATTGCTTGTCATATTCGTCCGCCTGTGCCTCCGGAAGCTCCATGCTGACCCGGAACAGAATCTTTCCATGCCGGTAGATATACTGCTTTAACTGCAACGCTCCCATGTCCGGACCCGTCTGGCTCTCCAGGTTTTCCGCCCTCGCCCCGCAGTCCTCCTCGGACAGGAAGGTTTCTATGGTTCCTCCGTCAAACGGTTCTCCGCCCTGTCCCATTCTCGCATCGGAAAAACTCGCCTTTGTAATATAGGCGCCTTCCCATTTTGTTCTTCGCATTCCTCGCACATCCCGTCACGGGACCTGGTCTTTTCTTAAGTCCTCATGTTTTTCAGAAAGAACCATTTGATATTCTTCCCAAATGTATGGTACAATGAGATGGTTTTCGGACACCCAAGTATAATTGTCAGGCAACCAGACATAATCGGAGGAATTTATCATGTTTTGTCCCAATTGCGGCGCAAATGTGCCGGACCACGCAAAATTCTGCGCAGGCTGTGGCCATCCCATATCGATGGCCGACGTCCCTCAAAATAACGCCTCCGCTCCCGGAGGTTCCGGGCAGTCCCCTCTGCCTCCGCCCAAAAAGAAAACCGGGCTGATCGTCGGCCTTGCGGTCCTGGTGGCCGTCCTTCTGGCCGCAGTCATCGCAGTCCTGATCCTTCGTCCCGGCAAAGAAAAGGCCAAAGAGCAGAGCGTGGGCAGCAGACAAACTGCATCTGCCGGGCAGAATACGCCGGCTTCCGGAGAAAAACAGGGGCTTCCGGCGGACGCACAGACCGCAATCCCCCTCCTCACGTCGATCACGCCTGCGGACGGGAGCAGCGAAGGAGACAACATCACCCTGACCTACCGGGCCGACGGCTTCCACCTGACTTCCTATACCTATGCGGACGGCTCCCTGTACCAGACCATGGAGGACGACTACGACTCCTCCGGTCACGTCGTCCATTCTCGGCAGGAAATCACCGGCCAGGGTATCACCATCGAACGGGATTACCAGTACGACGAAAACGGCAATCTGTCGCATTATGCCTCGCGGCAGACCCTGGAGGAAGTGCCGGAAAGCCCGGTGACGGAAGATATCACCTACACCTGCGATCCCGACGGCAGGGTGACGCAGATGTCCGCCCCTTCCGGCTCAAATTACACCTATGAACTGGAGTTTCATTCTGACGGGACCGTCAAAGCCATGAAAGCCGGGTCTACGGACACTTCGGCTTTCGGTCTCACGGAATATCAATACGAGGACGGCTATATCGCATCCTCCCGTTATACTTTCACCGATTCGGACGGCACCGTCAGCTATGAGCGGGAACTTACTTATGACAAAAGCAGCCGCTCCATTGCCGACTGCGGAAACATCCTGACAGAGACCACCCGTTCCGGCGGGTCCGAATCCACGACCAATTACGAGTATACGGAAGCGTTCCTGACGAAGGACGGGATCCTCCTGGCGGAGACAGAACAGACGCAGAAGATCCTGTATCAGAAAAAGGAATACTGGCAGGGCGACCTTTCCGATGAGTTTACCTACGATGAGGAAGGACGCCTGACCCGGGAAATGGAATACGATGATTTCGGAAATGAATACAAATATACCGATTATCAATATGACGGAGAAGGTCGGGAATGCCTGGCGGAGCACCGTGCTTACGGGACGGATGACCTGCTCCACACCTACGGAGATTACCAGTACGACGAAAACGGCAACGTGGTCTCCAAGACCTGGTACGACACCCACGCCGGGGAACGGACTCCGTTATATGTTTATCAATATACCTACGATGCGGATTTTAGTCTCTTAAACCGCAGCGAGATTGCCATGAATCCTGTCTACGTCAGCCAATATTTTGAATATGAATACGACGAGCGGGGAAATAAGACCGCCAGCCATGAATACGCCCTCCGGAAAGCTAACGTGACGGCAGATGCCATCAAGGCAAACGGCGAGTACAGCTATTACACCTATGACAACGAATACGACGGCCAGGGGCGGCTCACTTCCAGTCTCCTGTGGTACCGCATCATTGACGGCGAAGGGAAGAATCCCTCCACTTATACCACGAAAACCGTCTACGAGTACGACTCCGACGGGGACCTGGTCAAAGAGTCCTCCTACGACAACAAGGACGGCTGTTACGCCTATACGGAATACGCCTACCTCTACAGATAAGTCTCCGCACCCACAGAAGGGCCGGCAGCGGAAATCCCAGGCAAAAACCTCCCTGTTTTCCATACGGGACGGTACGATTTATTATAGATACCCTTGAGTTTCCGTATTTTGTATTTTGTTTGGAAAGTCAGGAAGAAAAACGGTTTTTTCTAAGCCAGAACCGTATGAAAGCCGTCGGTACTAAGTGTTTTCCAAGTGATAGCGCAGGAAAACACTTAGTATCCGCTACGAGCTTTCATGAGCGGAAGCGTGTTCTGGCGTGAAAAGAACCGTTTTTCTTCCGTATTTCTTGCGACAATACAAAATACGGAAACTCAAGTAGATACCGTCTTGTAATTTTGTGGAAATTCCGCTAAAATAAGGATGAGAACAGACAATGTCTCAATTTTTGCAAAGCGAAAGGTGAGCGATATGTTAAGCAGCATTTCAGCCATGAACCCTTATTATTCCATGTACCGCTATGGTTCTGCTTCCGCCATTTCCCCCGTCCGCAGGGTGCAGAGACACCCCGTGCAGGATACGGAGAAGGTTTCTGCCCCGCAGGCGGAGAAATCCGTTTCCGGAACCACTCCCGCAAGTGCGTCCTCCGTCTCCAGGCCGGCCCTTTCCTGGGGCGGCAGACTGTTTCTGACGGCTCCGGCCGCAGATCCCAAGGCAGCCGAGGGAGCTTCCGCTTCCGGCCTTTTGCAGATGGGCACTTCCCCGGAGGAGCTGGCGGTGCGCATGCGGATCCAGTATCCGGATCAGGCCACGAACGGCTCCGGCTTCCCTGCCGCTTCCGGCAGCCCGGAGGAACTTCCCGGACTCTCCAAACAGCAGGGCGACGTCCCCGGAGGCACGGCGCTTGAAAAGCTCGACGGCAGCGAGGAATGCCAGACCTGCAAGCAGCGGAAGTACCAGGACGGCTCCGACGACATGGGAGTCTCCTTCAAGACGCCCACCCATGTGGCCCCGGAGGCTGCCGCCTCCGCCGTCCGGGGCCACGAGCAGGAGCACGTGGTCCGGGAACAGGCCAAGGCCGAGCGGGAGGACCGCCGGGTCGTCAGCCAGGACGTCACTCTCCACACCGGCATCTGCCCGGAGTGCGGCAAGGTCTACATCTCCGGCGGCACCACCAGGACCGTCACCGCCGCCGAATCCGAACCGCAGACAGAAGGTGTTGCGGCAAACGACTCCGGACAGGAGCCTGTAGGCAGACAGCCCTTCCTGGCGGTCGCATAATCCGTTTTCGCTAACTACCGCCGGAGGCCCTGATTTTCAGGCCGCCTCCGGCGGTATGTTTATCTCACCTCGGAATGAAACAGAGGTTAGGCCTTGCAAGCGCCCTGATCGGAAATCCGCCAATCCTCATATTAGACGAACCGACAAACGGACTTGACCCTGTGGGTATCCACGAAATCCGAACGCTGATTCGTTCCCTACCGGAAAAGTTTGACTGCCTTCTCGCTCCATCTTCCCTTAAATAATTTTCGAGTATAAGCATAATCATCAAGATTGATTTCTTCTCTCATAACGGACAAATCAATAGCTTCTCCGCTGTCAAGAAGATAATCAATACTGATGTTAAGGAGCCTAGAAAGCTGTTTGAGGTTTTCTATATCGGGCATTCCCCTGTCGGCTTCCCATTTCGTAATTGCCTGTCGTGATACTAAAAGTTTTTCTGACAACTGCTCCTGCGTAAGTCCGGCACTTTTCCGTGCGGACTTTAATCTTTCGCCTAAAGTCATTCTCGTTTCATCATTTTTCAGCATTTTATAGTCCTCCAGAAATCGAGTCAGCTTTTCGCTGCCGATTTCATAATAATGCCTATAACAATTCGTTTCAAGAAACGCTCATTTTCATAAAGGCAACGCTCCGTAGCAATGTGAAGCCGACGCTCAGTATGATACCGGGCGCCGGAGTTTTTTGATGCTTCATGCTTTCTGAAATTCATCCGGATATTCATTCTTCCATTTTTCATGTTTTCTTTTGCAACTACGGTGCCTATGATGCATTCATTTCCTTTTTCAGGGAAAACACCTTGTTCCAGCTTTCGTTTGCCGGAGGTAAAATCCTATAAAAGTGAAAGATCGGTAAATCCCACAAGAGTACCGATACCTCCGTTTTTTTGATCCATGGTTTCTTCCACGCCTTCCTTACCGCCAAGAATATCTTCCAATTCCTTTTCGGTGGATACGCCAAAAAATTTCATAAGCTCCTCTTTGCTCATACCGGCGATATCAATCACTTCTTCCCCCGGCTGCAGGTTATCCTCAATCGGCTTCAGGGAATCGGAATAGACGGCACACTCCGCACAATACAGCGTTTGCTTTACATACTGAGAATCCCCATAATGCTCATATTCCGCCATGCTCGGGGTTGACACCTCAAAATTTTGTTCGATAGACATGCTTCCGTCCTCGTTTATGACTTGTTCCGGCGGATGTTCCTGACTGATCTTCTCCCAGTTGGTTTCAAGCGTCGCCTGAACGCCAAAGCGATCCTTATACCACTGAATGGCAAGATTTGAAATCGTCTGAATCGAAAACGAAATCGTTACGGATGTAAGTGTCAGTATGGCAATCAGCAGGACCGCAAGATTCCTTCCCTTGTTGCGCACAAGGTTTTTCAGTGCGTTTTTTAATATGTACATAATCCTCAACCTCCTTTGTGCCTCCATTATACATTTGCTAAATGGAGTTCGTATGGAGTACAAAACTTCCGATTTTCTGTCTTTTCGAATTCTTAAAAGTATAAAGTAAATCTCATTCCGTTTTCATAGGGCACAAAATCATAAGACAGCCCGCAGGCGCTTAAGATTCTGTCCGTCAGATACAAACCAAGCCCGCTACTGCCCTTGTCCTGTTCGTAACCGGACGGATGATAAAACGGCTCTCCGATATGGGATAATTCTTCCTCCGACAACGGCTCGCATTCGTTTTCAATCGTTACTGACTGATCTTTTAAGTATATCCGGATTGTATGTTCCGGCTTTGTATATTTGACAGCATTGGAAAGGATATTGGACAATGCTTTTTTTATCAGCTCTGCCGGGAAAACAGATTGAAAGCTATCCTCATTTGCAAGTATCATCTGAATATTGCGGCTCTGCGCTATGGCAAGATACGGCTCTGCGGTTTCCCCTATCAGCAGACCGATATCTGTCAGTCTTTTCTCCTTTGAAGCCTCGGTGATATCCATCTTTGAAGTTTCCAATATGCGGCAGATTAATTCTGTCAGGCCTTCCAATGATTTTTGACACTCTCTCAGATAGGTATCACGGTCCTTGTATACGCCCACATGATAAATCATTCCGTCAATCATTCCACGAACAGCCGTAACAGGGGTTTTCAGTTCGTGGGAAGCGAGAAGCAGAAAATCCAGCTTTTCCAGTTCAGATCTGCCCACAGTTTCAATTTCATGCTCTAAATGGGAGATCGTGGAAAGCAATTGTTGATACATGTCATTGACATTGCGGGCTAAAATGTCGATCTCATCATTTCGATCCGTGCGGCATGCCGCCTCCGGTGTCAGCGACTGCATACTGACCATTGCCTGCGCAATGTCCCGAATGGGCTTTGTAATGGATTTTGCGTAAAAATATGCAGCCACAGCGGAGAGGAGCAGACAAAGCACAAGTGCAACGGGCAAAATCAGCAGCAGAACAGACATGGCGTCATCTATGGGCTGAAGGGAAACCGTTAAGGAAATACGTGCCGTCCTTCCATCGGCAGTTTGGAATTATGCCGGCAGCAGACTGTAAATCAAGAGAAAAACAACCACTACCATACTGATGATCAGACATAAAGAATGAAGAAACGTTTTGGGGAAAAGCTTCATATTTTTCATTTTGTCACCTCGAATTTGTACCGGGTTCCCTGATTTTCAAAAAACCGTTCTGTTGCAGATTCTCCACAAAAGAAAACTTTCATTTTTTTCACAACGTCCGTACCAGAGAAACCTTCATTTTGATACCAAACAAAATGATACTTATTAATGCAAATAGGGAGGCTACTGCCAGATTAACAGCCGTCTTCAAGTTAAAATTTTTGAAAAATTAGCAGACTCGCTATTCTGATCAGCAAATTCAGCTTAGGGAATTCAAATAAGAAAATTCAAGATAAGGGATAAGAGAAAACACCAGGAAACTTGGAGTTCCAAGCTTCCCGGTGCCTCCAGGGACGTCGCTAAGAGGATTTGAACCTCCGACCTACCGCTTAGGAGTAGAACCCTTTGCTAGTAGGCAGCTCCCTCTTAATGTTATCTGATCCCTTTGCGACCTCAAAGAGTTTCTTATTCCTCTGTTTCCAGTTCCAATCTTTGCAGGATGTCCTTGATGATGCCTGCATCTTGAATTAGATTGATTCCAAAACACTTTTTTCCTGCATCTTTCAAAGACGCTCCTACATGATA
>JAAWRC010000021.1 GCA_022800815.1 Lachnospiraceae bacterium | reverse complement strand
TCCTCTCGACCGCCTCCACTCGTTTTTCCACGGCCTCAAGTCTCCTCTCGACCGCCTCCACTCGTTTTTCCACGGCCTCAAGTCTCCTCTCGACCGCCTCCACTCGTTTTTCCACGGCCTCAAGCTTCCTCTCGACCGCCTCCACTCGTTCTTCCACGGCCTCCAGTCTCCTCTCGACCGCCTCCACTCGTTCTTCCACGGCCTCAAGCTTCCTCTCGACCGCTTCCACTCGTTCCTCCACGGCCTCCAGTCTCCTCTCGACCGCTCTCACTCGTTCCTCCACCCGCTCCAAGCTCTCCTTCACCGGCAGCAGATTTTCCTCTAACAGTATTTTAATCGCCTGTAAATCCTCTCTTGTCAACGCCACGGATATCACCCCCCGTCCCGGTTGTGAAGACAGTATAACACGGGAACAGAGAGAGGTAAACCAACTATCAGTTCCATTTTACACAATCAACCTGGTGCCGCCGCCGATTTCCTTTCGGGCCCGTGCGCCGTCGAAAAAAGGGCATGCGTCTGCACGCATGCCCGTCTCACTTTCTTTAGCAGGAATCTGCTATGTAATAAATAACATCCTTACGGATTATTTCAGATACTCGTCAACGTTGTCTGCCGTCACCAGAACGAAGGGAACATCCACGTTCTTGGAAGCGGGAGCCTTTCCATTGATGTCATCAACCATGGCATCGATACCAGCCTGAAGCTGTCCTACGCCATTCTGAAGAACGGTAGCGCCAAGCTCGCCGGCCTTGACCATCTCCAGAGGAGTCCGGTTTCCATCAACGCCTACGCAAACGATATCGGTACGTCCGGCAGCATTCACGGCAGACTGAGCCGCAGAAGACATGTCGTCGTTATCACAGATAACGGCTACCAGCTCATCACCGTACTGAGCCAGGGCGTTCTCAGCTGCGGTAGCAGCCTTCTCACCACTCCACTGGGTATCTTCATCGGCAACCATTTCGAACTTATCCTTGTTCTCGTCGCTCTCCATGATCTCCTTCATGCCCTGCGTTCTCTGAATCTGAGCAGAGTTTCCAAGAATACCGTTGCAGTGGATGAACTTACCACCATCGGGGCATTTCTCAACAACCCAGCGGGCAAGCATTCTACCGGCCTCAACGTCATCGGAACCGGAGAACAGCCAAGCCACGTCGTCAGTGCTGGTGGTCTTGGAGTTGAATACGATAACCTTGATTCCCGCCTCTGCCATCTGGGTCACAGCGGGGTCAGAAGCTTCTGCCTCTGCGGGAGCGATGAACACGTAATCGCAGCCCTTGGTGATGCAGTCATTCGCACAGTTGATCTGAACATCGGGAAGAGTCTGGCCATCCAGAATCTTGGTCCACTCGTCAATGGTTCCGTCTGCCACGAGAGCGTCAAAAGTCTCCTCAGCGTGCGTATTGATAGGGCCATGGAAGGGGTCAGTCAGGTTCTTGGAGATGTAACCAACGATGATCTTGCCGTCGCCGTTCACGTCACCGCCCTTCGCCTCATCACCTGCGGGAGCCTGAGTCTCAGCCGCACCATCAGTCTCAGCCGCACCATCAGTCTCAGCCGGAGCTTCCGTGTCTTTTTCCGCCTGCGTTTCAGCCTGGGTCTCGGGAGCCTTGGTTTCTTCTTTGTCGTCGCCACCGCATGCCGCCAGACTGAGCACCATCATGGATGCCAATACTACTGCCAACACTTTTTTCATTTCTTTTTCCTCCTTTTTTTATATGCCTGTCTTCAGGCTGATACAATACTAACACAGACGATTCCAGAAGTCAATGAGCTTTTAGCATATTCTTAATAAAAGTTGGGTTTTTTTCTTCCATATTAGTTATTCATTTCTTCCCGAAAGGCATAGACGCCAAAAACCCCCAAAAAATTCGTGTCGTTTTGGCCAGATTCACTCTTTTTCTCGTTTTTCAAAAAATTAAATTTCGTCAAAATACCCCGGCGGATTTCCCGCCGGGGCAACCACGTCTTCCTTCCGTGAAAGTGACGTTTGAGCTTATTTACGGCTCTTGCCGTTGATGGCCATATCCAGCATAACCGTTCCGATGATGACGAGGCCCCGGATGATGGACTGCCAGTTGGCGTCGATACCGATCATGTTGATGCCGTTGTAGATGAATCCCACGATGAAGATACCGATCAGAACGCCGGGCATGGTGGCAATGCCGCCGGCGAAGGACGTGCCGCCAATGACGGAGGCGGCAACGGCGTCCGTCTCATAACCAACGCCCAGGTTGGACTGTCCGGAACCGGTCTTCGCCGCCATGATCACGGCGCCGATACCTGCCAGAAAACCGGAAAGGGTGTGGCAGATCACTCGAATCTTGAACTCGCTGACACCGGAGGCAACGGCCGCGTTCGCATTGCCGCCAACCGCCAGAATGTAACGTCCCAGCTTGGTCCAGTGGAACATGATGTACATCAGGACGAACACCACCAGAAGGGCAAGGATCGGATAGGGAATCCCGATGAATTTCCCGTAATACATGTTCTTTACCGCTTGGCCAAAGGTGATTGCCTTGCCGCCGGAAATAACCTGGGCGGCGCCGCGGATAACGAGCTGCATGGACAGGGTCACCACGAAAGGGAACATGTTAAACTTCGCAATGAAGAATCCATTGATGAAACCGAACAGGGTCGCAACGCCGACGCCGATCAGGATGCCCACGAAAATCGGCATGCCCGCATTCGTGATGGTCTGCCCCATAATCACGCCCACCAGGGCCAGCTGGGCGCCCACGGTCAGATCAATACCGCCGATGGTAATACACAGGCACATGCCAAAGGCCAGCATGCCGTTGATGGAGATCTGCGTGATCACGTTGATCATGTTTGCGCCGCTGAGGAAACGGGGATTGTAAATTGCGATGGCGATGATCATGACCAGCATGACGACGCTGACGCCGTATTTACCCATAAACTGACGGAAGGTCTCCCGCTCCATTCCTAAAATCTTTCCTTCTTTTTTCTGAGCCATTTTTCTATCTCCTCCTACTTTCCACCAAATTCTTTTGCCAGGATGACTTCCTGAGTTGCCGCACCGCTTAAGACCTCTTCACGGCTCACCTCGCCGTTGAGCTTGCCTTCATGGTAGACCAGGATCCGGTCGCTCATGCCCATGACTTCGGGAAGCTCGGAAGAAATCATGATGATCGCCATGCCCTTGGCGGCAAACTGACACATCAGCGTATGGATCTCCGACTTGGCGCCCACGTCCACGCCTCTGGTGGGCTCGTCAAGGATCAGCACCTTGGGCCCCGCCATGATCCATTTTGCGATAACCACCTTCTGCTGGTTGCCGCCGGACAGGGAGAACGCATTGTGCTCGATGCTGCCCGCCTTGACGGTCAGAAGCTTCGCATACTCCGCACACTCCTTCTTCTCCCGGCTCTGATTGAGCAGAAGCCCCGGCTGCTTCGCCGGAAGGTTCGGCAGGGAAATATTCTCTCTGATGGACCGGAACAGGCAGAGACCGAAATTCTTTCTGTCCTCGTTCACCATGCAGACGCCCTTTTTGATTGCGTCCTTGGGATTTTTGATGGTGACCTCCTCGCCATTCAGCCACATTCTGCCTTTTTCCAAAGGATCCAGGCCGAAGATCGCCCTCATGGTCTCGCTCCGCCCGGAACCCACCAGACCGGTCAGCCCCAAAATCTCGCCGGCCCGGACCTCGAAGCTGATATCCTCAAAGCCTTTTCCCGTCAGGCCCTCCACCTTGAACACCACGTCGCCGATCTCGCAGTCCGTCTTGGGGAACACGTTCTTCACCTGACGGCCCACCATCATGGAGATCAGCTCGTCTCTGGTAACGCCCTCCATGGAGCGGGCGCCCACGTAGGTGCCGTCCCGGAACACGGCCACGCTGTCACAGATTTCAAAAATCTCGTCCATGCGGTGTGAAATATAGATAATGGCCACGCCTTTGGATTTTAAATCACGGATCGTTGCGAACAGATGCTCCGTCTCCTCGCTGTCCAGGGAGGAAGTGGGCTCATCCATGATGATCATGCGGGCGTCACAGGACACGGCCTTGATGATCTCCACCATCTGCATCTGAGCCAGGGAAAGCTTCCCCATGACCGTCGTCGCCGGATAATCAAATCCGAACTGATCCAGAATTTCCTGAGCCCTCTGGTTCTGTTTCTTCTTGTCCAGGAAAATACCGCCGTGGACGTCTTCCCGGTTCAGGAAAATGCTCTCGGCAATGGTCAGATAGGGCTCCGGATTCAACTCCTGGTGGATCATGGAGATGCCGGCCTTCATGGCGTCCACCGGCCCCTTGGCAGAATAAGGCTTTCCCTCAAAGGTCATGCTTCCCGCATCGGGCTGATGAAGGCCGATGACCGCTTTCATCAGGGTCGATTTTCCTGCGCCGTTCTCACCTAACAGCGCAATGACCTCGCCCTTTTTCACGTGGAGCTGGACGTCCGCCAGCGCCTGAGTACCGCCGAATGCCTTGTAAATGCCCTCGCATTCAAAGATGTACTCATCCTTGTTCTTCATTTCTTCTCCCAACTTTTCTCACCTCTATGCTTTCTTTTTCAGGCCAGGCCTCACGGTCTGCGCCCCATCAATGTTACCCGCTGCAAAACATCCTTTCCGGCCGCATAAGTATCCTTGAAGAGTTGATAGTACTCTTCATAGGCCTTATGGTTCTGGACATTGGGAACCACGGTAAAATCCTTGTACTTCACCACCGCCGCACAGCCCTCCTCGATGTCCCGGTAAACACCTGCGCCGACCCCCGCCGCAATGGCGGCGCCAAGGCCCGCCTGCTCTTCGGTGTCCGCCACTTTAAGAGGAATGCCGAAAACATCCGCCTGAATCTGCAGCCAGGGCGCACTTCTGGCTCCTCCGCCGGAAGCCACCATGGTCTTTGCCTCAAGCCCCAGCTCGCCGCAGACCTCGATGCACTGATTCAGGGCGAAAGCCACCCCCTCCATCACTGCCCTCGTCATCTGGGGCCGCCCCGTGTTCAGATTCACGCCCAGGAACACTCCGCTTAAATTTGGGTTCACATGGGGGGTCCGCTCTCCATTGAGGTACGGAAGGAAAACGACTCCCCCGCTTCCCGGTTTTACCTTTGCAACTTGTTCATTTATCAGGTTATAATCAGCCGTCTCAAAGAGGCTGTTAAACCACTTAAGGGATAAGCCTGCGTTCATAATGGCGCCCATGGTGATCCAGCGCCCTTTCTTATAACCGCAGAAGGTATTGGTGGAGAGTGCCGGATTTACGATTGGCACGTCACTTTGGAAAGAAACCTGGCCGCTGGTCCCGATGTTGGAAGAAGCCTGGCCAGCCTTCACGATGCCGTTGCCAATGCCCTGCATCACCTGGTCTCCGCCTCCGGCCACCACGACCGTGGAAACGGCAAGTCCCGTCTCCCTGGAAGCCGCCTCCGAAACAGTTCCCGTGGCCTCATCCGTCCCATAGCAGTTCGGAAAGATGTCCATAGGCACATCCACGGCTCGAAGGATCTCCTCCGACCAGCAATTCTGTCTGATATCAAAGGCCAGCGTCGCCGAAGCATCCGAATAATCAGAGGAAACCTCCCCCGTCAGCTTAAACTTCAAATAGTCCTTCGGCAGGAACGCATATCGCACTCTCTCATAATTTTCCGGTTCGTTCTTCCTCACCCACAATAAGGAGGGCAACAGGAATCCGGTATAGACGGGATTCATGACCAGCTCCCGCACCCGCTCCTGCCCCAGCGCCTCCGAAAGCTCCTGCACCTGTTCGGACGAACGGGCGTCGCAGTGAAGGATTGCGGGACGAATCACCCTGAAGTCTTTGTCTAACAGCACGGCCCCGTGCATCTGCCCCGAAAAGCTGACTCCTTTCACCTCCGACGCCGGTGCGCCCAAGGCTGTAAGAGCCCCCCTGACCGTCGAGCAGCACGCCTGCCACCATTCCTCCGGGTCATGCTCCGCATAACCTCCGGAAGGAGAAGCAAACTGATACGGCCTTGCGCTCTGCGCCTTCACCTTCCCCGCCTCGTCGATGATGATCGTCTTAAGGCTGGAAGTCCCCAAATCAATTCCCATCAAATAAGCCATAACCTTCCGTCCCCTCTTCCTGATTGAATTTTACGCTCCGAAATCGGCGTCGCCTCCGCAGCGCCAAGATTTCTATTGATTTCTATTGAAAACAAGTGTGCACTCCCGCCACGAAGGTGTCTCCCAAACCGATCGTGTACTTTGGATGCTCCAGATATCTGGAGGGCACCAGCACCGCCTGCCGGTCAAGCTTAAGCCGTCCCAGCCTCTCATGAAAATCCAGGCCGACGGGGCTTAACCCCAGCTCCAGGCTCTCCCTGCACTCCTCTATGGTTCCGTATTTTCCGATCCTGGCCCTGGTTCCCGACATGAGATTGCCCATGGTCAGTCCCTTTTCAATATCGATCCCCGCAAGCTCCTCCCCGTAATACAGTGAATAGTCCTTCGTATGGAGCACGACACCCCGGATGCCGCAGTGAAACATCAACGCCTCGATTCCCCGAAGCACCGACTCAATATCCGTAATGTCCGTGGTAAGCCCGTGCACCTCGTTCTGGGCCACCAGCTCCTCCTCGTTGGTTCCGACAATGTTGACATAGGGCGCCAGACGGTGAAAGAGCATCTCCTTCACCTCCGGATTCATATAATACGCCCCTTCCAGATAGGCGATGAAATCCGGATTTTTTTTCCTCATGATCTCGAAATGACTGCAAATCTGATCCAGCCGTTCCTCCATGACCGACGTGTCAATTACCGCGTCAAACCCGGAGGCCAGATAGGAGGCAATATCTCCGGCATGCCTGTTCCAGTAATCAAAAAAACCGGGATCGATGGGCACCGTCTTATGAATCGTGTCGTAGAACAAAATCAACCGGTTGGACAGGGGCACCGCATATTCCTCTCCCCCGACCCGGATCCTGTCGTCCTTGGAAAACTGCAGGATCATGTGGTAAACCGGGGCCTCGTCGGAAGCCCCTTCCATGATGGGTACGAGCCGCCCCTCCCTCACCACCTCCACGCCCGGCGCATCCATCATCCTGCAGACCGCCCCGCATCTGTCGGTAAGCTGGGCCGCCACGGGAAATCCCAGCGCCGCCAAAGCCGCAACGCCCTGGGCGCAGGTTCCTCCGAGGGCCGGTTCCGACTGGAAACACCGTCTAAGATACTCGCACACCTCAAGGCTCGTAATGTCAAAATTAGCCCCGATCCCCCTCATCAGACAGTAGCTGCTGATTCGGGCAAAATCCTCCATGGTGTCAATGGTATCCCCCGCCCGGGCCGCCGGCTCCTCCTTCAAAAATTCATCCAGAATCTGATTGTATGCGTCGACGTCCCACTTGAAAACCACGTCGTAATTGCTCGTGTATCCGAACACGTGTCTCCGTCCGCTTCTCCTGCAGCTTTCAATGTCCGACGGGATCTGATTCAGATACGTTTCATATTTGTCCTGATATGCCATTCGTTCCACCTTGTCCGTTTTTATTGTCCTGCCCTCCGGGCAGCGTCAAAGCTTATATTCCGCCAGAAGCATCTCCAGCCGGTCCACGTCCTCCGGCTCCCGCTCCGCATTTGCCACAAAATAAAGCAGTGCGTCGATGACCGCCATGGCATACACGTGGGAGATCGCTCCGAACTCGCTGAACAGAGGATCGTCCACGGAAATATACAGGGTATAATCCGCCAGCTGGGAAATCGGACTCCTGGCCGCCCCCGTGACGGCGATGCTCTTCATTCCCTTCTCCCTCCCCAGCTCCAATGCCTGGATCACCTGCCTGGAACTTCCCGAATGGGAGATCGCCACGATCACGTCCCGCCTGCTTCCCAGGCTGATATTACTCAAAAAATACTCCGGAATCAATGCGCTGCTGGTCCGGATTCCCAGACGCCCCAGCCGGAACCCCAGATCGATGGCCACAGGGCTGGTATTGCCCACCGCCACCGCATGTACCGTTTCGCTCTCCCGGATCAGTCTAGCACAGTGCAAGATCACGTTCATGTCCAGCCTGGAGGCCGTACTCAGCAGATTCCTCGCAATCCCTTGCAGAATCGCCTTCGCCGTGTCCGGATTGTTCTGATCGCCCCGGTATCCCACCAGCTGATGCTGCCCCAGGTCTCTCGCCAGATTGATCTTCATCTGGTAAAAGCCCTGGTAACCCAGATGCTTGCACATGCGGATCACCGTGGCGTCGCTGACCCCGGAAAGCTCCGCAAGCTCCGACACGCTGGAGGAGACCACCCGGTCCGGATGTTCCAGGATATAATCCGCCACCTTCTTCTCCGCAGCAAACATCTGCTGATAATTTTCCCTGATCGTATCGATTACCAATGCGTCTTTCTGATTCATGTCACGCCACTCCCGGTTGTCAAAAACATCCCCTTGCTGCCCGTTGAACAATTTCATTAATTTTCTATTAACGATTATAGGATAATTGCACAGCTTTGTCAACGACAAGTGGCGGCAAAATCAGGTACGCCCGAATTTCTTCTCATTATTTCCCATATTTCTTTTTTGTTTTCGTCTTTTATTACAATATAGACGATTATTTTTTATGCATTTTGCTAATATTGAAAAAATAAAGCTTCACAAAATCCACCTGTCGCACCATTGATCAATTTTCTCTTGTTTTGTGTGCTTTCTCTATATTTTCATTCCTTTTCCAGCCAATAATTGTCTCTTTTTCATAAGGGCTAAAATAAAAGGCTATAGGAAACTTTCCACCGCCCGGAGAGGGCATCTTCCCACAGCCTTTTCAATCCGATTCCATGCCGCACCGCCCGACGGCAGTGCTTTTACAGGGCCTTTATCCGCTCGATGGCCCGCACCGTGTTCTCATAGGTTCCAAAGGCCGTCAGCCGGAAATAGCCCTCGCCGCTGGGGCCGAAGCCGGAGCCGGGCGTTCCCACCACGTTCGCCTTTTCCAGGAGAAAGTCGAAAAATTCCCAGGAGGTCATGGTCCCAGGCGTCTTCAGCCAGATGTAAGGCGCATTGACACCGCCGGAAACCGTATAGCCCGCCGCCCGCAGGCCCTCATAGATCACTTTCGCATTTTTCATGTAGGAGGCCACCTGTTTCCTCAGCTGGGCCTTCCCCTCCTCCGAGTAAACGGCTTCCCCCGCCCGCTGGATGATGTAGGGCGCCCCATTGTACTTGGTGCCGTGGCGCCTCGCCCACAAGCCATGGAGGCTCACACCGCCGCATTCAAGCTCCTTGGGGATCACCGTGTAGCCCAGACGGACCCCGGTGAAGCCCGCATTCTTGGAAAAACTCCTGAGCTCAATGGCGCAGGTTCTGGCGCCCTCGCACTCATAAATGCTGTGGGGAACGTCGTCCTCGGAAATATAAGCCTCGTAGGCCGCATCGTAGATGATGACCGCCCCCTCCCGGTTGGCATAGTCCACCCATTCCTGGAGGGCGTCCTTCTTGATTGCGGCGCCGGTGGGATTGTTGGGAAAACACAGATAGATCATGTCGGGAACCTCCTTTGGAAGCTCCGGGGCAAATCCGTTTTCCGCCGTGCAGGGCATGTAGATCACGTCGCTCCATTTTCCGGATGCCTCCTCGTATACTCCCGTCCTTCCCGCCATGGCGTTGGTGTCCACGTACACCGGGTACACCGGGTCGCAGACCGCAATCCGATTGTCCAGACTGAAAATCTCCTGAATGTTTCCGGAATCACACTTTGCTCCGTCGCTGACGAAGATCTCGTCTGCGGAAATCTCGCACCCCCTCGCTCCGTAGTCTCCCGCCGCAATGGCCTCTCTCAGAAACTCATAGCCCAGATCCGGCGCATAGCCCCGGAAGGTTTCGGAGACGCCCATCTCGTCCACGGCCTTATGCAGGGCCTCAATGATGGCCGGCGCCAGGGGCTGCGTCACGTCCCCGATCCCCAGGCGTATGATCTCTTTCTCCGGATTTGCTTCAGAATATTCCCGCACCTTTTTTCCGATGGTGGAAAAAAGATAGCTTCCGGGCAGTTTTAAGTAATTGTCATTAATCTTAAACATGCTTCTGTCCTCCAAATTTTCTTTCCTGTCTATCTTAGACTCCGAGGCGGGAGAAAGTCAAGTGCCGTCTGCGTAAAAATTGCCTGTACGGTCGAAAATGTCCAGATCCGTCCGGACTCACAGTGCGATTTCCCCCCGGAATACCTCCACGGCCGGACCGGTCATCCGAAGCGGCTCACCGGGGCCGGGCCAAAAAATCTCCAGATCCCCTCCCAAAAGCTTCACCGTGCCGGTATCTCCCACAAATCCCAAAGTTCTGGCCGCCGCAAAGGACGCACAGGCGCCGGTTCCGCAGGCCATGGTCTCCCCGCTCCCCCGCTCCCAGACCCGCATGGACAACGTCCGCCCGTTTTCCACATGAATCGCTTCCACGTTCACCCCTCCCGGAAAACGGGAGCTTTTCTCCACCGCAGGGCCAAAGCAGGTGACCTCGGGAAGTTCCTCCCCCTCGTCGAAAAACACCGCATGGGGATTCCCCATGTCCACTGGGGTGAAGAAAAGTTCTCTTTTCCCCCATAAAAATGCCTCCCGCTCTCCCACCACGGGAGTCCCCATGTCCACCTCCACCAGACGGACCTTTCCGTTTTCCGGCCGGCATTTCACATGGCGGATCCCGCTGTCCGTCTCCACGGACATGTCCGCATGTTTTACGAGCCCCGCCTCATAGGCATACTTGGCCACGCACCGAATCCCGTTCCCGCACATGGCGCCCCGGGATCCGTCCGCATTGTACATTTCCATCCTGCAGTCCGCCCGGTCGGAGGGGCAGATCAGAATCAGGCCGTCCGAACCAACGCCAAAATGCCGGTCACTGACCTTTTTGGCCGCAAGCGTCGGCGCCTCCACCTTCTCCTCAAAACAATTCACGTATACATAGTCATTTCCAAGACCCTGCATCTTTGTAAATCTCAACTCAAACCGCCTTTCCGGCCCAGACGCTCCTACTGCTTCATGATGTCAAGGATCATGTGAGCCGTCTCCACCATGTTCGTGCCGCTGTCCATGCTGCATTTCTGGATATAGCGATGGGCCTCCGTCTCCGTCATATTGTTGCGCTCCATCAAAACTTCTTTTGCCCGGACGATCACCGCCCGGTCCCCTTCGTCCCTCACACTCGGCTGTGCTTTCCGTCTTCTCCGCCTTCTGCTCTGCGCTTCCTCCATCATGGTCAGGGTGTCAACGAGGTCGTGGAGCCTCAGAGGCATGCCGATACACACCAGGTTGTCAGCCGCCGCCTCTCCCCAGTGCCGCTCCGAAGCGACGAGCAGCATCGGGGAACCCTCCGGGAGGTATTCCAGCAGCTCTCCGTAGCGCATGTCCGCAAACCGATAACCGCAGACCACGATCCCGTCATGAAGCCCTTCCATGGAATTTAACACCTGGGCCCCCGTGGTACAGACGGCAATGATGCGAAATCCGTTCCGGTTCAGGATATTCCGAATGTTTTTCGCATCCTCCGCTTTCGGAAAGGCCACGATGATATTGGCCATGCTGTCACCTCCCTGCTGTCCAGGCAGGACCCTAGTAGCGATTCAGGTACTCCCCGATCTCCCATTCCGTCACCTGCCTGCGGTAAACGTCCCATTCCTTTCGTTTTGCGTCGACATACTGTTTGGCCAGCGCATCTCCCATGACCCCGGTGATGAAGGCGTCCGCCTCCAGGGCGTCGACGGCCTCGCATATGTTCCTGGGCAGCCGTTCGATATCCAGGTTTTTCCTCTGTTCGTCGGTCCAGGCGGACACGTTCACGTCCACGCTCGGGCAAAGCTCCAATTCCTTCTCGATACCCTCGAGTCCCGCCGCCAGACAGGCGGCAAACACCAGGTAGGGGTTCGCCGTCGGATCCGGGGAGCGCAGTTCCAGCTTGGCATGGCTGCCCATGACCGCCGGCACCCTGAGCAGGGCAAAGACGGTCTCCGCCGACCAGGTGGCGTAGACCGGCGCCTCGAAGCCCGGCACCAGCCGCTTATAAGAATTCACGAGAGGGTTCGTGAGGGCCGTGATCGCCCGGATGTGACTGAGGATCCCCGCCATGAACTGACGGGCCGTCCCGCTCAGCTTATAGGGGGCCTCCTCGTCATAAAAGACGTCCCGCCCCTCCGCATCCCAGAGGGACATGTTGACATGCATGCCGGAACCGTCCACGTCCGACTTGGGCTTGGGCATGAAGGTGGCGTGAAGCCCGTGACGCCTGGCGATGGACTTCACCGTCATCTTGAAGGTCAGAAGGTTATCCGCCGTTTTCAGGGCGTCACTGTATTTGAAGTCAATCTCGTGCTGCCCGGGCGCCTTCTCATGGTGGGAGGAACGGACCTCGAATCCCATGTCCTCCAGATTGAGGACGATGTCCCGCCGCACGTTTTCCGCAAAATCCACGGGCCCCACGTCGAAATACCCCGCCTGCTCATAGGTGACCGTGGTCGGCTTCCCGTCGTCGTCGATCTGGAACAGAAAAAATTCGCATTCCGGCTCCACCTTGAACACGTACCCCATCCGCTTCGCCTTCTCCATCACCCGCTTCAAGGCCAGACGGGTATCGGCGGCGTAGGGCGTCCCGTCCGCATTGTACACGTCGCAGATCAGGCGGGCCACCTTTCCCTGCTTGGGCCGCCAGGGAAAAATCTCAAAGGTGTCCAGGTCCGGCCTGAGAAACAGGTCCGTCCTGGCAAATTCCCCGTAGCGGTTCACGGATACGCCGTCAAAGCTGCATTCATTGTGCAGCGCCTTCTCCAGCTGGCTGACCGTGATGGCCATATTTTTCAGAACCCCGAAGATATCAGGAAACTGCAGACGGACAAACTCCACGTCCTCCTCCTCCGCCAGCCGGATCACGTCCTCCCTGGTGTATCTGTTTTCACTCATATGACAAAACTCCTTTTCATGATAAGTCTTTTTAAGTAATTGCGAAGCGTAAAAACTGCGGCAATACTCGACAAGCTTTTGAGTTTCGCAATCACCCAATAAATCTCCTCCGTAAAGGCTTGCGCATAAAAGCCAAAAGGGCGCATCCTCTCAACGAAGAAACGCCCTTGTTCTCCATTTGATGATAACAGGGCATTTCTTTTTTGTCAATGTTTTAAATAATTTTCCAAAAACTCAAACAATCGCTCCATCTGTTCGTCGGTGCCGATGGTGATGCGAAGATAATCCCCGATTCTCGGCCCGTCAAAATGCCGGACGTAAATGTTTTTCTCCCTCAAGGCATCAAAAAGTGCCTTCGCATCTGTCCCCGGCCGGCTGGCAAAGATGAAGTTGGCGGAGGGCTCCGGGCAGACAAAGCCCAGGGCCGAAAGCCGCTTCTTCGCCCGCTCCCTGGTGGCCCGTATCTTTCCGACTGTCTCCTGAAAATATGCCTCGTCCTCCAGGGCCGCCGTCCCGAGGACCAGGGAAGTCTGGTTCATGGTGTAAGAATTAAAGGAATACTTAACGTCGTTCAATGCCCGGATGAGCGCCGGCGCCCCCATGGCGTAGCCGATTCGAAGGCCCGCCATGGAGCGGGACTTGGAAAAAGTCCGCACCACCAGCAGATTTTCATATTTGGACAAAAGCCCGAGGGCCGACTCCCCTCCGAAATCAATATACGCCTCGTCCACGATGACCACCGACTTCTGGTTGTGGGCAACAATGTCCTCCACCTCCGCAAGGCCCAGGGCCAGGGAGGTGGGCGCATTGGGATTCGGGAAGATCACCCCTCCGTTTTCTTTATAATAATCCTCCTTCCGGATCTGAAAACCATCGTCCAGGACCGGACACTCATAAGGGATCCCGTAAAGCTCCGCCCACACGCTGTAGAAAGAGTAGGAGATGTCCGGAAACAAAATGGGCTTGCCGGAATTGAAAAAGGTCAGAAAGGACATGGCGAGGACGTCGTCGGAACCGACTCCCACGAAAACCTGGTCCGTCCCAAGGCCGTACCGCTTCGCCAGGGCGTCCACCAGCACCTGGGACGCAGGGTCCGGGTACAGGCGCAGAAGCTCCGTGTCAAAGTCCTCCAGTGCCTTTTTCACCGCCGGGGAGGGGCCATAGGGATTCTCGTTGGTATTCAGTTTGATTACGTCTGTCTGTTTCGGCTGCTCGCCGGGAACATAGGGGGTTACTTTTCGGATGTTTGCTTCCCAGGGTTTCATAATAGATTCCTTTCTGTGAGGTGATGGTATGTTGACGGAAGAAAATCGGTGCTTTTTATTGAATTTTTCACGAAATGTCCGGCGTCTGATGCCCGCAGACACGTCGGATTTGCCAATTTTACTGCGCCGCCCATTGCAGGCAATTTCACCTCCATCAAACCGGGTCGGATGAAATTGCCTGCGCTATGCTCGTAAAATTGGCAAATCTCTCCTATCGTCTGCGAACAGCAGACGCCGGACATTTCCAATCAGATTTCATGCAGAAAAGCACCAATCTTCTTCCTGTTCTGGCGCTAGGGGCCATGGGCGGCGACACGGCTGCAAGATCCGCAGGGCCTTCCCGGCGGCTGCGGGGGGCAGCGGACGCCTGGAAGGTTACTCTGGCAGATGCCCACGGCGGCGCAGGAAAGCTGTGAGCAGGTACAGGACGGCCACGCCCAGGGCGGCTCCGGCGGCATCGATGCACACGTCCCGGAGGGCGGGAGTGCGTCCGGAGGAAAACATCTGGTGCAGTTCGTCGGAGACGGCATAGAGGACGGCCGTTCCCCAGGAGGCAAGCCACATGCCCTTCCGGGGAACGGTATCGAAAAAGCCGAAGAGGAAAAAGCCGAGGGCGCCGTATTCGGCCACGTGGGCGCCCTTGCGGATCAGCCACTCCGGCAGGCCGAGAAAACCGGAAAAAGAACTGCTGAGAGCCCCGGACTCGCTGCCGGTCTGCCCGGAAAAATAAAAGATCACCGCCATCCACAAAAGGGAGAGCGCCAGAAAAATCCAGCGCCTCCACAATCTCTTCTTATTCTTCATGTCCTTTTGCCCTGATGACTTCCAGGACCTGAGATACATATTTTTCACAAAGCTCGTCGGTCCTCGCCTCCACCATGACCCGGATCACCGGCTCCGTGCCGCTCTCCCGGACCAGGATCCGGCCGTCGTTTCCGAGAGCCTTCTCCACCGCGTCCACCGCCGCCTGCACGTCCTGATCCGCCCTGGCGGCCGGCTTATCCTTCACCCGGATATTTTTGAGAAGCTGGGGATAGATTTCCACCGGGGAGGTCAGTTTCCCCAAGGTTTCTTTTTTCTCTAGCATGACCTCCATCAGTTTTAAGGAAGTTAAGATGCCGTCTCCCGTTGAGGCGTACTTGCTGAAAATGATATGCCCCGACTGCTCACCGCCCAGGCGGTGCCCGTTGTTCACCATGTTCTCGTAGACAAACCGGTCGCCCACGTCTGTCTTCTCATAGCGGATGCCGGCGATGTCAAAGGCCTTGTAGAGCCCGATGTTGGACATGACGGTGGTCACCACCGTGTTGGTGTCCAGCATCCCCCGCTCCTTCATGTAAAGGCCGCAGACATAGAGGATCAGGTCTCCGTCCACCACCCGGCCGTTCTCGTCCACGGCGATGCACCGGTCTGCGTCGCCGTCGTAGGCAAAGCCCACGTCCAGGCCGTTCTCCACCACGAATTTCTGGAGTACTTCGATGTGGGTGGAACCGCATCCCCGGTTGATGTTGGTCCCGTCGGGCTCGTTGTTGATCACATAGGTCTTGGCACCCAGGGCGTCAAAGACGCTCTTGGCAATGGAGAAGGCGCTGCCGTTGGAGCAGTCCAGCCCCACCCGCATATTCTTGAACGAACGAACCGCCAGAGAGATCAGATAGCCGATATACCGGTTCCTTCCCTGGGAATAATCCGAAGCCCGGCCGATCCCCTCCTTCACCGCAAAGGGAATCTCCCCGGATTCCCCGTCGATGTAAGCTTCGATCTGGGCCGTCACCTCCTCGTCCAGCTTCTCCCCCCTGCCGTTCAACACCTTGATCCCATTGTCATAGAAGGGATTGTGGCTGGCAGAGATCATGATCCCGCAGTCAAAATCCTCCGTCCGCACCACGTAGGACACGCTGGGCGTGGTGGTCACATGGAGCAGGCAGGCGTCCGCCCCGGAAGCCGTGAGCCCCGCCACCAGAGAATACTCAAACATGTAGCTACTGCGCCTGGTATCCTTGCCGATGACCACCCGGCACTTGCTTCCCGTCCTGGCCCCGTAATACCATCCCAGGAACCGCCCCACCTTGTAGGCGTGCTCCACCGTCAAAACCCGGTTGGCCTCCCCCCGGAAGCCGTCCGTTCCAAAGTACTTACCCATCTTCTGCTCCTGTCTGGTTATAATCCACTAAGGTAATTGTGGAACCACAAAATATGATAAAGCTTCTTCTGACGATTGCTTCCAGGAAAAGCCCTCTGCGCCATGGAAAGGAAACCATGGAAAACGGGAGGGCCTATGCCCGAGCGTTTTCTGTGCTTATGGGCTCATTGGAATGTTTGGCGCTGCAGGCTTTGAATGGACGCAATCGTTAGAAGCAGCTCCACAATTTCAAGCTTCACAATTACCTGATAACCCACGTTATTTCCTGATGATCTCCAGATACCTTGAGAGGGCGTCCTGCCATGCGGGAAGCCGCTCAAATCCGTTGGCCTCCAGCTTATCCTTCGCCATGCGGCTGTTCTTCGGCCGCTTCGCAGCCGCAGGGAACATCTTCCCGTAGGTCTCGCTGTCCACCGGCGTCACCTTCACGTCCATGCCCGCCTGCTTAAAAATCTCACAGGCGAACTCATACCAGCTGCAGAGACCCTCGTTGGTGGCGTGATACCTTCCGTACTTCTCCGTCTGGATCATATCCACCAGAAGTCTCGCCAGGTCGTAGGTGTAGGTTGGGGAGCCGATCTGGTCGTCCACCACGCTGACGGCCCCGTTTGCCTCGCCCAGGCGCAGCATGGTCTTGATGAAATTCTTGCCGTTGACGCCGAACACCCAGGCAATCCGCACCGTGAAGAACTTCTCCACGTACTTCTCAATGGCCAGCTCCCCGTCATACTTGGACAGGCCGTAGGCATTCAAGGGATTCCTCTCGTCGTCCGGCTCCCAGGGTCTCTCGCCCTCGCCGTCAAACACGTAGTCCGTACTGATATACATCATCTTGAGGTCCAGATCCTTACAGACCTTCGCAATATTCTCCGTGCCGCCGCCGTTGATCCTCCTGCAAAGTTCCAGCTTCTCCTCCGCCGCATCCACCGCCGTGAACGCCGCACAGTGGATCACTGCGTCCACTTTCGCCTCCGTGATCACCGCCCGGACCGCCACGTCGTCCGTGATGTCCATCTCCTCGATGTCCACGCCGACGCCCTCGATGCCACGCTTCGCAAGCTCGTTCATCACGTCATAGCCAAGCTGGCCCTTGACACCCGTCACCAATACCTTCATGCCCTGCCTCCTGCTCTATTTCTATTCCGCACCGCACCGCTTAATGCAGGCGGTTTCCATACATGTTCTCAAAATAATTGCTGTACTCCCCGCTCAGGATATGCTTCCACCAGTCCTGGTTGTCCAGATACCACTGAATGGTCATGGCAATACCGGTGTCGAAGGTGTACCTGGGCTCCCAGCCAAGCTCCGTCTCGATCTTCGTCGGGTCGATGGCATAGCGCCTGTCGTGGCCCGGACGGTCCGTCACGTACTGGATCAGGCTCTCCGGCTTGTCCAGGGCCTTAAGGATCGTCTTCACCACCTCCAGGTTGGTCCGCTCGTTGTGGCCGCCGATGTTGTAAACCTCCCCGACCCTTCCCTTCCGGATGATCAGGTCGATGGCGGCGCAGTGGTCCGAGACATGGAGCCAGTCACGGACGTTCTCCCCCTTCCCGTAGACGGGGAGGCTCTCGTCGGCCAGAGCCCGGCTGATCATAAGCGGGATCAGCTTCTCCGGAAAATGATAGGGGCCATAGTTGTTGGAACAGCGGGAGACCGTCACCGGCGTCCCGAAAGTCCGGTAATAGGCCAGCACCAAAAGGTCGGCCCCCGCCTTGCTGGCCGAATAAGGACTCGACGTATGAAGGGGCGTCTCCTCCGTGAAAAACAGGTCCGGACGATCCAGGGGCAGGTCCCCGTAAACCTCGTCGGTGGACACCTGATGATAGCGCTTCACGCCAAACTGCCTGGAAGCGTCCAGGAGCGTCTGCGTCCCCATGACGTTGGTCTGCACGAACAGGCCCGGATTGGTGATCGAGCGGTCCACGTGGCTCTCCGCCGCAAAATTGACCACCACGTCAAACTGCTCCTTCCCAAACAAATCCATGATAAAGGGCCGGTCCGCAATGTCGCCCTTCACAAACTTATAATTGGGCGCATCCTCCACCGGCTTTAAGGTCTCCAGATTCCCCGCATAGGTGAGCAGGTCCAGATTGACGATCACATCCTCCGGATACTTGTTCACCATGTAATGCACAAAATTTCCGCCGATGAACCCGGCGCCACCCGTCACTAAAATCTTCATTTCGCATTCCTCGCTTTAGTCAAACTTCTTATCTATATATTTTCCGTCCATGACGTCTTTTAAATACGCACCATACTGATTTTTTTTGAGAACCTCATAGGTCTCCATCAGTTCCTCCCTGCTGATCCAGCCCCTGAGGTAGGCGATCTCCTCCAGGCAGGCGATCTTCCGGTGCTGGTGGGTCTCCACGGTCTTGACAAAATTGGTGGCGTCCACCAAAGACTCATGGGTGCCCGTGTCCAGCCAGGTAAAGCCCTGCCCAAGCAGCGTCACCTCCAGCTCGCCGTTCTCCAGGTAAATCTTGTTGAGGTCCGTGATCTCCAGCTCGCCGCGGGCGGAGGGCTTCAGGTTCTTCGCATACTCCACCACCCGGTTGTCGTAAAAATACAGGCCGGTCACGCAGTAATTGGATTTGGGATGGGCGGGCTTTTCCTCCAGGGAGATGGCCTTCCCCTCCTCGTCAAACTCCACGATGCCGAACCGCTCCGGGTCGTCCACGTAATACCCGAAGACCGTGGCGCCGGTCTCCTTGGCCGCCGCCTCCCGAAGCCTCCTGGTCAGGCCGTTGCCGTGGAAAATGTTGTCCCCCAGCACCATGGCGACGGAGTCCGTCCCGATAAATCCCTCCCCGATGATAAATGCCTGGGCCAGTCCGTCGGGGCTCGGCTGCACCGCATAGGAGAGCTCGATGCCGAACTGATGGCCGTCCCCCAGAAGGGATTCGAACCGGGGCGTGTCCTCCGGCGTGGAGATGATCAAGATCTCCCGGATGCCCGCATTCATCAGGACGGACAGCGGATAATAGATCATCGGCTTGTCATAGATCGGCAGAAGCTGTTTCGATGTCACCTTGGTAAGCGGATACAGGCGCGTGCCGCTTCCCCCGGCAAGAATAATACCCTTCATAGAGTACCTCCTTCAATTCATTCTCATTTCTCATCACTCAGTATTCCCAGTCACACAGTGGCGAATTCGGCAGAAAACCATAAAAAACCAAGGCTTTCCGAAAAGCCCATATACTGGTAATATAGCACACCTTCCCGCCTTTTGCAATGTATACTATACTTGAGTTTCCGTATTTTGTATTGTCGCAAGAAATACGGAAACTCAAGATACTATACGATTCGCCCCACAACGCCCATCAAAAGCTTCATCAAAATATTTCCATGGTAGAGGGCCCTTAAGAAGCCGTTGGCATCGATCTGGGCCAGCACCTTTGCGCCGTATTCCGTCGCAGAGAAGGGGACCAGCAGAAGGAACAGGATCTCCAACACCAGAAAACCCTTAAAAATCCCCAGGAGCGCCCCGGCGAAGTGATTGATGCCGTGAATGACCGGCAGGCGGTCCACCACGTTAAAGGCCATGAACAAAATATGGAGGGCGAAGAACACGATCATAAAGGTGAGGAGATAGCCGATGATGTTCAGGCACACATTCCCCACGAAGCTTCCTATATAGTCCGTAAAGCGGTCGACTCCAAACTGCTCGTAAACGGCGCTGTTGTTGTTCTCCGCAAGGGTGTCCTTAAGGCTCTGCGGCAGCGGAAGCATGTCGATGACCCTCGCCTGATCGGCGGCGGAGAGCCCCGTGTCCACATGCTCTTTCACCTGTTCCCTCACCTGCTCCCCGCCAAAAAGCTCCGCAGGGACCGTCGTACCCGCCGGAATCCTGGTACCGGCCGGGATCGTCGTCCCGTCGGGAAGGGTGAGGTCCATGGGAAGAGTCACGTCCTGCTCCAGGGTGACGCTGCCGCCCTCCTCCCGGACCACGCCGCCGCCCAGCCGCTCCGCCACCGCCGAGTCAAACCGGGCCTCGATGGCCGAACCCACCTTGCCTGCGATCCATTCGTCCAGCCCGGTGTTCCGCTTAAGGAGCCCGGTCACAAACGGATTTAACGCCGAAACCACGATCCCGGCCACGAGGAGCGCCGCCAGAGAGAGACTGCTCTTCAAAAAGCCCCTGGCCGCCCCCTCCACAATGTTCACGATGATGATGCCGATCGCACAAATAAAAACAAAATTGATCCCCATGATGTCTACCTGCCTGTCAACACATATTTTTCAATCCCATACGCCACGCCGTCCTCGTCGTTGCCGAGGGTCACCAGATCGGCGGCCGCCTTGACCTCCTCCGCCGCATTCCCCATGGCCACCCCAAGGCCCGCAGCCCGCAGCATGGAGATGTCGTTCTCCCCGTCCCCGAAGGCCATGGTCTGCTCCGGCGAGAGCCCCAGTTGGGCCGCCAGTGCGAGAAGTCCCCTTCCCTTGGTGGCGGCCGCATGGTTGATCTCCAGATTGTTTCCCAGGGAGGAGGTCACCGAGAGCCCGTCAAACTGCGCAAGATCCCGCCTGGCCTGCTGCCGCACGGCCTCCGCATCCTCCCTGAAAAACAAATTGAACTTTTCCACGGTCAGGCTCCCGTCGGCCACCAGCTCCCCGAGTCCCTCCGTGGGCGTCCTGGTGGAACGGATCAGCATGCGCCGGGGCTCGTCCGGCATAAACGTCTCTACCTTATTATAATACTCCGGCTCCATCCGGGCGATTCCGTCGATACAGACGTCCCGCACGGCGTGATACCTGGCGATAAACTCCCAGAGTTCCACCGCCCGCTCCGTCGAAAACGCCTGCCTCACGATGGGCTCCTGCCGCCCCATGTCCCAGACGGCCGCCCCGTTCACCGTGATGGCGTAACGGATAAAGGACAGTTCCCGTATCTTTGAAGAAAGCCCCGTCAGACTCCTTCCCGTGGCCGGAACGATCTGGATGCCCCTCCCCGCCGCCTCCGAAAGTGTCCGAACGGTACGCTTCGTCAGCCTCTTATCCGTGGTCAAAAGTGTGCCGTCCAGATCCAGTGCGATCAGCCTGATGTCCCTTCCCATCTTTCTTTAATTCCTTTCGTCGTTCTGTCTTCTCTGTCCCCGGCTCTGAAAAACCGGTCCCGCATTCCTAATTCAGTTCCAGTCCCCTCATGGATTGTCCGCCGATCTGGATATAGCTTCGCTCTCCCAGGCAGAGCAGTTTATCCGTGTTCCCGGGGAGGGGGCCCGCATATTTAAGCTTGCCGGAAGCGTTGTAGATCCGGCATTCCGTCTCATTGTAAAGCAGGACATGGGAACCGGAGATCTCCACATGCTCATACCCCGTGCCAATCTCCTCCGAAAAAATCTCCTTTCCCGAAGCTCCGTAGAGGAACAGCTTCCCCGGCCCGCCTCCCTCCGATACGACCAAGCCCACGTAATCCTCCGAGTAACAGATGCTGTCAATCTCCCCGGCCACGTCCACCTGCCTCGTAAGCTCCGGCTTCATCGTGTGTTCCAGGGAATAGAAACACAGCCGATCCTGGGCAAAGGCACAGGCGCAGGTGTTATCCAGAAAACGGACTCTGGCCACGATGGAGCTTCCGTATTCTCGGAACCCGCCCACCAGCCGGTCCTTTACGCTCTGCCCCTCGTCGTCAAAATTATAGAAAACCACCTGGTTCTGCATCAGGCCCGCATCCAGATACACGTAGGAAACCATGAGTAACATCCCGTTGGGAGAAATGGCCAGGTCGATGGGATAACCGTTGCCGGCCAGGGTAGTCTGCACTTCAACCTGAAGCTTCGTCCCCGTCTTGTCATAAAAAGCTATGACGTTGCTCTTCGCATCTTCCAGAATCGCCGCCGTAACCCCGGTGGAGGAGACGGAAATTCTGGAAATGGGAAGGTCCGTCGCCACCGTCCCCAGGCATCCACCCTTGTCACAGATATAGATCGCATAACCATTCCGATCGGCAATGGCCGCATAGTCACCCCTCACCGCAGCAAAGGGAGATTTCATCTCGAAAGCCTGACTCCAGACCTCCTCCCCCTTTTTATTCAGGTAGGAAGCCCCGTCCCTGGTGTATCGAAGCACGTTTTCCCCATACGCCTCATAGCCGGAGGACGCATCCGCCGCCTGCTCCTTCTCCCACAAGACGGCCGCCTCCTCATACTGATGGCTCTCCCGGTACATATAATATCCGGCTGCCCCCGCCACAGCAAGGACCAACACGAAAGCTGCCGCCGCCAGCCGGGCCAACCGTTTTCTCCGTTTTTTCTCCCGATTGGCTTGCTGCTCCCCTTCATCCCGAAGGACCGTCCCGCTGTCAATGACTCTGGCCCGAAGCTTCCGCTTCCGGCTTTCCCTTTCCCTGCTCCTGTCCATACATGATCCCTTCCTTGAAAAACCAGAGGCTTTTAAAAACCCCGTTGTTTCCCAATGCAATTACAATGAACCATAAAAAACGGGACCTGCTCAAGCCCCAGCCTTGCACAAGTCCCATTATACGAAAAAGAATCTCCGAATTCAACACCTTTCCGGGTTTCCACTTTTTAATTTTTACATACATCCCACCTGCGACATCTCCGCAACCATTCCTTCTTTTCTTTTACTCAAACTTCGGTCAGCTCGTACTCCCTGGTGCCGAAGCCGAGCTCCGCGGCCCGCTCTATGGTGTGGACGCCGTTTCTGGACTCGACCCGCTCCAGGAAATGGGGCTTTCCGGGATCGTCACAGGCATAGACGATGTCCAGGCAGGCCTGGTCGATGGCGATGGGATCCAACGATACCAGGATGCCCATGTCCTGAATGCAAGGGTCCTCCGCCACCGCACAGCAGTCACAGTCCACGGACATGTTCTTCATCACGTTGACATAGACCAGGTTCCCCTTCATGTACTCCACCACGGAGGAAGCCGACTCCGCCATGGCTTCCAGGAAGCTGTCATGGTCCGCCGTCCAGAAGTTGGCCGGATCCCCCAGCCCGTGGATGTAGCCCTTGCCGTAGGAGGACGCCACGCCGATGGAAAGCTGCTTTAAGGCTCCGCCGTAGCCGCCCATGGGATGTCCCTTGAAATGGGAGAGAACCAGCATGGAATCATAGTCCGCCAGATGTTTTCCCACAAAGTTCTTCTGGATGTTCCTCCCCTCCGGGATGGGAAGCTCCAGGTCCGGTCCCTCGCTGTCCAAAATCTCCACCGGGAACAGGTCGCTCCAGCCATGTTCCTTTAACAGGGCCACATGGCGCTCCGTGGTGTTTCTCGCACCCTCATAGGCGGTGTTGCACTCCACCACCGTCCCCTTCACGTAATCCACCACCGGCTTCCAGAAATCCGGCGTCAAAAAGTTCTGATTCCCCTTCTCGCCGGAATGGACCTTCACGGCCACCCTCCCGCCAAGCTCCTTCCCGGCCAGCTTATAGAGCTCCAGGACCTTTTCCGGGGAAATTACCTTTGAAAAATAAACCTTTGCTTTCATTGCCAAAACCTCCTGTTCTGAATCGTAGGCACAAAAAATCCTTTGCGGACCATCCTCCCAAAACCTCCGGGATCCATCCACAGTCATGTTTATGATACTCCCTTCGTCCGACTCGAAGTCAAGCCCTTTTTTCCAATCTTTACCCCCTAATCCCTTTTCGCCAAACTGGCCTTGTTAAATTTTCAAAAACTGGATATATTAAAAATACCATTCATCCCTTACCATAGGATCAGGCCACATGGCCGGGCCAAACGACCATCCAAACTCACGATTCAAAGGAGCACAGACCATGGAACACGTAAAAACAAGAAAAAAAGAACAGAGCACGGTTTATTTTCTCACCGTCACCGCCCTCTTCACGGCGCTGACCTATCTCTTCACGGCCTTTGTCAACGTCCGCCTTCCCATTGCGGCCAACGGCGGCCTGATCCATCTGGGCAACGTCCCTCTTTTTATCGGTGCGATCCTCTTCGGCAGGAAAGCCGGAATGATCGCCGGCGGTGTCGGCATGGGGCTCTTCGACCTGCTCTCCGGCTGGACCCTGTGGGCGCCCTTCACCCTGGTGATCGTCGGTCTCATGGGATACGTCATGGGCCGCATGACCGAACCGGAAGCCCATCAAACCTATTTCTGGTACGCCGCCTCCATGATTGCCGCCTGCATCATCAAGGTGGCCGGTTATTATCTTGCGGAAGCCGTCATTTATGGAAGCCTCGTCGCCCCCATCACCTCCGTTCCCGGGAACCTGGTGCAGATCGGCGTGGCCGCCGCCATCGTCCTCATCGTCATCGGCACCCTCAATACGGCCGCAAGAAAAGCAGGACTCAAATAAATCCAAGGCAGGCGATTGCGAAAGCCGAAATTGTCGAGTGGATTCTGACAATTGATCCATCCAAAGCCTGCAGCGCCAAACATTCCAATGAGCCCATAAGCGCAGAAAACAGGAGGGCTTGGCCCTCCCGTTTTCCATGGTCTCATCTCCATGGCGCAGAGGGCTTTTCCTGGATGCAATTGTCAGAATCTCCTGCGTTTTGCGGTTTCGCAATCGCCCGAATGACCCAAAAAAGAACGACTCCAAAAAGAAAGGAACGAGAGACCATGTATAAAATCATGACGCCCGGCCCCACCCAGGTGGCCGAAAACGTGCGGCTCGCAAGGAGCCTTCCCTGCACCAACCCGGACCTGGACGAGGAATTCGTGGAATTTTATAAAGAAACCTGTGAGACGATCAGCCGTCTGCTCCACACGGGAAACGAAACCCTGATCTTGGGGGGCGAAGGGATACTCGGCCTGGAAGCCGCCTGCGCCTCCCTGACGGAACCCGGCGACAAAGTCCTGGTCCTCGACAACGGCATCTATGGAAAAGGCTTTGCCGATTTCGTCTCCATGTACGGGGGAATTCCGGATCTCTATACGGTAGATGACAGAAATGCGATCGACGTGGCGGCCCTGGAAGACTTCCTGGAGAAAAGCCACGACTACAAATATGCCACCGTGGTCCACGGCGACACGCCCAGCGGCATGTTAAACGACATCGCCGCCATCTGTCCTCTCCTAAAAAGCTACGGGATCCTGACGGTGGTGGACTCCGTCTCCGCCATGTTCGGCGAGGAATTGGACGTGGATGCGGCCAGGATCGACCTCCTCTGCGGCGGTTCCCAGAAGGTGGTGTCCGCCCCTCCCGGACTGACCTTCGTGACCCTGAGCGCCGACGCAAAAGCGGCCATGAAGCAAAGAAAGACGCCCGTCGCATCCTTCTATGCAAACCTGACGACCTTTGAACATTATTATGAAGAAAAATGGTTCCCCTACACCATGCCCATCAGCGACATTTACGGCCTGCGGGCCGCCGTCGACAACATCGCCGCAGACACAGACATGGTAAAACGCCACGCCGCCATCGCCGAAGCCGCAAGATGCGCCATCCGGAAAGCCGGGCTTTCCCTCTATCTGGAGAGTGGTTTTTCCAATACCGTCACCGTCTTCCTCGTGCCGGAGGGCGTGACGGACAAGGACGTCTTAACCGCCATGAAAAAAGACCACGGCATCCTTCTGGCCGGCTCCTTCGGAAGCCTGGCGGGCAAGGTCATCCGCATCGGCCACATGGGAGAGAACGCCAACGTCCCCGACATGACGGAGGTCTTCGGCGCCCTGGACGAGGTCTTCGCAGGGCTCGGCGTGCCCCTGAGGGCCAGCCTAAAGGATTGCTTCCTGCAGCACCTCCCCGGAAAGCCGTGAAAATCACATTTCCCTGCCGGACGGAGCGGCCAGACGGCGGGGAGCCCTACCGCTCTTCCTTCTTCTCCGCCTCCCTCCGTTCATCAAAGGAGCGGATGAGAATCCGCAGCACCCGATTGGCGGTGATCAGATCATCCAGGGAGATGTTCAGCCGGTCCGCAAGCTGATCCAGGTATTTTAAATCATACTCCAGATGGGCCCGGTAAACTTCCAGGCCCTTCTGGGTCGGATACAGACGGCTGACCCGCAGATCCTCCTCCTCGGACCGCTGCTCCACCAGCTTTTTATTCACCAGCTTACGGACCACCACCGAGGTGGCTCCCTTGGTCCGGAACATCACCTTCGTCAGCTCCGTCTGGTTGATCCCCTCATTCTGTGCAATGGCCTTCAGAGTGTAGACCTCGTTGGGATACAAAAGAATGTCGCTCCCGTAATAGCGGGGGCTGTTCTCCATAGAACGGCTCTGCCGCCCCCGCTTGTACAGATTATCCACCATGTCCGACAAATTCATCAGCTTTTCCCTGCGCTCCTCATCCATGCCTCTCTCCTCCAAAGTCCGCCCACAGTCGTTTTCCGCTATCGTCTTCTGCTATTTTTTCACCCTATTTTACTCCTTTTCCAAAGGTTTTTCAACCGTCCCGCCCTTAAGTTTCCAATTTTCCCCAGCATATTCCCGTCACGCCTTCACACTCCGGCGCAACACCAGGAAGCCGGCGGTTCCAATACAGCCAAAGGCGAAGAACAGGAGGTGGAAATTGAAGTACTCCAGGAAAATCCCGGCCAGGTAATTGCCCACCGTCCCGCAGAGAGCCATCTGGACGGCCGCCGCCACGGTCACCGCCAGGGCCCGGTTTTTTGCGGGCGTGGCCTTCGTCACATACTCAATCATGGACGGCTGCAAAATTCCGAAAGAGACCGCCTCAAATGCCTGAAACCAGACCATCATCCAGAGATTCTGCACAAGACAGATACTAAACACCCGCACGATGGTCAGGAGATAGCCGGCCTGTATCATCCGCTCGATCCCAAACCGCTTTAACAGCCTGGGATACACAAACATGACCGGGGCAATCCCGATGGTGCAGACGGCCATCGCAATGCCCTGATGGCTGCTGTTCCCGCCGAAGTCCAGGAGGATCACCGGGAGATAGGTGATGATCGACCGCCATCCCATGTTGACCATGAAGATGGCAATGATATAACAGCGGTACTTTCGATTCCGAAAAAGAGACCGCAGCGCCTCCCCCATGGATTCCCGCCGCTCCCCGGACCGTGCCTTTCCCGCACAGGGTACTTCCCGGAACAAGAGAACGAAAACAAAGGCCGCCGCCATAAACACTCCGTGAAACAGAAAAATCTTGTCATTTCCAAACCGGGCCAGGGCGTCCCCGATCAGAAGGGCGGCGACGGCGCTGGAAAAGCTCCCCATCCCCCTGGCCACGCTGTAATTGATCCGGGGATTCTCCTCCTTCGACAGGTTCGTCCAGGTGTCCAGAAGCCCGATCATGGAATAATCAAAAAACGCCACCAGGAGAATGCTCCCCAGGGCCAGGAGGAACACTCCCACCGAAGCCCCCAGGAGGAAGGCTCCGGGAATGGTCACGCACATCCCTACAGCCACAATCCGTTTGATGGAGAACCTGGTGTCCCCCAGCTGCCCCAGGAGGGGCTGGGACACCAGATTCGCCAGGGAGATGCAGGTCATCACCAGGCCGATGTCGCTGGTGCCATACCCTTCCCCCTTGAGAAACACCGTCAAAAAAGAAAAATATGCGGTGTACCCTGCATAGTAAAACAGGTAAACCATGCAGATATAAAAATACTGCCGTTTTTGTGTCTTTAAATCCATGTAATATCCTTCACATCCATTCTCTCGACCGCCGCCTTCAGGAATTCCACATACCGCTCCATGTCCACACCCATGGCGATATCCGTATCCTTCTCAAAGCCCCTGGGGGAATACATGTTGAGAGGCGTCGTGCGTCCCCTGCAGAGGCTGCTCTTCGTCTCAATCGTCAGGTGATACCTCACCCAGGACAGCAGGTCCCCTTCCAGGAGGGCCGCCATCCCCAGGGGCGCCCCGAAGCAAACCCGGGACAGAAGCTTCTCCCGCCCTGCCGCACACTGCAAAAACAGCTCCCCGGAAAGCCGCTCTCCCATGACCCTTCGGATCTGTTCGTCGGAGAGGGCGCTCTCCCGGATGGCGTTGAAGCCGACCATGGTCTTGGGAATCCCGCTGCGAAAGACCGCCCTGGCCGCCTCCGGGTCCGTGGCCATGTTCACCTCCGCCGCGGCAGAGATATTCCCATAATCATAGCTTCCCCCCACAAAAATCACCCGTTTGATGAGCGGAGCCAGCTCCTCATACTTGAATAAGGCGATGGCCAGGTTCGTCATGGGGCCGAAACAGACCACCTGCAGTTCCCCTTCTGCCGCCACGGCCTCCCGGTAAATCGCATCCCAGGCATAGCCCTCCCCATAGGCAAGAGGCTCCGGAAGAGACATGCCAAGCTTTCCATCCGGGCCGTCCCCTTTCCACTGCGACCTCTCCTTTAAGAGCACCGATCTCTCGCTCCCCCTGTACAAGGGACAGGAAAGCTTCAAGAGCGCCCCGTAGGATGCGCTGTTGGAAAAGGCCTGCGCTGCCCCCTGCCTTCCCCCGCAGACGGTCACCGCCTTAAGCTCCATCCGGTCCCCATGGGCGGCGGCCACGGCCAGCCCCCACAGCCCGTCGGCTCCCCCGTCCAGGTCAATCACAACAGGAATTCTCTCACTCATCGCACTGCTCCCTCCCTCTCATAGCTTTTACAGGCATCCAAAAGCAGCTCCACGAACTGTTTCTGGTCCGATTTCAGGCACACCGTCGCATTGGGGGCCTTGCCGGACAGCCCGTGGAAATCCGCCACCGTGCTGGCATAGGTATTTTCCCCGTTCAAGTCGATCTCCACATGGAGGTCCCTCGACTCGAAAATCTCCGGTTTGATCAGCCAGGCCACGGCACAGGCATCGTGAATGGGCGCCCCCGGCCAGCCGATCATCTGGAACAGGCGTCCGAAAAAATCCACCAGCTCCGCCACAAATTTCCCCACGTGGCCGCTGTTTCGGAAAGCTTCCTTCTCCTCCCCATATCCGATGGTTGAAAAATTTGTCACGTCGAGCCCCATCATGGTGATGGGAATCCCCGAGGTGAACACAATGTCCGCCGCATAAGCGTCCACCAAAATGTTGAACTCCGAGGCTCCCTTGTCACTGCAGCCGCTGACCACGGAGCCGCCCATCATGCAGATCCGCTCAATCTTCGGAAGCAGATGGGGATAAGAGAGGATCAGCGTTCCGATATTGGTCAAGGGGCCCGTGGGCACCAAAGTCACCTTCTCCTCACTCTCTTCCAGAAGCTTCGCCATGAACTCCACCGCCGTCTCCTCCCTTAAGGGAGCCACCGGTTCCGGCAGAACCGGGCCGTCCAGTCCGGTCTCTCCGTGGGCCCCCGCCGCCGTCCTGCCGTCGTTTAACAGAGGACAGCTCCGCCCCCTTGCCACGGGCACCTCCCGTTTTCCAAGAAGCTCCAGGATCCTCCTGGCATTGTACGTGGTCTTTTCAATGGTCTGATTCCCGGAACAGCTCGTGACCCCCAGCACTTTCAATTTTTCCGAAGAGAGAGCCAGCACCAGGGCGATGGCGTCGTCATGCCCCGGATCACAGTCCATGATAACAGGTATTTTTTTCATGCTTCTTCTCATTCCTTCCTTAAATAGATTTTTTCTACAACTTCATCCTGGCCTTCGCAGACTTCCGCTTCCTGTTGACGGCAAAAAGGATCAGGCCGACGATGGTCGTCACATAGGGAAGCATCTGGATAAATTCCGCCGGGACGCTTAAAACCTGAAGGCTGCTGGACATGGCGTCCGCAATGCCGAACAGGAAGCTGGACAAAAAAGTTCCGATGGGTGTCGCATTCCCCAGATTCTGGGCCGCCAGCGCCATATAGCCCCGCCCGGCCGCCATGTCTCTGGCAAACCAGGAGACATAACCCATGGACATGTAAGCCCCTCCCAGTCCGCTTAAGATTCCGGTAAAGACGAGGGCCGTAAACCTGGTTTTCACCACGCTGATCCCCACCGACTCCGCCGCCGACGGATTCTCGCCCACCGAGCGGATCCGCAGACCCAAAGGACTCTTGTTGATCAGGAGGTAGACCAGGACCACGCAGACGAGGGCCGCATACGTCAGCAGGTTATGGCCCGAGAGAATCTCCCCCAGCACCGGGATATGCCTGATCAGCGGCAGTTCCACCGCCGGCACCACCAGGCTGTTCATGGAAGTCGATACTCCCTTGTCCCCGCAGAGCACCGAAAGGAGGAACACGGTGCCCCCGGAAGCCATCAGATTCAGGGCGATTCCCGTCAGAATCAGGTCCGATTTTAATTTGAGCACAAACCAGGCAAACAACAGCGACATGACAAGGCTTGCCGCCACGGCGGACAAAACGCCGACCACCACGCTCTGGCTGTAAGCGCTCCCGATTACGCCAAACAAAGCGCCGACCAGCATAAGCCCCTCCAGGCTGATGTTCATGATCCCCGCCCTGCGGCTGATCATGGCCCCCAGCGCCGTAAAAAGAATCGGCGTGGTCACCCGGAAGATCATGTAGCCGAACTCCGTCGTAAAGATGATGTCCCAGACGTTCATTCAATTCCCCTCCTTTGCAAGCTGGCGCTCCGAAGCCTTCACAATCTGCCTGTGCCTGAACCGGTTCAGGAACATCTGCGCTCCCACCAGCATGATGATCAATGCCTGGATAATGCTCACGATCTCGGCAGGAACGTCGCTGGTGCGGGAAATCACGTCGGCTCCCACCCGCACATAGGCCAAAAACAGGGCCGCCACCGGAACCATGGCCGGATTCCTCCTGCTGATGGCCGCCACCATGATCCCGTCAAACCCGGTCTGGGGTGCCGCCGCCCACTCAAACCTGGTATACATGCCCATGCACTCCGTCGCCCCGCCAAGCCCTGCCAGGAATCCGCCGATGAGCTGGGACGCCAAAAGGATCCCCGTGATCCCCATGCCGGAATATACGGCAAAGCTGCTGTTGTTTCCCATCATGCGAATCTGATAGCCCCATTTGGTCTTTTTCAGAAACAGCCAGGAAAAAATTACCACCGCCGCCGCAATGAGGAGCCCCACGTGGATCCTCGTTCCCGGAATCATCGCCGGGAGCATGGCCGTGTCCCTGTAAGCCTCACTGGCGTTGAAGCCCGCCGTCGGATCCAGCATGAAGGTCCTGAGAATCCAGGTTCCGAAAAAAACGACGATGTAGTTGATCATCAGCGAGGAAACCACCTCGTTGATCTCCCAGCGGATCCGAAGCACCGCCGGAATCGCCGCCACGAAGGCACCGGTCAGGCCGCCGAAAAGCAGGGCCGCCGCCGGGTGAAGCCCCGCCGCCATTTGAAGCCGGAAAGCGACGGCGGAGGCCGCCAGGCCGCCGATGTAAAAGCAGCCCGAAGAGCCCATGTTGATATGTCCCGTGGCATACATGATGCAGATGCCGCAGCTGGTAAAGACAATGGGAATGGCCATCTCAACGATGTTGCCCATCCGTCTCACCGTGGCAAAGGGCCCCAGGAAAAAATCCTTGATCGTCTCCATGGGAGTACTGCTCACCAGGGCGATGAGGATGATCGTCGCCCCAAAGGACACCAGGATGGCGGCGACCGTCTTGGCAATGTCCATCAGTTTTTCAATTTGCTTCACATTCATGACAGGCCCTCCTGATCTCCTCCGGATTCTGTCTGCGGATCCCCAGCATATATTCCCCAAGCTCCTCCTCCGTCACCTGGCTGCTGTCCCCAAGATACGCCACGATCTCCCCTCCGTGCATGACAATCAGAGAATCGCTCAGTTCCAGAATCTCGTTCAAGTCCGCAGAAATTAAGAGTACCGCCGTACCCCCGTCCCGCAGCTCCACAATTTTGTTCCGCACAAACTCCGTCGCTCCCACGTCAATACCCCTCGTGGGCTGATTCACGATGGAGAGACGGGGGGCGAGGGAAAACTCCCTGGCCGCCACCACCTTCTGCATATTGCCGCCGGAAAGCATGCGCACCGGCTGGTTCCCGTCGTCACACTTGATGTGGAACTCTTCGATCAGCCGTTTTGTCAGCCGGTCGATGGCTCCCCTTTGCAGAAATCCCCGCCTGCAGTACTCCGGCTGGTCAAACCGGTCCGAGATCACGTTCTCACGGATCCCCGCCCCGGCCGCCACGCCGTAGGTCATCCGGTCCTCGGAAATATGGGAGACGCCCATCCTGCGGATCTCCTTCACCGTCTTTTTTTCGATGGAATTGCCCTCAATCCGGATCTCTCCTCTGCTGAAAGGCCTGAGTCCGGTAATGATCTCAGAGAGTTCCCGCTGGCCATTCCCTTCCACCCCGGCCACCCCCAGAATCTCTCCGGAGCGGACGGAAAAATTCACGTTCCGGATAATGGGCCTGCCGTCGTTGGAATTCAGGCTCAGCTCCCGCACGGAGAGCACCTCCTGCCCGGGCGACGCCTTCTCCTTCTCAATTTTTAAAATCACGTCCCGTCCCACCATCATGCGGCTGATGGCCTGCTCGCTTAAGCTTTTCAGATCCGCAGTCCCCACGGTGCGTCCCAGGCGGAGCACGGTCACCCGGTCACAGAGCTCCTTCACCTCGTTGAGCTTATGGGAAATGAAGATAATCGTATGGCCCGCCTCCCGCATCCGCTTCAATTCCACAAAGAGCTCCGCCGTCTCCTGAGGCGTCAGCACCGCCGTCGGCTCGTCCAAAATCAGGATCTTCGCCTTCCGGTAAAGGGCTTTTAAAATCTCCACCTTCTGCTTCTGTCCCACGGGAAGGCTGTCAATGCGGGCCCTGGCGTCCACGCTTAGATTGTATTTCCCGCAGAGTTCTTCCGTGTCCTTCACCGCCTTTTCCATGTCAAGCAGAGTTTTGTACCGTTTTGGCTCCCGCCCCAGCACAATGTTCTCCGCCACGGTCAGGGAAGGAACCAGCATGAAATGCTGATGTACCATGCCAATCCCCATGTCGATGGCCGAGATGGGGTCCGAAATCCTGACCGGCTGTCCCTTCAGCCGGATTTCTCCCTCCTCATGGGATTCCACTCCGAACAGCACCTTCATCAGGGTGCTCTTTCCCGCACCGTTCTCTCCCACCAGCGCATGGATCTCCCCCTCCCGGACCGCCAGATTCACGTCCTTGTTGGCCACGAACCCGTTCGGGTATATCTTGGTGATCCCACGCATTTCCAGGATATAATCTTGCTCCGACACGTCCCTTCCTCCTTTATGGCTTCACGCTGTCCCTAAGCTTGGTGATCTCCTCCGTCTCCATTCCGTAAGCGGAACCCACCTTGATCTCCCCGCTTATGATCTTTGACTCCGCTTCCTCCACGGCCGCCTTCACTTCCTCGGAGACCAGCTCCTGATACACGTCGCTCTTGGCGATCCCGACACACTCCTCTTCCATGCCCAGAGCCTCGCAGGTCCCCCAGGGCACGGAATCCGGATCGTTGATCATCATGTCAAGAGCCCGGTAAACGGCCACGTCGGTCCGCTTCAGCACGGAGGTCAAAATCCTCTTTGCCGCCTCCGGATCCCCATCCATCAGCACCATGGCCTGATCCTGGTCCACGCCGATCACATATTTCCCGGATTCCTTACCAGCCTCGATCACGCCCAGACCGGAGCTGGCCGCCACCTGGAAGACGATGTCCGCCTTTTGCTGGTACATGGAGATCGCCATGTCCTTGGCCTTGGCCGCATCGGAGGCGCCCACGTAGGCCGTGTTCACCCGAACCTCCGGGTCCGCATACTGACAGCCCTCAATGTATCCCACCATGAAATCATTCATCACGGCCATGTCCATGAGGATCACGTTGCCCACGATCTTGTCCTCATTGGCATCCGGCAGATCGGAAGAGGTCATGGAAGCGGCCACCACTCCCGCCAGAAAACTCGCCTCGTTCTGCAGGAAGGTGTTACAGTACACATTGGGGAAGTCCCCGTTGTCGTAATTGACGCTGGCGTCATACAGATAAAATTTCTGCTCCGGGTAGTCCACCGCCACCTTTTCCAACACCTCCCGCATGGCGTTCCCGGCAACCATGATCACGTCATACTTGCCGGAATCGGCCAGATCCAAAAGCGTCGGTTCATACTTCGTCTTGTCCGCCGTGGAAAGCTCCACCACCTGGGTCTTGATCCCAAAGGCCTCCTCGGCAGAATCAAGTCCCTTCTTTGCGTTGTCGTTAAAGCCTTTGTCCCCCAATGCTCCGGCAACCACCATCGCCACCGAATAATCCACTCCGGCCCCATCTTCCTTTTTGTCGTCTTCCGTCGCCGTTTGCTCCTCCTGGCCGCTCTCTTTCTTTGTCTCCGCCCCGCCGTCTTCCCCGGACGTCTCCTTCTTTCCACAGCCGGCAAAAACTCCCATCGCCATGGCAAGCATCAACAAAACCGCTAACATCTTTTTCATTCTTTTCCTCCTTCGGACTCCTGATTATAAAGTTCCATGCCACTGTTTATCCCCTATATAGTTTATCTGATAAATTATATGCTTAAAAAAATATTCTCTTCTCCTCTCTTGTTTATTAGATAAACAGTCTATCTGATAAACTATATGTCCGTTTAAACATATCATGCTTCATCATTCTTGTCAAGAACAATCCGACTTTTTCGATTTTTTTCGTCATTTTGTCTATTTTATTCCGTCCTCTTTGTGAGAAATGGCCAAACATGCAATCGACAAAAAGCGCCCGCCAGAGAGAGATGGCGAGCGCCCCTTGGGTATGGTCAACATATGTTCAGGATGAAAAACGAAAAACGCTCCTTCACCTCTTTGTCGAAGTCCACGAAGGCCTTGCATGCAAAAAGAACCAAAAGACTCTTTATACCAGTTCCCTTTCCAGTGCGGGAGAGAACATGACCCGTACCGCTTCTGCGGCGCCATCGCAAGCGGCTTCCATCGCCGGGTGCCTCTGCATCAGCGTGACCACCGCCTACAAACACATCGCCAACATGTACAAAAAATGGAGGTCTCCAACCGCCAAGAGTTCATCGCCAGGCTCTACGGAACCTCAGACCGGGGATTTCGGCCCGTCTGAAACAGGAACATACCCCCGAGGACCAGGATTCCGCCGAGGACCGTCTCCATCCCCGGCACCTCGCCCCGGAACACGAACCCGGCCAGGCTGGCGATGAGGGGCTGGGCGAACATGAAATTGGACACGTCGCTGGTCCGCCTTGCCAGAGAAAACGCCTTAGTCCAAAACACGTAGGCGACGGCCCCGCCGAACACGCCAAGATAAGCCACGGCCCCCCAGGAGACAGCCGTGGCCGTCTCCATCTCCGGAACGGCTCCCGGCAAGAACGCCAAAAGGAACAGCGTGCCGCCGACGATGCTGTAGGCCGTGGACTGGAAAGCCGTGTAATCCCTGATAAACAACCGCTGCGTCAGATTATAGACACTTAAAGAAATGGCCGCCAGGAGCATCCACAAGATCCCGGGATTGACCGAAAAAGCGCCGTTCCAGAGGGCCATCACCAGAATCCCCCCAAAGGCCATGACGATGGCGGCCCAGCCCCGGAGGGGAATTTTCTCGCCGAGAAACACACAGGAGAGGACCGCCGTCAGGATCGGGATGATTTGGGCAATGATGCTGCAGGTCGCCCCGGTGATGGTCTCCACCGCCAAGTTGAAGGCCGTCACATAGCAGGCGAAGCCCAGAAACCCGGAAAGCAGGAACTTCGGCACGTCCTTAAGCTTCGGCGGCCCGATCCGCTTCACGGCCATGACCGCCAGGATGGCCGCCGTGGCAAAGAGATAGCGGATCACCCCGATGCTCTGGCTGGAAAAACTCTCCTGCGCTTCCTGGGTAAAGACCACCGCCGTCGCCCAGATCACCGTGGTGATCCCCGCATAGATCATATAAGAATTCGAATTCGCACGCTTCCCTTCTGTGCTCTTTTGTCCTCTCTTCTTCTGTTCTATGCCCCTCTGTTCTGTGTTCTTCCGTCCTGTGTTCTTCCGTCCTGTGCTTTTCCGTTCTATGTTCTTCTGTTCTCCGCCATCCATCGTCATCCTCACTCCGTCCCCCGCATCCTGGCCCCATCTTCCTGTTCCCTCACCGCCTCCAAAAACCGCTTTCCCTGGATCCATCTCCCGAAATAATAGTAAACCTGAATCCCCACGTGGGTGATCAGCCAGCTAAAAGGAAACGCCAGATACACCACCCGGATGTCATACCAGAACTCCGACACCACGAAGATGAACCCGACCCTGGCCACGCACATGCCCACCAGGCTGATCACCATGGGCGCCACGCTGTGCCCCGAGGAGAGCACCGCCCCGTTGATGATCTCGTTCCAGGAAAAAATCAGGTAGAGCGGCAACTGGTAGCGAAGCTGGAGCGCCCCGTAGGCGACGGCCGGCTCCTCCCCGGTGAAGATCCGGCAGACGGGCTCCGCCCAGACACAGAGCACCACCACCAACACGACAGTCACGGCCGCCGCAAGGTTCATGCAGATCCGCTTCCCCTTCTTCGCCCGCACGTAGTCCGCCGCACCGATGTTCTGCCCCGCAAAACTGGTGAGGGCCAGGCTCAGGGCGGAGATCATGGCGTAGAGATATCCTTCGATCTTAAAGAACAGGGTGCAGCCCGCCATGGCCTCCATGCCGAAGGCGTTGACCCTGGACTGGACGATGACATTGGAAATGTTGATGAGCACCATCCGAAGCCCCGCCGGGACGCCCACCCGCACGATGTAAAGCGTCTCCTCCCCATAAAGGCGCAGGCCCCGGACTCGAAGTCTGTAACTCTCCTCCAGCCTGGTAAGCTTAAGGAACACCAGGACGGCCGGGAGCACCTGGGAAATGGCCGTGGCCGCCGCGGCTCCCTTCACGCCCCAGGAAAGGCCCCGGACAAAAAGGAGGTCCAAGCCCACGTTGATGATGCCGGAAACCGCCAGATAGAGAAGGGCGCTTTTGGAATTTCCCATGGCCCGGAGAATCCCGCTTCCCATGTTGTAGACCATGACCGGGATCATGCCCATGAAATAAATCTCGATATAGTCCACCGCCATGGGGAGCACGTCATCCGGCGTGTTCATGGCCACCAGAAGCTTCGGTGCCAGCCAGCTCCCGATCACGGTCAGGAAAGCCCCCGAGAGGAGCCCCAGCGTCACCGCAGAATGGACCGTGCGGGAAAGACCGTCCTCATCCCTCCGCCCAAAGGCCTGGGCCACGGCGATGCTGGCCCCCGTGGACACGCCCACAAACAGATTGATTAAAAGAAATACCAGCTTGTCACAGGAGCCGATGGCGGCCAGCGCCCCCGCTCCCACACTCTGGCCCACAATGGCTGCGTCCGCCGTACTGTAAAACTGCTGCAGCAGGTTGGAAAACAAAAAAGGCAGTGCAAACAAAACAAGCTGCCTCCAAATAACTCCCCGGGTCAGGTCCGTGACCGCCCCGGTCCGCTTCTTCTCCATAGTATCCCTCCCCGGCAGGATCGCCGGCTCTTGTGATCGTCTCTTTTCGGGCTATTTTATCATCATTCCCCCTCTTTTGCCATATGAGAAACTGCTTTCTCAAATGCTTTTTCTTTCAATGGGAACCTTCAAAAGGAGCCTTCAAACTTAACTCCATTAATAGAGCAATCTCATTTATCCCCATAGTGATAACGACATGCCAAAATATAAATAGTATCCTCATCAATCCTATAGATCAGTCGGTCCTTATCATTGATCCGTCTGCTCCAATATCCAGATAAATTCCCGCTTAAGGGCTCCGGTTTTCCTATGCCTTCATTTCCGTTACGGCCTATATCGCAAAGAAGCTGATTGATCTTTTTGAGAGTTTTTCGATCTTCCGTCTGCCAATACAGGTAATCTTCCCAACCGGCATCTGCAAAAACCTTATTCATCCTCTTCTACCTCAAACAACTCATGAACTGCACACTGACCACTTTCCAACTGTGCCTTCCCCTTCATCAGCCAATCATAATTTTCTTTATTGCCCATAACATAAATATTTTCCATAAGATTGTTATAAGACTCCTCAGAAATCATCACGACATTTTTATTGTTCTTCCTTGTAACGATTACCGTCTCATAATCATCCGTCACCTTATCCATATACATTTTCATATTGTCACGAAGGTTCGTATAATTCACTGCCAGCATAAGGAAATACCTCCTTGAGTATAAACACGTTTTCTGTATTTACATTATAATGTACGATTTTCTGTACATCAATGCTTTTTATTCATTCCCCCTTCCAAAGCGAGTCGGGGGGAGTTCTTTTCCCCCACTCGCTACGCCGCCCGTGCGCCACCCCAGTGGCATATTTCCTCCGCACGGGCGTGTGCATAAAAAAAGCTCCTGATCGCCAGGAGCTTATAAGTCGGAATGACAGGATTCGAACCTGCGGCCTCTCGGTCCCTAACCGAACGCTCTACCAAACTGAGCCACATTCCGATTTGATTTGGCTCTGAAAAGCTTTCAGAACCAAATCCTCATATACCTTACCACAAATTTTTCATTCTGGCAAGTGTTTTTTTCATTTTCTCCGACAGATTTTTCAATCAGATGTTTCTGACTTTTATGCCAGCTTCTCCTTGGCGACCTCCGCCAGCTTCGCAAAGCCCGCCGCATCGTTGACCGCCATGTCGGCCAAAATCTTCCGGTTCATCTCCACGCCGGCTTCCTTGAGACCGTACATGAAACGGCTGTAGGACAGGCCGTTCATCCTGGCCGCCGCATTGATCCGGGCGATCCAGAGCTGCCGGAACTGTCTCTTTCTCTGCTTCCTGCCCGCATAGGAGCTGGTAAGGGCTCTCATCACGGACTGCTTTGCCACTCTATACTGCTTGGAACGGGCTCCTCTGTAGCCCTTCGCCAGCTTCAACACTCTGTTATGTCTCTTCTTTGCGCCTAAACCGCCTTTGATTCTTGCCATTTTAAGTCGTCCTCCTTCTCTTTCTCGCTAATCAGTAGGGTAAAATCTTCTTCATCACCTTGGCGTTCGAAGGAACTGCCACGGTCGCTTTTCTGAGATTTCTCTTCCTCTTCTGAGACTTCTTGGTCAGGATATGGCTCTTATAGGCCTTCATTCTCTTTAATTTGCCGGTACCGGTCTTTTTAAAACGCTTTGCTGCTGCTCTGCTGGTCTTTACTTTAGGCATGATTCTTCCTCCTTATTCTTTGTCTCAGGCATCCCCTGCGGATGCGCCGCAATGCGTGCGCCTTGCGATTGTCCCCGGGCATGGCCCTGTTGTCAGCGCTTTTCTGATAAAAACATCACGAGGCTCCTTCCCTCCACCTTCGACGGCTTGTCAACCACCGCAATGTCGGAAAGCTGTCCCGCAAAATCTTCCAGGATGTGTCTGGAGTTATTCATATGGCTCATTTCCCTGCCGCGGAACCTGAGGGTCACCTTGACCTTGTTCCCCTTCTGAATGAACTTCCTGGCGGCGGAAATCTTTGTATTCAGATCATTGGAATCAATGTTGGGAGAAAGACGCACTTCCTTGATCTCGATGATCTTCTGCTTTTTCCTGGCCTCTTTTTCTTTTCTGGCCTGTTCATAACGGAATTTGCCGTAATCAATGATCTTGCACACCGGCGGCTTCGCCATCGGAGCGACCTTCACTAGATCCATCTCCGCCTCACGGGCAAGCTTCTGCGCTTCCCTCGCCGATACAATTCCCAGCTGCTCGCCGTTTGCCCCAATCAGGCGGACTTCCTTGTCCCTGATCTGTTCATTCACCATTAAATCGCTAATAACTCGACACCCCCATCGCTAAAATTCGGCCGTAAAAAAGAAACTCCTCTTAATAATAGAAAAAGTGGATAGAAGAACTATCCACCTGACATCCCAAATTCACCGTCACAGGAAATCTCCTGCACCGGAAGAAGAAAGATATAGGAACCCGAGTCGCCCGGAGGCGCTAAGGTGAGAGCGGATACTCTTCTTTTCTCAATACAGCTTCTTCATGATACCACCAAAGCGGTGGTTTTGTCAACTGTTTTTCACGGGTTTCCGCATTTTAATTTTCGCAGGAAATGCGGGAACCTGCGGTCACGGATAGCCACAGAGCCTGCAGAGCGGCCGACAAAAGGATTGTTCCATCCTTGCCATCGTCATACGGCAATGCTATAATAACTGCACCAAAGCGAAACTGCGCAGAAAGAGATTGATGACATGATGCCTTTATTGAGCGTTTTTTTAGACGGATTTTTGGACACCCTGACAGGGCATTTGGTCCTGACGGCCTATCTGCTGGCCGTGACAGATGAGCGTGCGGTCTGGAGGCGGTTAAAAAAACTGCCGCTCCTGCTCCCCTCTCCGCTCATTGCCACCCTGCTGTCCCTCGGACTGTACGCTGTCCCGGCATTGCGGACGGCCCAGTATTATATCGTCTCCCTGGCCATTCTGCTCATGTGCTGCTTTTGGGTGCAATGGGCGTGGCGGCTCGAATTTTGGCGGGCCTTCGCCGCCGTCTGCATGGCGGGTATTTTCCAGGTGGCCGAATCCACCCTGTCCAGGATGCCCTTTGGGGGGACGCCCCTTGGCGATGTCACTCCCTATGCGGCGGTGCTGGGACTCTATCTGTGCATCAGTGCGGCAGCGGCTCTGCTGCTATACAGGCTGGGATTCGGAAAATGGTTCCGCCTGCTGCTGGAGAGGGGACCCGCCCCGAAGCAGACGGCCCTGCTCCTGTTTGCCCTGGAGGCCGTCACAGAGGTGCTGCTCCGATTGGTAAACGGCGTTCAGGCCTCATTCCTGGTATTCTACTACCCGATGGCGGCGGCCATGGTAATCCTGATGGCTGTGCTGATCGTCCATTTGGCCCAGAGGTTCGACAACGCCCGGAAAATGCAGGCTCAGCAGGATATCATCGTCCAACAGCGGCTCTATGAGCAAGACCTGGAGCTCATCCGCCGTGAGATGCGCTCCTTTCGTCACGACTATAAAAATCTGCTGGCGGGCCTTTCCCGACAGGCAGGGGAGGGAGATCTGGAGGAACTGCGCCACACATTGTCCGAATTGGATGCTGGGTTTGACCGGCAGCTTGGAAAAAAGATCCGGCAATCTGCCCAAATCGGAAATTTACAGCTTCCGGAGGTGAGAAGCCTCCTACTCGGCAAACTCACGCTCATGCGGGAGAAGGGGATCGATTGTCATCTGGAGGTGCTTTACCCTGTCACGGCGGTGGATATGGACCTATGGGATTTTGTCCGCTGCCTGGGCATTCTGATCGACAATGCCATGGAGGCCGCACTGGATACGGAAAACCCCTGGGTGGAGATCGTCCTGCTGGCCCAGAAGGGGCAGATGTCTCTCCGGGTGTCAAATCCCTACATAAATGTCATGGAACCGGGAAAAATGTGGGACGAGGGCTGGTCTACAAAGGGAGCGGGCCGGGGAATAGGCCTGTCCGGTTATCGTCACATTTTGGAGGGCTATCCCAATGTCTCCACCGGCACCGGCTGGGAGAACGGCGTATTTGTACAGGAGATGACGGTGGAGGGCAGGCTATGATCGGAATTTATCTGTGCGATGACGAGGAAGTCGTCCGTCACCAGATCCGGACGGCCCTGGAGTGGAGGATCGCTGTGGAAGACTATGACATGAAAATCGTGTGCAGTGCCGCCACCGCCCAGGAATTACTGGCCGCATCGGAAGGGGAAAAATGCGGAATCTACTTTTTGGACGTGGAATTAAAAGACAGCGAATGGGACGGCTTTCGGCTGGGCCAGGAGTTACGGCGGCGTGACCCGCACGGCACATTGGTCTATATCACCGCTTATGGCGACCTGGCCTGGCGCACCTTTCAGTACCACCTGGAAGCATTCGACTATATCATCAAAGCACCGGAGCAGATCGGGCCGTCCGTGTCACAATGTCTGAGCGAGATCCATCTGCGCCTGCTGGCAGAACGCCAAAACCCGGCAGAACTGTTCACGCTGCGGACAGGGGATGCGGTGCGCCATGTCCCCCTGAGCGATATCCTCTTTTTTGAGACCGCCCCCATTCCCCACCATGTCTTACTCCATACCTCCTGCAGCCAAATGGATTTTTTAGGCAGTCTCAATGAATTGGAAATCCGTCTGGGAGATCGCTTTATCCGCACACACCGGTCCTATCTGGTGGCAGCGGATAAGATTGAAACGGTAGATCTGAAACACAATAGACTGTGGGCCGGCGGATACGAGTGCCTGCTCTCCCGCACAGGGAAAGCAGCGCTTCGCAAAAAAATGGGAGGGGGCCAATGAGGCCCCCGTTCCATTTAGGAAATATTTCTGTTGATTCAGGAAATCTGAGCCATACCCTTCCGCTTATGTGGTATCGTCATAGGGTCAGACCACAAGAGAAAAGGAGGTGAGCATATGGCAAAAGATCGTTTTGTGGAGGTTTATAACCAGGGCATTGTAAACGTGACCAGGGTCATCGTGGATACGGAAACCGGCGTGAATTACCTGATGGCTTCCCATAATAAGGCCAATGGCACCGGACTGACCGTACTGGTCGATCCGGATGGCAAGCCGGTTGTCACGCCCGTCAAGTAACCCTCCATGTCGGCATTACAAATACCGCCATGGATCCGGCCATTGTCCCTTGCGGTTCTCCTATTCCTCCGTATACCTCGCCAGGAAGCGCCTTGTGCGCTCCTCCTTCGGGTCCCCGAAGACCTGCTCCGGCGATCCCTGCTCCAAAATCTGCCCCTCGTCCATGAAGATCACCTGGTCGGAGACATCCCTTGCGAAGGCCATCTCGTGGGTCACGATGACCATGGTCATATTCCTCTCGGCCAGCTCCCTCATGACCCGGAGGACCTCGCCCGTGAGCTCCGGGTCCAGGGCCGAGGTGGGCTCGTCGAAACAGAGGATGTCCGGATTCAAGGCCAGCGCCCTGGCGATGGCCACCCGCTGGCACTGGCCGCCGGAAAGCTGGTGGGGATAATTCTTCATCCGGTCCTTAAGCCCCATCTGCGTTAACAGTTCCACCGCCTGCGCCTCGATCTCGCCGTGGATCTCCTTCTTTTTCGCCTTGTAATCCGGCCGTTCCCTCGCCAAGAGCTCCTTCGCCAGCATCACGTTCCCCAGGGCCGTATATTGGGGAAACAGGTTGAAGGACTGGAACACCAGGCCGAAATGGAGCCGTTTCTTCCGGATCACCGCCTCGCTCCTGGAAAAAGAGTCCGCCCCGTCAAAAAGCGTCTCCCCGTTCACCCGGATGATGCCGCCGTCCGGCTGCTCCAGGAAATTCAGGCACCGAAGGAGCGTCGTCTTCCCGCTCCCGGAGGAACCGATCAGAGAAAGCGCCTGCCCCTTTTCCATGGAAAAGCTGATGTCCTTTAGCACCTCCGTGCGGTCAAAAGACTTGCTGATATGTTCTACCTCTAAGATCGCCATGGCCTCTCCCTCCTTACCTGAAATAATCCAGCTTCTTCTCCAGCCTGCCGAGAAGCACCGTCACCAGACCGTTCCAGACCAGATAATAAAACGCCGTGAAGAACAGGGGCCAGATGGCCCCGGAAATCCCCTGGGAGCCTTTCATGAACGCCTGTCCGGCCCAGATGATCTCCTGCAGGGCGATGATCCTCGCCAGGGAGGTGTCCTTCACCAGGGTAATGATCTCGTTGGACACTGGGGGCACGATCCGCTTCACCATCTGCAGGAGCTTTACCCGGAAGAAGATCTGGCTCTTCGTCATGCCGAGGACCATCCCCGCCTCGTCCTGTCCTACGGGAATGCTCTGGATGCCGCCCCGGTAGATCTCCGAAAAATAACAGGCGTAGTTGATGATGAAGCCGATGGCGGCCGCCAGGAAGCGGCCGGACTCCCCTCCGCCCCAGATGTTGTTCTTTAACACCAGTCCCGGAAAATAATAGACGATCAGAAGCTGGATCATGAGGGGCGTTCCCCGGATGATCCAGACGATGACCTTGGTCAGAAAACTCAAAGGCTTAAACCGGGACATGGAGCCGAAGGCGATCACCAGTCCCAGGGGCAGCGCACCGACGAGCGTCACGAAAAAGAGCTTCAAAGTCTGCAAAAAGCCGACGTTGAGCGCCCGCAGAACGATCGGCATCTGTTCCATAATCAGTTCCATAATCCTCTCCCGCTTTCAAAATTTACCCTGTCCGGACGCAGGTAACCTGCGAAACCAGGAATTGCAGAGCGGATTCTGACGATTACATCCATCCAAAGCCTGCAGCCCGGGCGGGGCAAAAGGAGAGCGGAAGTCCCGCTCTCCCTCACAAACGCTCCTTATGACGGCAGGGCTCACTGCTCAATGAGCGCCGCCTGCACGCCGTAGGTCTCGGCGCACTTCATCATGGACCCATCCCCATAGCTGTCTGCAAAGAACTGGTTCAAGGCCTCCGCCAGATCGGAACCCTTGCGGAATCCGACGCCGTACTCCTCGCCGTTCAGCATGAGGGTGTAGGTCAGGTCCCCGTAACCGGTTCCCTCTCCCACCATGGCGCCCGCCATCAGAGAGTCAATGATCGCCGCATCAGAGGTTCCGGCCGCCACTTCCATCAGTGCGTCCGCCTGCTGGGCCACTTCCGTGTAATTCCAGCTTCTCGTCTCCGCCTCCGCTTTCCCGGCGCTTCCCGCCTCCACGGCAAAGCTCAGGTCCGCAAGGCTTGCCTCGTCGGGATACTGGTCCGCCTTGTCCACAGGCAGGATCACGGTCTGAGCATTCTGGCAATAGGGCTTGGAACACTCCATGGCGCTCTTCACATCGTCCGTCAGGGTCATGCCGTTCCAGACGCAGTCGATGCTCTTGCCGTCCAGTTCCAAAATCTTGTTATCCCAATCAATGATGATAAATTCCGCTTCCACGCCCAGACTCTCCGCAAAAGCCTTTGCCATGTCCGCATCAAAGCCGATCCACTCGCCGCTCTCGTTCTGGTAATCCATGGGTTCAAACTCGGTGATGCCGACCACCAGGGTTCCCTTCTCCTTCACATAGGCCATGTCGCCGTCAGAAGCGCTCTCCGTCCCGGCCGCCGCTTCCGTTCCCTCTGCGCTCTCCGTCTCAGCCGCACTCTCCGTCGTCTTCGCTTCCGTGTCCGCCTGTGCGTCCGTCTCCGCCGCGGTCGTCACCGCCTCCGTCTCTTCCTTCGCATCCTTGCCGCCGCAGCCTGCAAGGACTCCCACGGCCACCACGGCCGCCATCAGCAACGCTGCCAGTTTCTTCATAACTTCATTTCCTCCTCGTCTCGACAATACTCTTCCTTTTGCCGGCATTTTCGCCGACTATGCTATAGTAGCACATTATCATGATAAAGCGCAAGTGTTTTTTCGAGTATTTTTCTGCATTTTTCGGAAAATAATAGAAATAACCCTTTCCTTCGGCGAGAGCCCTATGCTATAATAACGACTGATGCGGACTGTCAAAAACAAAATTCTATAAAGGAGTGATTATCCATGGAAATTACAAAGGACATTAAATATGTAGGCGTCAATGACCATGAGGTGGACCTGTTCGAGGGCCAGTACGTGGTCGAGAACGGCATGGCCTACAATTCCTACGTGGTGCTGGACGACAAGACGGCCGTCTTCGACACGGTGGACGCCCATTTCACCCACGAGTGGCTGGACAACATCCAGAACGTGCTCGGGTCCAAAGCGCCGGATTACCTGATCATCCAGCACATGGAGCCGGACCATGCGGGCAGCATCGCCAGCTTCATGCAGACCTACGGGGACACCACCATCGTCTCCTCCGCCAAGGCCTTCGTCATGATGAAGCAGTTCTTCGGCACCGATTACGAGGACAGGCAGGTGGTCGTGAAGGAGGGCGATTCCCTCTCCCTGGGTGCCCACACCCTGGCCTTCGTGGAAGCGCCCATGGTCCACTGGCCCGAGGTCCTCGTCACCTATGACACCCACGACAAGGTCCTCTTCTCCGCAGACGGCTTCGGGAAATTCGGCGCCCTGGACGTGGAGGAGGACTGGGCATGCGAAGCCCGCCGCTACTACATCGGCATCGTGGGCAAATACGGCGCACAGGTCCAGAACCTGCTCAAGAAAGCCGCCGGCCTGGACATCCAGATCATCTGCCCCACCCACGGCCCCGTCCTCAAGGAGAACCTGGGCTATTACCTGAACCTTTACAACATCTGGTCCTCCTACGAGGTGGAGACCGACGGCATCGTGATCGCCTACACCTCCATCTACGGCCATACGAAGAAAGCCGTGGAGGTCCTGGCCGACAAATTCCGTGCCAAGGGCTGTCCGCAGGTGGTCGTCCACGACCTGGCCCGCTGCGACATGGCGGAAGCCGTGGAGGACGCTTTCCGTTACGGCAAGCTGGTGCTCGCCACCACCACCTACAACGCAGGGATCTTCCCCTTCATGCGGGACTTCATCGAGCATCTCACCGAGCGGAATTACCAGAACCGCACCGTCGCCCTCGTGGAGAACGGAAGCTGGGCGCCCATGGCCGCCAAGGTCATGAAGAACATGCTCTCCGGCTGCAAGAAGCTGACCTTCACGGACACCACGGTGCATATCAAGTCCGCCTTGAGCGACGAGAGCAGCGCCCAGATCGACGCCCTGGCCGACGAGCTCTGCAAGGACTACCTGGCGCAGCACAGTGACACGGCCGACAAGAACGACCTGACGGCCCTCTTCAACATCGGATACGGCCTCTACGTGGTGACCTCCAACGACGGAAAGAAGGACAACGGCCTCATCGTCAACACGGTTTCCCAGGTGACCAACACCCCCAACCGGATCGCCGTCACCATCAACAAGGCCAATTATTCCCACCACGTGATCAAGCAGACGGGTGTCATGAACTTAAACTGCCTGTCCACGGACGCACCCTTCTCCGTGTTCCAGACCTACGGCTTCCAGAGCGGCCGCACTGCGGACAAGTTCGCCGGCATCACGCCGCTGCGCTCCGACAACGGCCTTGTGTTCCTGCCCAAATACATCAATTCCTTCATGTCCTTAAAGGTGGAGCAGTACATCGACCTGGACACCCACGGAATGTTCATCTGCAGCGTCACCGAAGCCAGAGTCATCACCAACGTGGAGACCATGACCTACACCTACTACCAGAAGAACGTGAAGCCCAAGCCCCAGACAGAGGGAAAGAAGGGCTTCGTGTGCAAGGTCTGCGGCTACATCTACGAAGGGGACGAGCTCCCCGACGACTTCATCTGCCCGCTCTGCAAGCACGGCGCGGCTGACTTCGAACCCATCGGATAAACCATATACGGATCAAGCCGTTAACATGTTTACCGGCCCCTTCCCGTGAAAGGAAGGGGCCGGTTTTTTATGTCATATTCTCTTTATGAAAGCATCTCCGCCATTCCCTGCCAAAAGGAAGGCTTCACTCCTCCTTCTTCCCCGCCGTCACGTGCTTGTGGGTGTAGAGGTGGTCCTGGCAGTACTCATAGGTGCCCTCACATTTGGAGCAGAAACGGAACTCCAGATTCTCCCCGTCAAACTCCGTCCTTCCGCAAACGGCGCAACGATGCCTGGGATGTTTCTCGTCGGTCTTCGCCGCCTTCACCTGCCTGGCGTAGACGGTCTTTCTCTTGATCTCCTTGGGGTTCACCCGGCTCATGTTCCGGCTTCCCAGGAAGAAGATCAGGAAATTGAGGACCGACAGGATGATGGCCGTCCTGGTGGCCCAGCTTCCCACGATCAGTTCATAGACGAAATAGACACCGTTCAGGATCCCCAGCCATTTCGCCTTGACCGGGATAATGAAAAACAGCAGGAACTGCATATCCGGAAAGGTGGCCGCAAAGGCGAAAAACAGGGACAGGTTCAGATAAGAAGTCCCCAGAAGAAAGACCTCGCCAAAGATCAGGTAGATCAAAATCGCCGCCAGGATATGTCCCAGTATGCCGAGGAAAAAATACAGATTGAAGCGGAAGCTTCCCCACACCCGCTCCAGGGTGCTGCCCAGGGAATAGTATAAAAACATGGCGATGACAAAGTACAGGATATCTCCCGCCGGAGGATAGATCAAAAAGGTAAAGATCCTCCAGACCTCCCCCTTAAGGATCCTGCTGGCATCCAGGGATAGATACTGAATATAGAACAGCGGATTCGCATTGATCAGAACAAATCCCACGCCGTAGAGGATCATAATGTAAAACATCAGGTTGCGGATCGCATACCGGCCGAATTTCCGCTCCAGCTTATTTATCCAGTTCATAAAACAAACTCCATTCTATCGGATTGCCGCACAAACAACGATGACCTTTTTATTATAGGAAGAAACCCCTCATTTGTCAAACCTCTTAAAGCCGGTTCTTGTTTTTTTACAATTTTCAGCATTTTTTAACATTTTTTTACTGCCTCCCGTTCTTGCTTTTCCGGGAGGAACATACTATAATAACATGTGATTTCGCCGCTCCTGTTTCATTTTCTGCCTTCTTCGGCAGATGTGGGCGGAAATCCGCAGGAAACGGCAGGAGATCTGGCCGTTCCTGTAAACGGCAGCAAACGTCGACTTAGTACTTATTTATAGAAGAAAAAGGTGTGTTTTATGACAGGACTGAATACTCTCGGGATCGACATCGGCTCCACCACGGTCAAGGTGGCCATTCTCGACCCGGATAAGCACGTACTTTTCTCCGCCTACGAGCGGCACTATGCGAACATACAGGAGACTCTTGCGGACCTTCTATCCCAGGCATTTGGTACGCTTGGATCCATGGAGGTCTGTCCGGTGATCACCGGCTCCGGCGGCCTCACCATCTCCAGGCATCTGGAGGTTCCCTTCGTGCAGGAGGTGGTCGCCGTGGCCACCTCCCTGCAGGACTACGCCCCACACACGGACGTGGCCATCGAGCTGGGCGGCGAGGATGCGAAGATCATTTATTTTACAAACGGCATCGACCAGCGGATGAACGGCATCTGCGCCGGCGGCACCGGATCCTTCATCGACCAGATGGCCTCCCTGCTCCAGACGGACGCAGCAGGCTTAAATGAATATGCCAAGCAGTACAAGGCCATCTATCCCATTGCGGCCCGCTGCGGGGTTTTTGCCAAGTCGGACATTCAGCCCCTGATCAACGAGGGCGCCACCAAGGAGGATCTGTCGGCCTCCATTTTCCAGGCGGTGGTCAACCAGACCATCTCCGGCCTGGCCTGCGGAAAGCCCATCCGGGGCAACGTGGCCTTCCTGGGCGGCCCCCTCCATTTCCTCTCGGAGCTGAAGGCCGCCTTTATCCGCACCCTGCATCTGACGGGGGATGCCATCATTGCACCGGAGCATTCCCACCTCTTTGCCGCCATCGGCGCCGCCATGAATCCCAAAGAGGAGATCCATACGTCCCTGGAGGCTTTATGTGAAAAGCTGAGGGACGGCGTCCGCATGGAATTTGAAGTCAAGCGTCTGGAGCCCCTTTTTAAGGATCAGGCGGAATACGATGAATTTTTAGAACGGCACGGCCGCCACAGCGTGGCCACCGCCGAGCTGGATACATACGAGGGCGACTGCTTTCTGGGGATCGACGCAGGCTCCACCACCACCAAGGTGGCCCTGGTGGGCGAGGACGGCTCCCTTCTCTACTCCTTCTACTCCAACAACAACGGAAGCCCTTTAAAGACCACCATCCGGGCCATGAAGGAGATCAGTGAACTCCTTCCCCCCAGCGCCGCCATCAAATACTCCTGCTCCACCGGCTACGGGGAGGCCCTCATCAAGGCGGCCCTGATGCTGGACGAGGGCGAGGTGGAGACCGTGTCCCACTATTATGCGGCCTCCTTCTTCGATCCGGAGGTGGACTGCATCCTGGATATCGGCGGCCAGGACATGAAATGCATCAAGATCAAGAATCAGACGGTGGACAGCGTCCAGCTCAACGAGGCCTGCTCCTCCGGCTGCGGCTCCTTTATCGAAACCTTTGCCAAGTCCCTGAACTACAGCGTCCAGGACTTTGCCAGGGAGGCTTTGTTTGCCAAAAACCCCATCGACCTGGGCACCCGCTGCACCGTGTTCATGAACTCCAACGTGAAGCAGGCCCAGAAGGAGGGGGCCGAGGTCTCCGACATCTCCGCCGGGCTGGCCTACTCGGTCATCAAGAACGCCCTCTTCAAGGTGATCAAGATCACCAACGCCTCCGACCTGGGGAAGCGGGTGGTGGTACAGGGCGGCACCTTCTACAATGACGCCGTCCTCCGGAGCTTTGAGCGGATCGCCGGCTGCGAGGCGGTCCGGCCGGATATCGCCGGGATCATGGGCGCCTTCGGGGCCGCCCTGGTAGCCAGGGAGCGGTATTCTCCGGAGAAAGTGACCTCCATGCTTCCCATGGAAAAGATCCTCTCCTTAAGCTTCGACACCAGGATGGCCCGCTGCAAGGGCTGCACCAACAGCTGCCTCCTCACCATCAACCGATTCTCCGGCGGCCGCCAGTTTATCTCCGGCAACCGCTGCGAGCGGGGCCTTGGCAAGGAGAAGAATAAAGAAAACATTCCCAACCTGTTTGAATACAAATACAAGCGGGTGTTTGCCTATGAGCCCGTTCCCCAGCACGAGGCCATCCGGGGCACGGTGGGCATCCCCCGGGTATTAAACCTCTATGAAAATTTCCCCTTCTGGGCGAAATTTTTCGAGACTCTGCGGGTGCGGGTGGTCTTGTCCCCTCCTTCCTCCAAGAAGATTTACGAGCTGGGCATCGAATCCATTCCCAGTGAGTCAGAATGCTATCCGGCCAAGCTGGTCCACGGCCACGTGAGCTGGCTCCTCAAGCAGGATGTGGATTTTATCTTCTACCCCTGCATCCCCTACGAGCGGAAGGAGACCCCCGACGCCCAGAACCATTACAACTGCCCCATCGTCACCTCCTATGCGGAGAACATCAAAAACAACGTGGAGGAGCTCAGGGATTCCGGCATCCCCTTCCTGAATCCGTTTTTGTCCTTTGCCGGCAGGGAAACCCTGACAAAAGCCCTGACTGCCTACATGACGGAGCAGTTCGGTGAGAAATGGAAGCTCTCGGCCAGCGAAGTGGAGGCGGCCGCAGGGACCGCCTGGGACGCACTGGAAGAATTCCGCAGGGACATGGAGCAGAAGGGCGAGGAGACCCTCCGCTACCTGGAGGAAACGGGACGGCGGGGCATCGTGCTGGCCGGCCGCCCTTACCATGTGGACCCGGAGATCAACCACGGCATCCCGGAGTTAATCACCTCCTACGGCATTGCCGTGCTGACGGAAGATTCCGTCTCCCATCTGGGCCAGGTGGAACGGCCCCTGATCGTCATGGATCAGTGGATGTACCACTCCAGGCTCTACCGGGCCGCCAACTTCGTCAAGACGAAGGAAAATCTGGACCTGATCCAGCTCAATTCCTTCGGATGCGGCCTGGACGCCGTGACCACCGACCAGGTGAACGACATCCTGAGCCGGTCCGGAAAGATCTACACGGTGTTAAAGATCGACGAGGTGAGCAACCTGGGCGCCGCCAGGATCCGTGTCCGCTCTCTGATCTCGGCCCTCCGGGTCCGAGAGGGGAAGCACATCGAGCGGAAGGTGGTCTCCTCCGCCTACAGCCGGGTGGAATTCACCAAGGAGATGCGGAAGGATTACACCATCCTCTGCCCTCAGATGAGCCCCATCCATTTCAACATCCTGGGGCCCGCCCTCTCCTCCTGCGGCTACCACGTGGAGGTTTTACAGAACCACACCAAGGCCGCCGTGGACGTGGGCTTAAAATACGTAAACAACGACGCCTGCTATCCCTCCCTGATCGTGGTGGGACAGATCATGGAGGCTCTCCTCTCCGGCAAGTACGACTTAAACAAGACGGCCGTCTTCATGAGCCAGACCGGCGGCGGCTGCCGGGCGTCCAACTACATCGGCTTCATCCGCCGGGCCCTGGAGCGGGCCGGGATGCCGCAGATCCCCGTGATCTCCCTGAGCGCCCAGGGCTTAGAATCCAACTCCGGATTCTCCTTCACCCTGCCGCTCCTCATGAAGGCCATGCAGGCCGTGATCTACGGCGACGTGTTCATGCGGGTCCTCTACCGGATGCGGCCCTACGAACAGGTTCCCGGCTCCGCAGACGAGCTTCACAAAAAATGGGAGGCCCGCTGCATCCAGGACCTGACCACCCACCGGCCCTCCATGGGCCGCTTCAAGAAAAACATCCGGGCCATCATCCGGGATTTTGACGCCCTTCCCATCCACGAGGACGTAAAAAAGCCCAAGGTGGGCATCGTGGGAGAGATCCTGGTGAAATTCTCCCCCCTGGCCAACAACAACCTGGTGGAGCTTTTGGAGTCGGAGGGTGCCGAGGCCGTCATGCCGGACCTCACGGACTTCCTCCTGTACTGTTTCTACAACACCAACTTCAAGGCGGAGCATCTGGGCTTTAAAAAATCTACGGCCCGCCTGTGCAACATGGGAATCTCCCTTTTGGAATGGCTCCGGAAAACGGCCAGAGAGGAATTAAACGCCAGCCGCCATTTCCTGCCCCAGGCCAGGATCGAAAACCTGGCAGAGCTCGCCGCCCCCTTCGTCTCCCTAGGCAACCAGACCGGCGAGGGCTGGTTTTTGACCGGGGAAATGCTGGAGCTCATCCACACGGGGACCAACAACATCGTCTGCACCCAGCCCTTCGGATGCCTGCCCAACCACGTGGTCGGAAAGGGCGTCATCAAGGAGCTTCGCAGACAGTACCCGGACTCCAACATCATCGCTGTGGACTACGACCCCGGCGCCAGCGAGGTCAACCAGCTGAACCGGATCAAGCTGATGTTATCCACCGCCCAGAAAAACCTGAAGATAAAAAAAGAAGCCTGAAACGGCTTCACGGACATCTGGATTACCAGCTGACGCTGGTTCGAGCCAAGCTTGAATCCTTCGGCATCGTCACCAGCAAACTGGATATGAAGTAACGACAAAAGAACATCCGGACGATGGGGTCCGGATGTTCTTTTGTCGTTATAACTGGTTTCAAAATCGCCTCTTCCTACGATCATAAATATAGGAATAAACGGACGGGATCACTGCGACCATCAGCAGTCCTCCGACAGAGAAAATGACCGGATGAACCATGAGACCTCCGGCCAGCATAAAAACCGCCGTGGGAAAGGCGCAGTACCCCATCATCCTGTGGGCCGCCCGCCAAGTATCCGGATCCTTGAGGGTCCAGGGCAGACGGATTCCCATAACTCGGTTGACCGGGATCCGGGGAGCGGCATTTCCCATAACCAGAGTCAAAATCACCGAAAATATCAGCAAAGCCCTTCCATCTCCATCCTCAGCCATCTGAACATCCGGACGCCCGGATACCTTGCGCTGCACGATGGAGTCGATAACCCCCGCCCCGTGCATGGGGTGAACTACCTTATCTCCGATCTGATACAATGTCTCAC
>JAAWRC010000071.1 GCA_022800815.1 Lachnospiraceae bacterium | reverse complement strand
GATTACACATAACGCAGATAATTCAGGGGCTGCAGGAAGAGCCAGGGGAACAGTGGGATTCCATGGCTTCTTAGTGATACAAACTTTCAACTCACAAGTATTATAATAGGGATACTATTAAGAAAGAGGAGGACTTCATGATGAGAAGGAAAGCAAACAGAGGAGTTGCATGGTTTCTGGTATTGGGGCTATGCTTTGGGATGATCGGGTGCGGTCAGGAAGGGGCGGAAACAAAGGACGGAAGAGGCGCAGAGTCGAAAACAGAGACGGAGATTGAAACGGGCGGAGAGAGCGGCGCAGTAGCGGACAAGACGGCCGGGAATGCAGGGGGTAAGAAGGCAGAAGAGCTCACGATCGCAGCCCTGATCTCCACGGAAAACATGTGGGGAAGTCTTCTGGGACAGGGATTCGAGGATGCGGCGGCCGAGCGGGGCGTGAAGGTGGTATCGGCGAATTATAAGAGTGATCAGACGGTGCTCATCGATTATATGAACACCTATGCGTCCCAAGGCGTGGACGGGATCCTCTATGCGCCGTCGGATTCCTCCGACACGCTGGCCAACCAGCTGGCGGCGGATGGAATTGCCATCGGAGCTTACAATTCGTTCCGGGACACCTTGACGGGAGCGACGATCCAGGTGGCCTATTCCAACTATGATCTGGGGGGAGCTCTGGCAGATACGGCGCTGGAACTGATTGAAGACAAGCTTGGAGGCGAGGTGCATTTGGGCGTGATTTCCAGCAAGCAGGGGAATTCCATCTCGGAAGAGAGAGACAGCGGCCTGGTGGACAAGATCGTAGAACACTATCCGGATGCGAAGATTGAGAACCAGACCTGGACGACAGATGCCACCATGGCGGTACAGTATGCGACCGACATGCTGACGGCTAATAAAGAATTGAACCTGATCTATGCGACCAACGAGGGGGCCGTGATCGGAAGCGTGACTGCCATCCGGAACCTGGGACTGGAGGGACAGGTGTTCGTGGTGGGGATCGATGCGACGGAACAGATCTGTGAAATGTTAAAAGCGGACGACGAGATCTTGTGGTGTGTGTCGGCTCAGGATTCTTATCATATGGCGTATACACTCATGAACTGCATGATCGACTCCCTCACGGGCGAACGGGAGGTTCAGTACGGAGAGCAGATGAAGCTGGAGATCCCGACTCTGAAACGGGGGGATACGGAGGCGATCGAGGAGTATGCAGACATGTTGAGATCACGTTCTTAGTGAAAAGGCAGGTGACAGCAAAATGTCGGTATTGAAAGCGGAGCATATCTATAAATACTATCCGGGAACGACTGCCCTGGACGACGTGAGCGCTTCTTTTGAAAGCGGAAAGATCCATGCCTTCGTGGGGAAGAACGGTTCCGGGAAGTCCACGCTTTTGAAAATTTTTGCGGGTGCGGTGGAGCGGGACGGCGGAAGCCTTTGGCTGGATGAGAAAGAACTTGATCCGAAGAGTCCCATGGATGCCACGAAGCAGGGGATCGCCACCATATATCAGGAGCTTTCTATGATCCCGGGGATCACGGTGGCGGAAAATATCCTGATCGGACGACTTCCTCAGAGAAAGGGAGGGCTGATCGACTGGAAAAGCGTGTACGCCGAGGCGGAGGAATGTATGAAAAAACTGGAGATCGACATTCCCGTGCGGGCGATGGTGGAAGAATTGACGGTATCGCAGTGTCAGATGGTAGAGATTGCGAAGGCCATGAGCCAGAATCCCAGAGTGCTGCAGCTGGACGAGCCCACCTCGGCCCTGTCCCAGTCGGAGGTGAAAACCTTATTCCGACTCCTGAGAAGGCTTAAGGAGCAAGGCGTCATCATCATTTATGTTTCCCACAGGCTCCAGGAGCTCTGGGAGATCGCAGACACCTGCACGGTCTTTCGGGACGGCCATTACGTGGGGACCTGTGACCTGGCCGAGACGGAGCGGAGGCAGATCTTAAAAATGATGTTCGGGGACGTGGCCATAAGCAGCAGGCCAAGTCTCACGGTCGGTGAGGAGACGGTTCTCTCCGTCAAGGATCTGAGTTCGGAAGGGAAGTTTGAGAAGGTTTCCTTTGAACTGAAAAAGGGAGAGGTCCTGGGCTTGGCGGGAATGCTCGGCTCCGGGCGCAGTGAACTTCTTCGGGCAATCTTCGGGGCGGACGCCTTTGATTCGGGGGAGATCTGGTATGAAGGAGGGCAGATCAAAAAGTTTTCGCCGGAAAATTCCAGAAAACTTGGCATTGCCATGGTGTCGGAGGACCGGAAAAGCGAGGGGATCATCGCCGACGACAGCATTGCACTCAATATGACCCTGGCTTCCATTGACGATATGGGAAAGGGCTTTCGGTTTGACTATAATAAACAGGCGGCCATGGTGGAGGAGCAGACGAAAAGGCTTCAGATTAAAATGGCATCTTCCCGGGATGCGATTCATTCTCTTTCCGGCGGCAATCAGCAGAAGGTGATCGTTGGCCGGTGGCTGAATATTGATCCCCATGTGATCATTTTTGACGAGCCGTCCAGGGGGATCGACGTGGAGGCGAAACAACAGATTTTTAAGATCGTGTGGGAACTGAGCAAAAAAGGAGTATCCAGCATTATTGTGTCTTCGGAGTTGGAGGAGCTTTTGGAGGTCTGTACGAGGATTCTGATCATGCAGGGAGGAACTCTCCTAGGGGAGGCTCTCATGGAGGGGCTGACGGTCGATGAACTTTATCTGATGTGTATGGGAGGCTGAGATGGTGAAAGAGAAATGGAGTATTGATCGGATCTTGAAGAAATATGTGCTGGTGATCCTGATGCTGGCGCTGATCGTGGTGATGTCCCTTGTCAACGAGAACTTTTTGACTTCGTCCAACGTGATCAACGTGTTCCGCAATATCACGGCGCAGGGAATCATGGCCTGCGGTATGACCATGGTATTGATCAGCGGAGAGATGGACCTGTCTTTCGGAGCCACGGCGGGGCTTGCGGGCCTGATCGTGTCCATGTTCAGCGAGGGAACCAAGGGAGTTTTGGGGCTTGATGTGGCCTGTATTTTGGGCATCCTGCTAGCGCTTCTGGCGGCAGCCGGTATCGGGGCAGTGAATGCCTATTGGATCACGAAGTGGCGGATGCCGGCCATGATTGCGACTCTTGCCATGCAGTACGTGGTCTATGGTTTTGCCGGCTTTATTTCCCAGGGATGGCCTTATTACACCTTCCCCCAGTGGTATTCGGTGGTCGGAATGCAGAAGGTATTTAACATCCCGGTCTGTGTGTTTATTTTCCTGCTTTTTGCGGTATTCTACTATGTGTTGTTGAATTATGGAAAATTTGGGCGCAAGGTCTATGCAGTGGGGGGAAACAGTGAGTCGGCCAGGCTTTCCGGCATCAATGTGAACCGGGTGAAGTACGTGGTCATGATCAGCAATCAGATGTGTGCTGCGGTTGCGGGTATTGTGTTGTCCTCCCAGATCATGTGTGCACAGAGCTCTCTTGGAGCCGGGACGGAACTGACGGTAGTTGCGGCCGTGGTGATCGGCGGCACCGGCGTCGGAGGCGGCAAGGGAAAAATGGGTGGGACCATCATCGGGCTTTTGTTCCTGGGGCTGGTCATCAATGCGATGACCCTGGCGAACCTGTCGGAATATCCCCAGTATATCGTAAAGGGCGTCCTGATTCTGTTTGCCATCATTTTAAATGTACTGCAGAGCAGACCGGTCCGCAAAAAGAAGGGTAATTGAGGAAGGAGAGAGTAATGGTTCGTGTATATGATCTGACGACAGAGCATTTGAAAAATCCACTGGGGATCGATGCGGTCCGGCCTGGTTTGAGATGGGGCTTATTGCGGAATCAGACTGGGAGGCAAAGTGGATCGAGCCGGAGGAGGACGTGGATTATGACAGCTATCAGCCGGCCGGCTATCTGCGGAAAAGTTTCCAGGTGAAGGAAGGGCTGGTGCGGGCAAGGGCGTATTTTACGGCCCACGGCGTCTATTACTTTTATCTAAACGGAGTCCTTGGGTCCGAGGACATGTTCAGCCCGGGCTTCACTTCTTATTATAAGAGACTCCAGGTCCAGACTTACGACGTGACGGGTTTTTTGAGGCCGGGGGAGAATGTGCTGGGCGTGGTCTTGGGAGATGGCTGGTGGCGGGGGGCTCTGGGCGGCGGAAGCCTGAGAAACCATTTCGGTTATAAGACCGGATTTCTGGGACAGTTGGAACTGGTCTATGCGGATGGCAGCAGGGAGGTCGTTGCCAGCGACGGAAGCTTCCTGGCCACAGACCTCGGGCCTCTCCGAAAAACAGACAACAAGGGCGGCGAGATCTATGACGCCAGAATGGAAATGGAGGGCTGGAGCAGTCCCGGTTTCCGGGCGGAGGGCTGGCGGAGGGCCAAAGAGACGGACGGGCCCAAGGATATGCTGATCGCTTCCAGGGGAGTTCCGGTCCGCTGCCAGGAATGCTTTTCACCAAAGGTGCTTGTCACGCCCGACGGGGAGACGGTGCTGGATTTTGGGCAAAACATTTACGGGCGGATGGAGATGGCCGTAAGCGGTCCGGCGGGAACGGCAGTCACCATGCTGTTCGGGGAAAGCCTGGACAAGCACGGGAATTTTTCCCAGAAAAACATCCAGCAGCCGAAGGGAATGCCTCCTTATACGGAGCCCTATCAGGAGAATACCTACATATTGAGCGGCAGAGGAAAAGAGAGTTACGTGCCCATGTTTTCGGCTCATGGCTTCCGCTACGTGCAGTTAAAGGGATATCCGGGGGAGGTCAAGCCGGAGAATTTTACGGCCAGGGCGATCCACTCGGCCTGCCCGGATACCGGAGACTTTGTCTCCTCCGATGAAACCCTGAACCGGCTGGTGTCCAACTGCCGCTGGACGGGAAAGAATAACTATGTGGAGGTCCCGACGGACTGTCCGACCAGAGAGCGGGCCGGGTGGCTGGGGGATGCGCAGGTGTTTTCCAAGAGTGCGGCGGACTTTATGGATGTCTATGCGTTTATGGAAAAGTGGACTCTGGACATCCGGGCGGAGCAGTATCCGAACGGCGTCTGCTGCAACGTGGCGCCGACCACTTCCATCTATCACAATCCGGAAGAGAGAAAGCGGAAGGGTTCCGGATTTGCTTATTACAGCAGCAAAGGGGCGGACGAGGCCATAGAAAGGGAGGGCTTTGCCGGGTGGGGGGACGCCTGCGTGATCATTCCCTGGAATATGTATCTGTGCTACGGCGATCGGACGATCCTGGAAAACATGTACGGGGACGGCGAAGGCATGGGTGGAATATGAGCGAAGCTGCGCAAAGGACAGGAATCCTTACTGGAGCAGCGCCAAATGGTATCAGAATGCGGACGGGGCGGATCCGGACTGTGATTATATCTGGGATACCAAATATCATCTGGGAGAGTGGTATGAGGCGGATTTTGACATTGACACCATGCGGGAATTTCTGGCGGATCAGCACGTGAAGGGTTCTCCCTGGCTGGCCACGGGATTTTTTGGATATTCGGCAAAGCTCCTTTCCCGGATGGCCGGCGTCCTGGGATATGAGGAGGACCGGAGAACCTACGAGGCGCTTGCCGAACGGATCAAAGCTGCCTACAACAATGTTTTCGTGGAGGCGGACGGAAGTGTCTGCGGGAAACGGCATGCGGAGAGCATCCGGGCCCTGGCCTTTGGCCTGGTGCGTGAGGACATGGAGCAGACGGTGGCGGACAGGCTGAACCGGATGCTGATTGAGAACGGATATCATTTCAATTCCGGCTTTCTCTCCACCGGTTTCCTGATCCCCGTACTCTGTAAGTATGGGTATGCCGATACAGCGTTTCAGATCCTTGGGCAGAGGGAAATGCCCTCCTGGTTTTACGAGATCGACTGCGGGGCGACGACGGTGTGGGAGATCTGGACGGGGATTGACGAGAAGGGGGAAAGAGAAGGCTCCCAGTGCCATTACTCGCCGGCGGCGGTGGCAGATTCTCTCTTCAGCGTCCTGGCGGGGATCCGGCCGATGGAGGAGGCTCCCGGCTATAAAAAGATTCTGATCGAGCCTGTGACGGGCGGCGGCCTTGCGAGGGTGGAGGCCTCCATGGACTCGCCTTACGGAATGATCCGGTCCGGCTGGGAGCGCAAAGGCAAAGTGGTGACCTATTCTGTGACCGTACCGGCAAATGCGGAGGCAAAGTTCGTTCTCCCCTACTCTTATGAGATCTATGGAAGGATTCTGAAACAGTATCCGGATGCAGAGCGGAGCGGGAGAGAGATCCGGATTTCGCTTTTTAGCGGACAGCATCAGATCGTCGTTTAAATAAATGGGGGCATGGAAGACCTTTTGCGGCCGGTGCGTCTCAATAGGAGAGACGGCTCCAGCTTGTGCGGTAGGAGCCGGGAGTCTGGCGTTCGTATTTCTGAAAGAGATGGATGAAGTGGCTGACGTTGTTGTAGCCGACCTCAGCCGCAATTTCCCGGACGGAAAGGTTCGTGGTGCGCAGCGCCTGCTTGGCGTGATTGATACGCAGCTGACAGAGATATTCCTTGGGCGACATCTGCATATATTGCCGGAACAATCGCTGCAGATGGTATTTGCTGATAAACAGCTCTCCAGCCAGAAGCTCCAGGGTGATCGATTCCGTGTAATGGGAGCGAATGTATGAGCGGGCTTTTTGAACGTGGGCGGGCATTGTCCGTTCACTGCCGCTTAACAGGGTAATGCATTCGGAAAGGATGTTCGCCAGAAGGGCGGAGGCGTGGATATCCGTGTTCAGGTCGCAGTCGAAGTTCTGGTAAAGTTCGATGCACTGGTGAATGAAGTCGGGGACATGGTTGGAGAGGGAAAGGCGGGCCATGTTCTTTCCACCGTTTGTGGCAAGGAACTGTTCATAATAATATTGGCAGTTCGCCCCGTACAGATGGACCCATATGGTTTTCCAGTACTTTGTCCGGGAGCTTGTCCGATAAAATTGAGGATTCCTGCAATCAATCCACATGATTGTATCGGCGGGAAGATAGCCGGCTTGGTTTTCGTATTCCAGATAGCCTTCCCCCTCGATCGTATACTGGATCAGATAGGAGTGTAATGCGTGGCGGCGCATATAGAAATTTTCTCTGGCGACAAAAAAACCGATGTCTTGGACGTAAAGCATTTTGTCTTCAATCCGTGTGGTCGGGGCCACCAGGTGGATCAGGGAATCGCTGTCGGCATCAATGTTGTAGGAACGCATCATAAAGGCTGGCACCTCGTCTTTGTATTTTCGGCGATACAGATTTTCCGCATGGCTTTCCGGTTGAGAAGATGCGGAGGGGCAAGAAAAAATCCATATGACAAGATCTATGATAAAGGGAAGCAGAATGATTTTCAAGTGTGGATCCGATGTTTTTCGCAATTTTCAACAGCTATTGGCAGACGACGGAAAAAATGGTAAAATACAGGGGATATATGATATAGATCCAGAAAATATACCCGTTAAGATGAGCATGCCCGTGAGTATCAGTACGCTCATGAGTGTGACAGGAGGGAGCCATGACTGATATCAGGAAGCTGGTCGAATTGTGTCAGAGACATACTGTTTATATCCAGACCCACAACTTTCCGGACCCGGACGCCATCGCTTCGGCCTACGGCCTGCAGAAGCTGCTTGGCGTTTATGGCGTGGAATCGGAGCTTTGCTACGACGGGAAGATTGACAAGCTGAGTGCGTCCAAGCTGCTGGATGCTTTCCGGATCCGGATGTCGCCTTACGAGAGTCTGGCAGGGAGCATGCAGGAGACGGACCGGATCATCTGCGTGGACACCCAGAAGCACGGGGGGAACGTGACGGATCTCGTGGGGGATGAGATCGCCTGCATCGACCATCATCCGACCTTTGTCCCGGTCGAATACCAGTATCAGGATGTGCGCATCACCGGGGCGTGCGCATCCCTGATTGCAGAGCATTATGCCTTGTCGGGGAATGCACCTGACCGGGACACGGCGACGGCGTTGCTATACGGGCTGAAAATGGATACCCTGCAGTTTACAAGGGGCGTGACGGAATTGGATATTAAAATGTTCGGATATCTGTTCCCGCTCTGTGACCAGGAGACGCTGTCGGATCTTGAACGGAATACTATGGAGTTTACCGACCTGAAAGCATATGGGGCGGCCATCGAGAGCATTGAGCTCTATGACAAGGTGGGATTCTCCGGTATCCCGTTCCCGTGTCCGGATGCCTTGGTGGCTGTCATTTCGGATTTCATCCTCTCCCTGGTCGAAGTGGAAGTGGCGGTCGTGTTCTCGTTCCGGAAGAACGGCGTGAAGCTCTCCGTTCGCTCGGAGGATCCGGACATCCATGCCGGAAACCTGCTCCATACGGCCCTGAAGGAAGTGGGAAATGGGGGCGGCCATGCCTCGATGGGAGGCGGCTTTATCGGCAATGACCATCTGCCGGTGCCGGGACGATATCAGAAAGATTACATCAGGAAGCTGATCCTGGACGCTCTGACAAAGATGCTGCCAGAGTGATCCCGGAGCACATCTGCGAGTTGTCCGCCCCCTGCCGATGCCGGGGACGAAAAAATTGCTGAATTATGAAAAAAACTCTTTACATTTTCCAAAGTTGTGATAGAATGGATAAATGTACGGGGCATTAGCGCAGTTGGGAGCGCGCAACATTCGCATTGTTGAGGCCAGGGGTTCGAATCCCCTATGCTCCACCAGAAAGTTCTT
>JAAWRC010000070.1 GCA_022800815.1 Lachnospiraceae bacterium | reverse complement strand
CAGCATTTCGGGAGCCTCCCTCCTCATATTTCCATTATAATACCAATAATGAAAAAAGCCCAATTCTTTTTTTAGAATCAGACTTTTTCAGTGCCCTCTGAAAATAAAGGCTTTTTCCGTTTGTCGTTATTATACCGTAACGGCATTACTCGGCCTCTATCATGCATGCCATAGGAGTTCCTGACCAATACATTTTACAGAGGGGCGGATGGTCCAGCGACAATGTGATGAAGTCTGTTTACCGAAATACCATTGATTTTGAAACGGCAAAACAGACCAAAAAAATCAACAAACACTTTGAAAAAATCGTGTGATACTTCGTGTGATACTTTTCACCATTTGGCTATTCTAAACGGTATTTACAGTATGCTATTTAGAATAATGAAAAACCCCGGAAACACTAGGTTTTTCTTGACAATCCAGCATTTCCGGGGGTTTTCTTCATACGGAGAGTGTGGGATTCGAACCCACGTGCCCAGTAAAGGACAACCGCATTTCGAGTGCGGCTCGTTATGACCACTTCGATAACTCTCCAACCATACGCAAACTATTTTACCTTCTGGCGGGCAGAATGTCAACCATTATCTGCTGTATCTTTCAGACTGGCATAGTTCAGCCGAACCACGGCCTCCTCCATGGCAAGGGCCAGGTATGCCGCAGCGTCCCCCTCTCCGAGAAGCTGTTTCAAGGCGGTCTCCAAGACGATGCCACAGAGGTTCTCCGCTGCGCCGTTCCGTCCGGCTCCGTCTCCGTCCAAAGCCTTCTGCACGAATTCTTTCGGGAACCGCCGCAAAAACCGCTGCTCCAGGCGAAGGCACTTTAAAAATCCGAAGATCCGGTCCACGCCCGCATCCCCGGAAAGATCCTTAAGCACCGGGTAATCCAGCGTCACGATGGTATTCTGCGGTTCGAATTTCACGTCGTACCATTTGAAAAACTCCGGCATTCCTTTCAGGAAGGTATCCCCCAGACAGCGGTTTCCGTAAGAATCAAATTCCGGCAGGATCCCATGGTAAAGCGCAAGGGCCGCCTTCACCTTCTCTTTCACACGGGACAGCCCCGCTTCATAGGCCTGCGCTGCGGACATCCTGCCGGCCAGAGCCCCTTCCTCCCCTCCGGCACCTTCCGCCTCCCGGACGCAGTACAAAACGGCCCCCATGAGCTGTTCCGCCTTTTCATAAGTCACGGAGGTGCTTTCCCCTCCGGTATACTCCCTCGCCAGCCTTCCCACGATGGGAACCAGCTCTTCCACCTCATAATGCATTTCACCGTCCATGTCTCCGTCACCTCCAGCAAAGTTCCCTGAGCGCCTCCAGATAAAGTTCCGGATCCCACCGTTTCACCTCGTCGAATTTCCCATACTCTCCCCGGCCCTCCGACGCCCGATAGCCCCGGTAACCGGCCCGGACCGCCTGGGCGAAGATGTTCAGGCAGGTGCCCTCCAGGTAATCCAGGTCTCCGAAACAGATCTCCTCAAACTGCTCCCGCATGAAATGCAGAAGCTCCTCGTCACTGACCTCGTCCTGCATCTCATTCTTGTACAGGTAAAAGATCTCCTGCAGCCGGACGACCGTGTCCGCATAATTGTCCCGGTCGATGAAATCCGAATCGCAAAACTCATCAATGATCCTGGGCACGATCCCTTCCCCGAACTCCACCCGCTTCTGCTCCCTGAGGACCCTCGTCCGTTCCGCAAGGATCAGCTCTGCCTCCTCCCTCGTCAGGGCCAGCCCGTACCGCTCTGCCGCCCGGTTCGTCTCAAGGACCTCCTCCAGCCCGGTCTGCCTTTCCAGCAATATCATCCAGTCTCTGTTCAACCGCCATTCCTCCCCTCTTCAAAATGTCTGGAAGACGATTATAACACCGGTCCTCCCCTCTTACCAGTCTTGAAAAAAAGCCGTTTTCATGGTATAATAGCCATAGAAAAAAGGAACGGCCCCACTTGATGAACCGTTCCTTTTTTCCGTTTGACCACGGAAGATCTTTGCCCTTACAGGTTTCCACCCTACGCTGCCACAAATCCCACGATCAGATAACCGGCCGTCGCCAGCCCGCCGCAGATCAGGGCGTAAGGGAGCTGGGTCTTCACATGGTCCAGATGATCCGAGGCGGAACCCATGGAAGAGAGGATCGTCGTGTCGGAAAGGGGCGAGCAGTGGTCGCCGAACACGCCGCCGCCGGCCACGGCCGCAAACACCGCCACCACGATGGTGCTCAGCTCCCCGCCGGTGATGCTGAAGGCCAGGGGCAGGGCGATGGGCATGCAGATGGCGAAGGTTCCCCAGGAAGAACCCGTGGCAAAGGCCATGATCGCCGAGACGATGAAAATCAGGGCCGGGAGCACGTGGGGCGTCAGGAAGCCCTCACAGAGGGAGATGATGTAGTTGGCCGTCCCCATCTGCTTGCTCAGGGCATTGACGGAATAGGCCAGGGCCAGAAGGACAATGGCCGGAAGGACCCCCTTGATGCCGTCCATCATGGTATTCATGACCTCTTTGAAGGGAATCCCCTGGATCATCATGCTGACCATCATGAAAATTCCCACGAACAGGAATGCCTCCATGGTCTTGGCCGACTTGAAGGCAATGTACGTGCCGAGGGCCGTGGTGATGATCATCAGGACCGGAAGGACAAAGTTCAAAAACACCCTGGGCTTGAAGCCGGGATAAGGCTCCATGTCCGTGAGCTCCTTGCCGGTGAGGGGCGTTGCGCCGTCGGCCAGGACCTTTCCCTCCTCCATGGCCCGTTTTTCCGCCTTCCTCATGGGGCCGAAATCCTTGACGATGCCGGAACCGATCAGGCCCACGAAGATCACGGCGATCAGCGCATAGAAGTTAAAGGGGATCGCCCGCATAAAGAGCGCCGCCCCGTCGGCCTCCGTCACGATGCAGCCGACTCCCACGGCCAGGCCGCTGAGATAAGCCGCCCACCCGGTGATGGGCACCAGCACGCTCACGGGCGCCGACGTCGAATCGGCGATATAGGCCAGCTTCTCCCTGGAGATCCGCGCCTTGTCCGTGATGCTGCGCATGGTGCACCCCACGAACAGGGGGCTGAAAGAGTCGCTGAAATACACGAACATGCCGAGCACCCAGGCCATGAGCTGGGCGCCCCGCCGGCTCAGATGCTTGTCGTGGACCCCTGGGAAAAGCCCTGGATGGCCCCCGTCTTCTGGAAATAGGCCACCAGGATCCCGATAAAAGTGTTGAGCAGCATGACCCAGGAAAAGCTTGTGGTGCCCAGGCTTTCCTTGAGAAGGGTCGGGAATCCCAGAAGCCCCTGGCCCGCCAGAAGCGTCCCCGTGATGCAGGCGATCGCCAGCGACACGATCGTGTTCTTCGTCACAAAGGACAGCACGATAGCCAGAATCGGGGGAATGATTGAGATAAAGCCCATGTTGATCAGTTCTTCCATACTCGTTCCTCCTAACGTGATTTTGATCTATCCTTAAACCGTGACCTCCTCTGCGGAAATGAAATTTTCCGAGCGGGACACGGTTGCAGGCGGAGCCATATCGAGGTTCCTTCCGGCGATCCCCAGAATATCCTCCGGCCGGATCCAGGGACGGCCCTGGAGGGCGCTGGTCTCTTCGTGGGTCAGATAGCCCTTGTAGGCGGTCAGGCTTCTCCGGAGGAAGCCGTCCTGCGCACAGGCCTCGGCCACTCCCAGGTTCAGGATGCTCCGGAAATGGGGAAGCACGGAAGCCGCATAAGCCACCGACGTGGAATTGGCGATGGCCCCGGGAATATTGCTGACGCAGTAATGAACCACGCCCTCCTCGATGTAGCAGGGATCCTCGTGGGTCGTCTCGTGGAAGGTCTCGATGACGCCCACGTCATTGCTGATATCCACGATCACGGAGCCCTTCCCCATGGTCCGCACCATCTCCCGGTCGATGAGATGATCCGTCCGGTCCTTGGGCCACTTCACGCAGTTTAAGACCATGTCCGTCTCAGGCAGGAGGGCCGCGATGTTCTCCCTGGTGGAGATCATGGTGTTGACCTGTTCGTGGTACTGACGGCTCAAGGACCGGAGCGTCCCGATGTTGATGTCCATCACCGTCACCCAGGCACCCAGGGCGTGGAGCACCGACAGGGCGGCCTGTCCCACCACGCCTCCGCCCAGGATCAACACCTTCATGCCAGGTGCGCCGCCCAGGCCGTTCACGAACTTTCCCTTTCCGCCGTTGATGGAGAGCATGGCGTAAAGGCCCATGAGCGCCCCCTGCTTTCCCGCCGCCTCGCAGTTGGGCGACCCGTACCGGTGGGAGTCCTCCGCCGTGAAGGCGATCACCTTCTTATCCAAAAGAGCCTGCACCTCCTCCGGGTGGGCCGCCGGGTGGATGCAGGTGAACACGATCTGCCCTTCCCGGAGGAGATCAAACTCACAGGGCTCAAACTCCTTGACCTTGGTCAGAAAATCACATCTCGCATACAGTTCCTCCGCCGTCTCCACGAGAACGGCCCCGGCCTTCTCGTATTCCTCGTCCTCAAACCCGGCCCTCCCCCCGGCCCCCTTCTGGACCAGCACCTCATGGCCGTCGGCCGCAATGGACGCCGCCTCCGACGGCGTCACGATCACCCGGTATTCCCCGTTCTTGATATCCTTCAACACACCAAAAACCATTTTTGTTTCCTCCAAAATATTTTCGTTTCTATCCTAACACAGGAGGAAAGGGAGGTCAAGATTATGTAACACCACTTCCTATCTCTGTATCCTTCCGTTCAGAGGTTTTTCCTGCGCTATTTTTCAAAAACCCGGCGCAGGGTCGCCGCATCCCTCGCCAGAAGCTCTCTCTCAGAGCCAAGCTTGCAGACCGTCGGTTTGTCATAGACGCTCTCAATGATCAGGCTCCCCCCGTAGCCGTTGTCCAGGATGGCCCCGGCGGTCCTGTAAAAGCCGGAGGTCCCCTCCCCCAAGAGGGAGCCGGAAAGCATGGTACCCACGCCGTCCTTCAGATGCACGCCTGCGATCACGTCCGCAAGGGCCGTAAAATATCTCGCCATGGAGGTGCCGTCTAAGGCGTACAGGTTTTGGGAGTCAAAGAAAAGCTTGACCATGGGATTGTCCACCGCATCCAGCAGATCACGTACCTGGTCCACGCTCCGGTTCAGCTCCAGGCAGGTCAGGATCCCCCTGCCCGCCGCCTTGTCGCCGAACCGCTTGATAGCTTCCACCGCCCGGTGAAAGGGCGCACCGTCCTCAATCCCGTTTTTTTCCAGCACCGGGAGCAGGTAGGATTTGCAGCCAAAGACCTGGCACAGGTCGATCGCCCTCTCACAGAGGGCCGCCGCAATCTGCTCTTCCTCCCCGCTCTTCGCCATGGTAAAGCTGTACTGATCCACAAACTGCGGACATAGGGAGTCAATCTCCACTCCGCATTTCTCGCTTGCTTCCAGATATTCCTCCGCCACGGCCGGGTCGGCAAGCCCCTTCCCGCAAAAGATTTCCTCGCCGACTCCCAGCTGCACGCAGTCCAGCTTCTCATCTGCCGCCAATTGACAAAGTGCCGCCCCCCTCGCCTTCACCGACCATTCGCACGCGCCATATCGAAATCTTCCCATTCGCCGTCTCCTTTTCCTGCAAATCTTCCGGTCAAAGATTACGCCCCGGCAATTTCTGCCTGGGGCGTAACTCAAAATCACTCCGCACTTCCGAAGTCATTCCACACTTCCGTCATAGAGTTTTTTAAGCGCTTCCTCCAGCTTCCTGTAGTCCTCCGGCTTCAAGGGCTGGTAGGGCTTAATACAGTCGCCGCAGTCGATTCCCTGAAGCTTAAGCACTCCCTTGATCGCCGGGAAGATGCCGACCTCGAGAAGGATCCGGATCATCTCGTTCCCCTTGCCCTGGAGCCTCCTAGCCTTCTCCATGTCTCCCGCGTCAAAGGCTTTTTTCAGGTCGACGAACACGTCCGCCATGATGGAGAAGGTGCTCCCGATGGAAGCCTTCACGCCCACGGAGAGGGCCGGCAGGAGAATCTCGTCATGTCCGTTGAAAACGGTCTTGTCTTCGCACCGGCGGACCAGCGCCTCCGTCTGCATCAGATCCATGGTGGTCTGCTTCACGCCCATGATTCCTTTGTGGGACAGGAACTGAACCAGTTCCTCCGTACCGAAGGAAACTCCGCTCAATTTCGGAATATTGTAGATGATCACCGGCAGGCCGACGGCCTCCGCAATGTCATAATAATATTGTTTGATTTCCTCCTTGGAATAGGAGAAATAGAAGGGCGGCACCGCCGAGACTGCGGCGACTTTGCAGTCCGCCGCCGCCTCCGCCATCTTGACGGTCGCCTTGGTGGAGAAGGTTCCGATATTGGCAAACACGTCCCCTCTTCCGTCTACGATCTCGCAGACCGCCTTTACCAGCCGCACCCTCTGTTCATCCCGGAGAAGAAAGGACTCCCCGGTGCTTCCGCTCACGTAAAAGCCCGACACGCCCTGTCCCAGCGTCTTTTCAATGACCTGCTCCAGCGCTTTCTCGTTGATCTCCTCGTCGGCGTCGACGGGCGTGATGAGCGCAGGATAAATTCCCTCGAACTTTTTCATTTTCCGTTCTCCTTTACTGGTCCAGCTCAGGCGCCAGCACCACCTTCGCCGCCTCGCGGTTCGTGAACATTTCGAATCCCTCTCTCCACCTGGACAGGGGAATCACGTGGGTAACCACCGGGCTCATGTCAATGCGGCCTTCCCGGTACAGGGTCAGCACGTTTCTCCAGGAGGTGTGGTCATAACCCATGTGCCCGACGAAAGTAATCCCCTTGTGCCCCATCAGATCTGCCGGATCCTCCCCGTAGGACACGGCGCTGCGGGTGTAGCCCACCATGATGAAGGAGGCGCCCGGGCGGAGCATCCGGACTGCCTGCGGAAGAATGTTGGCCGAGCGGGAGGCGCAGTTGATGACGGCGGCAATCCCCTCCTCCCCGCCCAGGGTCTTTATCTTTTCCACCAGCTCAGGGGCGTCCGCAAACAGGATGTCCGTCGCCCCCAGCTTCTCGCAGATCGGATTTCTGGCCGGCGCGCTTCTCTCTTCGAAGGTGAATAAAGGAAGCAGAGCGCACCTTCAAACGATATCACGTCGACTTCTCCAATGATTGGAGAATGGGAAATCCCGTCTGACTTCCTGTGAGAAATCTGACGGGATCCGTCTGTATATATGGCCGCTCACCCGATCCCGTTATACAAAAATCCCAGGATCAGCACGATGATCGTGAGGGGGACGTAAATGTATTTGGCCAGGAAGCCGAAGGCGGGGGGAAGGGGCTTCTTCCGGCCCTCCTCCAGCTCCTCTCTGATATTCCGGTAGCCGAGGATATAATAGATGGAAACCGCCCCCAAAACGGCGCCGATGGGCACGATGACAATGGTGACAAAGTCCATCCAGTGTCCCACCACGTCCCCGTGCTCCAAGAACAGGCCGACGCCCAGGACCGTGGCGCCGCAGATCAGCACCGAAAGCCTCCTTCCGAGACCGAACCGATTCTGCCAGCTCTCGATCACCGCCTCAAACATGTTCATGAGGGAGGTGATCCCCGCAAAAGCCACCGACAGGAAGAAGATCGCCGCAAAGAGCCGCCCCATGGGCATCTGCCGGAACACGTTGGGCAGGGTGACGAACATGAGGGAAGGCCCTCGGTCCGGCGCAATGCCGAAGGCGAAGACCGCAGGCATGATGGCCAGGGCCGCCAGAAGGGCCGCCACCGTGTCAAAGACCGCCGTCTGCACCGACGCCCTGGGAATGTTCTCCTTCTTATCCAGATAAGAACCGTAGACGATCATTCCCGAGCCGGTGATGGACAGGGAGAAGAACGCCTGCCCCATGGCCATGACCCAGGTGTCCGCCCGGAGCAGATATTCCCACTTGGGAATAAACAAAAACTCATAGCCGGCAAAGGCTCCGGGGAGGAACAGCTCCCGGACCGCCAGAATAACGAACAGCAGGAAAAATACCGGCATCAGGATCTTGTTGGCCTTCTCGATGCCGGAGGCGGCGTTGCAAAGAAGGATCACCACGGCGGCGGCGACCACCAGCACATGCCAAGGCACGCTTCCCAGGTGCCCCGTGGCCTCCGCAAAATAAGCGGCCGAATCCGCCGTCAGGATCACCCCCGTCAGAGAACCCGCAAGGGAGCGGACCACCCAGCCGATGATGATGGAGTAACCGATAGCGATCCCCAGGGAACCCAGCAGCGGGATCCAGGCCAGGACCTGCCCGAATCTTCCCTTTCCGATCCGGTCAAAACAATACTTGTACGCCCCCAGGGTTCCCGTCCCGGCCCGCCTCCCAAGGCCGAATTCCGCCGAAAGCCCCACATAGCCGAACAGGGCGATGAACAGGAAATACGGGATCAGAAAGGCCGCCCCGCCGTATTGCCCCAGCCGGTACGGAAACATCCAGATATTCCCCAGGCCCACCGCCGAGCCCACGCAGGCCAGCACAAAGCCGAAAGAACTGGAAAACCCTCCGTTGACATGTCTCTTTTCACTCATAAAATATCCCCCTTATTTTCTTCCCTTGAAATTATGTGATCCTCGGCAGGTCCCACCGGAAGTGGGCCGCCAGGAAGCGGATGATCAGGATCAGCACGAAGCCCGTCACCATGGCGGCCTCCCTTCCGACCCATCTCCCAAGGACGACCACGGCCGCCGCCCCCGCCAGTCTGGGCTTCTCGTCTTCCTGTTTCACAGCAGCCTTATCTTTTCCACCCGTACATGAGCTCATTACTACTGTCAATAGCAGAGCCACTAAT
>JAAWRC010000069.1 GCA_022800815.1 Lachnospiraceae bacterium | reverse complement strand
CTGACATCAACTTTCTGGGCAGGCGGATGACAGCCTGGCTTACACAGGAAACAGGGGAAATCGGCCCTCCTGTCGTCTGCGGGGAGGGATGCCGGAACGCTGACATCAACTTTCTGGGCAGGCGGATGACAGCCTGGCTTACACAGGAAACAGGGGAAATCGGCCCTCCTGTCGTCTGCGGGGAGGGATGCCGGAGCGCTGACATCAACTTTCTGGCCAGGCGAATGACAGCCTGACAAATGCCGGTTACTCGGTCTCCTCGGGGGAAGGAGTCTGCGGGGCAGCCTCCCCGGAGGCAGGGCCGTCCTGTGCGGAAGCGTTCCCGGAGTCCTCTGCCGGCAGGGCGGCTTCTGCGTCCGCTGCGGTCTCTGGCGCAGAAGCCCCCGAAACAGCGGAGTGCTGCGTCTCTTCCTTGCCCTCTTTCGAATCGGATTCCGGCTCGGGGATGCCTTTGATCTCCCGGAAGATCTTCATGAATTCGGCGCCGGTGATGGTCTCCCGCTCAATTAAGAAGGCGGCGATCTTATCCAAAACCTCCCTGTTATCTGAGAGCAGGCGGACGGCCTCCTTGTGTGCCTCCTCCAGAATTCGCTTCACTTCGTTGTCGATCTCGGCCGCCGTCACGTCGGAGCAGTTTAACACCGCCCGGCCATCTAAGTATTTACTCTCTATGGACTCTAACCCCATAAGGCCGAATTTCTCCGACATGCCGTACTGGGTCACCATGGCCCTGGCCATGGAGGTGGCCCGCTCGATGTCGTTGGAGGCGCCCGTGGTCACCGTGTCAAACACCAGCTCCTCGGCTGCCCTCCCGCCCAGGCACTGGGCCAGGATCGCCTTGAGCTCCGCCTCCGTGTTGAGGTATTTCTCCTCCTCCGGCACGTTCATCACGTAGCCCAGGGCTCCCATGGTGCGGGGAACGATGGTGATCTTCTGGACCGGCTCGGAGTCCTTTTGAAGGGCGCTGACCAGCGCATGGCCCACCTCGTGGTAGGAGACGATCCTCCGCTCCTTCTCACTCATGATCCGGTCCTTCTTCTCCTTGCCCACCAGGACCACCTCCACCGCCTCGAAAAGATCCGACTGGCTCACCACCTTGCGCTTGTGCTTCACCGCATTGATGGCCGCCTCGTTGATCATGTTCGCCAGGTCGGAGCCGACGGCGCCCGAGGTGGCCAGGGCAATGGCCTCCAGATCCACCGAGTCGTCCATGAGGACGTCCTTGGAATGGACCTTCAAAATATTCACCCGGCCTTTGAGATCCGGTTTGTCCACGATGATCCGCCGGTCCAGACGGCCCGGGCGGAGCAGGGCCTTATCCAGAATCTCCGGCCGGTTGGTGGCCGCCAGGATAAAGACGCCCTTGTTGGAATCAAAACCGTCCATCTCGGAGAGGAGCTGGTTTAAGGTCTGCTCCCGCTCGTCATTGCCGCCTCCGTAGCGGGAATCCCGGCTCTTGCCGATGGCGTCGATCTCGTCGATAAAGACAATGCAGGGTGCGCTCTCCTGGGCCTTCTTGAACAGATCCCGGACACGGGAGGCACCCACGCCCACGAACATCTCCACGAAATCAGAGCCGGACAGGGAAAAGAAGGGCACCTTGGCCTCCCCCGCCACTGCTTTTGCCAGAAGGGTCTTTCCCGTGCCGGGAGGCCCCACCAGAAGCGCCCCCTTGGGAAGCTTGGCACCGATGGTGGAATACCGTCCCGGATTGTGGAGGAAATCCACGATCTCCTGGAGGGATTCCTTGGCCTCGTCCTCTCCGGCCACGTCCTTGAAGGAAACGCCCGTCTCCTTCTGAACGTCGTATTTTTTTGCGTTGCTCTTCCCCACGCCCATCATGCCGCCTCCGCCGGCCCGCTGCATGATGAACATGATAAATACCCAAACCAACACCACCGGAAGAATATAGATCAAAAGAAAATCCAGGAGAGTGGAATTGGTACTCGGCTTCTTCCCCTTCACCTCCACGTCATGCTCCAGAAGAAGCGCCGTCAGATCCGGGTCCTCCACCGGCACCGTGTAAAAGGACTCCGTCTGAAGATAATAGAAGGGGGACTCGCTTTCGTCATCAATGACGACGCCGGAGGCCGGAGTGAAGGTGATCTCGTCCTGCTTGATCACCACCTCCTTCACCTTCCCGTCCTTGACCATCTGTACGAATTCACTGTATGGCACTTCAGTCCTGGTCCCGTCGGAGAGGAAGCTGCTCATCATGGAAACGCAAAGAAGGGTGACGACCGCCGCCACCACCAGAAGCAGAATCATCTGATTGTTCCTGCCGGGCTTCCCTCCGTTCCCATTGCCGTTCCCTTTCTGGTTCCGGTTCTGATTCGGATTGTCCATAAAATTTTTCTCCTTTTAGTCATGTATCCGGCGCAGGAAGATAGACACCTGCGCCGCCGTCGTTACTATTATAAAGCATTTCCCCAAGAAATCAATACGTCCTCCGTGAATTATTTTTCACAAATATGAAGGATTTATAAATTTTTTTCCAAAAAACTCTGGTAATCTCTTTTTCCCGGTTGTATACTGTATAGGTTGTTTGGCAAAACTGTTTTTTCATCATAAGGAGGACAACCATGGCAGTAAAATACGTATTCGTCACCGGCGGCGTGGTCTCGGGCCTGGGAAAGGGCATCACGGCCGCTTCCCTGGGGCGCCTGTTGAAGGCCAGAGGCTACCATGTCACCATGCAGAAGTTCGACCCCTACATCAACATTGACCCCGGCACCATGAACCCCATCCAGCACGGGGAAGTCTTCGTCACCGACGACGGGGCGGAAACAGACCTGGATTTGGGACATTACGAGCGGTTCATCGACGAAAGCCTCACCAAGAATTCCAACGTCACCACGGGAAAAATCTACTGGTCCGTCCTCCACAAGGAACGGCGGGGCGACTTCGGCGGGGGCACCGTGCAGGTCATCCCCCACATCACCAACGAGATCAAAAACCGGTTTCACCGCAACTACTCCACCAAAGACACGGAGATCGCCATCATCGAGGTGGGCGGCACCGTCGGCGACATCGAAAGCCAGCCCTTTTTAGAGGCCATCCGCCAGTTCCAGCACGACGTCGGCCACGAAAACGCCATCTTAATCCACGTCACTCTCATTCCCTATCTCAAGGTTTCCGGCGAATTAAAGACCAAGCCCACCCAGGCCAGCGTCAAAGAGCTGCAGGGGATCGGCATCCAGCCCGACATCATCGTCTGCCGCTCCGAATATCCCTTAGACAGCCAGATCCGTGCCAAGATCGCCCTCTTCTGCAACGTTCCCGCAAGCCATGTCCTCCAGAATCTGGACGTCGATATTTTATACGAGGCGCCCCTCGCCATGGAACAGGAGCATCTGGCCCAGGTCGCCTGCAAATGCCTGCAGCTTGACTGCCCGGAGCCGGATCTTCATGACTGGACGGCCATGATCGACGCCTGGAAGCATCCAAAACAAAAGGTAACCGTCGCCCTCGTGGGAAAATATATTCAGCTTCATGACGCCTACATCAGCGTGGTGGAGGCCCTGCGCCACGGCGGTGTCGCCCACCGGGCGGATGTGACCATCAAGTGGGTCGATTCCGAGACAGTGAACGAGGGAAACGTGTCGGAAATTTTGGGAGATGTGTCCGGTATCCTGGTCCCCGGCGGCTTCGGGAGCCGAGGCATCGAGGGAAAGATCTGCGCCATCAAATACGCCAGGGAGCATGGTGTCCCGTTTCTGGGACTGTGCCTCGGCATGCAGCTGGCCATCGTGGAATTTGCCCGCAACGTGATCGGCTATGCGGACGCCCACAGCATCGAACTGGAGCCCCTGACGGCCCATCCCGTCATCCACCTCATGCCCGACCAGGACGGCATCGAGGACATCGGCGGTACCCTGCGTCTGGGAGCCTACCCCTGCGTCCTGGACAAGTCCTCCAAGGCTTACGCCCTCTATGGGACGGAGGAGATCAGCGAGCGGCACCGCCACCGCTACGAGGTCAACAACGATTTCCGAAAGGCCATGACGGAGCAGGGCCTTCTTCTCTCCGGCCTCTCCCCCGACGGGCGGATCGTGGAGATGATCGAGCTCCCCTCCCACCCCTGGTTCCTGGCGACCCAGGCCCACCCCGAATTCAAATCCCGGCCCAACAAGCCCCATCCGCTGTTCCAGGGATTCATCGGGGCGGCGCTGGCCCATCAACGATAGCGTATCATGGGGCCAATGGCAAACCGGAAGCTGTCGATGTGTTTTTTGGAGAAAGGCAGGACAGCTTCCGGCTTATTAAGTCACGAACACAAGTAGGTTTTATCCATGTACCGCTTCTTCCCGAGCAGGCGAAGGACGGGCAGCCGTCCATGGATCAGGGTCAGATCATACGGGCATTAACTCTGGCGGTCAAAGCAATATAGAAAAACACCGGCAGACGCCCCGACCGCTCCGGGATGGCATGTTTTCCTTGATCCCGGAAAAAATCTTCCTCTATACATGGTACAGCCTGGAACTCTGGTATTTGGGCTCGTAGGTAATGTTGACACCGAGACGCCGAAACATCTGCTCGTCCACGTGGGAGAGGATCACCGTGGAGTGGGCCTCGCAGCCCTGGAGCTTCGGAAGCTGGTCCATGGCCCGCTTCGCCTCCGGGTCCGTGGCGGCGCAGATGGAGAGGGCGATCAGCACCTCGTCGGTGTGGAGCCTGGGATTTTTATTGCCCAGGGAACCGACTTTCAATTTCTGGATCGGCTCGATGATGGTGGGGGAGATCAGATGGACGCCGTCCTCAATGCCGCCCAGGGTCTTGAGGGCGTTCAGGAGAAGGGCCGAGGAGGGGCCCATCAGCTCCGAGGTCCGGCCGGTGAGGATGGTCCCGTCGGGAAGCTCCATGGCCGCAGCCGGCTCTCCCGTCGTCTCCTCCTTAAGGAGCGCCGGCCGCACCACGGCCCGCTCTTCCGCCGTCACCCCCGCCTGCTTCATGAGAAGCTCCAGCTTGTAGACCACGTTGTCGGCCGTCAGCCCCTTTCTCCGGCCGCAGAGGGCCGTGTAATAGCGGCGGATGATCTCCTGACGGGAGGCCTCCTTCACCGCCTCGTCGTCAAAAATACAGTTGCCCGCCATGTTGACGCCCATGTCCGTCGGGGACTTGTAGGGGCAGGTCTCCATGATCTTCTCCAGCATGGCCGAGAGCACCGGGAAGATCTCCACGTCCCGGTTATAATTGACCGTGGTCTCCCCGTAGGCCTCCAAATGGAACGGGTCGATCATGTTGACGTCGTCCAGGTCCGCCGTGGCCGCCTCGTAGGCCAGGTTCACCGGATGCTTCAGGGAAAGGTTCCAGATGGGGAAGGTCTCAAACTTGGCATAGCCCGCCCGGATCCCCCGCTTGTGCTCGTGATAGAGTTGGGACAGGCAGGTGGCCATCTTGCCGCTGCCGGGGCCCGGCGCCGTCACCACCACCAGTTCCCTGGTCGTCTCGATGAATTCGTTCTTCCCGTAGCCCTCGTCGCTGACGATCTTCGCCAGATTGGAGGGATACCCCTCGATGGGATAATGGCGGTAGACCTTCACGCCCAATGTTTCCAGCCTCTTCTGGAACGCTGCGGCCGCCGGCTGTCCCTGATACCTGGTCAGGACCACACTGCCCACGTAGAGGCCGATGCCCCGGAACTCGTCGATCAGCCGCAGCACGTCTGAATCATAGGTGATCCCCAAATCCCCCCGGACCTTGTTGGCCTCGATGTCGGCAGCCGAGAGCGCCACCACGATCTCCACCCGCTCCTTGATCTGCAAAAGCATTTTCAGCTTGCTGTCCGGCTCAAAACCCGGCAGCACCCGGGATGCGTGATAGTCGTCAAACAGCTTCCCGCCAAACTCCAGATACAGCTTCCCGCCGAACTGAGAGATCCGCTCACTGATGTGGGCCGACTGCATCCGCAGGTACTTTTCGTTGTCAAATCCTGTCCTTTTCACCGATCATTCCCCCAATATAACACAGACCAGATCGGCGAATGTCCGAACCCGGACATCTTTCCTCGCCTTCCCGGTCTCCCGCTGCTTCCTTAACCGTTTTTATCATAGCAAACAATGGCGGTTCAATCAAGCGGAAATCTCAGTCTGTCGCATTTCGCCCCCACGATCCCCTGCACTTCGGAGGAGGCCGCCAAGCGGCAGCCCCCTCCGGCATATCTTGCTCTATCCAGGTGTTCCGGTTTCCATTACGGCACGAACACTGTCCCGCAGATCCTGGCCTCCGCTCCCCGGATCGTCACCACGTCCCCTCGGACACCGTCCCGGCCTTTGCGTAGATGTAGCCGATCCCCTTATCCAGGCCCACCTCCAGCGGGTTGGCATGCATCAGGTCCCTCATGTAATAGAAGCCCTTTTCCGTGGGAAGCGTCCAGGCCATGACCTGGAAATTTATACACATTTTTGTTATACATTCCCGTCACTCCTCCCATCAGCAGAATTTATCAATCTTTTTGGCGATCTTGACCCGGAGCACCTTCTCGGCATCCCCCTCCGGCTCTTCCCACAGGGCGTACTCCGCACTGACCAGCGTCTTGGTCATGCCATACCAGTAGGCCACGTAAGCCGGCGACTGCTTTGGCATCCGCTGGTCGAGAGCCGCCCGGTCGATCCGCAGGATCACCTCATCCTTATTGAAGGCTTCCACCTTCACCGGCACGCCCTGACAGGCCAGGTAGACCTCCAAAAATCCGCCCATCACCCGGCCGTCCTTCATTTCCGCCGGAACGCCGAGCCAGCTTCTCACGCCCTCGACGGCATACCAGCCGCCAAACTGGGCCTTCCCGGCCGCCTCCATGACGCAGTGCACGGCCCGGTCAAGGTCCTCCTCATTGATCCTGCCCTTCTTCACCAGCATGTCAAAGAGGGGCCAGAAATATCCCGCTCCGCCGGCGCTACCATTGGGGCGGTACCAGCTCGCCGCATCATATTCCGCACAGGTGCCGTTGCAGAATTTATAACCACACTCCTCCCGGAAATACTGAGGATCCGTCACCATGTCCTCCTCGGGTGCGTATTTGATCATGTCCGAGGTGGCAATGGGGCCCACGCTCTCCCACATCTTGTGCTCCGGCATGGGATACTTTTCCCTGTTTTCCGCCACGATCCGGCAGTGCATGTCGCCGGCGCCCCTCGCCTCCACCATGTGGAAATCCAGCCTCGGCCCGGCCTTCTTGTGGACCGCCTCCCCGTCGCTGATGCCCATCAGGGAAGTGGTCGTCGCACGGCAGAGCTCCGTCCCGATGATGTCCCAGGGGCAGGTGTCCAGCTCCTTCTCACAGCGGTAGGTCTCGAAATCGTTGACCCCCCGGCATGTAGAGGGCCTCGTCGCCGGAATCCCCGTTCAGGGAACTGGGAAAGCTCCCCGCCATAAAAGGATGGACGTTGTTGTTGTCAATGCCTACCATCTTTCCGATGGGGCTGGAAAAGGTCGCATACATCCTGCCATAAGAGAACCGGCAGATCAATTCTGCCCGCTCCTCATAAGTCGGGATCAGGATCCGGTACACCTGCATGAGCGCCGCCGAGTAAACGGCAATGTTCCTCTGGGAATGCCTCGCCGCCTCCTGATAGGAGATCAGCTTTCCCCAGGGCGTCGCCACCGCCGGGTAATCCGGGTACGTCCCCTCCCCCACCGTGTTGGGGATCCGTTCGTCAATTTTCCTGCTCATAATGAATTCCTCCTTCTTTTTAATAGGTAATTGCGAAACTGCAGCCGCCGTCCAGCCTTTCCGAACCTATGCGGAACGTCCCTCCACCTGCGCCTCCTCCTTCGTGATCTTCACGAAGCAGAAGACGAGGACCACGTTCACGCCGCAAGGATCGTCGCTATGTAAAATACCGGCTTGATGCTCCCGGTCATATTGACAAATACGCCCACAAAGGGGACAAAGATGGACGCCATGCCCGTGGAGGAAAACTGGTACATGCCCTGCGCCGCCGCAAAGTCCTCCTTGGGAAGCCCGTACTGGAAAAACGGCGTCATACAGGTCTGATTCATGGAATTCCCAAGCCCGCCGACGGCAGAACCGATCCAGACCAAGAGCATCGGGGAATCCGACTGCAGCAGGCTGTAGCAGCTTAAACCTGCCAAAAGTGCGAGAGTTCCAATCAGCATCATCGTGCGGACATTTTTCACGAAATTCTTTCTCAGGATACTTCCCATGAACAAGCCGCAGATCACCAGCACAATATTCATCGGCATCGTGGAGGTGGAGCCGACCGTCGTCGAGCGGTTCATGCTGTACAAAATATAGTTCAGCACGTAGCCGGAGGTGACGGTGGAAAAACAGACCACCAGCATGTTGATAAAAAACGCTGTGCGGAACCGCTTCTGTTTAAACATCCGAAGGGGCACCGTCGGATGGGCGAGCTTCGCCGAGTGCTTCGTGAGAAGCACCGCAAACACGATCACCACCACCGGAAGGATCAGACCCGGCCCCGCCTAGGCCAGGGGCTTGCCGTCGCCGGAAAGGCCCAGCCAGAGGATCAGAGGCACCACCGTGCACGCCAGATAGAAAAGTCCCAGCGCGTCGAACTTGGAGCCGGTCTCCTGTTTCACGTTCGGGTAAGCCATGCAGATCACGGCAACGGCAAACACGTAGAAGGGCACCCACAGGAAAAAGGGGAGCCTCCCCATTCCCGCATCCACCAAGGCTCCCGCCGCCAGAGGGCCGCACAGGGCGCCGACTGCGTTGAAGGTGGAAATGAACCCGTAGTATTTCATGGCCTGCTGCCTGTCCCACACAGTCCCGATAATGGAAAACGGGGCGGACATGACAAGGCCGGAGCCAAGGGAGCTCAAAAACCGCAGCACCATGAACCCCGGATTCTCGAAAACGTGACGATGAATTTTCGCCACACTTAGCCGAACCCCCTGAATTTTATTGACAAAAATGTGGGGATTATCTCAGGAAGCCTTGATTTACGAGGGCACTGAAAAACTCCCACTTTTTTAGCAGGAGTTTTCTTTCTTCTAGATATAGACAGCTTCCATACACAAATTTATTCTAAAGTATGCAAAAAGA
>JAAWRC010000068.1 GCA_022800815.1 Lachnospiraceae bacterium | reverse complement strand
GAGTGCCTTCTGCGGTTCTGGGCTTGCTGGAACGCTTGGCGCAGTAGGCTTTGAACGGACATATTGGCAGAATATTCTCGTAAATTTATGTTTCGCAATGGCCTAGATGTTTGAAAGACAGAAAGGAGAGATTTGATCATGGAAGAAATCAGGAGAATAAAAAGAGAGCTGATCCATAGAGGAAAGATCGTGAACTTTTATGAGGATACCATGTCCCTGCCCAATGGGAACACGGCCGTGTGGGATTATATCGAGCATAAGGGGGCGGCTGCGGTTGTTCCGGTGACAAAGGAAGGAAAGATTCTTATGGTGCGCCAGTACCGGAATGCCTTGGAGCGATATACGCTGGAGATCCCGGCGGGGGCAGTCAATTACTTGGGGGAGCCTAAGGAGGAGTGCGCCGCTAGGGAGCTGGAGGAGGAAACGGGATACAGGGCGGGAACGCTGGAATGGCTGATGAATGTGAATACAACCGTGGCTTTCTGCAATGAGTTTATCGGGGTTTATGTGGCGCAAAACCTCATTCCAGCCAAACAACATCTGGATGAGGATGAGTTTTTGAATGTGGAGGAACATGAGCTGGAAGAGCTTCTCTCCATGGTTTATGATGGGACGATTACAGATGCCAAGACTTTGGCGGCCCTTCTCGCTTACCGGGTGAAATACAGGTAAGGTATATTATGGACACTTCCATCATATAGTGTTTTAGATGGAGGAAGTCATGGAGAAGAAGGGTAGATTTGTGCAGATGGCGGTGGTTGTCTTTGCGGGCTTTTTGATTGTGGGGACGATTGCCGTCAATTTGAGCGGAAAACATGGACAGGATGGATGGAAGCTATATTTCAATCAACTTGGGGAAGCGCTTAAGCAGGAGGGCTTTGCGAGGGAACGCTATTTTTTTTATGTGCTGAGGCTGCGGCTGATGGAATCAGGCGTTTTGTGGCTTCTGTCCATGACGGCGTTCGGGGCGGTGAGTCTGTGGGCGGCGCTGGGGTGGCTGGGCTTTACCTGTGGCGTGCGGATTTCCCTGGGAACGATGGTGTTCGGGAAGCGGGGAATTCTGTATTTTCTGTGCAGCATTCTCCCGCAAGCAGTTTTTTACATACCGGCTATCCTGATTTTAGGAATTCGGGGATTTCAGATTTACGCCTTTATGCGCAAGCAGAGGAGCTTTGGTCAATACCGGCGCATTCGGATGGGCCGTGACCTGCTGTTGTTGATCATTCTTCTGCTCTGTCTGCTCCCGGGAATTATCTGCGAGTGCTATATCAATCCATTGCTGCTAAAATCATATTTTTAGGAGGCCCCTGGGGGGACTGGGATGAAAATAAAAACAGAATCCTGCGAGATGCGGGATTCTGTTTTTCTGCGTACGGGGCCGCAAAGGAAGATTAGATCAGCTCGGCGATGTCGTAGATCAGTTGGCGGGATTCTTCCCAGCCGAGACAGGGGTCGGTGATGGAGCAGCCGTAGACGTGGCCACCTACCTTTTGGCTGCCCGGCTCGATGTAGCTCTCGATCATGACGCCCTTTACCAGGTTTCGGATATCCATGGAGTGGCTGCGGCTGTGGAGCACTTCTTTCACGATGCGGATCTGCTCCCTGTAAAGTTTGTTGGAGTTGGAATGATTGGCATCCACGATGCAGGCGGGATGCATAAGGTCCCGCTTGGCGTACATGTCGCAGAGCAGGCGGAGATCTTCATAATGGTAATTGGGCTGACTCTGTCCATGCTTGTTGACTGCGCCCCGGAGGATCGTGTGGGCGTAGGGATTGCCGTCTGTGTGGACCTCCCACCCGCGGAAGATGAAGGTGTGTCCATGCTGGGCCGCCATGACGGAATTCAGCATGACGGAGAAGTCGCCGCTGGTGGGGTTTTTCATGCCTGCGCCCACCTCCATACCGCTGACCGTCAGACGGTGCTGCTGGTTTTCCACGGAGCGGGCTCCGACGGCCACGTAGGAGAGCAGGTCGGAGAGATACCGATAGTTTTCCGGGTACAGCATCTCGTCGGCGGCGGAGAGGCCGCTTTCTTTCAGGACACGCATGTGGAGCTTGCGGATGGCCAGAAGGCCCTCGAACAGATCGGGCGCTTTCTCCGGGTTGGGTTGATGGAGAATCCCCTTGTAGCCTTCGCCGGTGGTGCGTGGCTTGTTGGTGTAAATGCGGGGGACGATGATCAGATCGTCCTTGGTGTCTTCCTGGATCTTTACCAGTCTGGAAACGTAGTCGCAGACGGACTCTTCGTTGTCTGCCGAACATGGTCCGACGATCACGAGGAATTTGTCGCTTTTTCCGGTTAGGACATCACGGATTTCCTGGTCTCTCCGGTGTTTTTCCATGGTCAGTTCCTCGGAGAGGGGAAACTGCTTGCGAATTTCTGCCGGTGTAGGCAGCTTGCTGATAAATTCAAAGCCCATAGAGAGCCTCCTTTCTGTCAGGCGTGTTTCTTGTCGGATGGTTTTTGCTCAGGCGTGTTTTCTGCCCATGTACCAGGTGAGAAAGCCTCCCGCAAGGAACAGGAGGACACCGATGAGAAAACCGGGCACGGTGAACCTGGAGAGAGCGCCCGTGTTATAAAAAATCCCGAAGGGGGAGGAGAGGATCAGGCCCAGGATGGCCGCATAGGTGGAAACCGTGTGTTTCTCAAACAGGTATTCGATGATCTTGGAGATCAGGAAGATGCCGAGAACGGTGCCAATCCCAAAAGGCACCAGGATTTTACACTGGGATAGGACGACGGCGAAATCGCCGGCCCTGAGGCCGTCCATAAAGGTGGTGATGGAGTTGATCACTCCGTAATAATATCCCAGGATCATCAAAATCATGGAACCGCTGACACCCGGAACGACCATGGTGGCGGCAGCGATGATTCCCATGAAGAACAAAAGGATCATTGTGCCGACGGACGGCTCCAGGACGCTCAGGGTGTCGTCACTTCCCTGGAGCAGCGGAAGGACGATGGCGAAGGCGAACAGGATCAGGAATGCCAGAACGTTGAGTGGGGTCACCCTGCCGGAACGACTTTTTTTCACGCCGGACATCATGTCTTTTACCAGAATGGGGACTCCGCCAAGGATCAGTCCCAGGAAGGTGAGGCAGGTGGGAAGCGGCTGGTTTGCCAACAGATATTCGATGGCGTAGGAGAAGCCCACGATGCCGATGGCGGCTCCGAGGAGCACCGGGACCAGGGTGGCCGCACTCTTTTTAAATTCCCGGAACAGGTGGGTGATCGAGGAAATCAGGCGGTTGTAGATGCCCATGGAGACGGCCATGGTTCCTCCGCTGACACCGGGAATGACATTGGCGATGCCGATGACGGCGCCCTTTATGGTATCCAAAATAAAATTCATAAACAGTTCCTTTCTTTGACATAGTCTGACACAGTTAAAATTTTTACATTCAATCACATATTATAGAAGGTATTCTGTGCAATGTCAAGGAAAGCACAACCGGAAGAATGCCCGATTCCCAAAGAAAAAATTAAGAATTTTAGTGGAATTCCCTATAGGAATTTATGGGGAAATCTGATATATTCATGGGGAACAAGGATATAAAATTGGGAAACGAAAATGGGAAAAGGGATGGGGATCATGCGTGCATCTATGGAAGGCTTAAGGCGGGAGGCAGGGAGGCATCCGGTGCTTTTCAGTTTTATGGCGGCTGCGGTTTTAAATTTTCTGGTGGAGGTGCTTTCACGGCGTTCGCTCTGGAAGCCTGTCGTGTTTTTGGTGATGCGGCCGCATATTTTCCTGTACAATACCTGTATTATTTTTTGGTGTTTTTCCCTGCTGCTCTTGGTGAGAAGGAAGCTGTTTTTGGGGACGGTGATCGGCGTGGTCTGGCTGCTCCTGGGGTTTGTGAACCTGGTGCTTCTGGGCTGCCGGGTGACGCCTTTTAATGGGGCGGATCTGCGGCTTACCAAGGATGCGATGACCATTGCCGGGAAATACCTGACCTGGTGGCATCTGGTGCTGATGGGGGCGGGACTGTTGCTGCTCCTTGCGGGTCTTGCGTTCCTGTTTCGAAAGCTCCCCAAGTGGCAGAAAAAGCCCTCCTATGTGAGAGGAACGGTATTTGTGCTCTTTTCTCTGCTGGCGCTTTTCGGACTTTCCGGGTTGGGTATGCGGACAGGGCTTTTGGCAAACCAGTTTGGCAATCTGGCACAGGCCTATCTGGATTATGGATTTCCCTATTGTTTTGCCAACAGCTTGGTCAATACCGGCATCAGCAAGCCGGAGGACTACAGCGTGGAGGCGGTGCAGGAGATCAAGGAGGAAGAGATTCTCCCGGAGGAGCATGGGTGGGCGCCCCTGATCGAGGAAGAGAGGCCCCTGGCGGTGGACGAGCAGGGCGTTGCCGTCACAAGACAGACACCCAATATTATTTTTCTGCAGTTGGAATCTTTTAGCGATCCCATGAAGTATCTTCATATGGAATGCTCCAGGGATCCGATTCCCAACTTCCGGAAGCTTAAGGAACGGTATTCTTCCGGATATCTGTGGGTGCCTGCCGTGGGGGCGGGCACGGCCAATACGGAGTTTGAGACGATTACCGGCATGAATCTGGATTTTTTTGGCCCGGGAGAATATCCCTATAAAACGGTTCTCCAGAAGGAGGCCTGTGAAAGCCTCTGTTTCGACCTGAAGGAGATCGGATACCACGCCCAGGCAATCCACAACAATTCAGGTACCTTTTATGACAGGTACACCGTGTTTTCCCAGTTGGGTTTTGACAGCTTCACGTCTCTGGAATACATGAATGGAAGCGGCAGGACTCCTATGGGCTGGGCCAAGGACGGGATGCTCACGAAGGAGATCGCAAAAGTTATGAAGTCCACCGCCGGCGCCGACATGATCTACACGATTTCCGTTCAGGGACATGGCTCTTATCCGGAGGAGAAGGTCCTGGAAGCGCCGGAGATCACGGTGAGCGGCCTCCCCACGGAGGAGGAGACCAATGCCATGGAGTATTACGTGGCGCAGATTCATGAGATGGATCAGTTTGTGGGAGAGCTGGTCGATTATCTGGAGGACTGCGGGGAGGAGACCGTTTTGGTCCTGTATGGGGATCATCTTCCCAGTTTGGACCTCACGGAGGAAAAGCTGGAGAATGGAGACGTCTTCCAGACGGAGTACGTGATCTGGGACAATATCGGACTGGAAAGATCCAAACGGGACGTGGAGGCCTATCAGCTCGGCGCCTGGGTCCTGGACCGGGTCGGGATTCAGAAGGGAACCATGTTCCGTTATCATCAGGCATGGCTCCAGGAGCTGGTCCACACGGAGGAGGAGAAAGAAAAGTATCTGGAGGACATGAAGCTTTTGGAATATGACATCCTTTATGGGGACCAGGAGGTGTTTGAGGGAAAGAATCCTTACCAGGCGACAGACCTTCACATGGGCGTGCAGCCCATCACCGTCAGCCAGGTGATGACCCAGAGCAGGGGCGTTTACGTGGCCGGCTGGAACTACACGCCGAGCAGCGTGGTGTACCTCAATGGGGAGGCCTGCGAGACGGATTACGTGTCCATGAATCTGCTCTACTGCGGCGATGCGTCTTTGGAGGAAGGGACCAATGAGGTCACGGTCTGTCAGGTGAGTGGGGACAATATCGTCCTCAGTGCCACACAGCCATATGTTTTGGCCTATCACGGAGAGAAAAAGCCATAAGATCCGTATTTTTGGTTGCCATGAGGCGACTTCTGTGGTATAGTTTAGATGTGCAAGGCGATTGCCGCATCAAGTGCCCGCTCTCGGCGGGGAAAAGGGAATCAGGTGAGAATCCTGAGCGATCCGGTCACTGTATTCAGAGTGCGTTCCTTAACATCCATTGCAAACCCTATCATGCGAGAAGGAGAGGAAACGTGAAAAGCTGTCAGTCAGGAAACCTGCTTGATGTGTGAGATGGGCTTCCGTGGAAAGCTTTCCATCCGAGGGAAATGATCCCAGATGTCGGCTTATGGGTTGAGCAGACATATTGAAAAAGTCTCAAAGCAGCGAAGAACATGCACAATCGATATGTGGAGGATGGGCTTCGGCACAGTACGTTTCCTACTCGCCGGACAGTGGTTGTCCGTGTGCTGGGCTTCGGACCATGTACACATTCAAAGCAAGGGTGCGCCGGAGGGTGCGCCCTTTTCATCGTAGCAGAGAATTTGTTACCAGGAGGAATGGAAGATGGCAGTTTTATTGACGGGCGGGGCGGGATATATTGGTACGCACACCGCCATCGAGGTGGCAGAAGGCGGTTATCCCGTGGTGATTGCGGACAACCTGGTCAACAGTCTTCCCGAGGCGGTGAAGCGGGCGGAAGCGTTGGCCGGGACGAAGTTTCCTTTCTACCAGGTGGACGTGGCCGACGAAGGGGCTCTGGAGCAGGTGTTTTCGGAACAGCCGATCGAGGCGGTCATTCATTTCGCCGGGCTGAAGGCCGTGGGAGAGTCCGTGGAGAAGCCGCTGGAGTATTATGAAAATAATCTGGGCAGCACCCTGACACTTTTAAAGGTCATGAAACGGCATGGCTGCAAGCGGATCGTGTTCAGTTCCTCGGCCACGGTCTACGGGACGCCGGAGGCGGTTCCCATCACGGAGGAGATGCCGGTGGGCAGAAGTTGTACCAACCCTTACGGGTGGACGAAAGTTTTTATCGAGCAGATCCTGCGGGATGCGGCCCATGCGGACCCGGCGCTTTCCGTGGTGCTTCTTCGGTATTTTAATCCCATCGGCGCCCACAAGAGCGGGCGGATCGGGGAAAATCCGGACGGAATCCCCAACAACCTGATGCCCTACATTTCCCAGGTGGCGGTGGGGCGTCTTCCCAGGCTCCGGGTCTTCGGGAACGACTATCCCACGCCGGACGGGACGGGCGTCCGGGATTACATCCACGTGGTGGATCTGGCAAAGGGCCATGTGTCGGCCCTCGCTTACGGGGAGAAACATGCCGGCGTGGAGGTTTTTAATCTGGGGACCGGGATGGGATACAGCGTCCTTGATCTCGTAAAGACTTTTGAGCGGGTGAACGGCGTGGCGGTTCCTTATGACATCGTGGCGAGGCGGGCCGGAGACATTGCGGAGTGCTATGCCGATGCGTCAAAGGCAAAGCGGATGCTTGGATGGGAGGCGAAGGAAACCCTGGAGGACATGTGCCGGGATACCTGGAACTGGCAGAAAAACAATCCGGAGGGTTATCCGGGAGAGACGGCATAGAATCTGTCCGGGCCTCATAAAATAGAAGGAATGAGGAGACCACGGAGCGGGTTTTATGAAACGATTAGTTCAACGAATGGCAGTGTTCCTTTTGTCGCTTTGCCTGGCGTTTTCTTTGTGGCGTCCGGCGCTGGCGGCAGAGGGGGGACGGCCGTTTTTGTTGTCTCCGGAGACGGAGGCGGCAGGGGAGACAGAGGCGGCAGGGGCCGACATGCAGACGGCGGCGCAGGACGGACCGCAGGCGCAGGGGGAAACGGCGGCGCAGGACGGACCGCAGGCGCAGGGGGAAACGGCGGCGCAGGACGGACCGCAAACGCAGGGGGAAGCGGCGGCGCAGGATGGACCGCAGGTGCAGGGCGAAACTGAGGCGCAGCCGGGAACGGAGGGACAGACGGAAGCGGAAGCGCAGCCAGGGGCAGCAGACGGGCAGCAGGCGGACCTGGGGATCACGGCCCGCTCCGCTCTTTTGGTGGAAGCCTCTACGGGGACGGTGATCTATGAAAAAAATGCAGACGAGGCCCTGCGTCCGGCCAGCATCACGAAGATCATGACGCTGATTTTGATTTTTGACGCCATCCGGGATGGCAGGATCGCACTGAGCGACCAGGCGACCACCAGCGCCTATGCCAAATCCATGGGCGGCTCTCAGGTGTTTTTGGAGGAGGGGGAGAGCCAGACGGTGGAGACCCTGATCAAATGCATCGTCATCGCCTCTGGGAATGATGCGGCGGTGACCATGGCGGAGTACATAGCGGGCAGCGAGTCGGAGTTTGTGCGGATGATGAATGAGCGGGCGAAGGCCCTCGGGATGACGCAGACGAATTTTGAGGACTGCTGCGGCCTGACGGACTCGGCGACCCATCTGACCTCCGCCAGGGACGTGGCGATCATGAGCAGGGAGCTGATCACCAATTATCCAGAGATTGAAAATTACAGCACCATCTGGATGGAAAATATTACCCATGTGACGAACAAGGGGAGCAGCGAGTTCTGCCTCTCCAACACCAATAAGCTTTTGAAGATGAGCAATTCTTTCACGGTGACGGGCCTTAAGACCGGCAGCACCAGCCTGGCGAAATACTGTCTGTCGGCCACGGCCAAGAAGGACGGGGTGGAGTTAATTGCCGTCATCATGGCGGCGCCGGACTACAAGGTACGGTTTTCGGAGGCGGCCAGCCTTTTGAATTACGGCTTCGCCGGTTGTCGGTTGTTTACGGATAATGACGAGGCTAGAGAACCCCTCCCGAAGCTTCCCGTTGCCATGGGGGTGGCGCCGGAGACGTCCCTTCGCTACGATGGAGAATTTTCCTATCTGGGGATGAATGGGGAGGACTTTTCTGCCGTGGAGCGGACACTCACCTTGCCAGAGAGCCTGACGGCCCCGGTGGCGGAGGGGGATACCGTGGGAAGTTTGACCTACACCCTGAACGGAAAGACTCTGGGGACTGTGGATGTCCTGGCGGCAGAATCGGTGGAGGCCGCCGGGTACGGGGATTACCTCAAGTGGATGTGGGAAGAGATGATGCTTGCGGAATGAGGACTGGGAATCAAAGGAAAAAGAGATGGAGATATCAGGAAAGAGCGGAGAGAGATCCCGCTCTTTTTTGATGTACAGGGGTGCGGAAAGGAATTGCGGAAGGATTGTGTTTTGGCGGTTCGACAGACCGCAAGAAAACGGTATCCATGTCAATGTGGGTGAATGACAAATTATTGGGAAGACTATTATACTTGTGAGTTAAAAGTTTTCAATAAAAAGAATAACCCTTCCATATGGTTTTATGTTATCCTATAGTTGCTAAACTCAAAAGGATAAAAACCACACG
>JAAWRC010000067.1 GCA_022800815.1 Lachnospiraceae bacterium | reverse complement strand
GCGGCACTTCGTCTATTTTATTTGGCGACGGCCTCTAGCGAGACGCAGCGGCGCAGACTGCGAAGGCAAAGCCGCCAGCAGTCCGTGCTGCGGAGGCAAAGCCGCCAGCAGTCCGTGCTGCGGAGTCGAGCTAGAGGCCGTCGCCAAAGCGAGCGTGAGCGAGCGGCCCGGCGAGTTGGTCCGAAGCCCCTAAAGCGCAGCAGTCAGCTCTGCCCAAGCCCCCCGCAGTCTCTTGACAAATCAGAATAACTGAGTATAATAAGAAACGCAAGTTGCACAACAATAGTTTCTTTATAGAAAAATAATTTCTTTATCGGGAAAGAGGGAGAAAATGCCGCCTAAATCTAAGTTTACAAGAGAACAGGTCATAGCTGCCGCTTTAGATGTCACGAGAAAGAAGGGGATTGCAGGATTAACCGCAAGAGGCCTGGCGGCAGAACTTGCTTCGTCGGCCAAGCCTATCTTTGGCTTATTTCAAAATATGGAGGAAGTGCAAAAGGAGGTTATAGCTGCCGCATATATGCTGTATCAATCCCATATTCAAAAAGGCATGGCAGATGGCAAATACCCACCCTATAAAGCAAGCGGCATGGCCTACATTCAGTTTGCAAAAGAAGAAAAGGAACTGTTCAAGCTTCTTTTTATGCGTGACAGAACGGGGGAAAAGACAGAAGAAAACCGTGAAGAGATGCGTCCAATGCTAGAGCTCATTATGAAGAATTTGGGCATTGATGAGGAGGAAGCGTACTTTTTTCATTTGGAACTATGGCTGTATGTTCACGGTATTGCAACAATGACAGCGACCAATTATCTTGAATGGGATATTGAATTTATTGACACGGCGCTCACCGACGCTTATCAAGGGTTAAAACATCGCTACATGGCAAGGAGTACAGGCAATGAATGAAAGAATTTATGAAAATCAAGGCATACGCTTGCAATACTATGAAGTTCAAAACAATTTTCAGCCTTTGGTTTTGATCCACGCTCAGGGCGTAGACGGACAAAGCTATGGGATCTTCGGGCGGTTTGATCGCCGCATACATTGCCGCAGAGACAGAACTTTGTGAAATGCTGATATTGGAGGATCCTCCATTTTTCGCCTCACAGAGAGAACGCAGAAAGCGCACATTCAATTACATCGATCTGTCAACGGTGTGCCATACATACGTCACACAGGAAGAAAAAAGTGACTTTGTACTTTACTATTTTCGCAATCAATACGCATGGAATTTCTTCCCCGGACAGTCGAGAGATAAAGTGAAAGGCAAATTGACAAAAATGGCGGCGGCTTATCGCACAAAACACCCCGCCAAAGATTTGAAGGTGCCGTTTTGGCCGAAAGCTGCCTTGGCAGGCTTTCAAGGCATGAATCATTATGACCCGCTATTTGGGGAAGCGTTTTATACCGACAGTTTTCACTGTGGGATCTTGCACGAGGATATTTTGAAGAAAATCAGCTGCAAAACCGTTTTTATGAAAGCACGGACAAATATCAGCCCTGACGGAATACTGATGGCTGCGTTAAATGACGATGACGTGAAGAGAGTTTCGGAGCTGGTCGGCAACTGCGAGATCGTTCCCTTTGACTGCGGACATGGTATCCATATTGAAAAGCCCAGAAAATTTGTGAAATGCCTGTCAGACTTATTATGATATTGCCGGTCGAAAGGGAATTCCGCATTGACGATTCCTCCCGGAAGCGCCTATAATAGAGGGAAGAAGACAGCCGGAAGACGTCCGGCAAAATAGCGGGGGCGGTGAAGCTTCGGCCGAAGAGGATTGACGCCTATGAGTGCGAAACCCTCAGGATTTATCGGCAGGGAGATTACGAGGGATGCATCCGTTACGGACGGGACATCCTGCAGAATGTTCCTTACCGGATCGAATCGGAGAGTGACGAACAGAATCTCGGGAATATTTATTATCTCCTGGGCAACTGTTACCTGGAGGAAGAGGATCCGTCCAATGCGGAAGTCTGCCTGAAAACGGCCATCGGGCAGTATGACGGGAACAGCCTGTATTACCGGGACTATGCGATTGCGCTGGCGAGGCAGGGAAAGGAGGACGAGGCGGAAGCGGAGGAAGGCCGCAGGGACGAATATTACCAAAAGGCCCTGGAGCGGTTTGAGTTTCTGTATGAAAACGGTTATGCTGCCAGGCAGATGATAGAGAATATCGCCATCCTCCGGGAACAGACGGGGGATTACGAGGGCGCCAGGGAGATGCTTCTTCAGATGACGGAGCAATATCCGGAGGATTACGTGGGATACAAGCGTCAGGCCTTTCTGGAGGCGGACATCCAGCAAGGCAGAGAAACGGCCGACCGGGATTACCGGCAGTTTGCGGAGTATTATCACAGGGCGCAGGAGCTGTATGAGGGCCGGGGGACGGACCAGGAAGCGGACCAGGAGATGGAGATGCTGGCGGTCATGCTGCGGGAGCTGGAAGACGGGAACTGGCTGTGAATGTGAAAAGGAGAGGACGTATGTACTGTATCAACTGTGGAAAACAGATCGAGGACGGAGCACGCTTTTGCGAGCACTGCGGGGCGCCGGTAAAGGGGGGAGCTCCGGCCGGTGTGGGAGCATCGGAGGGAAGCGGGAGGCCGGCGGATGGCAGGGTGTCCGTGAATGGCGGAAAGCCCGCAAAGACCGGGATGGAACAGATGCCGATGGCGGAGGAACAGGCGGGTGTGCCGGAGGAACGAAGAGCAAAGAAAAAATACGGACTGTTTCTTCTCCTGGGGCTGTTGGCGATCCTGGCGATCGGAGCGGCGGTCTGGTTCCTGTTTTTCGGAAAAGGCGGGTCGGGTCGGGCCGGGGAGCAGTTAAGGCTGGGAAACCGTTACCTGGAAGAGATGGATTATGAGCAGGCCGTCGTGGCCTTCACGAAGGCCATCGAGATCGAGCCTAAGGAGGTGGACGCCTACATCGGAGCGTCCAAGGCTTATGCGGGCCTTAAGAGCTACTGGGACGCCCTGGAGGTGTTGGACGCCGGCTATGTGCAGACGAAGGCGGCCGAGATCGCCGAGCGCGGGAAGGACGTGTGCCTGGAGGCGGCGGAATATTCGATCACCGAGGAAGCGTACGAAGAGGCGCAAAAATATATAGAAAAGGGAAATGAGTACGGAGGCTCCGAGGAGCTGGGCCAGGTGGCCGAGAGGCTTGAGGAGATTTCGGCCTCGGAAGGGAATGCGGGTTCGGAGGGAGACCGGCCTTCGGGAGACGAGGCGGCCGCAGGGGAAAGCCGGTCCTTGGAGGAGGACTCCTACGAGCCCCCCTGTACCTGGGTGGTGGAGCCGGCCATCGAGGCCGACAACATTTATTACCTGAACAGCAACGATACCTTGAAGATCCCGGTCAATCAGCTCTACAAGCAGATGGAGGAGAATTATGGGTATGCGGTGGTCAAAAACGGAGACTCCTACGGGCTGATCGGCTTCGACGGCAATCTCTTCGAGGGGCTTGAGTTCCTGTCCGTGGGCACCTTTCTGTCCAGATATTACGTGGCCTGTGCGGAGCCTCAGTATGCGTGGGATACCGGGACGGAGGAGACGGAGCTCTATCTGACGGATCAGGGACTTGCGTATCCTTTCAGCTATGGGGCCATCTACGATTTGTTCGGGGGCGTCTATTTCTGGAATGACGGTCTCAGGCAGTTTTACCGCTTTGACGGCATGCAGCTTCCGGAGCCGGAGGCTCCGATCCCGGTCTTTCAACGGGACGGAGAGTCCGGGAAGATCCCGGAGGGCCTTGTGGACTGGTATGTGAATCCCACCGGGAAATATGCGGTTTATTCCGGCGGAAGCCTGAAGACGGACTTCATTTACGACGAATGCGGCTCTTACTCCGACGGTCTGCTGGCCGTCTGCCGGGACGGCAAGTGGGGCTATGTCGACGGGGAGGGCCAGGTGGTCATTCCCTTGGAATACGACGCCTCCTGGAAAGAGTTTGTGGTCCTTGACGCCGGGGGAGATGCGGAGAGCGGCGTGAGCGGCGTCACGGAGATGAGGGAGTACTGCTACGGCGCCTCCGGTGGCTACGTGACCCTTTGCCAGGGCGGAGAATGGGAGCTCCGGAACACCCGGGGCGAAGAAGTCATCCGAAAAGGCTATTTTGAAGAGATCCGTCCGGTTTACGACGGAAAGTGCTGGGTGAAAAAGGACGGCAAATGGGGTGTGATCCAGGTTGGCCCGTGAGTGAGAGGCTTTCAGTTATAAAAATCAGGACAGTCCAAGCTCTCCAAAGTCCGTCACGGGTGCATGGCAGCTTCCGTTTTCGCACAGATAATAGACCGGCCGTTCGGAAACCGGATAGGAGGCGGTAAAGGGTGCGACGGACGAAAGACGGCTTTCGTTTTCCGGAGATTTGAAGAGGACGGCGAGGCCCTGGGCGGGATGTTTTCTCAGGTAAACGGTCAGCTCTTTTGGAACCCCGGCTCCGGTGCATACCAGTTCCCTGTGGGGATACAGGGACTCTGCCATGGCGAGAAGGGCGAAGCAGTGGGCGGCGGGGTAGGTTCTCGCCTCCCCGGCCAGAAAACGGTTCTGCCGGTCGGCCGCTTCCCGGAAGAAAGGCTCCCCGGTCAGGAAAGAAAGCTTCGTGAGGACCATGGCGGCGACCGCATTTCCGGAGGGGATGGCTCCGTCGTAGGTTTCCTTGGGGCGGAGAATCAGTTCTTCTGCGTCATGGGCCGTCATAAAACAGCCGCCTTTTTCCGAATCCTCGAACAGTTCCAGCATTTGTCGGGCGAAATGCACGGCTTTTTCCAGATAAAAAATGTCGAAGGTGGCACGGTAGAGCTCTGTCAAAGCCAGTGCGTAAGCGGCATAATCATTCAATTGGCCGGGGTGGGCGGCCTCCCCGCCGCAGTAGCGAAGGAGCAGGCGCCCCTCGGAATCCATCATGTTTTTTTGCAGAAATTTCTGCGTGGCCACGGCGGTCTCCAGGTAGGGGCGGCTGTCAAAGATCTGCCAGGCTCTTGCAAAAGCCAGAATGGCCAGGCTGTTCCAGGACAACAGAATCTTGTCGTCGAGAGAAAGCCGCATTCTGGTTTTCCGGTACTGGACGAGGGCCTTCAAGCGGGGGTCGTCGGCCCTCCAGCCGCCGGTCGTCTGTCCGATTCGGTTCGGAATGTTTTTTCCTTCAAAATTTCCCGTCTCCGTGATACCGTACAGGCGGCAGAATTCCGAGCCGTCCTCCCGGCCAAAGAGTCGAAGCAGCTCTTCTTTTGTAAAGAGATAATGGCTTCCCTCCACTCCGCCGCCGTCCGCATCCTGTCCGCAGAAAAACCCTCCCTCCGGAGCGGCGAGCTCCGAGAGCAGATAATCGGCGGTTCGAGAGGCAATATCCTTGTAAAAAGGATTTCCGGTGACGCGGAAGGCTTCGGAATAAGCGGTGAGCAGAAGAGCGTTGTCGTAGAGCATTTTTTCAAAGTGAGGCACCAGCCACCGCTCGTCCGTGGAATAGCGGGAAAAGCCGCCCGCCGCCTGGTCGAAGATTCCTCCGGCTGCCATGGCTTTCAGGGTGGTCTCCGCCATGTGCAGTGCGCCCGGGAGCGGCTCCCTCTGATACAGTTCCATCAGGAAAAGGAGGGTATGGGGCGTGGGGAACTTGGGGGCGGAACCGAACCCGCCGAAGGATTTGTCAAAACTCTGGGATAACAGGCGGTACCCGTGCAGCAAAAGCTCCCGGTCCGGCGTGTTAAAAGCCGGCTCTTCCTGCTTCCGCAGATGAGCGGTGAGCTGGTTTCCGGCTTCCAGAAGTTTTTTCCGGTCCGTGCGCCATAAGAGGGAGATCTGTGTGAGCAGCTCCGTAAGTCCGGTCTGCCCGTACCGGCTGGTCTTGGGGAAATAGGTTCCCGTAAAAAAAGGTTTCTTTTCCGGGGTCAAAAAAACCGTGAGAGGCCAGCCGCCGGAACCGGTCATGGCCTGGCAGAAGGCCATGTAGACCGCATCCACTTCCGGGTGCTCCTCCCGGTCCACCTTGACGCAGACAAAGCCTTTGAGAAGTTCGGCGACCTCCCGGTCCTCGAAGGACTCGCGGGCCATCACGTGGCACCAGTGGCAGGTGGAGTAGCCAATGCTCAGGAAAATCGGCTTTTCCTCGGCGGCTGCCCTCTCAAAGGCCTCTTCCCCCCAGGGAAACCAGTCCACCGGATTGTCCTTGTGCTGCCGTAAATAAGGGGATTTTTCATGTTGAAGACGATTGGACATAGCGTGCACCTCGTTCTTTTTGATAGCTTCAGTATTCCCCTTAAGCGGAGGTTTTATTTTTGACGTGACATAATGAATAAAAATTGATTTATAAATAAAGGGGAAAGATGAAATAAAGATGATATTTTGACAAACGAATCTTGAAGGGGAGAGCGGGCGGCATGAAGAAAGAATGGATGAAACTTTTGGCGGGAGTAATGGTTCTGGCCCTGGCAGGTTGTGGTTCAGAGAGAACACGAGTGGGGACGGGCTCCTCTGAGGACGGTAAAACGGAGGCGGTGGAAGCCGCCTCCACTGTCGTATGGGGGTTGTGCAGCAGCTTTGAGGATGCGTTTCCGGAAGAATGGCAGGATGGGTTCAATGAACTGCTCAGAGAGCGGGATTTACGGGGTGCCCAGCCAGCAGAACCTGTATTTTACGAATTATTGCGTGATTCCCGGGGAGATCGCCGAAAAGGTTTCTCTGAGCGAAAAGCGGATGGAGGCTTCGGACTTGCTTTATGGTGTTTCGGAAAATCTGGAGGAGGATTTAAAGCAGGTGAATGAGCAGCTGTCGGCATATGACCTGGACGGGATGGCTGCTTTTTTCTTTTCTGGCAGGCTGCGGCTTTTCAGAAGAGAAAAAGGAGACGGGGGCAGGAAAAGAAATATCGGAGGGATATCTGTCGAATGGGATGACCTGTAAGACAGAAAAGGGGGGTTCGTTTACCGGAAATACGGAAAAGGCCTATTTTTATGATTCTTATTCAGATGCGGTTTATCCACTGTGTGCGCGTCCAAACTGCCGACATGATTCGGAGAGGGAATGTGCCGCCATGCGTTTTAACTGGCTGGCCTATCTTCTGGTTATGTATCAGGAAAGCCTCTATTACGTCCGCATGGAGGAGAATGGCGGACTGAATTATTATCGGTCCAACATGGACGGGGAGGAGGAGCGGCTGGTTGCGGAGCTGGGGTATGACCAGGTTGATCCCCTCAATGCGCTTTTATATGAAGGGAAGGCGTATTTGTTGGGGGATTCTTTTGGAGAAATGAGGGAGGAAGGCTGGGATGGGACGGCCTGTTTGTTTTCGGTCGATTTGGAGACCGGGGAAAAAGAATCACTTCTCGAAGTCGGGCACGGAATGAATGGAGGAGTTTTACTGACCATGAAACATCTGTATGGCGGACGGCTGTATTTCGAGTTTTTCTCCAGAGATGCGGACACGGATTTGGAGAATGGCATGTATTTCGTGGATCTGAAAACAAGGGAGATTCAGAAAATCGACTGGGGAGAGGATTTCCGCATGATGGGCTGGAGGGGGGAATGGGCCGTTTTTTACGACCACGCCCTGGACGCATCCGGACTTCTGGACGAAAAAGAAGGGGTATGGAAGTTTTATGAATGGAGAAGCGGCGAAACCAGGGAAATATCCCGGATTGACCTGGAGCGTTATTTCTTTCTGGAAATGTCGGTTTGCGTTGACGGGGAAGAGCGGCTGAACAGAATATCGTTTTTGTGCCGGGTGAACGGGGGGAGATAGAGGTTGCAAAGTCGGGCGGTCGGTGTTACAATCAAACCGGATTTGAAAAAAAGTACGGAGCCGACGATGCTCGGAAGAGGTAGAGGGTTTTGTTATGTTGTTTTCGAACCGTGACCTGAGGAAGCTTTTGGTGCCGCTGATCGTTGAGCAGTTTTTGGCGGTGTTGGTGGGGATGATCGACGTTGTGATGGTTGCCGAGGTGGGAGAGGCGGCCGTTTCCGGAGTGTCCTTGGTGGACGCCATCAACCTGCTTTTGATCCAGCTTTTGGCGGCCATGGCCACCGGCGGCGCCGTGGTGGCCGGACAGCTTCTCGGCTGTAAAAACGAGGAGCAGGCCTGCCATGCGGCAAACCAGCTCCTTCTCGTGACGACCGTGTTTTCCCTGGTGATCATGGCCCTGTCTCTTCTCGGCAACCGGGTGATCTTGAGCGTCCTGTTCGGAAGGATTGAGGCGGACGTCATGTCAAACGCAAGGCTGTATTTTTATATCACGTCCCTATCGTTTCCTTTTCTCGCCGTCTATAATTCCTGTGCGGCCCTCTACCGGGTCATGGGAAACTCCAAGGTATCCATGAAGACCTCCCTGGTCATGAACGGACTGAATATCGGGGGAAACGCCATCGGCGTCTATCTGCTCCGTGTGGGGGTGGCCGGCGTGGCGGTGCCCACTCTGATCTCCCGGATGGTGGCCGCCGGGATCATGCTCTACATCATCCGGAATGAAAGGAATCCGGTCCATGTGGAGCGCCGTCTGCGGCTGGGTTACGAGCCGGCCATGATCCGGCAGATTCTTCGGATCGGGATTCCGAGCGGTATGGAGAACGGCATGTTTCAGCTTGGAAAAATCATGGTGCAGAGCCTGGTTTCCACCCTGGGGACCACGGCCATCGCCGGATTCGCCGTGGCGGGCAACATGGCGACCATCGAATATCTGCCCGGCCTGGCCCTGGGGATGGGCATGGTGACGGTGGTGTCCCAGTGCGTCGGCGCAAAGGAGTTCGGACAGGTGAGGCAGTACGTGAAAAAGCTTCTGATGCTGAATTATGCCATCCTGCTGGCGATCGTCCTGGCCATCGGCCTGTTCCGCGTGCCCATCGTGGGGATCTACAACCTGACGGCGGAGGCGGCGGCGGAGGCGGCGGGACTGATTCTGTTCCACGGCTTTGCCATGCTGGTATGGCCACCGGCCTTCCTCATCCCCCACGCCCTGCGGGCCGCCTCCGACGTGACCTTCACCATGGTTGTCGCCGTGGCCTCCATGTGGATTTTCCGCATTGGTCTGGCCTATCTGTTGGTGAAGGGCTTCCGTATGCCGGTGATCGGGGTCTGGATCGCCATGAGCGTCGACTGGATTTTTCGGGCTGTCTTGTTTGTCTGGAGGATGCTTGGCGGCAAGTGGATGCGCCACGGCTCCGACGAGGGACTTAGGCGGAGGGAGCCGTGAAGGACGGCTCCCAAAGCACGGAAGGGCTCTTTCTGTCGAAAAGCGAGAAATGATATGGTATAAAAAAAATTGACACCACATTCTCAAGGATTTGAGATATAATCAAGAGAATAAGGAGTGAACAAAATGGCAGAAAACAGACAATATGA
>JAAWRC010000066.1 GCA_022800815.1 Lachnospiraceae bacterium | reverse complement strand
GCCGTCGGCTTCGCAACCGTCGATCTCACAGCCGTCGGCCTCGCAATCGTCGGCGTCACAGCCGTCGGCTTCGCAACCGTCGATCTCACAGCCGTCGGCTTCGCAACCGTCGATCTCACAATCGTCGGCCTCGGAACCGCATGGGCAGTCCGGACAGAAACCATCGGGAGGGGACGAGGAGAAGGGGGAGCGGGAACCAAAAACGCCAGAGCGGGGAATGTCGGCTGAAGGGGAAGAGACGGAGGCGCCGGAAGCGGAGGGGGCGATGCGGGAAACGGCGGAGACGGAGCAGGAAGCCGCTCGGGCAGCGAAGGAAGGGGATCAGGGCAGACAGGAGGCGGCTGCAGCCGCAGCCGGGAGAATGCCGGAGCATTTTTATTTCCGGGAGGGCTTCACCGAGCTTCCCCTGTGGGAGTGCCTGGAGAGGATTTTGCCCAGGAAGCGGGTTTTGGCGGAGGAGGGCTGGGAGGTCCTGCAGATCCATGTTCAGGACATCGGACGGCTGCCCAGGGAGAACTGGCCCTACGGAAACAACAGTTTCGTCCTTCACGGGTATTTTCAGTATCGGTATCTGATTCTGGCCAGAAGGAAACGGGCGCAGGCGAAGAAGTTTCAATCCGGTTATCAGTACATTTTGGGAGTGCCGGGAATTTTCAAGCCCCAGGAAAAGTTCATGGCCTCCATGTTCGGACTTCCGGAATTCAAGCGGGCGGCCGGAAACCGGAAGGAGGACTTCGGATTCTGGTGCGGCACCCTGCAGATGTGAGTGAAATTCAGGTTTCTGGTTTAATTATGAAAAAAATGGGAAATACTCCGGATAAAAGGAATTGCCCTCGGAGAGGAGACCCTCCCGGAACGGGGCGAAATGGTGATTATATGAACAGACAGATTTATTACCATAAAGCCGGAAAATGGTTCTCGCCGGAATTATTCGGAGGCCAGTTGGGAAAGCTGGTGGCAGAAGTGAGAAAAAGCACGAAGAAAGAAGGAGTGTTGTTCCTTTGCATAGGGAGTGACCGATCCACGGGAGACAGCCTTGGTCCGCTTGTGGGCTACAAGCTGCAGAGAACGAAAGGGGAAGAATACCGGGTATTCGGCACGCTGATGCAGCCCATCCATGCAGTCAATTTAAAGGAAACCATGGAAATGATCGGGCAGTATTATCGGGATTACGTCGTCGTGGCCGTCGATGCGTCGGTAGGGAGATATGAGCATGTGGGTTATATCACGCTGGGACGAGGCGCCATCCGGCCGGGACTGGGAGTCAGCAAGAACCTGATGTCCGTGGGGGACATCTTCATCACGGGAATTGTGGGGTACGGCGGCAATTTTGAACCACTTCTCCAGAATACCCGCCTTTCCGTGGTCATGGAGCTGGCAGACTGTATCTGTGCGGGAATCGGGTGCGTCGGCTCCTCAGCTGCAGAAAGGGACGAGGATTATGGAAATACCCAGAAATATCAGGCAGATTGGGGATATTGACAGAGAACTGGGATTGTATCTGGAAGATTACGTGGCAACCTTTATCGAAAAAATGAGAAAGAAGAACGACACCTGCGTCGGAGTTCTTCTGGGCCGACAGGAAAAGGTGCGGGATACGCCCTGCCTGTTTGTCAGGGGCGCAGTCATGGCGAAGGATTACGAGGTGGATGACGGCCGGGTGGTCATGACGGCCTCGGCCTGGAACCAGGTATACGAGCAGGCGGAGAAATGTTTCCGGGAGGTGGAGATCTGCGGCTGGTTCCTGTGCAGCGGCGACAGCAGGATGACGGACCTTTACAATCTGCAGAAGAGCCACAGTGAAAATTTCCGCAGTCCTCATCAGGTCCTTTTCGTGTACGACGGAAACCGGGAGGAGGAGACGGTTTACTGGTTTGACGCACAGGGCGGTCACCGGCTCCAGGGATATTACATATATTACGAACGGAATGAGCAGATGCAGGAGTACATGATCTCCAGGGAGCCGTCGAGAACCACGGAGTTCGCCGCCATCCAGCCGGCGAGGGGCGTTTCCGACGAGGCGACCAGGCAGTTTCGGAGCATCATGGACGGGAAGCAGGAGAAGGAGCCGGCCGTTTCGGGAGGGAACAGCATATCGAAAGCACTCCGGACGGTCAGCGTGGCGGCCCTTCTTCTGGGCGTCGGTTTCGGCCTGGCGGCCTGGTACAAATACGACGGAATGCGGGGAATCCGGGAGGTGGCCTCCATTTTCACGGGAAAGGAGCAGGCGGAGACGGGGGAAGCCCTGGCGGAGAATGGACAGGTGGAGACGGGACAGGCCCTCGTGAGGGAGGTGGCCGGGGAGGTGAAGCCCACGGAAAAGCCTTCGGAGGAAACCGTGGAGACGTCTCCCGCGGCGGGAACGGCGGCCGAGACAACGACTCCTGCGGGGGAGACCCCGGCACCCGTGGGCGAGACGACAGGGCAGACGGCGCCTGCGGGGGAGACCCCGACACAGACGGAGCCCGCCGGGGAGGAGCCGACAGAAAGTGCGGCGCCTGCGGCGGCGGAAGCGGCCTACCAGGAATACGTGGTTAAACGGGGTGACACCCTTTCCCTGATTTGCAAGGAGCATTACGGCAGGGGAACTCCGGCCCTGGTGGCGGAGGTCTGCAAATTCAACGGCATGGCCAACGCAAACCTGATCTACGAGGGACAGGTTCTCAAGCTGCCGGAGGAGTGAGGGGGATGCGGTCATCACCGGTTCTGACTGGCTTTCGGCAGGGTGAAGATGAATTCCGTGCCGATGCCCTCGGTGCTGATCACGTCGATATTTTCGTTGTGGGCGGTGATGATCTCCTTGGTGATGGAAAGGCCCAGCCCGGTGCCGCTCCTGTCCTTGCCGCGGGAGGCGTCCGATTTATAAAAACGGTTCCAGATCTTTTTCTGGCTCTCCCTGGGGATCCCCACGCCGCTGTCCTTGACGGAGACGAAGATTTTTTCCCGGCGTTCGTAAGTCTCGATCCAGATGGTGGAATTCGGTTTGGAAAATTTAATGGCGTTGTCCACCAGGTTGTAGAGAACCTGCTGAATCTTTCCCATGTCCGCCTGAACGAAGGAACTGCGCTCGGCAAAGATCAGGTCAAAGGTCAGATGCTTGGGACGGCAGCTCCCCTCAAAGGCGGCCACCGTGTTGCGGATCACCTGGTTGATGTCAAAGGCCGTGAGATCCAAAAGATTGCCCTTGGCGTCCAGAGTCTGGAGCGCCAGGGTGCTGGAGGTCAGCTTGGTGAGCCGTTCCGTCTCGGAGATCACCAGCTTCATGTATTTTTCATGGAGCTCCGGGGGAATGGTGCCGTCGATGATGGCTTCCAGGTAGCCCTTGATGGAAGTCAGGGGGGAACGGAAGTCGTGGGAAACGTTGGAGATGAATTTCCGCTGATCCTCCTCCTTGTTGCTCAGTTCATGGGCCATGAATTTAAGAGTGTCAGCCAGATAACCGATCTCATCCTCGGAGTGAAGCTTTAATTCATAGTTCAGGTTTCCAGCGGCGTATTCCGCAGCGGCCACGGTGATTTGCTTGACCGGCTGAAGAATGCAGATCCGGATGATCCAGAGGAGGATCAGAGAAAGGGCCAGAATGATCAGAAACGTCATGTAGATGATGTTCAGGATTTTGTCCCGGACTTCGTAAATGCCGGAGATGGACTGGTGGACGACCACGTATCCGTAGGTACTGAAATTGGCGGAGACGGGGGCCGTGACCGTGAGGACGGAGTCCTCGAACAGGTCGTAATAGTGTCCGATCACGTAGCGGCCCCGGCCCTGTTCGGAAGGGTCGAAATCTTCGATTACGGAGTCGGCGGCACCCCCGTCGCTGCGGAACACGATCTCGCCATTCTGTTTCACAATCCAGATATCCGCATCAAAATAAGAAGCGATGGAGGTGAGCTGTGGCTTCAGGACGTCAATGTTGACGTTGGAGCCGGAATAGCGCTGGCGGCAGGTGGAAGCGATCATGTTGGCCTCGTTGTAAAGCTGGTCGGCCCGGTCCCGGACCAGGTACCGCAGGGTCATGTTGGAGGAAAAAAAGGCGATGGTGATAAAGCCCAGGACTCCGAATACGAGATGGCCGAACAATACCTTGATATAAAGAGAGATCCTCATTGTTTTACCTCGAACTTATAACCGACTCCCCACACGGTGGTAAGCTGCCAGGAGGGATGATCGCCCAGCTTTTCCCTGAGACGCTTGATATGGACGTCCACGGTCCTGGTATCCCCCGCATATTCGTACCCCCATATGTGGTCCAGAAGCTGCTCCCTGGTAAACACCTGATTGGAGGAGGAGGCCAGAAAGTAGAGAAGTTCCAGCTCCTTGGGAGGCATTTCCACGGAACGGCCCCCGCAGATTACCGAGTAGTTGGTCAGATTCACGATCAGGTCCGGATATTCCACGTACTCCCTACCTGAACCGGCGGAAGCGGCGGGAGCCGGCGGAGCCGCAGTACGGCGCAGCACGGCCTTGACCCTGGCGACCAGTTCCTTGGAGTCAAAGGGCTTGATGATATAGTCGTCGGCTCCCAGTTCAAGCCCCAGGACCTTGTCAAAGACTTCGCCCTTGGCGGAGAGCATGATGATGGGGACCTGGGTATCCTTTCTCAGCTCCCGGCACACCTGATAGCCGTCGATGCCGGGAAGCATCAGGTCGAGAAGAATCAGGTTCGGGCCGAAGGCGGGGAAGGCCAGCAGGGCCGATTCCCCGTCGTGCACGATCTTTGTCTCGTAGCATTCCTTGATGAGATAGAGGGAAATCAGTTCTGCGATGTTTTCGTCGTCATCCACGATCAGGATTTTTTGTTTCGATGGCATGGGGTTCCTCCTCACTTGTCATAAGAAAATTCCACGATGGTAACGCCCGTGCCGCCCTCACCGAATTCGCCGAGGCGGTAGGAAGCCACGTGGCGGCAGCGGCGCAGGAACTGGTGGACCGCTTTTTTTAAAGCGCCGGTGCCCCGGCCGTGGATCACCCGGACCTGGGGCAGGTGGGCCAGGTAAGCGTCGTCGATGTATTTGTCCAGCTCCGGCAGGGCCTCGTCGGTGGTCTTTCCGATCAGGTTGATCTCCGGGGAGATCGAGAAGGATTTGGACATGCCGATGGAGCCGGATCGTCCTTTTTCACGGGACTGTTTCTTCCCGGAGCCAAAGCCTCCGGCGGGGGTGGAGATGGTGTCCTCCTGCAAGGGCTCCAAGTCCTTTATATTGACCTGGGAGCGAAGAATCCCCATCTGCACGTACAGGTCGCCTTTCGCATTGGGGCGGGTGCTGACGGTGCCGTTCAGATTCATGGACAGGACCCGGACGGCGTCACCGATCTTGAAATCCTCCGGCCGGTAAGCCTTTTTCGGCTTTTCCGCCCGGACGGCCGTCCGCTCGCCGGCCGCATCAAGCTGCTTTCGCAGTTTCTGCCGCTCCTTTTCCAGCTCCTTTCCCACGCCGCTCTGGGAGGCGAGACGGTTGATGTTCCGGATGGCCTCGTCCGCCGCCGCCTTGGCGTTCGCCAGGATTTGGCGGGCTTCCTCGTTGGCCCGGGCGAGGATTTTTTCCCGGCTTTCGTCCAGGCGGGATTGTTTTCCTGCAATTCGTTCCTTGAGCCTTTCGGCCTCCATGCGGTAGCTTTCCGCTTCCGCCCGCTCCCGTTCCAGTGCCAGACGGCTTTTTTCCAGATCAGAGAGCAGGTCCTCGAAGGCGGCGTCCTCGCTTCCGATCCGTTTGCCCGCATCCTTGATAATGAAATCGGGAAGGCCCAGCTTGCCGGCGATGGCGAAAGCGTTGCTCTTTCCCGGAATGCCGGTCAGAAGACGGTAGGTGGGGCGGAGCGTTTCCACGTTAAACTCGCAGCTGGCGTTTTCCACCCCGTCGGTGGACAGGGCGAACACCTTTAATTCGCTGTAATGGGTGGTGGCCATGGTCCGCACCTGCATGTTGTGCAGGAAGGAAAGGATGGAGATGGCCAGGGCGGCTCCCTCCGTCGGGTCCGTTCCGGCGCAGAGCTCGTCGAGGAGCACCAGGGAGCGGCCGTCGGCCCGTTCCAGAATGGAAACGATGTTGCTCATGTGGGCGGAGAAGGTGCTGAGGCTCTGTTCGATGCTCTGCTCGTCGCCGATGTCGGCGAACACCTCCTCAAAGATCGCCAGCTCGGAGTCAGGGGCGGCGGGAACGTGGAGACCGCACTGGCCCATGACCGTGAACAGCCCGACGGTTTTTAAGGAGACCGTCTTGCCGCCGGTGTTGGGACCGGTGACGATCAGGAGATCGAAATCCCTTCCCAGGGTCACCGTGATGGGTACGGCCTTCCTGGCGTCTAACAGCGGATGCCTGGCATCCCGGAAGTGGATATAGCCGTCCGTGTTGAACCGGGGCTCGCTGCAATCGTAATGGGAAGAGAGAGCGGCCCTGGCGAAAATGAAATCCAGTCGGCCCAGGATTTCATAATTTGATTCCAGAAGGGGGGCCCATTCGGCAGCCATTGCGCTTAAAGCTGCCAGGACGGCCTCCATTTCCTTTCGCTCCTCAATTTCCAGCTCCCGCAGCTCGTTGTTCAGACGGACGACGGCCATGGGCTCGATGAAATAGGTGGAGCCGGAGGAGGACTGGTCGTGGACCATGCCGGGGACCTGCCCTTTGTATTCCGCCTTTACCGGAAGACAGTAGCGGCCGCCCCGCACGGTGATGACCGCATCCTGGAGATAGGAGCGGTTTCCGTTGAGCAGCGTGTTTAACTGGCTGCGGACTCTTTCCTCCGTGAGACGCATGGTCCGGCGCACGCGCCGCAGGCCGGGACTGGCGTCGTCGCTCATCTCCTCCTCGGACAGGATGCATCTGCCGATCTCCTGATTCAGAGGCGTGAGCGGTTCCAGAAGATGGAAAGATTCCGAGAGGGAATCGGCAAATTCCTCCCCCCCGGTTTCCGTCGGGGTTCCCTCCGCCCTGGGAAGGGAGCTTCGTTTCAGGCTGTCGCCGCTGCTTCGCCCGTAGGACTTCACCCTGGCGGCCGCCGTCAGGAGGCTGGAAACGTGAAGCAGCTCGGGCATGCCGAGAACGCCTCCGACCTGCAGGCGCTTGACGGAGCCACGGAGGTCCCGGACGCCGGAAAAGGAAGGGGAACCGTTTAAAACGGTCCGCCGCAGTGCGTCGCTGGTTTCACGCTGGGCCAGACGGACGTCCTCCGGCCAGGTTAAGGGCGCAATCGTCCGGCAAAGCTCCTTGCCGGGAGGGCTGGCGGCAAATTCCGTCAGTTTATCGATAATTTTTTCAAATTCCAGTATACGCAAAACTTTTTGGTTCATAAGTATTCTCCTCGAAGGATAGTATACCAGAATTTTTCCGGCTTTTGGGAAAAAATTTTTGAAAACACTTCAAAAAAGCGTGGATATCATCTATAATGGAAAACAGCGAAGAAGCGCATCTGCTGTCAGGCAGGCCTTGCATGATGGGGGTTCATATGGCAGATTTGGAGAAAAAAAACCAGGAAGAGCTGGAGAGGAAAACACGGGAAGGAGCGGAGGGGAAGGCCCCGGAGGATTCCGAGCGGGGAGCTTCCGCCGAAGCGGAGCAGGTTTTTGTGAGGGAGCGGATCCTTGACCGCAAGGAGAGCCGGAGAAGATGGGTGAGAAAGGGGATCACGCTGTTTGTCAGCGCAGTCGTGTTCGGGGCGGTTTCCTGTCTGGTTTTCGTGTGGCTTAAGCCCTATGCGGAAAAGTGGCTCGGGGAGGAGGAGACGCCTCCGGAGACGGCCATCCATCTTCCGAGGGACGAGGAGACGGAACCTGCGCCGACCGAGGCGGAGGAGTCCGAGCAGCTTCCGACGGAGCCGGAAACCCAGACCCAGCCCACGGAGGATATCAAGGACGTCGTGGAATCCGCCGTGGAGTCCTACCAGTGGAACATCACGGACTATGAGAACCTCTACCGGGCGCTGGGGGAGGTTGCGGCCGAAGTGAACAAAGGGATCGTGACCGTTACGACCAGGACGCCGTCGACGGACTTTTTTGACAATCCCATCGAGACGGAGGGAAAGGCTTCCGGAGTGGTCTGGAACGTCACTTCTTACGAAATGCTGATCCTGACCGGTTATCGGACGCAGGAGGGGGAGAGCACGGTGGAGGTGACCTTCAGCAACGGCACGAAGTCGGCGGCCTCCGTGAAGTCGGCGGACGGACGGACCGGGATCGCCATCGTCAGCGTTCCCCTCGCCAGCGTGGACGAGGCCACCAGGGAACAGGTGCGGCCGGTTCCTCTCGGAAACTCTCTGGAGGCGAGGCTTGGACAGCCGGTGATTCTTGCGGGGAGCCCCAAGGATTTCGTCGGGTCAGTCGCCTACGGGACGATCACCTACGTGCGGACAGGCGTGCAGAAGGAGGACATGGACGTCCGGATGATCCATACGGACGTGACGACGGGAAGCCAGGCCACCGGCTTTGTCGTCAACCTGAAAGGGCAGATCATAGGGGTGGTCACGGCGGAAACGGCCGGCACGTCCGGTGCGGGCGCAATCGGGATCTCGGATTTGAAGAGCAGCATCGAGAGGCTTTCCAATGGCTCCAGCCTGGCTTATCTGGGCATCGTCGGGCAGGACGTCACGGAGGAGATCAGCGAGAGCAGACAGATTCCCAGAGGGGTCTACGTGTCGGACGTCATTCTGGAAGGGCCGGCTTACAATGCGGGGCTCCAGAGCGGGGACGTGCTGGTGGCCCTGGATGACACGGAGATTCTGTCGGTAAACATGATCGAGGGATTTCTGGAGGGCCGGCTTCCGGAGGAGACGGTGACCGCCCATGTGGAACGGGTGGGCCGGGACGGCTATACGGCCATGGAATATCAAGTGACATTAGGCGGCCGCTGAAAAGGGCGGATGGAAAGGAAGAGATCATGAAATATATTGCTTCACTGCGGGAGGGAGAACGGGTTTCGGAGATCTATCTTTGCAAGACCAGGCAGGTGGCCAGGAGCAAGATCGGAAAGACCTACTATTCCCTGTCGCTGCAGGATAAGACGGGGCTCATCGATGCAAAGATTTGGGAGCTTTCCGGCGGGATCGATCATTTCGAAGCCCTGGATTACGTGAAGGTGGACGGGGACGTCACCAGTTTTCAGGGGGCTCCCCAGCTGAACGTCCGCCGTCTCCGAGTGGCGTCCGCAGGGGAATTCGACCCGGCGGATTACCTGCCCGTGTCGGAAAAGGGCATTGATCAGATGTACGGGGAGCTTCTGAATTATATAAAGACCATGAAGAATCAGGCGCTCCGCACGCTGGCGGAGAAGTTTTTCGTGGAGGATGCGGAGTTTATTGAAGTGTTCAAGGGACATTCCGCAGCGAAGACCATACACCACGGATTCGTGGGAGGGCTTTTGGAGCACACGCTGAGCGTGGTGAAGCTCTGCGATTTTTACTGCGGACAGTATCCGCTGTTGAAACGGGACCTACTGATCGGGGCGGCGCTGTTCCACGACATTGGGAAGACGAGGGAGCTTTCCGCCTTTCCGCAGAACGATTACACGGACGAGGGGCAGCTTTTGGGACACATCGTCATCGGGACGATCATGTTGGAGGAGAAGCTGCGGGACATTCCCAATTTCCCGAAAAAACTGGCTTCGGAGCTTGAGCATTGCATCCTGGCCCACCATGGGGAATACGAGTACGGCTCCCCGAAGAAACCGGCCCTGGCTGAGGCTCTGGCTTTAAACTTTGCGGACAATCTGGATGCGAAGATGCAGACGCTCAAGGAGCTTTTTGCGGGGAAGGCGGGGGAGGACGGATGGCTGGGCTTCAACCGGCTTTTGGATTCCAACGTGCGCAGGACCTCGGAACTTGAATAGAGCGGCGGCCGATGGCCGGTGGAACAGGCCGGACGAGTGAACGGTGGGCGATGGACGGCGGGAGGCCGATAAACCGCCGGTGAACGGACAAGGAACGAATGGGAGGCCGGATTGGAAAAAAATCAGATATTTGAGATCAGAATCGAAGATATGAGTGAGCAGGGAGAGGGTATAGGCAAGGTAGATGGCTATACCCTCTTTGTCAAGGATGCGTTGATCGGCGACCGGATCGAGGGAAAGGTGATCAGGGCCAAAAAGAATTACGGCTACGGAAAGCTGCTCCGCATTTTGGAAGCGTCCCCCTTTCGGGTGGATCCCCTTTGCCCGGTAGCTGCTCCTTGCGGCGGCTGCCAGCTTCAGGCCATGTCCTATGAGAGACAGCTCCGGTTCAAGGAGGACAAGGTAAAAAACCACCTGGTCCGCATCGGAGGCTTTGAGGAAGAGACGCTTCCCCTGCAGCCGATTATCGGCATGGAGGAGACGGAGGAGGGAACGAGGGGATACCGCTATCGGAACAAGGGACAGTTTCCTTTCGGGAGGAGGAAGGACGGCCGGATCGTCTATGGCTTTTATGCGGGCCGGACCCATTCCATTGTCGAGGCGGGGGACTGCCTTCTCGGGTCGTCCATAAATCGTCGGATTCTGGAGACCGTCCGTTCGTTCATGGAGGAGTACGAAATCGCCCCCTACGACGAGGTCCGCCATGAAGGGCTGGTCCGCCACGTCCTGATCCGAAACGGATTTCACACGGGGGAGATCATGACGTGCCTGGTGATCAACGGTTCGGAGCTTCCCCACGGGAAGACACTGGCGGAGCGCCTGATGGGGATTGCGGGGATGGCCTCGGTCACCCTCAATGTCAACCGGCGGAAGACCAACGTGATCCTGGGGGAGAGGATCATCGTCCTGGCCGGAAAGGCGCATATCACGGACCGGATCGGAGATTTGACTTACCGGATTTCGCCCCAGTCCTTCTACCAGGTAAATCCGCTTCAGACAGAGAAGCTCTACGGGAAGGCGCTGGAGCTTGCGGGACTCACCGGCCGGGAAACGGTGTGGGACTTATACTGCGGGACCGGCACGATCTCTCTCTTCCTGGCGAGGCGGGCGGCGCAGGTGTACGGGGTGGAGATCGTTCCCGCCGCCGTTGAAAACGCCCGGGAGAATGCGGCTCTAAACGGTATTGCCAACGCCGTTTTTTTCGAGGGAAGGGCGGAGGAGGTGCTGCCGGACTGGCACGGGTCCCACCCGGAGGAGAGGGCGGACGTGATCGTGGTCGACCCGCCCAGAAAGGGCTGCGACGAGGCGCTCCTCGCTGTCATGGTTCAGATGGAGCCGGCCCGTATCGTCTATGTCTCCTGCGATTCCGCCACCCTGGCCAGGGATCTCAAGTATCTGTGCGGTGCGGGCTATGGGCTGGAGCGGGTGCAGCCGGTGGACATGTTCCCGATGACCGTGGGGGTGGAGACGGTATGTTTATTGTCCAAACTTCATTCAGACCAACATATCGAGGTTGAGCTTCAGATGGACGAGCTTGATTTGACGGCTGCGGAGAGCAAAGCAACTTATGAGGAAATCAAGGATTATGTACTGGAACATGCAGGATTAAAAGTCAGTAGCTAGCGCTCCGTCTGTATTATATATAGCTAAATTATTTTTCCTCTATGGAACCAAATTTAGGATAGAGTGACACCAGCTTAGTTCTGGCATTTTCAGTTGTGAAGTGCCATTGGATACAGGCCGTATGTGCATTGCGGTCACTTTCCCATGCCGCCAACTCCTGCCGGAGCAAATCCATATCCTTAACCCTGCGGGACAGACACTGCCGTGTCATTACATTC
>JAAWRC010000020.1 GCA_022800815.1 Lachnospiraceae bacterium | reverse complement strand
TTCAAATTCTTCAGCAGAAGGAAGCTTTAAAGTTTTGAGCATGATAACATCCCCTGAAGTATATGCAACTAGTTTATCACCAGTATCAATCGACAGGAGTTTTCGAATGCTGACTGGCAATGAAATCTGTCCTTTGGAAGAAACTGTCAATATTTGTGTGTTCATTTGCTTACGCCCCTTTCCAGTAAGAATTTCTTACTTATATTATGCCATAATGTAAAAATATATGCAAGAAAAATTGAATTCACCACTTGACAATGTGGCAAAGATTCCCAGTATACGGACGATTCGGTGATGACCATCGCCGTGGCGGAGGCCCTTATGGGCAGCACCGGGAAATCGGATGACGAGGTGAGGGCGGAGCTTGTGGCATCCATGCAGAGGTGGGGGCGCAAGTATCCCCATGCCGGGTATGGCGTGGCCTTTAGCGCTTGGCTAGAGGAGAAGGAACCGAAGCCTTACGGAAGCTTTGGCAACGGTTCTGCCATGCGAGTGGCGGCAGCAGGATGGTTATATGAAAGCCTTGAGGAGACAAGGAGATACGCAAGACTGACGGCGGAGGTGACGCACAACCATCCGGAGGGTGTCAAGGGAGCGGAGGCGGCTGCCTCCGCAATTTTCATGGCGAGAAATGGGTGTGCAAAGGATGGGATTAAGGACTATATTGTTTGGGAATTCGGGTACAATCTGTCCGGAACCTGTGATGAGATCCGGCCGGTCTATCGTCATGTGGAGTCCTGTCAGGAGACGGTGCCGGAGGCCATAACCGCATTCCTCGAGGGGGTGGATTTTGAGGATGTAATACGGACGGCGGTGTCTTTGGGCGGTGACTGCGACACGCTCACCTGCATTGCAGGAAGTATTGCCGAGGCGTTTTATGGGGTGCCGGATATTGACAAGCTGGAGTGCAGAGGAAGGCTTCCGGAAGACATGCTTGCCGTCCTTGACCAATTTGATGCGGCAACCGACAGGAGGGCGTATGGATTCATGGATGGGTCTGTGCTGAAGGAAGCCATGAGAATGTTTCAGTGGGAAAGGAGAAAAGAGAATCTGTATACGCTTCTTGCGGTTCTTCGGGACAGCTTTGTGTGGGTTCCCTGTAATGCGATTTTAAGTGAACACGATTATGCTGAGGCCGAACGGATGGTGAGAGAGGCGGGAGATACCCCTGATACGCTGGTGGGAAAACGTTTTACCAATAAGGATTTGATGAGGCTGGTGCCGGATATTCTGCGAAAGGGCGAAGATTTCTTCTTTCCCGTATTTGCCACCGCAGAGGAAATGGGAGAGTACGGAGAGCGTTTTTCCAAGGTGCAGAAAAGTTTCCTCGAATGTATGATACTGGCAAGAAATAATGAGAAAAATGTGAAGGGTATTGTTGTAAATGCGTTCTCAGAGCCTTTTATACTGACAACAGACCTGTTCGATGCCACAGCCCGGATTTCTTCCAGATTCAAGGTCTAACCCACTGAAAAGTTTGTATTTTCCCGCAAAATCAGATATACTGAAAAAAGAATGAGGAGGAGGCGGAACCATGGCGGGAAAAGTTGCGATCGGACATCAGGATTTTGAGGATATCAGAAAGAACGGGTATTTCTATATTGATAAGACAGATTTTATCAGAGAATGGTGGGAGAGTGGGGACAGCGTCACTCTCATTACCCGCCCCAGGAGGTTTGGAAAGACGCTGAATATGAGTATGCTGGAAAAATTTTTTTCCGTTGCCTATGGGGACAGGGGAGATTTGTTTGAGGGGCTTTCCATATGGGAGAGGGAAGAGTACCGCAGGATGCAGGGAACCTGGCCGGTGATCAGTCTGTCTTTTGCCGCCGTAAAGGAGCGGGACTATTCCTCGGCGGTGCAGAGGATCTGCCAGCTTCTGGTCAACCTGTATTCGAAATATGGGTTTTTGCTGAAGGAGAAGGGTCTGCTGGACGCAAAAGAGCAGGACTATTTTGATTCTGTAGCGGAGAATATGGCGGAGGTGACGGCGACCTTTTCCCTTAACCAGTTGTCCCTGTATCTTTCCAGATATTATGGGAAAAAGGTGCTGATCTTGCTGGATGAATATGACACGCCCATGCAGGAGGCGTATGTGAACGGCTATTGGAAGGAAATGGTCGTTTTCATGCGCAGCCTGTTTAATTCAACCTTTAAGACCAATCCTTATCTGGAGCGGGCGGTCATGACGGGTATTACAAGGGTTAGCAAAGAGTCGATTTTTTCAGATCTGAATAATCTTGAGGTGGTGACGACGACTTCAAAAAGATATGAGGACAGCTTCGGTTTTACGGAGGAAGAGGTGTTTGCAGCCCTGGATGAGTTCGGCCTGTCTGACGAGAAGAAGGGGGTAAAGGACTGGTATGACGGATTTACCTTCGGAAGCCGCACAGATATCTACAACCCCTGGTCGATTATTAATTATCTGGATAAAAAAGATTTGAAATGTTACTGGGCCAACACCAGCTCCAACAGCCTGGTGGGGAAGCTTCTTAGGGAGGGGGACGGCAGCATCAAGCAGGATTTTGAACGGCTCCTTTCCGGGGAACATCTGATGGTAGCCGTGGACGAGCAATTTGTCTACGATCAGTTGGGGGGGAATGATACGGCCGTCTGGAGCCTTCTCTTGGCCAGCGGCTATTTGCGGGTGTTCGGGTGTGAGACCTACGAAGGCGGAGAGTATGAGGAGGATTATGGATTTCTGGAGCTGCGGCACGAGCTGGGGCTTACGAATAGAGAGGTTGAGTTGATGTTCCGCTCCATGGTGGCCGGATGGTTCCGGAAAAATCCGGGAAACTATCAGGGATTTATCAAGGCGTTTCTGTCGGACGACGTGAAAGCCATGAACCTTTATATGAACCGGATCGCACAGGAGACCTTTAGCTTCTTTGATACAGGGAACCGCCCCTCAGGGGCGGAACCCGAAAGATTTTATCATGGCTTTGTACTGGGTCTTTTGGTGACCCTGCGGAATCGATACGTGCTTACCTCCAACAGAGAATCCGGCTTTGGCCGCTATGACGTGATGCTGGAGCCGAGGAAAAGGGAGGATGACGCCATTCTCCTGGAATTCAAGGTGCAGGATCCGGAGGACGAGGCGGAGCTTTCCGACACGGTGGCGGCGGCGCTTAAGCAGATTGCGGATAAACAGTATGAGACGGCCCTTACGGCGAAGGGAATTCCGAAGGAGAGAATTCGCAAATACGGATTCGCCTTTCAGGGGAAACGTGTGCTGATCGGAAAGGGCGCTTGATTCGCTCTCAGATTTTGCATCCAGGGAAATTCATCCTCAGATTTTACTTCATCCATCTGTTTGAGGAGAGGCACCCGGGCATGGGGATTGACTATGTGGAATATCCGGACTGCCATGTGGATGACGAGATGGAGCGGGGGAATTTTGACGTGGGATTCCGCATCGAAGGGCCGAAGCTGGACGGCGAGCCGATGATCATCGAGAGCAGGGCGTTCCAGATCCATCAGATGTTCCGGAAGCTGTGCATGAGTAAGGGGGTAAAGCCAGACATCATCTTTAACACCAGCGGTTTCAGCCTCTGCCACAAGCTTTGCCGGCAGAAAAAGGGGCTGTCCATCGTGGTCGACCTGTGCTTTCACCGACCTTGCGGGAATCGTTACAAATCGGTTACACCGGGGACCGTTTTCCATGGTATAATGAACCTATATTCTGTTTATAAAAGGAAACAGGCAATCGCCTGTATAAAAGCAAAGCGTCAAAGGAGTGTCGGGGGATGGGTGCGAGGATTCTGGTAATCGAGGACGAGGTGGCCATCAACGACGTGATCCGCCTGAGCCTTGAGGCGGCGGGCCACGAGGTGGATCCGTTTTTTGACGGGGCGGAGGCTTCGGCGGCCCTTAAGAAGCGGCACGACTACGGATGCGCCGTGGTGGACGTGATGCTGCCGGGGAAGAACGGCTTCGCCCTGCTGCCGGAGCTTGTGGGCTACGGGGTGCCGGTGATTTTCTTGACGGCCAGGGGGGAGCTTCCGGACAAGATCCGTGGGCTCACCGGCGGGGCGGAGGATTACATGGTGAAGCCCTTCGAGATGGTGGAGCTTCTGGTGCGGGTCAACAAAGTGCTGGAGCGCCATGCGCCCCAGGATGCGGTGACGGTCATCGGGAACGTGGTCATCGACCCAGCGGGGCGCACGGTGACCAAGGGCGGGGAGGCTGTGTATTTAAAGCCCATGGAGTTTGACTGTCTGCTGATGCTTCTTCGAAATAAGAACAAGGCGGTTTCCAGGGCCCAGCTTCTGGCGGCATTATGGGGCGTGGAGTTTGAGGGGGAGACCAGGACCGTGGACGCCCATGTGGGGCGGATTCGGAAGAAACTGGGGTTTTCGGAGGTCATAAAGACCGTTCCCCGCATCGGATACCGGCTGGAGGTGGAGGAATGAAGCTGTTTCGGAAATTATATCTGCAGGTGGCTTTGGGGATGCTCCTGCTGGCGGCGGGGCTTTTGGCCTTCTCGGTTTGGGAGGTAAAGCGGCAGGGGCTCTCCGAGGCCAGGCGTTACGGAACCGTCCATGCGGAGGAGAATGCCAGATTGCTGCGGGAGAAATATGCGGAGGAAAAGATCGGTGTCCTGGAGGAAAATATCCGGGACATTGTTATTTTGAATGGCTTCAGAGAGCAGTTCGGCAGCATGGGAGTGCTGTGGAAGGACAGGGAGGAGGTCCGCAACCTGACTCCCTACGACCTTGACCTGGAGCGTTTGGAGAAGCTGCGCAGGGAGGAGCGGATATCGGAGGTGGAGGTGTTCACCACAGGCCCCTTTCGGGTGGGAGGGAGAAGGCTGCTCTTGTTTTACCGGGCGGATGCCGGCTTCGGGGCGGAGGGCTACCGCTTTGCGGTGGTCCAGGATGTGACGGACATCTACAGGCGGGCGGGGAAGCTTGTCTTTTACGGGACGGGCGCCGCCGCCGTGCTGCTTGTCCTGGTCGGGTTCCTGCTTTACCGGCGCATTTACCGGATGCTTGAGCCTCTGGAAGAATTAAAATCCGGGGCAGCGGAGATTGCGGCCGGGGAATATGGAAGCCGGGTCGAGGTCCGGGGGAGGGACGAGATTGGCGATGTGACGGAGAGCTTCAACCGGATGGCCGGGGAGGTGGAGCGGCACGTGGAGGCGCTGCGGACGGTCAATGAAAAGCAGAAGCAGCTTTTGGGGAGCCTGGCCCATGAGATGAAGACCCCCCTCACGGCCATGATCGGAAATGCGGACCTGCTTCTCACGGTGCGGCTTCGGGAGGAACAGAGGGAACAGTCCCTCACCTATATTTTGAACGAGGCCAGGCGGCTTGCCAGGCTGTCGGAAAAGATGCTGGAGCTGACCGGCCTCTATGAGAACGGAGGAGAGGGGGCGGTCATGAAGGAAGTGGAGATTGACCGCCTGTTCGGACGGCTGGAGGCTTCTGCGGCCTTCCGACTGCGGGAAAGGAACCTTTCTCTGGAAGTGGATCTGGAAAGGAAAGAGCCGGAGGAAAGGCTTTCCCATGTCATGGACGAGGACCTGATGGAGAGTCTGCTCCTCAACCTGGTGGACAACGCCTGCAAAGCTTCCACGGAGGGTGGGCGGATTCTGGTCTCGGCGGACAGACGGGGGATCTACGTGGAGGATTTCGGCCGGGGGATCCCGGAGGGGGAGATCGGCCGGGTGACGGAGGCCTTCTACATGGTGGACAAGGCCAGGGGGCGGAGTGCGGGCGGGAGCGGCCTGGGCCTGGCCCTCTGCAGCCAGATTGCGGGGATTCACGGCGCCAGGCTTCTCATCGAGAGCAGGGAGGGGGAGGGGACGAAGGTGTCCATGCTGTGGGGGGAATGATACCGATACCACGGATTCCCGACCTTTTGACCCTGGTATCTACAATTTGGTTACAACTCGGGGCGGATTCGGCAAAAGCTCCTGCGGTATGCTGGGGACAGAAAAAAACGGCGGACGGGGAACCGGGAAGCAGGAGTGATCGGGCACCTGTCCGCAGTGAGGAGGAAGTTTTATGAGTCGAAAACATACGAGATGCAGGAGATGGGCGGCGGGAGCCTGCGGCGTGCTGCTCTGTGCGAGTCTCCTTGGGGGCTGTGCCAAGACGCCGGAGGACTCGGTGGTGAAACTCAAAGGCGAGGCGGCCGGGGGCGGCTACGAGGAGGCGGAGTCGGCGGGCGGCGGGCAGACCCTGCGGGAGATCCTGGCTGCGCCGGAGCATTACGAGAGCGAGACAAAAGATCCCACGGGGAAGCTCACGGTCATCACGGATGCCCAGGTGGAGATTCCGGAGGCGGAAGAGGTCGATACCATTGCGGTGAGTCAGCATCCCTTCGGCCAGGAGGAGATCGACCGCATCACGGAGGCGCTCTTCGGCGAGGCGGACATTTATGATTATTACAGCTACACGGAGAAGACGAAGGAGGATTACCGGGCCTGGATCGAGGAGATGGAGGGATACGTGGCGGCCGGGAACCTGGACCCTTACCGGGAAGGAACCGATGAGAACGGAAATTATATCTACGATATCTACGGTGTGATCGAGCAGGCGAAGAAGGATTATGAAAATGCGCCGGAGGAGGCCGAGAGGAAGAAGGTGCGCCCCCAGTACGGGCTGGAAGTGGGGATCGGCATGGGGGAGACGGAGGTTATGGAGGATTCCTTTTCCGGGATCGTGGACACCGGGGACGGAAAGCTCTACCAGTATGACATCTTCTCCTACGGGCCCGCACCCATGCGGTTGCAGGTGAAGCGGCTGGGGAATACGGCCCATGCGGGCCTGGAGCAGCCGGAATGGTGGGCTTACCAGGACATGGAAGGGGGAGAATTATCCTATCCGGACGAGGAAGAAATCAAGACGAAGGCAGAGATTTCCCTGGAGGAGGCCAAAGAAATGGCGGACGAGAAGGTGTCGGCCCTGGGAATCTCGGACATGGACGTGGTCTCCTGGGATTACGCCCTCAGGAGCCAGGCCTGGGAGGAAAAGGGAGGCGGGGACTTTTGGGAGAACGAGGAGAACCAGGCGGGGTATCTGCTCCATTACGCCAGACGTCTTTCCGGGATTCCCATCACCCACACCGTCGATGAGGGCGGCGCCTACGAGGACATCGAGGGGACCACGGAGACCTGGAGTTATGAGCGGCTGGATTTCTACGTGACCAAGGAGGGAGTCGACCGGATGGATCTCACCAACCTGTACGACATCGGGGAGGTCCGGACGGAGAATGTGAAGCTTTTACCCTTCTCGGAGGTCACGGCGATCTACGAAAAGATGATGCAGATCCAGAATGCGGACGTGCTGAATTATGAGGATTCCAGAACCTACCGGATTGACCGGATCGCCTTCGGCTACACCAGGATCTACGAGCCTTCCACCGACAGCAGACAGGGGGTCCTGGTCCCGGCCTGGGATTTCTTCGGGAGCTTCGAGGTACCGGGCAGGGACAACGCCAAGACGCCCAACCAGAGCTTTCTGACCATCAATGCGGCGGACGGGAGCGTGATCAACCGGGGTCTGGGGTATTAACCCATGGGACAGGTGTTTGCCGTGGCCCGGTTCAATTTCCGGGGATTTTTGAAGAATCCCAAGGTGATCCTCACCCTGCTTCTGGGCCTGGTGCTCTGTTTTCTGCTGAGCGGCAGGGTCATGAAGGTCATCGAGGCTTACGGGACTCCCGTGCAGCTTGCGGAGCCTTTCCTCTGGACCTTCGGGGACGCTTATTCCGTCCTGCTTAGCTCCATCCTTCTGCTTTTGCTGTTCTCGGACCTTCCCATGGCAAGCGCTATGACGCCCTATTACCTGTATCGGACCACGAAGGGGAGATGGCTTGCGGGACAGATGCTCTACGTGGCCGGGGTGGTGTTCCTCTACACCGGCTTCCTCTTCGTGGCCACGGTCCTTCTCTGTGGGAAATACAGCTATCTGGGCGATGTGTGGAGCGAGACGGCGGCCATGCTGGCCTACTCGAAGCTGGGGTCGGAGCTGGGGGTGCCCTCCACCGTGGGGGTCATGGAGAGCATCACGCCCTATGGCTGCATGGCGCAGGTTTTTGGACTGTTGTTTCTCTATGCCCTCACCCTGAGCTTTCTCATTCTGGCGGGAAACTTGCGCTGCGGAAAGAACCGGGGCATGATCTTTGGGCTTTTGTTCAGCCTGTACGGGCTTTTGCTCAACCGGGACGTGATCGTAGCTCTCTTCGGGTGGCGGGAATACGAGGGATACCGGGCGAACCTGTTGATCGGGTGGCTGAGCCCCTTGAGCCACGCCACCTACGGAAAGCACAGCTTTGGCTATGACCGCCTGCCCTCCCTTTCTGCGTCCCGGCTTGTGTTTGCGGGGCTCATCCTCCTGCTTGCAGGGATTTCCCTGCGGGCGGTGAGGCGTTACAGCTTTGTCTTTCTTGGAGAAAAGAGTTAGGAGGAATGGGAGGATGGGCTGTGAACTGAAACGGATGACTGCCGGACGGGGATTTCTGGCTTCGTTTTTTCTCGGCCTCTCGGCCATCCTCTCCGGCACGGCCTGGCCGTCCGGGGAGGGGAGCCTGGCCGCCGGGAATTTCCTCACGCTGGCGAAAGGGTCTTTTTGCTGCCGGGCCGTCATCTTTCTTCTGCCCCTGGTATCGGTCCTGCCCTGGAGCGATTCCTTTCTGGCGGAGTCCAAGGGGGGATTTTTGAAGGCCTGCCTTCCCAGGCAGGACAGAAGGAGCTACACGGAGAACAAGATCCTCGCGGTGGCCCTGGGGGGCTTCCTGCCCTGGGCGACGGCCGGGCTTTTGACCCTGTTCCTCTACTTTCTCCTGTTCTTTCCCCTGGAGCAAAAGGGGGCGATCCCCTTTGCCATGGTGTGGGAACCTGTGGCCGTCCTGCTTCGCTTAGGGATCCTGGGGGCGGTCCTGGCTTCCCTGGGGGGAATTGCGGCGGTTTTGTTCCGCTCGGCCTACCTGGCTTTCGGTCTCCCCTTTGCGGGCTATTATTTCTGCCTGATTCTGCAGGAACGGTATTTTCCGGAGGCCCTCTGGCTGTACCCGCCCCAGTGGGTTGCGGGAACCGCCGACTGGGGACCGGGGAAGGAGGGACTGTGGCTCTTCCTCCTCCTCTTTCTGGCCGTGACCGTGAGTCTTCACGGGGGAATCCTTTTTGGGAGGGTGGAGGAGGTGTGAGATGCCCTCGGCAGTCCCCGGCGGTCGGCGCCATGTTTTGATGTCCCTGACTGGCCGGGGACCTTAGAATTTCTTAATGTTCTGTGGGAAAGATCAGCAATTTCCGGACAGGACGTCCGGAAAAGGCTTATGCCGCCATGGACGGCGGATCATAAGCCGGTTGCGAGGCTGCTTGCGAAAGGATGGATCAGAACATTTAGAAATTCAAGGTTCCCGGTCCGGAACAGGCGGCAAAACGATGGCGCCGGCCGGCGGAGACATCAAGGGGCGCAGGCTTTTGCCGCCGGAATCCACCGAGAGCCTCGGTGAAGGAGAATGGAAGGGAGGATAGACTTTGGAGACGTGTGTGGAACTTACGGGCGTGACCAGGCGCTTCGGGGAGGACCTGGTTCTGAAGGAAGTAAATCTTACCCTGGAGGCGGGGCGGGTCTACGGGATCGTGGGCAACAACGGCTCCGGGAAGACGGTTCTCATGAAATGTATCTGCGGCTTTCTCACGCCGACCACGGGAACGGTCCGGGTGTTCGGGAAGCGGATCGGAAGGGATGCGGACTTCCCGGAGGAGCTGGGGGTGATCATCGAGTCGCCTGGTTTTTTGACCAATCTGACCGGGAGGAAAAATCTGGAGATCCTGGCGGCCCTCAGGAAAAAGATCGGCGGAGCCGGGGTCCGCACGGCCATGGAGAAGGTTGGCCTTGACCCGGACATGAAGAAAGCTGTGGAGAAATATTCCCTGGGCATGCGTCAGCGGCTGGGGATCGCCCAGGCCATCATGGAAGACCCGAAGCTCCTGGTGCTGGATGAACCCTTCAACGGGCTGGATAAACATGGGGTGGCCCAGATCAGGAGACTCCTTCTGGAATTGAAGAGAGAGGGGAAGACGATCCTGCTGGCCAGCCACAACGAGGAGGACATCCGCGTTTTATGCGACGAGGTGTACGAGATGGACGGCGGGGTGCTGACGCATCCCGAAAAACATGGAGAATCGGCGACTGTGTGAACAGTTGCGGGGATTGGAGGAATGAAACATGAAGCAAAGGGACCGGCGCCGGGCGGGATGGGTCCTGGCGGCATTTTTTGTGATAATCTGGACGGGGGGCTTGCTTCGAACCAGTGCGGCCAAAGAGACGGTGCCGGAGAAGGGGAGGGTCCATCTCGACATCGACAGCCGCCATAAATATGAAGGGATGGAGCAGAGCTTCTCCGAGGGATATCAACCGGTGGTGAGGGACGGCGTCCTGTACCTGGTTGTTCCCTTTACCGCAAGCGGAGAGCTGGCGGGGGACCGGCTGACGGTCAGCCTGATCTTCCCCGAGGGGGCCACATCCGTCTTCCTGCCGAAAAATTATCAGAAAACGGTGGAGAAGAAGCGATATGCCCTGAAAGGCGGGACGATGGTATGCGTGGGACCGGCCGACGGGACGGAAATTCCTGGTCTGACGGATCCCCTTGGCGGGGCGGAAGTTCCTGGCTTGGCCGAGATTTCCGGTGGGACGGAAATGCCCGGCCAGGCGGAGCAGGAGACCTACCTTTACTGTATGGAGCTCCCCCTCTCCGGGACGGCCGCCGGAGGTTCCTGCGCCGTGACGGTGCAGGCTGCCGGCTATACGGAGGGGATGGAACGGGTTCTGTGGAAGCGCCAGCTCCTTCTCTCCATCCCGGAAGCGGGAACGCCTGGCGGAGGGGACAAGACGGATACAAAAGACCCGGATGGAGACGGAGCCGGGGAAGCGCCGGGGGATAAGGCGGGCGGAGAACAGAACGGGGAGAAGGGAGAGGGGAACGAGAATGGAGAAAACGGCGAGGGTGGCGAAACGGGAGCGGCGGGCTTCGGAGGCGGAGAGGGCGGTGGAGGAAGTGCCCTGTCAGGTGGCGGGGAGGAGCTGATCCGGCAGCCGAAGATCCTGATGGAGACAGCCGTTCTTCCCGGAAAGGAGATTGTGGCCGGCAGCGAAGAGACACTCAAGGTTACCTTCCGAAATCGCAGCGGCTCACAATCCCTCTACAATTTAAAAATATCTGTGTCGGCGGAAGAATCCGGGCTCCGGTTCTCGCAAAATTCCTTTTATTTCGCATCGGCCGCTCCCGGGGAGGCCATCCAGGTGGAGACGGGTCTCAGGGCTGCGGCGGATGCGGCCGGCGGGGAAATTCCCATCGCCTTTGAATTTGAATATGAGGACAAAAGGGGAAACGCCATCGTCGGGCGGGAGACCATGGCGCTTTTCGTCAGGCAGCCGGTGGAGCTGGAATGTCTGACGGGGGAGATACCGGGGATTCTCTACGCCTCCGATACCCTGGAGCTTTCCGTCAAAGCCTGCAATGTGAGCCGAGCGCCCGTCTACAACGTGCAGGCCGGCCTGTCGGCGGAGGGGCTGTTCCCCGACGGAGAGGTATTCGTGGGAAACCTGGAGGCGGGAGCCGCGGGCGAGGGGACGCTGCGGGTCTACGTGGGGACGAGGGCCATGGAGACTGCGGGAATCGACCCGGGAGGGAGCGACGGGGAAAAATACGGGCCGGTGGAGGGGACGGTCACGTTCCGGTATGAGGACGCGGACGGCAAGACTTACGAGGAGAGCGTGCCCTTCCGGACGGAGATCAAAAAGGCGCAGGTTCTGTCCTTTGCGGTGGAGGAACCGGAGGAGACCAATTCCTGGTGGGTGCCGGGGGTTGCTGCGGTCTTTGCCGGGCTTGTGCTCTGGATTCTCCTGCTGCTCCTCCGTCTCAGGAAAAAGAATGCGCTACTGATGGAGGCCGGGAAGCGGTAGTACCGGGCCGTGCACAATCCCGCGGCGCCGTATCAAGGAACCGTTGGCATCGGGGCGTCGGAAAACAGCCGGAAAAAGCTGTCGGAGCAGGGGAGGCCAGGAAAAGGATGTCGGAAAAAAGGAAGGAGGAAGAGCAGGATGAGAGGGAAAAAGCGGAAGCGCTCCGGGAGCGGCGCGATATGTCTGATCCTTGCGGGAAGCCTGGCCGTGTACGTCCTCACCTTTGGGGGTCGGATGCTCTGGCGGTTTTTGGCAGAGGGGATTCCTTTTCAGGCTGTGGTTTCCCTGGAGGGAGTGGAGCGGGGGGAAGCCTTCGAGGAGGAGCTTGAGAAGATTCCGGGATTCTGCTCCCTTGACCCGGTGATCGAGGTCCCGGTGAGACTGGAAGCGGAGGGGTATACGATGGACGCCGTCCTGATCGGGGTGGACCTGGACCAGCTGGAAAAGCAGGTGTCCCGGTCGGGGGAGGTTCCCGTCGGAACTGCCCCGGCACTCCTTATCGGCGAGGAGAGCCTGGCGGCGATGACAGATCGGAACGGCCACCCGGCTTCGGGGGAAAAACAGAGAGAACTGCTGGAGCGGTATGGAGAGATCCGGTGGCAGTACTGCCTGACTGGGGAAGCGGGAGGGGCGGAAGAGTGGAGACCCTGCCTGGTGGCCGCCACCCTCCATGCGCCCTCCGGGGAAATCTACATGCCTTATGCCCAGGCGGAAACGCTCACGGGAAAAAAAGAAACGAATAAATTTCTTCTCACCGTCCGGGGAAAGGAAAACCACCAGAGGGCGCTGGAATACTTTGGCGGCTAAAAGGGCCGGAGGCCGCTTAGCGGATGCGGAAGCGGCTGATGAGACTGTTTAACGTCCTTGCATGCTGGGACAGTTCACTGGAGACCGATGCGCTTTTCTCGACGGTCGAAGAGTTATTCTGAACCACTGCGGAGATCTCCTTGATCTCGTTTTCAACCAGCAGGATCATCTCCGACTGCTGGACGCTGGCAGAGGCGATCTCATCCATCAGGGCCTTGATGGACTGGATGCAGTCGTTGATGACCTGCATGGCAGAGACGGCCTGGTCGGTGGATTCCGTCCCGGTCTCGGCGTTCTGGATGGACCGGCTGATGAGGTCGTTGGTGTTTTTTGCGGCCTCGGCGGATTTGGCCGCCAGATTGCGGACCTCGTCCGCCACGACGGAGAAGCCCTTGCCCGCATTTCCGGCGCAGGCGGCCTCCACGGCGGCGTTCAGCGCCAGGATGTTGGTCTGGAACGCAATGTCCTCGATCGTTTTGATGATGGTGCCGATCTGGGCGGAGGACTGGTTGATGTTCTCGGTGGCCGCAGTCAGCTGTTCCATCTTCGTGTCTGCCTCGTCCGCATAGCCGGTGGCCCGGGCCACCAGTTCGCTGGCGCTGCCGCAGCGGACGGTGCTGGTCTGGATGCGGGAGGTGATGGCCGTCACGTTTTTCATCAGCCCGTCGACAGAGGCGGCCTGCTCCGTCGTGCCCTGGGCGAGCGCTGCGGCGCCCGCAGAGACCTGTTCCGCACTGGTATCCACCTGGCCGGCCACCTGGGAAATGTCGCGGATGATGTCCACCAGGTTGGAATGGATGGACTTGAGACTGGCGGCCAGGGCCTTGAAGTCACCGATATAATAGGATTCATTCGCCGCAACGTCAATGGCAAGATTGCCGCCCGCCATCTCCCCCAGGATGCGGCCCACGTCGTCGATGGTCTTCCGCAGACAAGTGCAGACCCGGTGGGTGGTCTGGGCGATCATGCCGACCTCGTCTGACCGGTCATAAAAGGGCTCCAGCTCCTGGTCGGCGGAGAGGTTCAGATCCCCCAGGCGTCCGATGGCCCGCTCTACCGTCATCAGGTCCCTGCCCTCGCGGCGCAGGATCAAAAGCGTGACCAGGATGATGGCGGCAGTCATGGCTGCGCAGAGAACGCCTACCAGAATGCGCACGGTCGTCACGGAGGCGTATACTTCCGAGGCGTTATCCCGGACCATGAAGATCCAGCCGCGGTCCTTCAGATATTTGTAGACCACCGGCTGCCTGGTCCCGTTCTCGTCCCGGTAGGAATATGTACTGGCCTGGGTACCGCCGTCCGCATGGATGCGCCGGATGATCTCCAGGTATCCTTCGTCGGTGGTCTCCGTATTCAGAAGCTCCTCATCCTCGTGATAGAGATAGATGCCCGTGTCCGCGTTTAGGAACACGTACTCGCTGTCCGGCAGTCCCTTGATGTCCAGGTTCAGCAGGGAGTCCATGAGATGGCTGGCATAGACGCCGCTCCCCACATAGCCGATGCACTCCTGTCCCTCAAAGATGGGATAGTACATGGACAGAATCATGCTGCCGGTACCGGGAGACTTCATGATCCCCAGGTTCGTAAGTTCTTTTCGGGCAAGGATCGTATCCTGAAAGGTTTTCAGGGAGTCCCCCGACCGGGTGGTCATGCCGATGGCGCTCTGAGAGGTATGGGTCAGCACATGGGTGGACGGGGTGGCGATGTAAAGCCCCTCGAATATCCCCTTGACGGCGGCGAAATCCTCCGTATACTTCTGGGCCTGCGCCAAAAGCGCCGGATCCTCCGGGTCAAGGAGCAGGTCACGGACCTCGCTGCCGAGCGCAAAGGCGGTCATGTACTCCTCCGCGGAGAGCACGTACTCGTCAATAATGGCAGCCCTGGACTCCACGGCATCGGTCATTTTTCTTTTCTGTGAATCGCATAAAAACTCCCCCCATTGGAAAAAATTAAGGGTTAATCCCTGCTAATGATATAGCGTATCTTTTTTCAAATATCAAGAATTTCCTTGACCGCCAAAATCTGTTCCCCTTCCGGCGGACCATGGCGCAGAATGTTTTTCCTAAAGAAAAATTTATAGTTTATTAATGGAAAAAAACGGGAAGGAAGTGTATAATTTTTAGATGTAGGAAAAAAATAGAGAATTGTCTTGTAGGATACACGCAGGATAAAGGTTCGGGAGGTTTTACGATGGCCAGGCGGCAGATGGAACAGACAGAGTACGAGGCGGCGACGGAGCGGATCCCGGTGGAGGAGATTCAGGCGGCAAGGGCCAGGATGTTATCGGAGCCCGTGAGACGGGCGCCGGAGGGACGGGGGCCCATCGAGCTGATGCCGATGGGGCGCAGGCCGACGTTGACGGAACAGAAGCCGTCCGGCCGCATGGAAGCGGGAGAGGTGCCGACGGGACAGGACCCGTCCGGGCGGATGGGAATGGGGGCGGCGTCCGAGAGACAGAAGCCAGCCTGGATGACGGCGGAGACGAAGCCGGAGGGGCGGGGGCCGTCGAGACGGGAGGAGGCGAGCCCGGCTTTTTCGAGGCAGGACCGGGAAGCGTCGGACGGCTTTCCGGGAGAAGGGGAGCGCCCGGGTGGATTTCGGACGGGCCAGGCCGGATACGGGGCGGCCGTATCCTACAAAACGGGGCTTACCAGGGAGCAGGTGGAGGAGCGGATGGCCAGGGGACTTTCCAACGAGGCGGTGGATTCGTCCTCCCGGACCACGGGTGAGATCATCCGGGGAAACCTGTTTACCTATTTTAATTTGATCTTTGCAATCCTGACGGCGCTCCTGTGTGCCGTGGGCTCCTTCCGGAACCTGACGTTCCTCCCGGTCATCGTGGTCAATACGCTGATCGGCATTGTGCAGGAGATCCGGGCCAAGCAGGTTCTGGAGAAGATGAACATGCTGGGTGCGCCGAAGGCGGCCGTGGTGCGGGAGGGCAGGGTCTGGACGGTGAATTCGGAGGAACTGGTGCAGGACGACGTGGTGATCTTCAAGGGAGGCAACCAGATCTGTGCCGACGCGGTGGTCCTCGCCGGGGAGGTGCAGGTCAATGAATCGCTCCTCACGGGAGAGTCCGACGAGATCACCAAGCGGAAGGGAGATCCCCTGATTTCCGGAAGCTTCGTGGTGTCGGGACAGTGCCATGCGGGGCTTACGGCGGTGGGAAATGCCTCTTATATCTCGAAGCTGACCATGCAGGCCAAGGAGATGAAGACCGGAGAGCAGTCGGAGATGATGCGTTCCCTGGACAAGATCCTCAAGGTTGTGGGGGTCATCCTGATTCCCATCGCCATCGTGTTATTTGTCCAGGGCTATGTGTATAACGGGGAGACCATCACCGACAGCATCACCTCCATGGTGGCAGCGGTGATCGGCATGATCCCCGAGGGCCTGTATTTGCTGACCAGCGTGGCCCTGGCGGTCAGTTCCATCCGCCTGGCGAAGAACGGCGTGCTGCTCCATGACATGAAGAGCATCGAGACGCTGGCCCGGGTGGACGTGCTCTGCGTGGACAAGACAGGGACCATCACGGAGAATAAGATGAGCGTGAAGGACGTGGTCCCGGCTCCCGGCTGGAGAGAAGGGACGACGGCATCCCTTCCGGCCCTTCTCGGGGATTTTGCGAAGGCCATGAGCAGTGACAATATTACCATGGAGGCGCTCAAGGAGTATTTTACGGAAGGGACGGGGGCCCGCCCGGTCCGGGTGATCCCTTTTTCCTCGGCGGTCAAATACAGCGGCGTGGTGTTTGCGGACGGGGCCTATGTGCTGGGAGCGCCGGAGTTTGTCCTGCGGGAGGATTTCGAGGCGGTGCGGCCCCAGGTGGAGGACCACACGGCGAAGGGTTACCGGGTGCTGGTGTTCGGCTCCTACGACGGGGAGCCGGACGGAAAGCCGCTCACGGGGAAGGTGGTTCCCCTGGGTTTCGTGCTGTTGGCCAATCCCATCCGCAAGGAGGCGCCGGAGACCTTTGCCTACTTTGCCGAGCAGGGGGTGGAGATCAAGGTAATCTCCGGGGACAATCCCTTAACCGTATCGGAGGCGGCGAAGGAGGCCGGGGTTAAGGGAGCGGAGAACTATGTGGATGCTTCTACGCTGACCACGCCGGAGGCGGTCAGCCAGGCCATGCGGGATTACACGGTGTTCGGCCGGGTAACGCCGGACCAGAAGCGGCAGTTCGTGGGAACCCTCAAGCTCCAGGGCAGGACCGTGGCCATGACCGGCGACGGGGTCAACGACGTGCTGGCCTTAAAGGACGCCGACTGCAGCGTGGCCATGGCGTCGGGAAGCGAGGCGGCGGCCCAGGCTTCCCAGGTGGTCCTTTTGGACTCGGATTTCTCCTGCATGCCCCAGGTGGTTCTGGAGGGGCGGCGGGTGGTCAACAACATCGAGCGGTCGGCCAGTCTCTTTCTGGTGAAGAATATCTTCTCGCTTTTGTTGTCGCTGTTTTCCGTGGCGTTCATGATCACCTATCCGCTGGAACCGGCGCAGATCTCCTTGATCAGCATGTTCGCCATCGGCGTGCCGGCCTTTTTTCTGGCCTTACAGCCCAACAAGGAGCGGATCCAGGGGCGTTTCATGTCCAATGTCATCCGGAAGGCGCTGCCGGGAGGCCTGACCGACGTGATTGCCGTGGGAGCATTGGTGATCTTTGCGGGAACCTTCGACGTGGATGCGGGGGACGTGGCCACGTCGGCCACCATGCTGCTCGCCATTGTCGGCTTCATGATCCTCTTTAAGATCTGCCAGCCCATGAACAAATTTCGTATGGCGATTTGGGCCGGCTGCGTGGTAGGCCTGATCCTTGCAGGGCTGTTCCTGCCGGAGCTTTTCGCCATCCAGGCCATCTCCAAAGAATGCGCCATGCTCTTCGTGCTCTTCGCCATCGCCACCGAGCCGCTGCTCCGTTACCTGACGGCGGGGCTGGACCGACTGCAGGAGGTTTTCCGGAGGCTGCGCCGCCGGTTTGGGAGATGACGGCGACAACATAGATTGTCCGGGGAGGCCGCCGCCATGCTGTGCAGATGATAGGAAGGTTTTACAGATTTTATGAGCATAGCGCAGACAATTACAGCCGACCCGGTTTGATGGAGGTGGAATTGTCTGCAATAGGCGGCGCAGTAAAATCCGCAAAACCGACGTGTCTGCGCAGGATGACGGCGGCCTCCCAGGCGTAAATATAATGTAAAAATGTATTTTTATGCACCTTCACTCTTGACGCAGAGCGAAGGTGCATTTATGATTGTAGAGGGGATTTAGGTGCCCGGCAGATGCATGCGCATCTTTTAGGGGTTAAGTGCCCTTTGGGGGCCGGGCGGCCTTTGGGGCATTGCCCGTGTATAAATAAAATAAATAGGAAAAGAGGAAAAAATGATATGCCGGTTTTGAGTGAACGAGTACAGAGCTTTACGGATTCGGTGATCCGCCGGATGACGAGGATCAGCGATGAGCACGGAGCCATCAACCTGTCCCAGGGATTTCCGGACTTTGACCCGCCGAAGGAGATCATGGATGCCCTGGCGAAGGCCGCCTACGAGGGGCCTCACCAGTATTCGGTGACCTTCGGGGCAGAGAATTTCCGGGAGGCGCTGGCGAAAAAGCAGGGCAGGGCCATCGGAAGGCAGATCGACCCGGAGACGGAGATCGTCGTCACCTGCGGAGGCACGGAGGCCATGATGTGCGCCATGATGACCATCTGCAATCCGGGCGACAAGGTGCTGGTGTTTTCTCCTTTTTATGAGAATTACGGGGCGGACGCCATTCTGTCGGGGGCGGAGCCGATCTACGTGCCCCTGGTGCCGCCGGAGTATGACTTCGACCTGGGTCTTGTGGAGAGGGGCTTTGCCGAGGGGGCGAAGGCGATCATTGTCTGTAATCCGTCCAATCCCTGCGGAAAGGTGTTTTCCAGGGAGGAGCTTGCGGCCATCGGGGAGCTGGCGGTGAAGTATGACGCCTTCGTGGTGACCGACGAGGTCTATGAGCACATGGTCTATGCGCCGTACCGGCACACCTGCATGGCGTCCCTGCCGGGAATGTATGAGCACACCATCACCTGCAATTCCCTGTCCAAGACCTACTCCATCACCGGCTGGCGGTTGGGATACCTGATCGGGCCGGCGGAGGTGATCGAGGGGGCGAAGAAGGTCCACGACTTTCTGACGGTGGGAGCGGCGGCGCCCCTCCAGGAGGCGGCGGTGACGGGGCTTTTGTTCCCCCAGTCCTATTACGATAAGCTGTTGGAAACATATACGAAGAAGCGGGATTATTTTCTGGAGGGGCTGGACCGGATCGCCCTCAAGCACAACGTCCCCCAGGGCACCTATTTTGTCCTGATCGACATTCAGGAATTTTTGGACCTGCCGCAGTTTGCGGGCTATACGGATCTGGAGTTCTGTGAATGGATGATCCGGAATGTGGGCGTGGCGGCGGTTCCCGGCTCCAGCTTTTTCAAGGAGGAGGTCAACCATCTGATCCGGCTCCATTTTGCCAGGGAGGAGGCCACCATCGACGAGGCCATTTCCCGTCTGGGAAAGCTGCAGGAATTATTGAAGGCGGGGAAGTAGGGAGAAAATGAAGACAGAATCCATCTATTTTTGTGATTATTCCATCGGTGAGGCTCCTTACGGTGAGGTTCCGGCCGTCTGCGGCCCCTTCGGCAGCCGCATCCTTCTGTGCGGCGGGGAGAAGGCCCTTGCGGCGGGGCTTCCAAGACTTGAAAATGCCCTTGCGGGAAGCGGCTTTTCCCTGGTGACGGAGGTCTTTCACGGGGATTGTACCTATGAGGGGATCCACAGGCTTGCGGGACGGGCGGAGGAGGAGAAGGCGGACATGATCTTCGGGATGGGCGGGGGCAAAGCCCTGGATACGGCGAAGGGGGCGGCCTACGAGGCAGGGCTTCCGGTATTCACCTTCCCCACCATCCCGGCAACCTGTGCGGCCACGACGGCTCTGTCGGTAGTCTACCGGGAGGACGGAAGCTTTGACAGCTTTTATTTTTATGACCGTCCGGCCCGCCACTGTTTCCTGGACCTGACCGTCATTGCCCATGCGCCGGCCAAATACCTACAGGCGGGCATGGGGGACACCGTCGGTAAATATTTTGAGTGCCATTTTGCGGCCAGGGGGGACAAGCTTTCCCACAGCTCCGCCCTGGGGCGGGAGATCAGCAACATGTGCTACGGGCCGCTTTTGGAGCACGGGGCCAGGGCCCTTTCCGACTGTAAGGCGGGACGGGTGAGCCACGCCCTTTCCCAGGCAGTCCTCGCCAATGTGGTGAGCACGGGGCTGGTGTCCCTGATGGTGCTGGACGATTACAACTGCGCCGTCGCCCACTCCGTCTATTACGGGCTGGTGCTGCTTCCCGGCTTCGAGGAGGCGAACCTTCACGGGAACGTGGTGGCTTACGGGGTGCTGGTCCAGCTTCTCATTGACGGGGAGCGGGAGGAGGCCCTCAGGCTCAAAGCGTTCTTAAAAGAGCTTGGGATCCGGACCACTCTTGCACAGATGGGGGTCTCCCTTGACCGGGAAGCGCTGAACGCCGTGCTAAAGGATATCGTCACAGAGCCGGACATGAACCACATCCCCTATCCGGTGACGGAGAAGATGATCTATGACGCCATGGTGGAGGTGGAAGTACTATAAAAACAGGCAACTGCGAAATATAAAATTGCGGGAATATTCGGCAAGTTTAGTGGTTGGCAATCGCCTGTGAGAAAAAAACGAGAGGAGAGTATGAGAATGCGGTCGAAAAGTGTCAATACGAAAAATCTGCTCAAGTTTATCTTGGGCTCGGCCTTCGGTATCCTGATGTTCCTGGTGCCGATCCCCCAGGGGGAGTCCTTTACAACCCTGCTGGATTTCATCAAGGGCTTTTTAAAAAATCTGCTGGGCGGAAACCTTTCTTACATACTGGTGGTGATCATGGTGGTCTCCGCCGTGCTGACAGTCTATGATTTTATCTGCAAGCCGGACTGGATCCGCAAGAATCATTACCTGAAACGGGGCTTCTCCACGACGCCCTTCTACCTGGTGTCCAAGGTTCTGGGAGCCGTCGTTACCTGCATGGTGGTCTTCGGCGTGGGGCCGGAGTTCATCATCTCCGCCGACACGGGAGCCACCATCGTGGATCTGTGCGCCACCCTGTTCTGCATCGTCTTAAGCTTCAGCTTTATCCTGCCCTTCCTCACGGACTGCGGCATCATGGAATTTCTGGGCGTGCTCTTAAAACCGGTGGTCCGCCCGCTGTTCCGGGTGCCGGGCCGGGCCTCCATCGACCTGATCGCCTCCTGGTTCGGGGCCTCCAATGCGGCGGTGATCCTGACCAGGGAGCAGTACATGAAAGGCTTTTACACCAAGCGGGAGGCCGGTTACATCATGACCAATTTCTCCCTGGTGTCCATTCCCTTCTGCCTGTTAATTGCGGACACGATGGGGATCGCCAACCTGTTTCCGGCCTTTTATCTGTGTATCTGCATCGTGGGGATCCTGCTGGCGGTGATCATTGCCAGGATCCCGCCCATCCGCACTCTCCCGGACACCTATCAGGAGCAGGCGGGCAAGCAGATCAACGAGGAGGTGCCCAGTGAGAAGAGCCGCCTCGCCTATGCGCTGGAATCCAGCTGTGAGCGGGCGGAGACCTTTGGTCTGAAGGGGGTGTTCACCAGCGGCCTGGAGGTGGTGGTGGGAATGCTGTTCGACCTGATCCCCATCGTGGTGGCCTGGGGTACGGCGGCCCTGATCATCGCCACCTACACGCCGGTGTTCCAGTGGATTTCCTATCCCATGGGACTGCTCCTCTCCGCCCTCGGCGTGCCGGAGGCCTTTGCGGCGGCTCCCGCCACCCTGGTGGGCTTTACGGACATGTTCATTCCGGCTCTCCTGATCACGGGGATCCAGTCGGTGAAGACCAAGTTCGTCATCGGTGTCCTCTCCCTGGTGCAGATCATCTACCTGACGGAGGTGGGGACCATCATCATCAAGAGCGAGATCCCTTTAAATCTCTGGAAGCTGTTCGTGGTGTTCATGGAGAGGACCATCATTGCGATCCCGCTGATCGTGCTGTTTGCGAATCTGTTTCTGTGACCATAACATTTAGAGAGTCTATTTCATACAAAAGAAATATTTCTGAAAAAACAGAAAAACAGAAGGATAAATACTACAAGTGCCAATAACATAAAATATTCTTGAAAAATAAGGAAAAGTGTGTGCATTGCGGAATGGATCTCGTTTCGGTGGAGGGGAAGCACTGTGCGGAATGTGGAGCCGAGCTGGAGACAGGAGCAGTTGTCTGTTCGAAATGCGGCTGTCCCGTTGGAGGAAGAGAGCAAGAGGGGGCTTCGGAAACACCCCAGAGTGCGAATGCAGACAGCGCAAAGCCCGGCAAACGGAAAAAGATTATCATTGCAGTGGTGATCTTGTTGGTTGTAGCGGCTGCGGCCACGGTCGGCATCGTGCAGTATAGAAAGAAGCAGGCGGAAGAAGAGGCGGCAAGAATCAGCCAGGAGTATGCGGACAATCTGGAAACGGTAACATTCTTGATGTTATCTGGTGCGGGAGATGCGGAGACATGTGGCAATCTGATAAAACAGGTCTGGTATAATGCAATCTACAAGGAGAGGGACGACGCTACGGATCCCTATACTCGGCCGAATGGATTTTTTGTTCGGATTTTAACACGGCGTTAAGTTACCTTTTTTTAGACTCCGAATTCAGTTCTAAATAAAAGATATAGAGACAAATCAGGAAACAGTGAAATCTTTGATGAAAGATCTGACAAATCCGCAGGAAGAGTACGAGGAAGCCTATGAAGCATTGAAGGAGTTTTATGATGCATATTTGACATTTACCAATCTGGTGGTTGACCCGTCCGGCAGTCTGCAAACCTTTTCTGAAGGGTTTAATGAGGCGGACTCAAAGGCCGTGAATTGCTATAAGGCGATGGAACTGTACCTGGATTGATGCGGGTGCGGGTACGTTGTCTGGGTTTGGAGTGTCGGCGGGGGACGGCTTCAGAGAGGTCCCGCCGCAATCCTGGCCAACAGTTTCTTTTTCGAATCATACCAGTTGTGAAAGACCAGCTCAAAGGAGGAGACCTCCATCTCTCCAAAGGGCCTGCGGTCTGCGATCTGGCTTAAAAAGGGTTCCGGGGAGGTCAGCCGCCCCGGAATTCTTGCGGCTGTGACATGTGCCGAGAAGGTTTCGTATCGCTCTTCCAGTAAGAGACCCTGCTCCCTCATGGCTCTCCGGAGCTGTCGCCGGATCCCTTTGGGGATGGACAAGATGGTCGTCCCCGACGCCGCCTTTCAGGATGGTTTCCCGGTTTTCCTCCAGGATTTTTTGATAATGCGCTTCCAGCCGTTCTCTGTTTAAGATATCCATAGGTTTTACAGTCCTTTGTCTGTGAGGATTTTCTCGAATTTCTTTTCCGGCAGGATTTCGTGTGTGATAAATTCCCCATTATAAAATAAGGAAAAGGTGGTAAAGGGGCATTGGCTCAAAGTGGGGGGCTGCCGTTTCGACCGTTTCGAACCCTTTGTATTTCAGGTATTTGGGATCGGAGAGGAATCCCGCTTTCTTTTTGGAGGAGAGGACGACAAGCCCCTTTTTCCCTTTCTTTTCGCTGTCCCTCATGCACTGTTCCAACAGCAGGTTCGAGTATCCGTGCCCTTTGAACTGCCCGGACACCCAGAGACAGTCGATGTACATGTAGCCGTCCGCCTCGACCGGTGCCCAGGCATATTCGGCGGGGAGGTATTCGATGAAGCACTTTCCCCGGACGTCTCCTTTGAGGAATACGAGCCCCTCGTCCAGCCGTTCCCTCAACCAGGTCTTTTTTGACAGGACCTGGATGTCTTTGTTGTTTGATATGGCGCAGCAGGCTTTGGATGGATCAATTGCCAGAATCCACTTGACAATTTTCAGTTTCGAGGTTACCTGGCTTCTTCGGCGGTCACATCGGTGTGGATGCAGATCCCGTTGACCTCCACCTGTCCTTCCATGGGAATGACCAGGAAGGGGCGGCCGTCGAGGATGCGGGTCTCCACCAGGGCGGCCTGCTCCGGCTTCACCTGCACGACGACGTCGGGAGTGCGGATCTCAAATTTTCTGGAATTGACTACGTTGGAGGCCAGGATGGGGGCGTCGGAGCCGGCAGCCTCCTCGTAGCGGGTCTCAAAATGGGAGAGTCCTTCTTCGTCGGCCCCGTTTTCGGAGAGAAGAGAGCGGACCTCGGACTTTGAGAGGGTCAGGGGCTCCGGGTTTTCCTTGTTCTCCTCCAACCGCTCGGCCAGCTGTTCATGGATGGCCCTCACCGCCTCAAAATCACAGGCGTCCCCCAGGGTCTCCTCCACCAGGGCGTTGAAGGTCTCCTTCTGGCTGTCGGCGGCCAGCGGGAGGGTGCAGCGAAGGAACTCCTCGATCAGGCGGTTCTGAAACAGGTTGGCGTCCTTGGAGTAAAGGAGCAGGCTGTGGATGTCGGTGCTGCGGTCCTGGAAGGCGGGAAAGAGGAAGCCGGTCACCGGCATCTCCACCAGCCAGTCCCGGACCCGGTTCTGGATCACGCCGGCTTCCGCATTGTAGCAGAGGCCCGGCTTGGCCAGCTTCACCGGGCAGACCGTGCAGAGAAGGTAGCTGTAGACCTCGTCGGAGGCGTCAAACATCTCGCTCCCGTCAGTGGATTTTCCCGGAATGTCATAGACGGAATGGATCAGGAGGATCAGGAAGTTCCCCTCCATGTCCAGACTTTCCAGGAGCTTGTCGTAAAAGGTATCAAGAAGGATATCGTCGGTGAGGGCGGATTCCCGGAGGCGGAGGAGCAGGTCGTGGGTGCTGCCCTCGTTTTCCGCAGCCAGGGGGAATTCCAGATTGATCAGGTTCTTCCCCAGGGTTCCCGACAGATTTTTGCGGAGGATTTCAAAATATTTGAACATTTCCTCCTCCGGAAGGGAGAGGAAGGCTTCCTTCATATCCGCCTTCCGCTCCCCTTCCCCGTCCACGTAACAGCCGCAGATGCGGGTGATGGCGCAGTGCTCCTGGGTGAACTGCTTCTTTATCTCAGAGATTTCTTTTTTATTCATGGTGGTGCTCCCCTTTCTGTCACCGGCAGGGGAAATGTCTTCTCCTGTCCGAATCTTTGCGATTACCTGCGACTATTTTATATGGGGAGGGAAAGGTTGTCAATAAGCAGGACGGCTTACACGGTTTCCGGCAGGGGGCCGCCCAGGATCTCCATGAACTCGTCGCCGGTGATGGTCTCATGGTCGTAGAGGTATTTGGCCAGCTGGTGGAGCTTGGGCATGTTGCCCTTCAAGAGCTCCTCCGCCTTCTGGTACCGGGCCTTCACCAGGGCGATCACCGTCTCGTCGATCTTCGCCGAGGTGGTCTCGGAACAGGCCAGCGTCGTGTCGCCGCCCAGGTACTGGTTCTTGATGGTCTCGAAGGCGACCATGCCGAAGGAATCGTCCATGCCGTAGCGGGTGATCATGGCCCTGGCCACCTTGGTGGCCTGCTCGATGTCATTGGAGGCACCGGTGGTGACGGAGTGGAAGATCAAGTCCTCCGCCACGCGGCCGCCGGTCAGGGTGGAGATCTTATTCTCAAGCTCCTCCCGGGACATCAGGTTTTTCTCATCCTGGTCCACCTGCATGGTGTAGCCAAGGGCGCCGGAGGTGCGGGGGATGATGGTGATCTTGGTGACCGGGGCGGAGTTGGTCTGCAGGGCCGCCACCAGGGCGTGGCCGATCTCGTGGTAGGAGACGATGAGCTTCTCCTTGTCGGAGAGCAGCTTGTTTTTCTTCTGGTATCCGGCGATGACCACCTCCACGCTCTCCTCCAGGTCCATCTGGCTGACGATCTTCCTGCCGTCCCGGACGGCCCTGAGGGCGGCCTCGTTGACCATGTTGGCCAGCTCCGCGCCGCTGGCGCCGGCGGCCGCCCTGGCGATGGCCATGAAGTCCACGTTGTCGCTCAGGCGGATGTCTTTGGCGTGGACCTTTAAAATGGCCTCACGGCCCGAAAGGTCGGGGAGTTCCACGGGAACCCGCCTGTCGAAGCGGCCGGGCCGCAGCAGGGCCGGGTCGAGGGAGTCGGGCCGGTTGGTGGCGGCCAGGATCATCACGCCGCTGGCGCCGTCAAAGCCGTCCATCTCCGTGAGGAGCTGGTTCAAGGTCTGCTCCCGCTCGTCGTTCCCGGAAAAGCCGTTTCCGTCCCGTTTCTTCCCGATGGTGTCGATCTCGTCGATGAACACGATGCAGGGAGCCTTGTCGGCAGCCTGCTTGAACAGGTCGCGGACCTTGGAGGCGCCCATGCCCACGAACATCTCCACGAATTCCGAGCCGGAGATGGAGAAGAAGGGGACCTCGGCTTCCCCGGCCACGGCCTTTGCCAACAGGGTCTTACCGGTTCCGGGAGGGCCCACGAGCAGGGCTCCCTTGGGCATCCTGGCCCCGATCTCCGTATATTTTTTCGGATTGTGGAGGAAATCCACGATCTCCTGGAGAAGCTCCTTGGCCTCGTCCTCCCCGGCCACGTCGGAAAACTTGATGCCGGTCTTGGACTCCACGTAGACTCTGGCGTTACTTTTCCCAAAGCTCATGGCATTGCCCGTGGTGCCGCCCATCCGCTTCATCATGGCCCTGGAGAGGAGCTGGCCGATGAGCACGAAGACGAAGATGGGGACCACCCAGCTTAAGAGAAAGGTTAAGATCGGGGAGGCCTCCTCGACGATGGGCGTGCCGAAGGTGGTGATGCCGGCGTCGTAAAGCCGGTCGATCAGCTTGGTGTCGTTCATGGTCCCGGTCTTATAATAGGACGGGGTGACGCCCTTGTCGGAAAAGATGATCTCGTTGGCCTTGATCTCGACCTGTCCGACTTGGCCGCTCTCCACCATGGAGAGGAACTCTCCGTAGTCCACCTCCGTGACCCTGGCGCTGAACATCTTGGGGAAGAGCAGCGCATTGAGCAAGAGCAGGACGACCAGGGCGATTAAATAATAAAACAAAATCGGTTTTTTCGGGGGCTGTACTTCTTTCATGGGTTCCTCCTTGCGCATCTGTGATACATGTAGTATAACAAATAATCCGGCAAAGTCAATGAGGGCGGGAACATTTCACGGATTGTTTATAGAAAAGAAAGATATGGCAGAAAAAGTTTATGGCTGATCCTGCGCAGGACAGAAAGTTTGGGGGAAAATGCGGAAACTCAGGGGAAAATGTCCTTTACAGAAAAGCCGGAAAGCGATAAAATAAAGATAATTGTGTTTTTGCACAAAAATGCGGAATATACCAGGAGGAAACCATTCATGAAAGTATTGATCATCAACTGCGGAAGCTCTTCTCTGAAATATCAGATCATCGATTCTGATACGGAGCAGGTCCAGGCCAAGGGCCTGTGCGAGAGGATCGGCATCGACGGCCGCCTGATCTACCAGCCGGCGGGTGGCGAGAAGGAAGTGACCGAGGCTCCCATGCCCACCCACACCGAGGCCATCCAGATGGTGCTGGACGCCCTGGTCAATGAGAAGACCGGCGTGTTAAAGACTCTGGACGAGGTGGACGCCATCGGACACCGGGTGCTCCACGGCGGTGCCAAGATCACCCAGTCCTGCATCATCACGGACGAGGTGCTTAAGGTGGTGGAGGAGTGCTGCGACCTCGGGCCCCTGCACAATCCCGCCAATCTGAAGGGGATCTACGCCTGCCAGAAACTGATGCCCGGCAAGCCCAACGTGGCCGTGTTTGACACCGCCTTCCATCAGACCATGCCCACCAAGGCCTTCATGTACGGCATCCCTTACGAGTACTATGAGAAATATCACATCAGGAAATACGGCTTCCACGGAACTTCCCACAGCTTCGTGTCCAAGGAGACCATCAAGTTCCTGGGCCTGGATCCGGCAAATTCCAAGGTCATCGTCTGCCATCTCGGAAATGGCGCCTCCATCAGTGCGGTGAAGGACGGCAAGTGCGTGGACACCAGCATGGGCTTGACTCCCCTGGAGGGCCTTGTGATGGGAACTCGCTCCGGCGACATCGATCCCGCCGTGGTGGAGTACATCTGCAATAAGGAAGGGAAGAGCGTCAGCGAGATGCTCAACATCCTCAACAAGAAGTCCGGCGTGCTGGGCCTGACCAAGAACCTCTCCAGCGATTTCCGCGACCTGGAGGAGGCCATGGGCGACGGCAACCAGCTGGCGGCGGACGCCATCGACATTTTCTGCTATCGGGTGGCGAAGATCGTCGGCTCCTACGTGGCGGCCATGAACGGCGTGGACGCCATCGCCTTCACGGCGGGCATCGGCGAGAACGCACCCCTGGTCCGGGAGAAGATCTGCGAGTACTTCGGATACCTGGGGATCAAGGTCGACGCAGCGAAGAACAACTGCCGCGGCAAAGAGGTGGTCATCTCCGCAGACGACTCCGCAAAGAAGGTGGCCGTGGTTCCCACCAACGAGGAACTGGCGATCATGCAGGAGACGGTCGCACTGGTGAAATAAAAAGCTGTGCCGTGATCGCAGAAGCATAACAAGAGGGGCTCGTCCGGATGGACGGGCCCTTTTAGCTGATTTACAGGTGTTTATCATAATGGCTGAACAGCAGGTTCTGCACCTGCCCGTGATCCTGGGCCCTCACGGCGTCAAGGATGGCCCGATGTTCGTCCAGATTCTGCGGCCTGGCCATCTGCGTATGCTGATAGGCATAGCGGATTGACAGAAAAAGCATGTCCGACAGGCTGTCAAACAGGGAGAGCAGTTTGGAATTCTCCGTGGACACCGGCTCCCACAAGGGCTACGGCCTGGGGAGCATTGCGGAGCTGTTCACGGGCATCTTCGCCGGGGGCCACACCTCCCCCGTCCAGGAGGAACATGGCGTTCCCCTTTAGCGGAAGGTGGATTTCAAAATAAGGGTGGCTGTGCCGGAGTTGGAGGCTGGCCTGGGACATGCAGACCGTGTTGTAGATGGCCAGATCCAGGGGTCCGAAGGAAATCTGCATAAATCGGTTTTTGAGTTCTTGCATGGTGCCGTCATTCGACATTCTTTTTCCTCCCGCAAAAATAAATGCTTTTCAGGGTATTTATGGGAGGACGTCAGCCGCAGAAATCTGACAGATATATAGAGCATTGTAACATAGAACAGTCTGTTTTGTCAGTTAGATTGAAGTGGATAGACAGAAAATTCGTTTAATATTGACAGATAAGGACAATATATGGTTGAAACTGGTCGTGAATCCGAATTGTTAGTTAACTTGAGGGCGGATATACTGGAACCATCAGGGGGAATCAGCAGAAAGAAATCAGGCTGCAGAAGGAAAAAACACAGGAGAAGGAGGAAGAAAGATGAGCAGTCTTACGCAGACGATCGGAAACATGACTTTTAAAAGTCCCATTGTGGCGGCGTCAGGCCCGGTTACCGACACGGTGGAGAAGATTAAGAGCCTGGAGAGGGCCGGGGTCGGAGCGGTCAGCACCAAGGTGACGCTTTTTCATCAGCCGATCCGGGGCTACCGCAGGATGTATGCGGCGCCGGGCCTCTACAATTTCAATCCCAGCGACATCCGCAACGACTTTGAAGCCGGGGTGGAGCTGGTCAAAAGAGCCAGGGAAGCCGTGGACATTCCGCTCTTTGCCAACGTGGCGGGACGGGACGACGACCTGGAAAGCTGGATTACCATCGGAAGGGCGATGGAAGAGGCGGGAGCCAATGCGCTGGAGCTGAACTTCTCCTGGCCATTCCCGTGTGGGTGAAGGCTTCAGGGACCAACGTGGACCACATGGTGTTTGCCAAGGCCATCGAGGAGGCGGGGGCCGACGGGATCACCATCAACGGCGCCCAGCTGGCCGCCCCGCCCATTGACATCTACAGGCGGGGAAAACCGGCCATGAGCAACCTGGGAAACAACGCCCTGGGAGCCCTGGTGGGACCGGCGGTCCGCCAGCATTCCAACCGCATGATCTGCAATGCGGCCAGGGGAACCGGGCTGACGATTGCGGGCGGCGGCGGAATCAGCAAATGGGAACATGCGGTGGAGACCATCATGTACGGGGCGACCCTGACCCAGATGTGCACGAAGCTTTTGTGGGACGGGTTCGACTGCATTGCGCAGATGAACGAGAACATGCTGCGGTTCATGGAGGAGGAAGGCTACGAGACCCTCGCCGACGTGAGAGGTCTGTCCCTGCCCTACATCGTCACGCCGGATCATCTGGAGGTGTACGACGAGTATCCCAGGTTTGACCGGGAGCGGTGTACCGGCTGCGGCCGGTGTACCCGCATCGGTTCCTGCAGCGCACTGGGCCCCTGTTTTATCCGGCGTTCCGGAGGCTTGGCGTCCCGGTGTGGGATCCGGAGAAGATCTTTATCGTGGTGGACCATGCGGCACCGGCCAGTTCCCTGCATCAGGCGGAATGGCTCGCCCCCAATTTTTCGTTCGTGAAGGATTACGGCATCCGGCATTTTTTCAACGTCCAGGGGGTTGCCCGCCAGCTGATCCCGGAAAGCGGATATGTCAGGCCGGGCGACATCGCCGTGGGGACGGATTCCCACACCTGCTGCTGGCATCCCTGTCCACGGTGTTCGCCCAATATTTCAGCACCTATCTCCCGATCGACAAACGGGTCCTGGGGGTATTGGCCATCGTCCTGTTTTTGGTGATCACCTGCTTTGGAGCCAAGGTAAACGCCGCAGTCCAGAACGTCATGGTGGTTCTTCTGGTGGTGGCGCTGTTGATCTTTATCGTTCACGGCTTTCCCAACATCAATCCGGAGTATCTGTCCCTTCAGGATGCTCGTGGCCTTCAACATTCCGATCGGCGTGCTGCTCGGCACCTTCTCCCTGTTGACGCTGGTGTCCATCTGGCAGATCTGATCCCTGGCGGTCAATCTAAGCGGGCCGGTTACGATTGCTCTTGTATGCTGGGGCGGCGTCTGGTACGTGTTCTTCTTTGTCCGCATGGCCTGGCTGAAGAAAAAGGGAGTTGACCTGAACGCCATCATGAGCACGCCCTTCCCGGGCTGGGAAGCGAGGGAACGGGAACTGGCCGGGGTAGAGGCTTCGGAAAAGAAGGAGAAGTGATCGGAAGGCCCTTGCCTTTCCGGAAATCTTCACTCATCCGGAAAACGCAGCGTGATGAACAGCCGTCCCTCCCGGTAATCGGCAGAGATCTCCCCACCCATCCGCTCCGTCAAAAGCCTGGCGATGGAAAGGCCCAGCCCGGAGCCTCTCTGTCCGGACTCCACGGTGTAGTACCGGTCAAAGAGCCGTCCGGCCGTCACCGGGTCAAGCGCCTTCGCCTCGTTGGAGAAGACGATGGTCCCGGCCTCGTCCATGACCACGGAGAGGTCGCCGCCGCTGTATTTTAAGGCATTGCCGATGATGTTGTCGAAGATCCTGGTCAGGGAAGAACGGTTTAGGTGCCTCGTGACCGTCTGTTCCGGGAGGGAGATCTCGGGCGTGATCCCGGCACCGGTCAGGGCGCCGTAGTAGGAGGCCAGGCATTCCTCCAGCATCCGGTTCAGAGAGAGAGGCGAGACCTCCCCCTCGGGCACGGATTTGACAACGGAATAGCCGAACAGATCCTCGGTCTGCTGTCTTAAGAACTCGGCCCGGTTCCGGATCATGGAGAGATATCGCGATACCTGCTCCGGCTTTTCCACATAATCCAGAAGATCCAGATAGCCCAGGATGGCGGTGAGGGGCGTGCGCAGGTCGTGGGAGAGGTTGGTGATGGATTCCCCCAGCTCCCGGTCGCCCAGCTCAAAGGTCAGCCGCACGGCGCGCAGACGGCGAAGCTCCCCATTGATGTCAGCCGCCATCCGCCGCATGTGCCGATCCCGGCAGGAGAGGGTGAGGACCGTGTTGGTATCGCTGTCAAACCAGGAAAGAAGCTCCTGCCGGATCTCGTCGGTGCCCCGGTGAAGAGCCGCAACCTTGAAGATCAGGGCAAGAAGGAGCAGGCACAGCAGGATGCAGAAACAGGAAAGCCAGATCATGAGATTCCCTCCCCGGAAAAGACGGACCGCCGTCCTTCCGATTTAGTTCAGATTTTTTCTCTTAAAGAGCAGGACTCCTCCGCCGGTGAAGAAAACCGCAAGGAGCAGGGAATAAGCCAGAGGCTGCCAGTGGTCCAGACCGCCTTCGGAGAGGCGGAGGGACTGGGCGCCGGGCAGGAAGTCCAGAAGGAATTCATAGACCTTCCGCTCCGTTCCCCTGAGATAATGGGGATTGGGTTCCCGTTCTGTCTCCACGACGTCTCCCGAATCCATGGTGATGTTGTAGCTGCTGTAATATTCCGGCTCAGACAGGCGGGACAGGACGATGGCACCGGCAAACAGCAGAATGAAGGAAACGAGAATGGCGGTCACGGAGGCGACGGCCCGTTTCTGGACCAGCATGCTGATGAAGGTGAAAATGGCACAGTAGGCCACCGTCAGAAGAAACCCTCCCGCCAGATGGAAGAGAAGGAATCCCGTGTCGACGGAGAACGGTTCCAGTCCCAGCAGCAGGGCACCCGCAGCAAAGAGGGCGAGCTGGAAGGAGAGGACCATCAGGAGGGCCGCAGTCACGTTCAAGATCAGGCCGGAGAGATAGACGGTGATCCGCCTGTGTCCGGCGATCAGCTTGTTCCGCATGGTTCCGTCACTGTATTCCGTGCCCAGGAACAGGCCGGAAAAGACGGAGGCGAGGATGCCGACGAACTGCCCGTAGGCGAAGAGCGACCGGCCGAGGGAAGGCTCCAGGCCATATTCCTGCTTATACTGGTAAGCGTTGTAGGACATGAGAATTCCAAAGAGGGCCATGAAGATCACGGCGATCCAGAGAAACTTTTCTTTTTTCAGGCGGACGAATCCCGCAGACAACAACCTATTCATGGCTTGCACCTCCTACCAGACTGATAAAATAGCTCTCCAGGCTCTCGTCCCGCTCCGTGGCCGTGAGGACCTGGCAGTTTTCCCGGTCCAGGGCCAGGACCAGGTCGGAGAGGTTCACCTGGGCGAAAATGTCCGCCTGGGAGTGGGAAATGACGTTGTAGTCAAGACCCATCTGATCCAGGGTGCGGGAGAGGGCCTTCACGTCGGTGACCTCCACCCGCATACATTTGCGGCAGGCTTCCTCCAGTTCCTTGGCACTTAACTCTTTGACCATGCGGCCGCCGTCCACGAAGCCGTAGTGGGTGGCCAGCCTGGCCAGTTCGTCCAGGATGTGGCTGGAGATCAAAAAGGTGATCTTCCGTTCCCGGTTGAGCTTTAGGATCAGCTCCCGCATCTCGATGATCCCCTGGGGGTCCAGGCCGTTGACTGGTTCGTCCAGTACCAGAAAATCCGGCTCCCCGCAGAGGGCGAGGGCGATGCCCAGCCGCTGGCGCATCCCCAGGGAAAAATTCTTTGCTTTCTTCTTTCCGGTGTCCTCCAGGCCCACCAGTTCCAAAAGCTCCCTGATTCCCTCAAAGGAAGGCATTCCCAGGATCCGGTACTGCTCCTTCAAATTTTCCTCGGCCGTCATGCCGAGATAGATGGAGGGCGTTTCCACCACGGCCCCCATCCGCTTTCTGGACTTGTAAAGGTCCTTCTCCGTACTGCGCTTTCCATAGAGGACGTATTCTCCTTCCGTCGCCTCCTGCAGGCCGCAGATAATGCGGATCAGCGTGGTCTTTCCCGCACCGTTCCTTCCCACCAGGCCGTAAATGGCGCCCTTCGGGATGTGCAGGGACAGACGGTCCAGGGCCCTGAAATGCCGATATTTCTTTGTGAGAGAATCGGCTGTCAATACGTATTCCATATGATCAAAACCTCCTTTTATCCGTGTGAAATGCAAAACAACGATGTTTTGCATCCTGGCTCCAGAATAGCGCAGGATGGTAAAGAAAACGGTAAAGGAAAGGGTAAAGAAAAGGTAAAGATGATGGGGGAGGGAGAAAATCGCTTCCTGTCCGAACATGCATCGTTTGGGAACGCCCCGCCTGTCTGTGTCCGGCCACAGACAGGCAGGGCGTTCTTCCGGAGGTACATGGACAGGAAGCAATTTTCTTCTAATCAAGGTTTTCGGGAAAAATTGTCGGTCAAATCAGGCGGAATCCGATGCCCCAGACGGCTTCGATGTGGTCGACCCCGTCCACCTGTCTCAGTTTTTTGCGCAGATTGCTCACGTGAATTTTCAGAGAACTTTCGGTACAGTCTGGAGTGTCCGGGCTGATCCGCTCCAGAAGGAGGGATTTGGTCAGTACCTGTCCGGGATTCTGGATTAGGAGTTTCATAATTGCGTATTCCGTTCTGGTGAGGTGGACGGGCGTACCGTCCAGAAAGACGCTGCGGCTCTCCGTGTCCAGGGACAGGGTGCCGAAGGTAAACAGCCCGGAGGATGCGGCGGCGGCATTTCGAAGCTGCACGGCGATGCGGGCCAGAAGCTCCCTGGTGTCAAAGGGTTTCGTCATATAGTCGGCGGCGCCGCCCAGGAGAAGCTCCACCTTATCCTGGATGCCGGCTTTCGCACTTAAGACAATGACCGGGATGCCGGGGATCTTTTTTAAGACCTCATCCCCCGAAAGTCCCGGGAGCATCAGATCCAGAAGGATGAGATCCGGCCGTTCTCGATTAAGAAGGAGCAGGGCTTCCGTGCCGGAATAAGCCCGCAGGGTGCCGTAGCCTTCCCGCCTAAGGATTTCCTCCAGCATATTTCCGATATGGATATCGTCATCAATGACTGCGATAGTTTTCATACAGGTCTCCTAAAATGGTTGTACATATAAAGAAATGTTCCCTGTATGAGTGTACCATATTTATGAGTGGGTGACCATATGATCATGCTGAGTTTTATCGGCTATTTATAAAAAGCAGAAGTTATGCAGAACTGCCGGATACGGGATCGAATTTGTTTTACACTTTCCAAGTCCTAAAAAGTAGTATATAATATAGTCATGAAATTAAACGATGATAAAAGCATTTTTTCATCATTAAGCAGGCGGTTGCGAAACTCGAGAACTTGTCGAATATTTTGACAATATTTTCGGGAAAAGCCCTCTGCGCCGTGGAGGGAAGACAGGAGGGACTGGAAAGGAGTATTATGGATGCATTGAGGAAAGCCGAGTTTCATACCATAGATGATAGTTATGCCCTGCCGGACGGAGAGCGCGCTGAACTGATCGACGGAAAAATATATTACATGGCTCCGCCAAACACGAAACATCAGAGGCTGGTCTCTGACTTGCATTAGCCGGACCTGTCCGTTATCTGTGATGCGGAAGAAATAACGGATCAGGGATGCAATGGTGCTCCCGATTGGGTGATCGAGATTGTGTCGCCAGGCAGTAAGGCCATGGATTATCTTACAAAATTGTCTAAGTACCGAATGTCTGGTGTCAGGGAATATTGGATTGTCGATCCGATGAAACGTCGGGTCACGGTCTATTCTTTGGAAAATTTATGGCGGGGCGCTGCCCTGCGCAGAAACTCACAGCAGGAGGACGGGAATGGCCGTTTATTATCTGATGTTCCGGGTATTGCCAGCGGTGATTGCCGGAATATGTTCTTATTTTTATGTGAGAAGGGTGCTGGTTTTCTGGAGGCCGGACGTGGAGAGAAGGCGGGCGAGGCTTTTGAGCGGAGCTCTTGCCCTGGTCTTTGCGCTCCTCTGCAGCAATTTCTGGAGCGTCAGGACCATGGTGATCCTGCACCTTCTGGCCGTGGCTTTTTTGGTGGAACTGGCGGCGGCTCTGCTGCGGTTGATATTTCGTAGGCGGGGGAACGGGAAAGGAAAAGGAGACGAGGGAGAGGACCGGGAGCGGTGCGGGGAAGAAAACCGCCTGCTCCGGGCAGTGGGAATTCTCTACCGGTGCGGCCTTCTGCCGGTGCTCATCACGGCGGTCATGCTCGGTTACGGGGCTTTCAACATGGGCCGCATCGTGCGGACGGAATACCGGGTCGGGACGGAGAAGGAACTGGACGAAGCGTACAGGTTGGTTCTCATCACCGACACCCACTATGGGACGATCCAGGACAAGGAGCTGCTCAGGGAGAAGGCCGAAGAGATCAGCGGGGAGGAACCGGACCTGGTGGTTTTGGCCGGGGACATCGTGGAGGAAAACACCTCGAAGGAGGACATGGAGGAGGTATTCCAGGTGCTCGGCGGTATCAGGAGCCGATATGGAGTCTATTATGTGTACGGCAACCATGACAGGCAGCCCTACACGGAACGGCCGACCTATGCGGACAGCGAGCTGGCCGGCGCCATCCGGAAAAACGGGATCACGATCCTGGAGGACGGGGCGGTGGAACTGGGGGACGACCTGCTGCTCGCCGGCCGTGCGGATGCCGCCTGGGGGAATGTTTCCGGCCGGGCCGCCCCGGAGGGAATCCTCGAGGGAGCCGACAAAGAGCGGTTTGTGATCATGGCGGACCACCAGCCCGTGGAGACGGCGGAGAATGCGGCGGCGGGCGTGGACCTCCTTCTCTCCGGCCACACCCATGCGGGGCAGATGTGGCCCATCGGCGTCTTTTCGGAGCTGTTCGGAACCCTCAATTACGGCGAATATCAGGAGGGGGATTGCCGGATCATCGTTTCCTCCGGCTTCACCGGCTGGGGATATCCTTTCCGGACCGAAGAGCACTGCGAGTACGTGGTTGTTGAGCTTTCTCAGGAGTCATAGCCGTCCCAGCGGTTTTCCTGATCCGGTTCCCATGTAGTGGGAGATTCGGAAAACACAGCGGCCGGCGGGGATCCTCCGCCTTGCCGCTGTGTTTTTGAATTGTTATTTTCGTTTAACGGCGCAGGGCGCACGCATTCAGGCCTGCATGCTGTACCCGATCCTGCGCAGCAGCCCCTGCATCTGGCGCACGCCCCGCCTCTGGGAGGTTATGATGGATTCCAGGATGGGAACTAGACCGTCACAGACCTCGTAGTGGAGGGCGTTTTCCGCCATGGAGACGGCGCCTAAGTGGTGGGGGATCATTTCAAACATGAAATTGGCATCGATGGAATCCGTCTGTCTGGCGAATTCCATGTCGGTGAACATGACCTCCATGATCTGGCAGGTGCGGCGGTCGTAGAGGCAGATGTCCTTGTCGCAGTTTAGGAGGCAGGAGCAGTCCCCCAGCAGGGCCTCCATCTCTGCGATGCCTTTGGTCTGCTCCTCGATGATCTGCTCGGCGATGGTCTTTAAGGGGCACCAGTCCGTGTACTTTAAAAGATTTTCAGACATCTGGATGGCCGCCTGGTGGTGGGGGATCATCTGCACGATGAAGTTGTTGGAGATGCTTTCCGCCAGGTTGGCCGTCGTCATTTCCCGGACCATCTGATCTAAAATGCAGTAGAAGGTGTTCAGGTATTCTTTCGTGTCAAAAGAGAAGCGTTCGCTGTTTGCCATGAGTAAGTCTCCTTGATCTTGTGGGCGTTTACTTTGAAAGTTCAGCGCTCCGGCGCTGAACAGCGCGAAAATGGGATCACGAAGTGATATCTTCCTCTCCCATTTTTTGCGCATCCGCCGGAGGCTCAAAATAAACCACTTTCATTCATGGTGGTATCTGCAATGCTGAATGGTGGTTTATTTTGTGCGTGCCTTCCGCATATTCAGGAGTATCCGGAGGGGGATCTCTCTGCTATCCATGGTATGCGGGGAGATTTTTTCTGTGCGGCAGAATAAAATACCCTTTGAAATTTCGGCTGGTCCTTTTTACAGCGAGGAAAGCCAGCGTCATTTGCGGAAAGCAGTTGCAGATCTGGAAGCCGGCAAAGGACAGGCGCATGAAAACCGGAACCTCTGAAAGGAAATTTTTCCGGATGGTGGAGCCGCCGAATCGACGAGAGTAATCGCCTTGTCTATCGGATCGTCAACGGACAGATCGAGATCGCTCAGTGCCGCTTCCATTATGGCGGTAAGTAAGCCGCTATTCTTATTTATGAAAAAATGGTTGACAAAGAGGTTAGAGAGTGCTAACATATACTTGGTTAGAAAAAGCTAACCATTCTTTTGCAAGAAAGGTTAGCAGAAACTTACTACAAGTCTGCCATGAATATGGCGCAGGCTTGTCACGGGAAAGGGATGAGGAGGATGCCGCTTACACTGGCAGCAATTGGAGAGGAGAGCATGATCCAGAGGGTGGGAGGAAAGCCGGAGGTGCGGGCGCACTTAGAGAACCTGGGCTTTGTCTCGGGAGGGATGGTGACGGTCATTTCCACCATGGGCGGGAACCTGATCGTGAACGTGAAGGAGTCCCGGGTGGCCATCAGCAAGGAGATGGCGGGAAAGATTTTGGTGAAGACCGGTGTGAAGGAGCTGGCATGAGGCGCTTGGCATGAGATGCCTTGCTCCGGATGCTCCGGAAAGATGCATAGAAACAAGGAGGACATGGTATGAAGACATTGAGAGAGGCAAAGATCGGTGATACCGCCACCGTGGTGAAGCTTCACGGGGAGGGAGCGGTCAAGCGCAGGATCATGGACATGGGCATTACCCGAGGCGTGGAGATCTACGTGCGGAAGGTGGCTCCCCTGGGGGACCCGGTGGAGGTGACGGTGAGAGGATATGAGCTTTCTCTCCGGAAAGCGGATGCGGAAATGATCGAGGTGGGCTGAGGCGCAGGGCGCACTTATTTTTCGGAAGCATGGTTAGGAAAAACTAATATTGATTAATTGCGAAACTCAAAAGCTTGTCGAATATTCTCCCAATTTTATGTTTCGCAGTTGTCGGATGACCAATATGTATGGAAAGGATAAAAGGCTATGAGTATGAAAATCGCCCTTGCGGGGAATCCCAACAGCGGGAAGACGACATTATTCAATGCTCTGACCGGTTCCAACCAGTTTGTGGGGAACTGGCCCGGCGTGACGGTGGAGAAAAAAGAGGGAAAGTTAAAGAAGCATGACGACGTGAAGATCATGGACCTTCCGGGCATCTATTCCCTTTCTCCCTACACTTTGGAGGAGGTGGTGGCCAGAAATTACCTGATCACGGAACGGCCCGATGCCATCCTCAACATCATCGACGGCACGAATCTGGAGCGGAATCTTTATCTGACCACCCAGCTTGTGGAGCTGGGGATCCCCGTGGTGGTGGCCGTCAATATGATGGACGTGGTGGAGAAGAACGGCGACAAGATCAACACGGCGGAGCTTTCCAGGAGACTGGGCTGCAAGGTGGTGGAGATTTCAGCTTTAAAGGGAACGGGGACCATGGAGGCGGCCGAGGCGGCGGTGAAAGCGGCGACGGAGACCAGGACCGTGCCGGCCCACAGCTTTTCCGGGGCGGTGGAGCACGCCCTGGCCCATATCGAGGAGGTGGCCGTACATAGCATGCCCGAGGAGCAGCAGCGGTGGTACGCCATCAAGATCTTCGAGCGGGATGAAAAAGTCCTGGAGCAGATGAAGCTGGAGAAAGAGAAGCTGGATCACATCGAGACGGACATCCGGGCGGCGGAGAAGGAGCTGGACGACGATGCGGAGAGCATCATCACCAACGAGCGTTATGTCTACATTGCCTCCATCATCAAGGGCTGCTATCAGAAAAAGAACGCAGGGGGCCTCACGGTCTCCGACAAGATCGACCGGGTGGTGACCAACCGGTTCCTGGCCCTCCCGATTTTTGCCCTGGTGATGTTCGTCGTCTACTACGTGTCCGTGAGCACGGTGGGGACCATTGCCACCGACTGGGCCAACGACGGGGTGTTCGGCGACGGCTGGTATCTCTTCGGCATGGGCCGGGGCGAGTACGAGGCGGCGGCAGAGGAATATGCGGTGCCTGCGGCCGTTGAAGAGGCTTTCCTGGAGGCAGCGGAGGAGGCGGGAGCCGTCGACGAGGCGGCGTCCACGGACGAGGAGACGGTGCTTGACGAGACTCTGGCAGCCGGCATCACCACCACAGCGTATCTCTATGACGATGAGGGTAACGTGGAGGAGGAAATCCCGGTCGACTACGATGCCTATCTGGCGGCGGCAGAGATGGAGGAGCCGGACCCGGCCGGCTATGGCGTCTGGGTTCCCGGCATTCCCGGACTCATCGAGAACGGCCTTGATGCGGTGGGTTGCGCAGACTGGCTCCACGCCCTGATCATCGACGGAATCGTGGCCGGCGTGGGGGCGGTGCTTGGCTTCGTGCCTCAGATGCTGGTGCTGTTTTTGTTCCTGGCATTCCTGGAGAGCTGCGGTTACATGGCGAGGATCGCCTTCATCATGGACCGGATCTTCCGCAAGTTCGGCCTTTCCGGAAAATCTTTTATCCCGATGCTGGTGGGCGTGGGCTGCGGCGTGCCCGGGATCATGGCCTCCAGGACCATTGAGAACGACAGAGACCGGAAGATGACCATCATGACCACCACCTTCATTCCCTGCGGGGCAAAGCTTCCCATCATCGCCCTGATCGCAGGGGCCATGTTCGGCGGAGCCTGGTGGGTGGCCCCCAGCGCCTACTTCGTGGGCATTGCGGCCATCATCCTTTCCGGTGTCATGTTAAAGAAGACGAGGATGTTTGCGGGGGATCCGGCTCCCTTCGTCATGGAGCTTCCCGCCTACCATCTGCCCACCGTGGGCAGCGTCCTCAGGGCCATGTGGGAGCGGGGGTGGTCCTTCATCAAGAAGGCCGGAACCATCATCCTTCTGGCGACCATCCTGGTGTGGTTTACTTCCTCCTACGGTTTTGGGGAGAACGGCTTTGGCGCCGTGGAGATGGACGAGAGCCTTCTGGCCTTCGTCGGAAAGGGCGTCGCCTGGATCTTTGCGCCCCTGGGCTGGGGACACTGGCAGGGAGCCGTGGCATCCGTCACCGGCCTGATCGCCAAGGAGAACGTAGTGGGAACCTTCGGCGTGCTCTTCGGCGGCTTCGACGAGGTGGCGGAGAATGGCTGGCAGATCTGGGCCAATATGCGGATGGCCTTCACGCCCCTGGCCGCCTACTCCTTCCTGATCTTCAACTTGCTCTGCGCCCCCTGCTTTGCGGCCATCGGCGCCATCAAGCGGGAGATGAACAGTGCGAATTGGACCTGGTTCGCCATCGGTTATCAGTGTGTGTTCGCCTACGTGATCGCCTTTATCGTGTACCAGCTTGGCCTTCTCTTCACCGGAAGCGTCAACGTCCTCGGCACGGCCTCGGCGGCGGTCCTGACGGCAGGCATTCTTTACATGCTGTTCAGACCTTATAAGGAGAGCGGGACGCTGACCGCAAAGGTGAGAGCATAGCCTGAGAATGGGAAAAACCTGTGGAATTCAGAACTTTTTAAAGTGCTGAATTCCACAGGTTTTTTTTGTTCCTGTGTAAAGTTATACTTTATAAGAAGCAAAACTTTGAAAATAGAAGAAAATGGAAAAGCAAAACTTCACAAATATCTTGACAAATATGGAGTGAAACTTTATAATAAGGATAACAGAAAAGCGAAAAACACCATAAATATTTTGCTGAATTTAAACAAAATAGATAAAATAAAGGGGAAATAAGCTCCGGGAAGGCGCTAAAGAGGACCGCATGATTATATATCGTAAAACTTTATGGAGTATTAATTCTTGTCTGAGATGATAGGTTCGATGGGAGGATGATATTGTGGTGTTAAATGCCATCAGACGTTATTACAGCGAAATGTCTCAAGCAGAAAAAAGGGTGGCGGATTATATTACGGAACATTTGGGGGAGATCGTGGATATGAGCCTGGCGGAACTGGCGAAGCGGAGCGGGACCAGCGATGCGACTATCATCCGGATGTGCAGGCACATCGGTTATTCCGGCTTTTATCAGTTAAAGATCGGGATTGCCAGTTTCATGACGGAACCGGAACGCAGCGCATTTCGGGGGACAAGAGTAACGAAACCCAGAGACGTGACTGACTTTTTTGACTCGGTCGCAAGGAATATTGAGGAAATTCCCCAAAATATCAGTATGCCGGTTTTGCAGGAATGCATTGATCTGATTTCCGGGGCAGATACTGTTTATATACTGGCCTGGGGAAATACGGGGGCGATTGCGGCGGATTTTGCTCACAGGCTTACGAGGATCGGCATTCGCAGCTTTGTCTCAGACGTACCGGAGTACGCCATGCGCAGTCTTGGGCTTTGCAGCGAGAAGGACGTGTTAATTGGAATCAGCCATTCCGGGGAATCCATCCACGTAATCCAGGCTCTGACGCTGGCAAAGGAATTGAAGGTGAGAACGATCCTGATTACGGATACGGAGGATTCCAATGCGGCGAAGCTTGCGGACCGGGTGCTTTTTACAAATATGAAGGAACAGCCTTTCGGGGATCTGGGGGGCGCATCCCACGTGTCGGAGCTTTTGGTTATTGATGCGATTCTCTATTTTATGAAGTCCAAGGAAGCTCAGGTTTCCAGAGGAGACCGGACGGAATTTGTGCTTTCGCAATATAAAATGTAAAGATTCAGGCAGGGGGAGGGAGAACAAAGATGCACAGGTATCTGATAGGGATTGACGTGGGCGGGACGAATATCAAGATGATGATCATGGACGAGGGGTATGGGGTCATCGCGGAGACTTCCGTTCCGACCATGGCGGAGCTTGGATATGAAGCCATCAGCGACAGGATGCTTCTGGAGCTTGACGGGATGTTTGCAGAAAGAGGCATAGAAACGCCGGCAGTGGCCGCCGTGGGAATGGGGCTTCCCGGAACGGTGGATAAAAGGTCGAACAGGACTGTCTATCTGGCGAAGCTTCGGTGGGACGGGTTCAATCCGGCAGAAAAAATCGGCCGCCATTATCACGCCCCTTCGTTCATTGACAACGATGCAAATATCAATGCATTAGGGGAATATCAGTTTGGGACAGAAAAAAAGGCGGACAGTCTGGCGCTTCTTACCCTGGGAACAGGCGTTGGCTGCGGTTTGGTGGTCAATGGAAGAATTTTCGGCGGGGCCGCCAATATGGCCGGCGAGGCCGGACATATGATCGTATCTGCGGAGGGCGGAGCCATCTGTCTCTGCGGAAGAAGAGGACACCTGGAGGGCTATTGCTCCGGCACGGCGTTGGAGCGCAGTGCGAAGGAAATGCTGGCGGCGAGGCCGGAATCCCTTCTTGCCGGATACGTGAAAGAAAATCACGGGGTCTATGACAACCGCATGATTCCGAGGGGCGTCTGTGAGAAGGACGAGGTCTGCCTGGAACTTTGGGAACGCTATGTCCATTACCTGTCGGTGGGCATTGCCAATATCATGACGATGTACAATCCGGAGGTGATTCTGCTTGGGGGCGGGATTTCCGGAGCGGGAGAGCTGCTTTTGGAACCGGTCAACCAGAAAACTGCAAAAATGGTGCTCTGTGAGAGAAGCTGGTGCCCGGTGAAAGGGGCGGCCCTGGGGGCCAGGGCCGGAATGTACGGAGCCTGCGCACTGGCGGGGCAGGAGGCCGGCCTGTAAAGGGCTGTAAATGTCCGAGAGAGGCGCGGGAACATAAGGGAAATGCAGGAGGAGGAGAGTGTATGGAACTGGAGAAACGGTACCGGGAAATCACGGGCGAGATTGCAGAAGAACACCGAAAGGTGTTTGGGCTTCTTGACATGGAAGAACTGGCGGCGGCCATGGAAGCCATCGAAAAGGCGGAGACGATTTTTGTGTTTGCAGCAGGGAGGGAGGGGATTTCCCTGCGGGGCTTTGCCATGCGGCTGGCCCACCTGGGAAAAAAGGTTCACTGGGTTTTTGACGACACCTGCGTCGGCATCCGTCCGGGGGATCTCTATATTACCTCGGAAGGTTTTGGAGAGGTCGGTTCTTTTGCGTATTATCTAAAAAAAGTAAAGCAGGCGGGCGGGAAGATCCTGACCTTTACGGGAAATCCGGACGGGAGGCACGTGAAGGAGTTTGCCGACCTTAAGGTGTTTGTCCGGGCGACGGCCTATCTGGCGGGGAGAGACGACGTGGTTCCCACGATCCAGATGATGGGAAACCAGTATGAACAGCATTTGTATATGCTTTGCGATGTGATTATTATGCTTCTGGTTGAGAAGATGGGTCTGACCTATGACGACCTGGAGGCCAGACACAGAAATGTAGAATAGGGGAAGGAGAGCGGCCATGGCGGAAGAGTATATTTTGGAGTGCGAAGGGATATCGAAGGCGTTCGGCGGGACCCAGGCGTTAAAGGACGTGGAGTTTCATCTGAAAAAGGGAGAAGTCCATGCGCTTCTTGGCGAAAACGGTGCGGGGAAATCCACACTGATGAAATGCATTATCGGTCTTCATAAACAGGATTCTGGCACCATCACCTTCGAGGGGAAGCCCTATTTCGTGAAAGACCCGGCAGATGCGATCAAAAAGGGGATATCCATGATTCACCAGGAACTGAACCCGGAACCCCATCTTTCCATTGCGGAGAGTATCTTTTTAAACAGAGAGGATACCAGGGGGCCTTTCCTGAATAAGAAGCTGACCAATGCGAAGACGGAAAAGATTCTGGAAGAATTTGGATTTAAAGAGGAAGCCACAACTCTTATGGAGGATTTGACCCTGGCGGAGGCGCAGATGGTGGAAATCATACGTGCCGTGTCCTGTAATGCCAGAGTCATTATTATGGACGAGCCTACCTCGTCGCTGGACAGTGAGGAGACGGAGCGGCTGTTTACCACCATCCGGGGCCTGAAAGAAAAAGGAGTGGCCATTATCTACATATCCCACCGGATGGAGGAGATCTTTGAAATCTGCGATACGGTCTCCATTTTCCGGGATGGAACCTACGTGGGAACCAGGGCGATGGGAGAGGTGAGCCGAGAGGATCTGATCTCCATGATGGTGGGCCGGAAGATAGGAAACGTGTTCCCGAAAACGGACTGCGAGATCGGCGACGTGGTATTTCGGGTGGAGGGCCTTACGGGAAAAGGATTTACGGACATCAGCTTTGAAGTCCATGCGGGGGAGATTCTGGGCTTTTCCGGCCTGGTTGGCTCCGGGCGGAGTGAAACCATGCGGGCGATTTTCGGGCTGGACCCCCTGGAGAGCGGAAAGCTTTATCTGGAAGGGAAAGAGATCAAAATCAAAGACCCTTACGAGGCGGTGAAGCTTGGAATCGCCATGGTCAATGAGGACCGGAAGGATTTCGGCCTCTGTCTTCACCGCTCGATCCGGGAAAACATTTCTCTTCCGAATCTTTCCAAGCACCAGAAGGGGCTGTTCTTAAATCAGTCCAGGGAACGCAGGGAGGTCGAGGAGGTCTCGAAGAAACTGACAGTCAAGGCGGCAAGCATTGAATCAGAGGCGTACTCCCTTTCCGGCGGAAATCAACAGAAGGTGGTTCTCTCCAAATGGATCATGGCGAACCCCAAGGTATTAATCCTGGACGAACCCACAAGGGGTGTGGACGTGGGAGCGAAATCAGAGATCCATGCGCTCATGTGTCAGTTTGCGGCGCAGGGAATGGCGATTATCATGATTTCTTCCGAACTTCCGGAGGTGATGGGAATGAGCGACAGACTGTTGATTTATCACGAGGGAAGAATCAACGGGGAGATTCTCAGAGAAGAAATTTTAAGCGGTACCGTAGATCAGAAAGTAATCCTGGAAAAAGAATTTGGTGGGAAATAGGAGGCAGTCATGACAGAGACAAAGACGAAAAAGAACAGAAAGATTTTTGGAATGTCCCAGGACGTGTTTATGAAAAAATATGGAATCGCCATCATCCTTCTGGCGATGATCGTTTTCATGTGCATTGCGTCCCCTACATTCCGCACGTCCGGCAACGTGATCAGTATTTTGCAGCAGATATCCGTAAACGGCGTGCTGGCCCTGGGCATGGTGTTCGTCATTACGGCGGGCGGCATTGACCTTTCCATCGGCTCCATGCTGGCGCTGACCAGCGTGGTGATCGGCGTGGTGTTTGAGTACACGAGCAGTATTTTCGTGGCGGCGGCGGTTTCCGTTTTGATGTGCGGCCTGTTCGGACTGTTAAACGGCGTATTGATTGCGAAGTTTAACATGTTCCCCTTTGTCGTCACCCTGGCGACCCAGCTTGTGATCCGGGGCACCGGATACATCATTTCCGACGGCGCCACCAAGACGCTGACCAACAAGAACTTCCGCCAGATCGGTCTGGGCAAGCTCTTTGGAGTGGTTCCCTATTCCATTTTGATTTTCTTAGTCATGGCGGTAATCGCCTTCGTACTGTTACATATGACGAAATTCGGCCGCCATATCTATGCAGTCGGCGGAAATATCAATGCGGCAAGAGCTTCCGGCGTCAAGGTGTTCCGGACCCGCGTCCTTTCCTTTGTGTGGATGGGCGTCTGTGCGGCGGTGGCGGGCGTGATTCTGACCAGCCGTATCAATGCGGCCCAGCCAAACATCGGCGAGGGTTATGAGACGGACGCCATTGCGGCCTGCGTCATCGGCGGCACGTCCTTTGCCGGAGGCGTCTCCACGATTCCCGGCACCATGATCGGCATTGTGATCATCGGCGTAATTTACAACGGCATGAACCTCTTAAGGGTCAGTTCCTACTGGCAGACCATCACGAAGGGCGTCCTGATCATCGGAGCGGTCATGCTGGACATGTTCCTCAATAAAAAGAAGAACTGAGACTTATTCCGCAATAGGGCGGTGTAAGAATAGAAATGTCATGTACAAGGAGGAAAAGACATGAAGAAAAAGATTTTTGCAGCAGTGGTTGCGGCGGCCATGGTTCTTGGCCTTGCGGCGTGCGGAAACGGTTCCGACAGTGAGGAAACGAAGGCGGCAGAAACGAAGGCGGCAGAGACAGAAGCGGCGGAAACGGAGGCGGCAGAGACAGAAGCGGCGGAAACGGAGGCGGCAGAGACAGAAGCGGCAGAAACGAAAGCGGCAGCCGGCGACGGGGAGATCACCATTGGCTGGCTCCAGAAGAATCAGACAAACGCATTTGAAATCGTCATCAACCGGGGCGGCGAGGCGGTTCTGGAAAAGGCAAAGGCAGACGGCGTGATCAAAGAGTATTATCTCTTTGACGGCCAGACCGACCCTTCTGTCCAGGTCTCCCAGGCGAACGACCTGGTAAACCTTGGCGTGGACGCAGTCATCATTCAGCCTGCGGAGCTGGATGGTTCCGCTCCCGCAGTGGACATCCTGCATGATGCCGGTATCCCGGTGGTACTTGTGAACTCGCTGACCAGCAATGCGGACGAGTGCGAAGGCCTTGCCCAGTCCGACGACGTGGAAGCCGGTGAAATCATGGCGAACTACATTCTGGAACAGTGCGGCGAGACTGGAAAATACTGCCACGCCCAGGGCGTAATTGGAAACACGGCGGCCATCAATAGAACTCAGGGAATCCATAACGTGATGGATCAGCAGTCCGGATGGGAAATGCTGGAAGAGCAGTCCGCAGAATGGCTGGCAGACAAGGCTTCCAAGTTCGCCCAGGACTGGATCAACCTCTACGGCGACGAACTGACGGCGATCGTATGTGACAATGACGACATGGCGGTTGCCGTAAGACTTGCCTGTATCGAGGCTAACAGAGAGGACATTGTGGTTATCGGCGTAGACGCGACAGAGGCGGCCCTTGCCATGGTAGCGGACGGCGAGCTCGGCGCATCCGTGCGTCAGGATGGTACGACCCAGGGTGCGACGGCTGTTGAGATGGCGATTGCTCTGGCCAAGGGAGAAACCCTTGCAAACAGAGAGGAGATTATTCCTTTCGAGCTGGTTACCATTGACAACGTAAAGAATTTCATCGACTAAACGGACCTGTCTGCCGGTGCAGACATCACAAAACAGGAAAGCAGAAAGCTTCCGGACAAACGGGAGAATGGACGTCCCGCCTTCCCTGGAAGGCGGGGCGTCTTAACTGGAAGGAGAATGGAAATGTTAGAACTTAAAAACAGCGGCCTTCCTCTTTATCTGGACGAGGGAAACCATGTCATGGCAATCAGCGCCCTTTTGACAATGAAGGGCTTCGGCAGAAAAGAGCTGGAAAAAATGCAGGGGCTTCTGGCGGATGAAAGGGCGCTTGTAAAAGACGAAATTTGCTACGACGTGTACCGGGGGATTGCCTATCCGGAAGACCAGGCGCTTTTGGATCAGTACGATTTCCAGTATGACATCACGATTATCATGCCGGGTGAAGTGAATGGAGAAGTAAAAAAGACCTCCGGTCATTACCACGGATGGAATCCGGAAAAGATCAATACCTATGGGGAGGTGTACGAGGTCATAAAGGGGACCGCCCTGTATATTTTGCAGAAATCCGCAAATTTTGATGAGGAAGATCCGGGAAACGTAAAGGTGGATGATCTGATTTTTGCGACGGTCCACGAGGGGGAAACGATCCTGGTTCCTCCGAATTACGGACACTGCTCCTGCAACATCGGAGAGGGACCGCTGGTATTTTCCAATTTGGCCTATAAACCCTGTCCGGTCAACTATGGACCGGTGAAGTATTTCCATGGGATGGCTTACTACGTGACGAGGGAAAACAGGGAGATTAGACTCAGAAAAAACGAACGCTACGGCGCTCTTCCCGCTCCCAAATTTGCGACGGTGAAGGAAAATCCGGCCCTCGGCGTGAAATTCGGCCTTCCCATCTATCAGAGCTTCCGGGAAAATCCGGCGGCCTTCACCTTCCTCGGAAAACCGGACGCCTACGTGGACGAGATCATGTCCATGCTGACCCTTCAAGGGGAGCTGGTGCGGTAAAAGCGCAAACGTTTAGTAGAAAAAAGACAAGGAGAAAGACCATGAAATTATTGCAGATTGCCCTGGATCTGTTCCACACGGAGGACGCCTTACGGGTGCTGGAACAGGTGGGGGAGTATGTGGACATTATTGAGCTTGGCACTCCGCTTATTATTGCGGAGGGAGCCCATGTGGTGAAGGCGGTCAAGGAAAAATACCCGGACAAGATCGTCTTTGCCGACATCAAGGTCATGGACGGCGGGGACCAGGTCCCGAAGTCCGTATTGGAGGCAGGAGCCGATATGATTTCCGTGCTGGCGGTATCCCAGGACGCAACCATAAAGGCGGCGATCCGTCTTGCAAAGGAGCACGGCGCAAAGGTTCTGGTGGACATGTGCTCTGTAAAGGATATTCCGGCCAGGGGAAAAGAAGTGGAGGCCATGGGACCGGACTATGTCTGCGTCCACGTGGGATATGATATCCAGGCGACGGGCGTGGACCCCATCGAGGAGCTTCGGAAGCTGGACGGGGTGAACTGTGCGAAGGCGATTGCCGGAGGGATCAAGCTGGAAACCTTTGCCGAGGCGGTGAAAAGCCCGGCGCAGGTCATCATTTCCGGAGGAGGGATCTATAACCAGCCGGACATGAGGGAAACTGCGGCTAAAATGCGCAGGATCATGGATGAATACAACAGCACGGCGAACCAGTGAGGGGCCGTGTGGACGGGAGAGACGATGAACGTGACAGAGACTGCCGCTGCGGCGGCGAGGGAACTTTCCAGAACGCTGGAGGGGATTGAGGAGAGCCAGGTGGAGGTTCTGATGGAAGCCATCTGCAAGGCAAAGAAGGTTTATGTGTATGGTGCAGGCCGGTCCATGCTGATGCTTCGCTGCATTGCCATGAGGCTTATGCATCTGGGCTTTGAGTCTTACGTGGTGGGCGATACGACCACGCCGGCCTTTGAAAAAGAGGACCTCCTGATTTTGGGCTCCGGCTCCGGAGAGACGGGAAGCCTGGTGGGGGTGGCCGAAAAGGCAAAGAAGATCGGCGGAACGATTGGGGTACTGACCATCAAAAGAACGTCCACCCTGGCAAGGCTTGCGGACGTCCTGGTGGAGATTCCGGCTTTTACGGACAAGGTGGACTATGCGGGGATGGAGCGGCCGATCCTTCCGGGAGGAAGTATGTTTGAGCAGAGCGTGCTGCTCCTTGGGGACGCACTGGTGCTGCCCCTGGCAAAACGGGCGGGAATCCCCACAGACCGGGCGTTTACAAGACACGCAAATCTGGAATAGGCCGAAGGCGGAAGAAATGGAGGAGAGGCGATGAAATTTGGAAGTTTGTATTCTTATTGGGGAACGGAATGGAACTGCGATTATCCGGCGACCTTGAAGCGGATGAAGGATGCGGGCTGCGATGTTTTGGAGATGGGAGCGACCCATATCCTGGAGCTTGGCGATGCAGCGCTTTCGGAGCTTCGTGCCCTGAAAAACGAGTATGACATGGAGATCACCCTGAACATTGGCCCGGCCAAGGACAAGGATCTGGCGTCCAGGGACCCGCAGATCCGAAAGGCGGGAATCGAACAGCTTTCCGCAATCATCCGGAGAATGAAGCGAATCGACGCAAAGACCTTTATCGGCGCCATGTATTCTTACTGGCCCTGCGACTTTACCGATACGGACAAGCCCGGCAACTGGGGCCGGTCCGTGGAAAGTATGAAGGAGGTCGCCAAAGTGGCGGAGGCAGAGGGGGTGTCTCTGTGTCAGGAGGTTTTGAACCGCTTTGAGTCCTACCTGGTCAACACCGTGGACGAGGGGCTGAAATATCTGGATGACGTGGGAAGTCCTTCCATGAAGCTTTTGATCGACACCTTCCACGCAAACATCGAGGAGGACGATCTTGTGGGAGCCTTCTATCAGGCGGGAGACAGGCTGGGACATGTGCATGTGGGCGAGGCCAACAGGAAGCTTCCAGGCATGGGAAAGAACATTCCCTGGGTCAGGATCGGAAAGGCCCTTCATGAGATCCATTACGACGGCGCCGTGGTCATGGAGCCCTTCCTTCTTGCGGGCGGTCCCGTGGGCAATGACTGCAAGGTATGGAGAGATCTGAGCGGCGGCGCGGACGGCGCCAAAATGGACCGTTATCTGGCGGACGCAGTCCGTTTCTTACGAGAGACGTTCGCATAAATCGTTACGGGGCCAGGAGGCCATGGGATTCTGGTTGTGGTTTCACAGAGGATCAAATGCCTTTTGGCCTTTCTATATTCGACAGGGAGGAAAAGGTATGGCAGAAGTATGGATCATGGGGGAAATGCTGGTGGAGATCATGCGCCCGGAGGCCGGGTGCGACATGGACGTGGAGGGAGTGTTCCGGGGACCGTTTCCCAGCGGCGCTCCGGCGATCTGTATCGATACCGTAGCCAGGCTGGGGCATAGCTGCGGAATCATCGGGGGCGTGGGAAAGGACGGTTTCGGGAAATGTCTCCTGGAGAGGCTTGGAAAAGACGGCGTGGATACTAGATTTGTGAGGGAGAGCGAGACGACCTCCACGGGGGTTGCTTTCGTGACGTATTTCGAGGACGGTTCCAGAAAATATATTTTCCACATGGGAAATTCGGCGGCGGTCCAGTGCGAGGCGCCGTCCGCAGAGGAACTGGGGGACGTGAAATTCCTTCATGTCATGGGTTGTTCCCTGATGGCGGAGGAAACCTTTGCGGGGGAGATCCTGAAAGTCATGGATAGCGTCCTTAGAAAAGGCGGGAAGGTTTCCTTTGATCCGAATATCCGCACGGAGCTGCTCCATGACCCGTCTGTGTTCGACACGGTCCGGCATGTGCTGGAAAACACCAGCGTCTTTCTTCCGGGGGAGGAGGAACTTTTGCTGCTCACCGGGGAAAAAACCATCGAGAAGGCGGTGGAAGCCTGCTTTAAAAATCCCAAGCTGGAAGTTCTGGCGCTCAAGCAGGGCAGCAGGGGATGTACTGTCCACACCAGGGACGGCGTATATCAAATGGGAATCTACCAGGTGGAGGCGAAGGATGCGACGGGAGCCGGGGACAGCTACGACGGCGCTTTCCTGTGCGGACTTTTGGAGGGGAAACCGATGGAGGAGGTCATGAAAATGGCGGCTGCGGCGGGGGCGCTCAACACGGCGGCCTTTGGTCCCATGGAAGGGAACATTTCCAAAGAGACCGTGAGGGAAATGATCGAAAAAGGAGCGTGAGAAGAGAATGGAAAATCCGTTGAAGGAGTTGACAAAGACGGCGTGTTTTTCTGCGACGGGCTCCGACCCGGTGGTGCTTAAGGCGTGCATGAAATATGCAAAGGATCAGAAGGCCTACTTTATCTGTGAGGCAACGGTCAATCAGGTGAATCAGTTCGGCGGCTACACGGGCATGAGGCCAATGGATTATGCGGACCTGGTGAGCGGTTTTGCGGAGGAGATCGGATTTCCGAAGGAAAAAGTGATTTTGAGCGGGGATCATCTCGGCCCTTTCGTGTGGCAGGACCTTGCAGCGGAGGAAGCGATGGCCCGCTCCGAGGAGCTGGTACGCCAATATGTGGCGGCGGGATTCCGGAAAATTCATCTGGACCCGACGATGCCCCTGAAGGGGGATTCGTCGGAGGCCTTCGGGGACGAACTCATCGCCGAAAGGGCGGCGCATCTGGCAGAGGCGGCGGAGAAGACCTACGAGGAGACGAAACAGGACACGGTCTGGACCTTCCGGCCGGTTTACGTGATCGGAAGCGAGGTCCCGGTCCCCGGCGGCACGGAGGAAAAAGAGGTCATGCGGGTGACGGCGCCACAGGCGCTGGAGCAGACGATTCTCTGTTTTAAACATGCGTTTCTGAACCATGGCCTTGAGAAGGTATGGGAAGATACGGTTGCGGTGGTGGCCCAGATCGGCCTGGAATTTTCCGAGGATAATGTCTACGATTTTAACCATGAGGCGGCGAAGCCCCTTGCCGAATGTCTGAAAAAACATGCCCCGCTGGTATTTGAGAGCCATTCTTCTGATTATCAGACTCCACTCTGCCTTCGTCAGATGGTGGCGGCCGGCGTGGGAATCTTAAAGGTGGGGCCGGAACTTACCTTCGCCCACAGGGAGGCGCTGTTTGCCCTGGCAATGATCGAGGAAGAGCTTAAGGACGTCTGGGGATTTGCGCCTTCCCATTTCCGGGAGGTCCTTGAGGAAACTATGATGGAAGCGAAGCCGGATTACTGGAGCAGGTATTATCATGGGAGTCCGCAGGAACTGAGATTGAAACGAAAATACAGCTATTCCGACCGGTCAAGGTATTATTTCAGCCAGACGGCGGTGAAAAAAGCCAGAGCCAGGCTGATTCGGAATCTGTCCGGGAGGCCGATTCCGCCGTACCTGCTCAGCCAGTTTCTCCCGGTGCAGTACGAGCTGATACGGGAGGGAAGGCTCACCCCGGAGCCGGAGGCGCTCATTGAACATAAGATCCAGTGTGTGATGGACCGGTATTATCAGAACATGCTTCGTGGAGCCGGGGAGCGCCCTGGACGCTGAACGGCTCCTGGCACCCTGGATTTTCAGAATCAGAACAGGAGGGAAGAGATGGCTTTAGTTACGACGAAGAAAATGCTCCTTGACGCACAGGCCGGAGGTTATGCGGTGGGAGCCTTCAATGTGGAAAATATGGAGATGGTGCAGGCGGTCATTGCGGCGGCCGAGGAGCTTGGCGCCCCGGTGATCATGCAGACCACGCCTTCTACCTTAAACTATGCGGGGCCGGAATTTTATTTCGCCAATGTAAAGGCAGCGGCCGAAGGCGCCCGGATTCCGGTGGCCATCCATCTGGACCACGGAAACAGCTTTGAGCTGGCAGTGAAGGCCTTTCGAAACGGCTATACCTCGATTATGATCGACGGTTCCCACCATGTGTTCGAGGAGAACGTGGAGATCACAAGGCGGGTAGTGGAGGTGTGCCATTCGGCGGGGATTCCGGTGGAAGCGGAGCTTGGAAAGGTCGGGGGTAAGGAAGACAGCCTGGACGGCGGAGACGGCGGCTATACCGTGCCGGAGGAAGCTGCGGAATTTGCAGAGCGGACGGAGGTTGATTCCCTGGCGGTGGCAATCGGGACAGCCCACGGAGTCTACAAGGGGATTCCCAGGCTGGACGTCGACCGGCTTTCCGAAATCCGGAAGGTGGTGGAGGTTCCACTGGTGCTTCATGGAACTTCCGGCGTGCCGGACGAGACCGTACGTGAGTGTATTGAAAGAGGGATCTGCAAAGTGAATTACGCCACGGACCTGCGGATCGCCTTTACAGACGGCGTAAAAGAATGCCTGGCGGCAAATCCGAAGGTCTTTGACCCGAAAAAATACGGCGGTGCGGGCCGGGAGAAGGTAAAAGAATATGTAAAAGGCAGAATCCTGGTGTGCGGGAGCAATCAGAAAGCATAAAAAATTTCCACCTGTGCGGTTAGAATATTGTATTCTGTCTTCGTCAGGGAGCAGCCGTTTGAAGCAGACGATAGGCAGATTTTGCAGATTTTGCGAGCATAGCGCCATCGAACCGGCTGACCCGCTTTGATGGAAGCCGGTTCGATGGCAATAGGCGGCGCAGCAAAATGAAAAAATCGACGTGTCTGCGAAAACGGCTGCTCCCTGACGGAGACATGTAAAACCTTCAACCGCACAGGTGGAAAAATTTTAATATTTGGCGTCTGCCATGATGAATTCCGTGTAGTCGCCCTTCTGATTTCTGTCTTCGTCCTCCTCCATGAAATAGAGGAGTGCGTCGACGATCAGGTATTCAAACAGGTGGGAGGCATTGCCCAGGTCCTGAAAGGGATAATCCCGGACGCCGGCGCAGAGGACGTGGTCCGCCTGCCTGCCCGCCTCGGAAGATTCGGCGGCAGTAATCAGAATGGTTTTCATTCCCAGTTTTTTTGCGATCTGGAGCGACTGGATTACGTGGATGGTCCCCCCGGAATGACTGATGGCCACCAGGACGTCCCTCGCATTTCCGAGGGCCAGGGAACGGGTGGAAAACTCAGGCACGTCGGAGGTGAAGCTTTTGATCCCCTTTCTTGCAAGTCTGTGGGCAAAATCGGAGGCAACCTCTCCAGTATTGCCCCAGGCGGACAGGTACACGCACTCCGCATGGGAGATCAATTCGGAACAGGTGTGCAGAAGTTCCGGGGAAATATGCATGGGAAGTTCTCTGACTCGTTCCGCAACCAGATTGAAAAACTCCGTGACGTTTTCCGGGTAGGCGTTCTCCATGTTTTTCATGGCGGCGGCTTTTCCAAGGGTGCTGGCGAGGCTGATCTTCAACTGGTAAAAACCGGAGAAGCCGACATGCCTGCACATGCGTATGATGGTGGCGTCGCTGGTCCCGCTTTCCTTTGCGAGACTTGCAAGAGAAAGACCGATGACCCTGGAAGGATTTTCCAGGATGTAATCGGCCGCTTTTTTTTCAGCCTGAAACATTTCACCGTAATGTCTGCGGATCTGATCCAACGCCATAAAAAACGTCCCCCTCTGAAAGTTGGTAGCTAATATTGTATTTCACGAAATGAAAAATTCATGAGAATATCCAAAAGCTGTTTCTATCAACTGTGTCCACGGATGTCCTTTTGATATAGTTTAACAAATTTGCAGAAAAAGCGCAACATCCTCTCCCGTTTTCTGTTCATCCTCCGGGTGTTCATGACTTTTGGGTGATCTTTTTAATCTGCTCCCCGACGATCTGAAAATGACGGTCAAGGGCTTTCAGGGCGGCGGGGAGATCCCTGTCTGCCACGCCCTCGTAGATTCCCCAATGGGAACGCCGGAGGGCCTCGGCCCTTGTCTTACTCATAAGAATCCGGGTGCGGAAATTTTCGATGAACTGATCCAACAGGCTGTTCAACATGGAGTTGTATAAGATCAGGATCCGGTTGTGGGAAGCGGCGACCAGTCTGTGATGGAACTCCACGTCCAGCCTGGCGCTGGCTTTCGCACTCATGGGCTGCTCCATTTCCAGAAGGACGTGCCGCATGTTCTCAAGCTCCTCCTTTGTTGCGTGGGAGATGGCCAGCTTGACGGCCGCATATTCATTGCCGTTTCGGAGATAAAATATTTCGGAGGGATCCGTTTCCATGAGGGCCATGATCATGTTGGCCGAGCGCAGCATGTAGGACATGGGATCGCAGCGGATGTAATTGCCGCTTCCCTGCACGCACTCGATGAGGCCCATGATCTCCAGCATGTGCATGGTTTCCCGGACCGAGTTGCGGCTGATGCCGTGCTTCTCGGCGATCTCCCGCTCGGTGGGGAGCTTGTCGTTAAGTTTCAGGTTTCCGGCTAAAATCTGTTCTGAAAAATAGTTGAATAAGGATTCGTAGGTTTTTCCGTTTTCTCTGGTTCGTTCCACTGTGAGTCCGCCTTTCGCAGCAAAAGTTTAGGACGGTAATTGCGAAACTCGAAACTGTAGGACGGATTCTGACGATTGCTTCCATCCAAAGCCTGCTGCGCCAAACATTCGGCTTTTCCTGGAAGAAATCGTCAGAATCCTTTCCATATATTTTTGGGTTCGCAATTACCTGTATTTTATATATAGCAGGCGACATAAATCTTTTCTTTATGGTGTCTGCTGCGCCGATTTTTGCTGCGCATAAGCGCAGAATTTACCTTACGAAAATCGTGCGCCCCTCCGGAGGGTTTATAGTAAACGGCAAATATTTTTGTCGTTTACTTTGGTTCCTCCGGCTTTCCCACCATGACGGACACTCCGTCCGGGATGACGGTGATATGGGCCCCCGGGCCTTTTCGGGCCAGGGCCATGGAAAGAGCCTCGTTTACGTCGGAGGCGGTCTCAAAGCCCATCTCCTCTGCCATGGTGCGGGATTCTCCGCACATGACATAGATGACTCGGTGGTGCATGAGGATGCGGCTCTGGATCTGGTACTCCCACTGGTCGGGCTTTGTCTCGTTCTGGGGGACCTTTAAGATTTCCTCCATCAGGGCCTGCGGGCTCTCGCAGTTTTTGAGGGCCTCGTAAAAGCCTTCCCCGCCGTGGCCGTCGTTGCAGTCGGCTGCCATGATCAGGATCCCGCCGTCCTTCAGGGCGGCTTCGGCGGCCGTCATGCCTTTGACGGACTGGTACATGTTCTGGTCCAGGGGATAACCCCCGTTGGTGGAAATGGCGATGTCCGCCAGGCGCTTCGGTCTCACCAGGCAGTATTCCCTGAGAAAGCTGCAGCCGGCTTCGTGGGCTTCTATGGCATCCCCGGCCACCGCATGGACGATCCTTTTGTCTGAATCAATGATGACGTTCACGATGTAGCGGAGCCCTGCCATTTTGCAGGCGGCGACCATGTCCCTGTGGATGGGGTTCCCTTCAAGGATCCCGGTGCGGCTTTTGGGGGAGTCGATGAAGGCCGAGCAGTGGTTCCCGAGGACGGTGACCTGGCTGGAGATGCCGGGCAGCACGCTCTTTCTCCCGCCGGAAAAGCCGGCGAAGAAATGGGTCTCGATGAAGCCCTCGCTGACTAAAAGGTCGGCCTCGGCGGCGATCCGGTTGATGAGGAGGGGAGCGCCGGAGGGGAGGATCCCCAGGTTTGTCATGGCCGCCATGTCACGGCTGTCGTGAATTACGATTTTTTCCCTGGCGACGGTTTCTTCGCCGAATTTATTTATCAGTTCCTCCCTGGTGGTCGCCCGGTGGAAGCCGGTGGCGATGAGAAGAGTGATGTCCGCATCCGGGTTCCCCTCCCGGATCTCCTTCAGCATAAAGGGGATGATGTGCCTGCTGGGGACCGGCCTGGTGTGGTCGGAGCAGATAATCACCACCTTCTCCTTTCCGGCGGAGAGCTCGGAGAGCCTCGGAGAGCCGATGGGGCGGGTTATGGCTTTTCGGACGATCTCATCCTCGGAGTCTGATTCTCTGAGCATGGACTCGATGAAGGATTCTAACACCTCAAAGTCCAGTTTTTCGTCCAGGTGCAGCGTCATGCCTTCCCTGGAAAAGGGTAATCGGATTTCCATGGGCGTCCTCCTTATGACTGACGGGCCTTCAGGGCCTCGGTGAGGGCGGGCATGACCTCGTTCAGATCGCCGACGATGCCGTAATCGGCCACGCCGAAGATGGGGGCGTCCGCATCCTTGTTGACGGCGATCACCGTGTCCGCACCGGAGATGCCGGCCAGATGCTGGATGGCGCCGGAGATGCCGACGGCGAAGTAGAGCTTGGGGGCCACGGTCTTTCCGGACTGTCCCACCTGGTGGGCGTAGGGCAGCCAGCCTGCGTCCACGACGGCCCTGCTGCAGCCCACGGTGCCTCCGAGGACCTCCGCCAGACCCTCGATGAGCTTAAAATTCTCTGCGCTCCCCACGCCCCGGCCGCCTGAGACGATGATCTCGGCCTCGCTTAAGTTCACGGCCTCGACGATCTCGTTGACCCGCTCCACCAGGGTGGTGCGGATCTCCTCCGGCGCCACGTGGATCTCTTCTCTCACGATCTCTCCGGTGCGGTCCTGGTCGTAAACACCCTTTTTGAACACGCCGGGCCGGACGGTCCCCATCTGGGGACGGCTGTCGGGGCACATGATGGTGGCCATCAGATTTCCGCCGAAGGTGGGCCTGGTCCAGGCCACGTTTCCCGTCTCCTCGTCGATGTCGATGGCCGTGCAGTCGGCGGTCAGGCCGGTTTTCAGATGGCAGGAGACCCTGGGACCCATGTCCCGGCCGTTGGTGGTGGCCCCGATCATCAGGGTTTCCGGCTTGTATTTCTGCACCAGGGTGATGAGGGCCTTTGCGAAGGCGTCCGTGGTATAATATTCATATTCCGGCCCGTCCACCAAAATGGCGGAGTCGGCCCCGTAGCAGATGGCGTCCTTCGCTGCACCCTCCACGTCCTTTCCGATCACCACGGCCACCAGAGGACAGCCCTTTTTCTCGGCCAGGGGCTTTGCCGCATGCAGAAGCTCGTAACCGACGTTCTTGGCTTTGCCGCATTCTGTCTCGATAAACACCCATATATTCTTGTGATCACTCAGATTGTTCATATGTTTTCGCCTCCCTACAAAAGTTTTTCGTCTGAGAGTAGCCGTACCAGCTCCCCGGCCGCCTTCGCCGCATCCATTCCCATAAGCTTCACGCCCTTTTTCTCCCGCACCGGCGTGTAGGTGCCCTTGACTCTGGTGGGGGAGCCCTTTAACCCGCAGAGGCTTACGTCGATGGAGGGGATGTCCTTTTCCGTCAGGAGGGAAATCTCCTTCTTCCTGGCCTCCGTCCTGGTTTTCAGGGTGGGATAGCGGGGCTCATAGGGGAGGCGGACCACCGTCACCACAGCCGGCAGCTTCACAGAGATCATGTCGTAGCCGGTGTCCTGCTCCCGCTTGACCTGAATGTGTCCGTCCTTTTCCACGATGTCCAGGGCACAGGTCACCTGGGGCAGGCTAAGGTGCTCTGCGATCTCCGGTCCCACCTGGGCCGTGTCGCCGTCGGTGGCCTGCTTGCCGCAGAGGATCAGGTCGAATTTCAATCCTTCTTTTTCCTCGACGGCTTTGATGGCCTTAGAGAGGATGTAGCTGGTGGCCAGGGTGTCGGAGCCGCCGAAGGCCCTGCTGGAGATCAGGTAACCGGAATCCGCACCCACGGCCAGACAGGATTTGATGGCGGCCGCCGCCTGGGGCGGCCCCATGGAGATGACGACGAGCCTTCCGCCGGATTTTTCTTTCAGGCGGACGCCCACCTCTTCCGCATAGGTGTCAAAGGGGTTCACAATGCTGGGAACGCCTTTTCGGACCAGGGTGTGGGTCACCGGGTCCACCCGGATCTCGTTGGTATCAGGCACTTGTTTCACACAAAGACAGATATTCATTCCGATTCCTCCCTTTACAGACGGTAACAGACCTTGCCGGGGTTTAAGATCATCTTCGGGTCGAACACCCGCTTGATCCCTTCCATGAGCGCCATGTTGGTCTCCCCCACGGACTGGGCCAGATATTTCACCTTGCCGGAGCCGATGCCGTGTTCCCCGGACACCAGGCCGCCGCAGTCGGTGGCTTTCTTGTAGATGATATCAAAAAATTTGTCCACCTTTCTCTTGAACTCTTCCTCCGAGAGGTCGTTGGAGCACTGGTAGATATGGATGTTTCCGTCTCCGGCATGGCCGAAGGAGCGGATGGTCAGGCCGCACTCCCGGCCGACTTTGTTGACGAATTCCAGATAGTCGGCGATCTTGTTGACCGGCACCACCACGTCGCACTCGTCCAAAAGCTTCGTCTCCTCCATGATGGCCTCCAGGAAGGAGGAGCGGGCTGCCCAGGCGTCTTTGATCCGGGTGGGGGTGTCGGCGATCAGCACCTCGATGGCGCCCGCCTCAAGGGCCAGGTTTCCGGCCTGCTCGATCAGGTCGTCGACCGCCTCCTCGGATTCCCCGTCCAGGGTGACCAGCAGGTAAGCGCCGATCTGGATGCCGTAGAGCTCGCTGGGAAACACGGCCTTGCCCACGTACCGCTCCGAGGACAGGACGATCTCCCGCTCCATGAACTCGATGGCCTGGGGATCCAGGTGGGCCATCTTGAATTTGGGCACGGTGGAGAGGGCCGTATTCAGATCCCGGAAGGGAATGATCAGGGAGACGTTGACCTTGGGGGCGGGAATGATCTTCATGGTCAGCTCCGTGATGATCCCCAGGGTTCCCTCGGAGCCGATCATCAGATTCAGGAGGGAGTACCCGGAGGAGGTCTTGGAGACCGTCGCCCCCAGATGGGTGATCTCGCCGGTGGGAAGGACCACGGTCATGGCCCGCACGTAATCTCTGGTGGTGCCGTACTTGACGGCCCGCATGCCGCCGGCGTTGGTGGCCACGTTGCCGCCGAGGCAGGCGAATTTTTCACCGGGATCCGGCGGATAGAGCATGCCCTGTTTTTTACAGTCGGCGGCCAGATCGTTCAGAAGGACGCCCGCCTCGATCTCCACGACGAAATTTTCCAGGTCGTAGCCCTTGATCCGGTTCATTTTGGAGATGTCCATGAGGACGCCGCCGTAAAGGGGGACGGCCCCTCCGGCAAGCCCGGTCCCGGCGCCTCTGGGCGTGACCGGGATGTTGTTCTCATAGCAGATCTTCATGACGGCCGCCACCTCCTCCGTGGACCTGGCCTGCACGGCCAGATCCGGCATGTGCGTCCCGTAGATGGGCATTTCGTCCTTTGCGTAATCCGGATTCATGTCTTCTCCGAGAATAACGTGTCCGGACACCGCCCTGATCTGGTCGATGATCTCCGGTGTCAGTTGGTTGTACATCTTGCTACCTCCCATAGATTAAGATTGTAAAAATAAGCTTTGATTCGATCATCCAATTGATAATAATTATATCACTTGAGAGGGAAATAGCAAGGGAATTTTGTGCAAATATTCCATTTTATATTGTATTTATACGAGAAAAATAGGAATAAATGCTAAATAATTAACAAAGCGAGGGAGAAAGAATATTAATTGGGTGACCTAATTGGACGCCTGAAAAAAACTTCTTGCAAACCATGGAAAAAAGTGTATAATAGTGTGGGATGTTTATTTAACACATTAAAGTGATAGCAAGGCATTACGATAAATAAATCACGCCCGCATAGGACCTGTGGGAAGCGAAAAACATGGAAAGGACAACGAAAGGAAAGTAAAAGAGCGGCGAAAGGGCAACAGAGGGAAAGCAAGAAGCGGCAAAAAGACAAAATAGGACAAGGAGACGAGGATGAAAGAGCAGATCGCAGTGATTGGGAGCAGCGGCGGCAACCTGTATAACCAGGGCGGCAGCGACGTGGATCTTATGATGAAGGAAATCTTTGCGCAGACGGAGTCGGCAGGCATGGAGGTGGCTTACATACAGTTCGTGGGAGCCTCCGGCTCCATGGACAGCGTCTCCGGAAATTCCGGGGCGGCGCTTTACACCCTGCAGGGCGGAAAAGCGGAGAAGGCGTATGAGGGGACTCTGGATGAGGTCAACAAGATGGCGGAAAAAGCGGACGAGGAGCTTGCCCGGGCCATTTTGGAGGGAAAGGTGGACGGCATTATGCTGATGAGCGCCGACCCGAAGGGAGTCAATCGGCGGGCGCTCACGGCGGCGGCCGAAAAAAAGCTTCCCATTGCGGGGACGGGCGGCTCCTCCATCGCAAATGCCAGGGATCTGGGCTGCAACGTGATCTCCGCCTCGGGAACCACGGGGACCACCAACCGGACCAGGGCGGTGGGCTTTACCATGGCCCTTGCCAGAGAGTGGGATATGAAGTATATGCCGGTGATCGGAAACACCGGGGCGGCAGCGGCGGAGCGGGCCGGGGGAAGCGTGTGGAAGCGGATCAATTTCCGGGGGATCATGATGACCTCCATGCCGGCCTTTATCGCCATGGCCATCTGCCTGGCTATCGGAAGGATCCCGGGACTTGAATCCATGGAGGAGACGGTATTCAACACCCTGATCGGGGCCCTTCCCGTGGTGGTGGCGGCCATCGCCTCCATGCAGGTGTCCGGTTTCAGCGAGGTCGGCGTGGTGGCCGGCGTGGTGACGGGAGTTCTCTCGAAGGACGGCGGGATCCTGGGCGGCCTGATCACGGGTCTTCTGGCCGGTGTCCTCGTGTACTATATCATGACTTTTTCTTTGAAGCATAAGATGCCCGGGACCACGGCCAACATTGCGGCCGGCGGCCTGGCCGGTCTGATTGCGGGTCTGATCGGCCTCTATGTGATCGCCCCGGCGGCCCTGTGGCTTGGAGACGGGATCCGTTACCTGATCGACTCGGCCATCGCCGTGAGCCCCATTGCGGCGGGTGCCCTGGCAGGGCTTCTGATCTGGCCGGCCATCATGGGCGGCGTCTACCATGCGGCGATCCTGCCCATCGTGATGCTGGAGGTGGAGGTGACCGGAAGCAGCTTCCTGGGAGCCATCGACATGACCGGGCTGGTCATGGTCTCGGCCGGCATTACCCTGGCCAACGTGATCTTCCCCAGGCAGAAGGGGGATGCGGTGGTGGCCCTTCCCGGCTTTGCCATCAACGTGGGCTTCGGCACCTTCGTGGAGGCGGCCTATCCCTTCATGTTTGCCAACAAGCTGGTCTTTGCCGGGGCCCTCATCGCGGCCACCGTGTCCGGCGCCTTCGTGGGGATCTTCAACGTGAGAGGGACGGCGTACCTTCCGGCCTATGCGGCGCCTTTCATGGCCAATGAGGGCAAGGGCTTTCTGTTCTTCCTCTGCATGCTGATCGCCCTGGTGATCGCCTTTGTGATCACGGCGGCGGCGAACCTGGCAGGACGGAAGAAGGCAAAGGCGGAAGCCTGATAACAGGCAATTGCGAAACTGCAAAACCCGGAAAGGATTCTGACAACTGCATCCAGGAAAAGCCCTCTGCGCCGTGGAAACGAGACCATGGAAAACGGGAGGGCCCCTGCCCGATCGGTTTCTGCGCTTATGGGCTCGTTGGAATGGTTGGCGCAGCAGGCTTTGGATGGATC
>JAAWRC010000065.1 GCA_022800815.1 Lachnospiraceae bacterium | reverse complement strand
AATCTGATTAATCAGATTTTTTGCCTTTTCATTATAGAGCAATTCCACTTTTGACTGAACGGCGAGGCCGACCTCCTCCTTATACATCCCGTAGCTGCACACCATGGCCTTTGCATATGCCGTCGCCTGCTGTAAATCTGAGGCCGCTCCGGGCGTAAGGCCGTATCCACAGACGAGCTCCGCCGCCCGGCCTGCAAGCTTTTCGCAAATACTTTCCAGTAATGATTTTTTTGTAAGACACTCACTGCAGACGCCTGACACGTAGCCGCCATGTCCGCCTCTCGCCACAATGCTGATATAATCCGGAATTTTACCGTGGCACAGATATGCCAGCGCATGCCCCGCTTCATGGTATGCCGTATGCTTCACTTTTTCCAAAGAGCTGGTTTCTCTTGCCTCTCCATGATTGGATTTTTCAAAAACTTCATCCAGCAATATATCGTCCACCCGGCGACCGGAACGGATGGCCTCCCGCAGGGCTGCCGCTATGATGTTTTCAATCTTGGCAAAACTTATCCCCTCAGAACGCGAAACAATGCTGTCGATCTCCTCGGATGTCACTTCAAACACGGAAGCGTGCTGCCGAAGCAGACAATCAAACTTCCATCTTCTGCCATGTGCGTCCGGAAGGCCGATGATGACAGACAGATCGAAACGCCTTACGAACGCTGGATCCAGACCCTCCTTTGGCGCATTTGTTGCGGCCATGACGAATACCGGTTTGTCGTCCACCTTCTTGAATCCGTCCATTTCTTCCAAAAGTGCATTTAAGGTTATATTTCTGCCCTCACTGGACATGGTACGGACCTTGCCGATTGCGTCGGCTTCGTCAATGAACAGAACCGCCGGCGCATACTTCCTGGCGATCCGGAAAACCTGATGTACTTCCTTGGGCCCCCCGATCACCAGCTGGTCGGCTCCCACTTCCAGAAAACTGACGCCGGATTCCGTGGCGACCACCTTTGCGAGGGAGGTCTTTCCGGTTCCAGGAGGTCCGTACAGCAATACGCCCTTGGGAATTCCCGCACCTTTCCGGATGTATTCCTTTGGTTTCTTCAGGAAATCGACAAAATACTTTAATTCATCTTTCACGCTGGCTGACGCATAGACGTCGTCCCAGTGCTTATTCGGCATCATGTTCACCGACAGCAGGCGTTCCCTGTCCTCCGCTTCCACGGCCGCCTCCAGCCTGAAATTGCAGAAAACAAGCTTGCCGACGCATTGTTTTTCATCTAATTCTTTTCTGATATCAAAGGCAAGTCTCTGATGCCGCAGGGCGAGGGTTTCCATTACCTTCTGGCAGCATATGCCCGCATAAGCTTCATAAAGCTCCGTCCGTACATTTTCCCGACCGATAAACCCGTAGGCGCCAAGGCGGCAAAGTTCCTGCCGTTCCCTCTGCGAATACGCATTCCCATGCATGACATATACGGGAATATCCCCATATTCTGCCCGGATGTCGGAGAAGATGCGGCTGCCCTCGCTCTGAATGTCCGCAATACCAAGATTGCTTCCATACTCTTTCCTTCCATACCCGTAATCAACCACCGTCAGAATGACGTTTTCCTTGCGAAGGATCTGCAGGAATTCTTCAGGGTCTGCCGAAATTCTTACCTGGACGTTATTGTTCGCCAATCTCTCGTCATGAATCTCTTCGATCTGACCGAAGACGGCAATGACGCAATCCCGCTCCCCGAGATAGAACTGCCGGATTTCATCCGTCATCCCGGTGAAATCATGCTCCAATGCGATTTTCCTCATGCCGCCCCGCCGGCTCAGGCCCACCTTTTCTTCCGCCAGGGTCAGAAGTTCATACAGCCCCCTGTCGATGAATTTGCCGGCAAGCGCAGTGGCGTTTCTGGCATCCATGCCGCTTCCCATGGAATACAGCGCAGTGGCCGCAAAGTGGTCTTGTTCGATCGTCACGGCATATCCATGCGTATCCTTTAATGCGTTCATCTGTGCGGCCAGGTCCGCCTTTATGATTTTGAGAATGGCGCCTGCCCGAAGGTGGTTGAACATGATGATCGTGTGGGAAGACATTCTGGAGATAATCTCCGGCGGGAAAAACGGCTCCTTCGAATCCGGTCTCAAATCTTTTTTCAGGGCGTCGATGATGACGCTGTCCGGCAGCAATGTCAGATTTTCATTTCTGACATCCTGATATAATTGTTTTCCCGCATTGGTGGTAAAGATAACGATTGTTTCCCTGAAATCCACGTCCTCCTCATAATATTTGTCATGACAGGTTCCTGCGTCCAGAATCTGGAGAAACAGCACGATCACTTCCCGGCACGCCTTCTCGATCTCGTCAAACAATAACACGCATCGGGGATGGTCCCGCACGAACTCCGTCAGCACACCGGGCCTCGCATCCTTCCATGTCTGAGAATGCCCGACAAGATCCTGTGCATTGCTATAATGAGAATAAGCCGACATATCAAAGCGTTTATAATCAACGCCCATGGTCTCGGCGATAATCTCCGCAGAAAAGGTCTTACCAACGCCGGACGGTCCGGCAAACAGGTACACATGTCTGGGGCCTTTCTTTTTGGTGCCTGCATTTACCGCTTTCTCCGAATGAAAGTAGGACTTTTCAATCTTATCGATCACGTCGTCCTGCCCGACAACCTTCTCCGTCAGTGCGATATTGATTGCCGAGGCCTGCGACACCATGTCCTGCACGGAGAGACAAATTTCCGGCTCCTCCTTTTTCGAAAGCCCTTTCTCCAAATCAGGATTTTGAAAAGGCCCGGATACTTCCAGGAGTTCCTGACGGTACACCGGGTTTTCCACCAGTTCCAAATATAACCCCATGACCGTATGTCCGCCCTCTTTCATAAAACGCTGCATGGACATGTAAGATTGCGTGGTTTTGCTCAAGAGACCGTACGAGTTCCAAATTTTCTTCGCTCTTAGCGCATTCCGGTTCCGGACCTCCGACACGTCGACGGCCTCCATCCCATATTCTTCAAAACGTTTTTTTAACTGAACGTAGCTTTCCGTGTCATGCCATACGTCCAGCACGCTCCGAGGGTCGTCGCCAAACGGCAGATCATCCGGTTCCAGATCATCCGGAACCAGATAATCTGAGAACGAATTGGTTCCGCGATGCGGGGCTGTCTTCAGTATTTTCGTTTCATCCAGGACCATGTAGAGCAACAGCAGATAGAGGGAAGTGCAGGAATAACGACCGACATACCGCTCCACGTCTATAAAGACTTCGTTATTTTTCTGCGTAAAGTATTCCATCATGGCCGCAATCCATGGGGAATTCCCGTAGGAATCCCTCTCCAGACCCGACTCTTTCAAAATTTTCTGATCGGTAACGGAAGCCAGTTCTTTTTCCAACGCCGCCTGCTCGTCATACCTTTCCGACAGTTGGCTTTCCCCGGCATCTTTCGCAGGCTCACCCGCCACAGAGGCTCCCCTCAAATATTCACGGGCTGCCGCCTGCGCACAGGCAAGACTCAGCTCTACCGTTTCGTCTTCGTCCTCCCTTTCAGTCATATATGCGAAACCTCGGTATTCCGCACCTTTGAAGCCCTTTACCTGCCGTTGTGTCTCAGGCCATTCTCTGTAAATCCCCGTCTCCCGTCCTCTTCTTACCGCATAAATTTTTTTCTTCATGTAAGTTTCCTTTCTGACCCCAGGGTCATTTTGTTATTTTCTTTTGGCCGTGTTAAATTCCACTCGGCCTGATTTACGTTTTCCTGTGCCTAGGCAACCGGTGCGGTTATCCTTATTTTTTCAGACAGATAATCTAACAGTTCTTTTTTATTCATGTCCCTTCTCCTGTGTACTTAAAAATTCATATGTTGCTTTTGGACTTCCCGCCATAAATGCGACGGGATTCCTGGAAGCAGGGTTTTAACAAACCCTTCCTAACCAGGCTATCCCCGCAGTCCCTGCGGTTTTTTGTATGGTTTCAGGCCTCTTTCAGCATCCGAAGGCCCTCATTTAGGATGTTGATGGCGGCGTTTTCATCCCGCTCCAGATGGGCCCCGCAGTTCGGACAGTCCCATTCCCGGACGGACAGGTCCTTTGTCACATTGGAACGAGTGCCACAGGCATGGCAGGTCTGGCTGCTTGGGAACCAGCGGTCTACCTTAACAATCGTCCTTCCGTGCCAGCGGGCCTTATATTCCAGCTGACGTGTAAATTCGGCCCAACCCGCATCGAAAATATACTTCGTCAGCTTACGGTCTGGAGACACCTCCTTTACCGACAGATTTTCCATACAGATGACGTCATAGTGCTCCACGATCCAGGTGGACAGCTTATGCAGGTAGTCATTTTTCTGGTTCGAAACATGTTCATAGAGCCTGGCCGTCCGAAGCCTTATCTTTTCCCGGTTCTTACTGTCCTTTTGTTTTCGGGACAGGGATTTTTGGAGTTTCACAAAACGGTCAAGGGAGCGTCTCAGATACCGCGGATTCTGGAACCGCATTCCTTCGCTGGTGACGGCGAAATCCGTAAGGCCAAGGTCAATCCCGACCGTCCTGCCCGTCTTCCGGCACCACTCCGCAGGCACGTCCGTACAGTGTATGCTTACGTAATAGCGGCCAGCCGGATTCTGGGAAACCGTGGCGGATAGAACCCGTCCCCGCGGAACGAGCTTGTTCCTTGTCCTGACGGTTCCAAGTTTCGGAAGCTTGATATGCCGGTCCAGGTATTGAATATTCTGATTCACGCATTTGCTTCGGTAAGAACGGCCCCGATTCCGCTTGCTTTTGAATCTCGGACAGGCCGTCAGGCCACGGGAAAAATTCCGACAGGCTGTCTCCAAGTCGCCCAGGGCGGACTGCAGGGCAGTGGAATCCACCTCTTTGAGCCAGGCATGTTCCGATTTCAAAACCGTGAGCCTGTTTGTGTATTCGAAACGGACCGGAGACTTTTGATTTTTTCCATGGGTCCGTTTCCATATGTCAAGATAATGGTTATACACGAACCGGGCGCAGCCGAAGGTCTTCGCCATCTGCACCTTCTGTTCTTTATTCGGGTAAATACGGTATTTATATGTCTTTTCCATTTTTGCCGCCCCCTCACCTCGTGACTTTAAGAAGTCAAACTATCATCCTGACATTTCTGAATCACGTGACGTTTCTTTTTTGCACGCAAAATACGGGGGTGGTACACCCCTGGAAAAAACCTTGGCATATACCAAACCTCCCTGGCGGTAAAAGGTGACCGGGTTTATGCACTGTGCAATTGGATGGTTTCTCCTGTCTGCTTTGATTTCTGTCAGCATGGTTTAACCCTCTTTTTTGCATATCATTTTTATATAATATCAAAGTTCTTGCATTAAGTCAATATATTGGATATAATATTTAGTTTATAGAAAATCATTTGATGTTCCTAACCATTGAGGAAAATACGGAAAAAAAAGAAACCGGCGAGACGCCGGTTGAAAGATATTGCAAGTCAGATTCCATCTTTTTTCGCCAGAATATCCAGCAGCTTTCCGAACTCCGCCTCGACATCGCTCAGTTCGCTGTACCACACGCACCCCAGTATCTCCGGGACGTGATACTTGACCGAAGAGCAGATGATGACCGGAATCGTTATCTGCTCTTTCTCCATCCACTCAATCAGCTGAATTCCCGCATCCTTCTCCGGCCTGCTCCCCGGAGTCAGCGGATAATTCATATCGGTGACAATCAAATCAGGGCGGCCCCCGTCCGTTTCCTGTCCGAAAATGTCCTCCCGGGCCTCTTGCTGATTTCTCGCAATCTCAATATTACGGACTCCGTTAAACTCCAGCGCCCGCTGTATCTTCACTGCTTTCAGGATGTCATCGTCGATGACGAGCACTCTTATGGATGAACGATTCATGGAATTTACCGCCTTTCTTTTGCCGTATCTGCCGTTGATTTCTGACAATTATAGACAGAATACCACATTCTCCCGCAATCTGCAACAATATGTTTCGGCAAAATCCACATTCTCCCACCCTTAACTCTCCCACCGCCCTCTCAGTTCTTCCAAAAATAAGGCCCTGGCTTCAAACTGGTTCTCCAGCACCCGGAGTTTGTCGACGTTGCGGGCCGGGATCCACGCTTTGTTGGAATTGACGTAGTAATTCATCTGCTTCCAGTATTTTTCCGGATACAGGAACAAAATATAGAGGTATTTCCATTCCTCCCCGGCGAGGGGCAGCACCGCCGTGTAGGTATCCAGAAGCCTGCGGCCAAGCTTTAGATTCCATCTGTGCTTCTCCAGAATCTTCCGCATGAAGTAATAGAGGTCGGACGCCTGGATTCCCCGTCTGAGCTTGGAAAAATCCGTTACCGCCAAAGTCCCGTCCCCGAGAAGCACGTGATGGTGACTGTATTCTCCATGGCACCACCAGCTCGCCGGCAGAATAGGGAGCGCCTCCGCCAGATCTGCCGCCTCCTCCGCCTGCCGGTAAAATTTTTCAAAGCCTCCGATGACCACCAGCTCAAAGTCCGTCTTCTTCTTTCTGGCTTTTACAAATGAGCGGGTCCTCTTGAGCTCCCGGTTGTGACGTACCAGCATTTCGGCAAAGGATTCCGTCCGCTCCTTCGGCACATCCGGCGCTTCCCCCATGACCGTCCGCAGGTTTCCCTCCTCCCGTTCCACTTTTCGTCCTTCCTGTCCCTGCGCCACAGCCTGCACGTCCTGCTGTTCCCGCTCTGCCACCTGCGCCGCCTCCAACTCTCTCCGTCTCTCCCGCTCCCTCTGCTCCCGCTGTAGTTCCTCCCGCTTCCGCTCAAGGAGTCCCTCTGTGTCGAGACGCCGGAGAGCCTGATGAAGTTTTGCCAAAAGCTTTGCCGATGCCAAAATTTCCCCCGTCTCCCTCGTGCTGCACTCCCGTCCCTCGTACCAGTCCCGGAGCACGTACCTGGTCTGATCCTCATCGACGGAGACCAGGCTGCCCTCCTCATTCCGTATACAGCAGTCCACCTGAAGGCCGAGCTCCGAGAGCGCGGACAATACCTCGTATTCAAGCTGAATCCTCTTGTCCGATCCGGTCCATTCCTTCAATAATTTAAGGCCCTGACTGGTCTCACACAAAAAGGCGCCCCTGGTACGCCAGGTTTTCATTACCTCCAGCCCGTACTGTTCCAGCACGCCGCATCCTCGTTCACTCACGTCCACCCCTCCAAATGACTGATAAAATGTCCTGAAAATTGGCTACTTCTATCCTATGAAGGAAGGTATGGAAACATGATTCCATTTTTAATAAGTTCAGACCATCTGGATCCCGGCAAGCTGCTTTCATTAAATAAAAATCACAAAAAGTTGCTGCATTCGAACAGATATTCTGGTATACTATCCTTATGAAGGGAGGAACACACATGCAGGACAGCCGCATCTATCTCGCCATCGATCTGAAATCCTTTTACGCATCCGTGGAATGCAGGGAACGGCAGCTGGATCCCCTTACCACCAATCTGGTGGTCGCGGACGCCTCACGGACAGAGAAGACCATCTGTCTTGCCGTCTCCCCCTCCCTGAAAGCCTGCGGCATATCCGGGAGGGCAAGGCTGTTTGAAGTGGTCCGGAAAGTAAAGGAGGTGAACGCCGCCAGGAGGAGTCTAGCGCCCGGCAGACGGTTCACCGGTGCCTCTTTCTCCGCCCCGGAGCTGGAAGCACATCCCGAGCTGGAGCTTTCCTATATCGTGGCGCCTCCCAGGATGGCTTTTTATCTGAAATACAGCCAGATCATCTACAACATTTATTTAAACTACATCGCCCCGGAGGACATCCACGTGTATTCCATCGACGAAGTGTTCATGGACGTGACGCCTTACCTGAAAACCTACAAGATGGCTCCGGAGGATCTGGCGTCAAAAATCATGGGGGACGTCCTCAACCGCACCGGGATCACGGCCACTGCCGGTGTCGGCACGAACTTATACCTCTGCAAAGTGGCCATGGACATTGTGGCCAAGCATGTCAGCCCAAACGAGCATGGCGCCCGCATCGCCAGTCTGGACGAGATGAGCTACCGGAGGCTTTTGTGGGACCACCGCCCCCTCACCGACTTCTGGAGGGTCGGCCGGGGATACCAGAAAAAGCTGGAGGCCGCCGGGCTCCTTACCATGGGAGACATTGCACGCTGCTCCCTGGGAGGAGACGGCGAATACTACAACGAAGACCTGCTCTATGACATGTTCGGCGTCAATGCGGAGCTTCTGATCGATCACGCCTGGGGATGGGAGCCCACCACCATCGACCTGATCAAGGCCTATCGGCCGGAGACGAACAGCTTAAGCTCCGGCCAGGTCCTGCAGTGTCCTTATGACGCAGAAAAAGGGATGCTGATCGTAAGGGAAATGACGGACCTGCTGGTCCTGGAGCTGGTGGACAAGAGGCTGGTCACCGACCAGATGGTCCTCACCGTCGGTTACGACATCGACAATCTCACCGACGCCGGCATCCGGAGCCGCTACAAGGGCGAGGTCACGACAGACCGCTACGGGCGAAGGATTCCAAAGCACGCCCACGGAACCGTCAACCTGGACCGATACACCTCCTCCACCCGGATCATCACCGACGCCGTCATGGGACTGTATGACCGGATCATCAACCCCGAACTCCTGATCCGCCGGGTGACCGTCGTGGCAAATCATCTGATGGACGAGACCCAGGCGGCAGAACCGGAGCGATACCAGCAGATGGACCTGTTTACGGATTATGCTGCTCTGGAGCAGGAAAAGAAACGGGAAGAGGAACGGCTTGCCAAGGAAAGGAAACTGCAGGAAGCCATGCTGTCCGTCAAAAAGAAATTCGGAAAAAACGCCATGTTAAAAGGAATGAACCTGCAGGAGGGGGCTACCACCCTAAAACGAAACCGCCAGATCGGAGGGCACAAGGCATGAGAGAAAACAGCAGACGAAGCTATGACGACATCATCGATCTCCCCCACCATGTGTCGAAAAAACATCCTCCCATGTCGCCCTTAAACCGTGCCGCCCAGTTCTCCCCCTTCGCCGCCCTCACGGGACACGGGGACGCCGTCCGGGAAACCGAACGCCTGACCGATTCCTTCGTTGAGCTGGAGGAAGACCAGAAGGAACAGCTAAACAGGAAGCTCCGGCTGATCCGGGAACACCTGGATCAGAACCCGGAATGCGAGATCACCTACTTCCGGCCGGACGAAAAAAAGGAGGGCGGGGCCTACGTGACCCTCCGGGGCAGGGTAAAGAAAATAGACGAACGCCGGCATCAGCTCCTCTTCACGGACGGGCAGGTCCTCCCCATCGACCAGATTTTTTCCATCCGGGGAGAACTGTCTGGCACTGCATTCCCGGACGCCCCTCAATACTGATACCGCTCCCGGTATTTCAGGAACATAAACGCAGACAGGAAAAGCGCCATCAGCTCCGCCGCCGGAGTGGCCAGCCAGATGCCGTTCACCCCAAAAAGGACGGGAAGCACCAGCATGGTAACCAGCATGAACACGAAGGAGCGGGAAAAGGCGAGGACTGCGGAAACGATGCCGTTGGACAGTGCCGTGAACATCCCGCTGGCAAAGATATTGAATCCGATAAAAAGCAGCGCCAGCGTGCAGATCCGATTCCCCGCCACGGCCAGACCGTACACCGGATCGTCCGGACGGGCAAAAATCGAGACAAGAGGCTCTGTCGCAGCGAAGGAAGCCGCCGCAGTCACCAGGGAAATGACGGCGATCACGGCCAGGCTGACAGAGACAAGCTTCCTAAGCTTTCCGCCGTTCTTCTCTCCATAGTAATAGCTGAGCATGGGAGCGACACCGTAAGAGTACCCCGTGTAGAGGGAGCTTGCAAACATCAGGACGTACATAATGATGGTCACGGCGGCAACGCCGTCCTCGCCCACATAGCGGAGCATGGTCCAGTTGAACATCATCGTGATGATGCCGGTGACCAGGGCAGTGGCCATCTCCGAGCAGCCGTTGGCCGCCGCACTTGCTAAAACCCGGAGGCGGAGCGCAGGTTTCGTAAAGTGCAAAAGATTCTTTTTGTGACCAAACACAAACAGCCCCGCCACCGCAGTCACCGAGTAGCCCAGCCCCGTGGCAATTCCCGCACCGCCGATGCCCATCCCCAGAAGGCCGATGAAAACATAGTCCAGGACGATGTTCAGCACACCGCCTGTCACGGAACAGATGAGGGACAGCGCCGCCTTTCCGGAGGCGATCATATAGAGGGTGAAGTTGTTCATAAGTAAGATCGGAACGGTAAAGACGAGATAGCGGCCGAGATACGAGCGGCAGAAGCCGGCCACCTCCGGGGACAAGCCCATGCTCCCGAAAATGGTTTCCATGAGAGCGTATCCCAGCATCGTCATGACCAGGCCCACGGCCACGTTCACTAAGATCAGGAACGTAAAGTCCTCCCGGGCTTCTCCCTGCTTTTGTTCTCCCATCTTCTTCATGACCGCCGCACTCCCGCCGGTTGCCAGCATGGTGGAGACAGCCGTCACCGCCTGAATGACCGGGGCGGTCAGGTTGATGGCGGACAAGGCAGCCGTACCGATCAGGTTCGACACGAACAGGCCGTCGACCATGGTGTAAAAAGACATAAAGACCGACATGGCGATGGTGGGGACCGCAAATCTCAGAATATTCCGGAATGTCACCGGTTTGCTGTAAACATTTTGAGCATCCATATCTTTTTCTCCTTATCCACTTGTTTTTCCCCGGGATATGCCCTATAATAATCCGTACAGTAACTGTACAGTCAAGAGGGAAATCAGAAAAATGGAGAAAAAAAAGAAACTGCTTACCATCGGCCAGTTCGCCGCACTGCACGGCATCAATAAAAAAACTCTGATGTGGTACGATGAGATCGGCCTGTTTTGCCCGGCGGCGGTCCATCCGGAGAACGGATACCGGTATTACAGCTATTATCAAAGCTCGATCCTGGAGACCATCCTGCTGCTGCGGGAGCTGGACGTATCCGTCGACGAAATCCAGACATTCATGAAAAACCGTTCCGCCGCCAGCCTTGAGCAGCTTCTGCGTGAGCAGATCGAAAACCTGGATCAAAAAATGGCCCATCTGAAGGCCGTCCGAAAGACCCTGGCCCAGCACCGGCAGAACATGACGACGCTGCTGACCATGGATCTGTCAAAGATCAGCGTCATTTCAAAAAATGAGCGGCACCTGGTGACGGTGGACATTGACCGGGATACCTCCTTCGACAAGCAGGTAGAGATGATCACCGCCGAGACCAGGAAATATCAGCTCCGCCGCCTCCATGACGCCTCCTACGGGACCATGATCGACACGGAGAGCCTCTACAACGGCAATTACCAGGACTATTCCAAGCTGTTCATCGAGATCCCCTTCCCCGTCAAAAAAACCGGACTGCATGTACAGCCCGCCGGGAACTACGTCCGGGCTTTCTATCAAGACGCCGGAGAGAATGCCGTACTGTGCTACAAGCGGATCTTCGAGTACGCCGCCGCAAACGGCCTTACACTGTCGGGCTTCTCCTACGAAATGATCCTCAATGAAAATGTGATCGATCGGGCGGAGGATGCGCTTGTTCAGATCGAGATCCCTATTTCCGATTCGACATGATAATCCATAAAATTGTCAAGCGCTGTTTTCGCAGCCTATCCCGCATACAGGACCTCCACAAAAAAGCATCTCCGGAGAGATGCCCCATGACGGCCTCATATGCCGCCTCCTTATTTATGCAGTGTCTGATCCCTGTTTTATTGCGCACCAAAAAATCCCCTGCTACTTTTTGTATAAAGTAACAGAGGATTTCTCTATTAATTATTAATACCAATGAATAATCAAACTACTCTTTTCTCAGCACCCAGTGTATCACTTGCTGTTAATAACCGCCTGTGCAGAAAGGTAAAAACAATGGGGTTTTTGAGGAACATTCCATTGTCCTCATTCTCTTTCCTATGTAACGAGGAAATCTGTTCGATTTCCTCTAACTTCACAACAGCTCTGCTCTTTCG
>JAAWRC010000019.1 GCA_022800815.1 Lachnospiraceae bacterium | reverse complement strand
CCCACTCCCAGCTCTCCGGAATCTCAAACGGGACCTCCAGCGGCGTGACCTTATCCCCCACTTTCTCATAAGGGATATTATCGGCTCCCCGGAAGATAACGGAAGGGTTCTTTTCCCGCTTGATTTTCTTTTCCCGAATGAGTCGTTCTTTCTCGGTGCGGATGCGTTCCAGCAGTACGCTGGCAGGCTCATCATTGGGGTCTTGTGGAACCAGCTTGCCCTGCACAGCCATTTGCAGAATGGAATTTTTCAATTGCTGTGCGGTCATAGAATATCCTCCCGTTCCTCATATTTGCGGCGTTCGTTCTCAATATACCGTTCCAGTTCCTCCGCTGTCGGAAGTGTCAACTGATACTTGGAGGCAAAAAGCTGTTTTCCATCGTTCAAAACAGAATATTTCGCAATCGCCTCATTCTTCTCGGAGCACAGAATGATACCGATTGTGGGATTGTCATCCTCACCCTTTTGCAGTTCGTCAAAAATGCGGATATAGCTGTCCATCTGCCCAATATCCTGATGGGTCAGCTTGCCTGTTTTCAAATCAATCAGCACAAAGCATTTCAGGATATAATTGTAAAAGACCAGGTCGATATAAAAATGTTCCCCGTCCAGATCAATGTGTTTTTGTCTGGCAACGAATGAAAAGCCACGGCCAAGTTCAAGCAGAAAGTTCTGAAGCTCTCCAATCAGTGCGCTTTCCAAATCTTTTTCATAGAAGTCCGCGCTTTGCTTCATGCCCAAAAACTCAAGGACGTATGGGTCGTGGATTACATCTTCCGGCTTTTTGGCTGGTTCTAATGAGTGGATTTCTCTGCCCAACGCCTCCCTATCCCGTGATGAGAGAAGCCGCTCATAGAAAAAGCTGTCAATCTGCCGCTCCAGCTGACGGGTACTCCAGTTTGCCTTTTCGCATTCTTCCAGATAAAAATTCCGTGCTTTCTCATTTCCGACACGCATCAGCATACGGTAATGCGTCCAGCTTAAATTGCTACGCAGTGCGTAGCAATTCGGAAATGTTAAATAAAACTGGCGCATATTCCGCAGATTGGAGGCTGTAAACCCTCTGCCGAAATCATGGGTCAATTGTTTTGAAAGTTCCTGCAACAGCTGTCTGCCATATTCCGCATGTTCCGATTTGCCCTGCTGCTCAACAATACGTTTTCCGATGTTCCAGTAAGCCTGTACCATTGCGGAATTGGCCGCAGAATACGCCTGATTTCGGGCACCTTCCAGGATTGATTTAATTTGTTCATAAAAGCGGATATCCATGAACTCGTTCATCCGTCATCCTCCGTCAAGTCAATTCCAAGAATATCTGTAATCCGGGCAAGAATTCGGTCAATATCCGCATTCAAGCTGGCCCGCTTTTCCTGATACTGCTGGATCAATTCCTTTGGCGGAAGGATTTCTTCCTCCTCATGAGGATAACCGCAAAGGTCGATATTATAATTTCTCGCTCGCAAGTCGTCTGCTGCGTATTTTTTTGCTTTATCAAAGCCGTCAACGGTAATTTCTTCACGATGGTTCCACCAATCCACCGCCGGAGCAAAGTGTTCCAGCTTCATGGGCTTGGTCTTGGAGAAGTTCTTGTATCCTTCCGGCATATCCAGCCGGTAGAACCATGTTTCTTTTGTAGGGCCCGTGCGGTCAAAAAACAGAATGTTGGTCGTGATGGATGTATAGGGGGAAAACACGCTGTGCGGCATACGAATCACAGTATGGAGATTGAATTCTGACAGCAGTTTTTTCTTAATCGCCACTTTCGCGTTATCTATTCCAAACAGAAAACCATCCGGCAGAATCACCGCCGCCCGGCCGTTTTTCTTCAACCTGTACATGATAACCGACATAAAGAGGTCAGCGGTCTCGCTGCTGGCAAGATCAGCCGGAAAGTGCTTTTTTATATCCGGTTTCTCGTTCCCACCGTAAGGGGGATTCATCAGTACCACGTCAAACTGGTCGGCTTCCACATAGTCCAGGATATTCCGCAACAGAGAATTCCCGTGATACACCCGAGGCACATCCAGGTCATGAAGCAGCATATTCGTGATACAGAGGATGTAGGGGAACTGCTTTTTCTCAATCCCGTAAACCGAATTGCTGTAGGCGGTTCGATCATCCGTTGTCCTGACTTGCGGTTCCAATTCTTTCAGCCAGCTGGTAAGGAAGCCGCCGGTGCCACAGGCAAAATCAGCCATCTGTTCCCCGATTTTCGGCTGAATCATCCGAGCCATAAAGTCAGTGACAGCACGGGGCGTATAGTATTCTCCGGCAGATCCGGCACTTTGCAGCTCCCTTAAAATAGATTCATAGATTTCGCCAAAGGCGTGAATTTCATCATAATCGCTGAGATTCAACTCGTCAATCTCATTGATGCACTGGCGGAGGAGGACGCCATCCTTCATATAATTGTTGGCATCGGCAAAGGCGGTTTGAACGATAGCTTTTTTGATTGGAGTGTCAGCAGTCACGCAAATACCCGGAATCTTGACCGCACCATCCTCACCCTTGATATCTGTTCCTTTCAGAACCGGAAAGAGGGTGTTGTTGACAAAGTTTAACAGGGGATCCCCCGTCATGACCGAACCGGATTTATCATTATGGGCCCAATCAGACCAACGGCAGGGAACGGGGATAACAGAGCGATAATCACTATCGTTCATTTCCCAGTCCTGTTCCTTGGCATCATATACTTTCAAAAACAGCATCCACGCAATCTGCTCAATACGCTGGGCATCGCCGTTAATGCCGGCATCGTTCCGCATAATATCCCGCAGCCGCTTTACAAATCCTGATAAATTTCCCATGTTTATCAACCTGCCCTATAGAGTTCTTCTTCCAGCGCCTTGACCGCCTGGAGGTATCCCGCTTTGCCGCCAAAGTAGGAGGCAATTTTAGACGGCTTTCCAAACTTTTTGAAGGGGTCAATTTGAAGAACCTCTGTCTTTTCAATTTCATAAATGCCGGTGTTCATATATTTTTCCAGCAAGGCTTCCAGCACCTCTCTTGCCGCCCCACTGTATTTGCTCAGGAAATCACGCTTTTTTACATTGCCCACCCGCTCCCGGCGGGTCAAAGGCTTTTTGTCAAAGGCTACGTGACAAATAAAGTCAAAATCATCCACGTCGCTCATAGCTTGCTCCGCTTTCATCTGTTCCAAGTCGATTCCCTGCCTGTTCAGCAGTTCGCGGATCGCAGCCTTCTTTTCCTCGGCAGTCCAGCGCAAAATAAAATTATCAAGAGATGCGTACTGCCCCAAAATATTTGATTTTGTGTAATCTACAATGCTTTCCTGCCGCAGAAGCTTCCCGTCAACATCATAAACGGAAACGATTTTCCCCAGAACCTGTACCCGGCATCCGCTTTCATCAACAATGCACTTCCTGGCGGCGGGCAAAGGCGGGTCTGCCGGTGGAGTATCGCCTGTACCCTTTGACCCTGTGGGATGCTCCGGATGATACCCATCATCAATTTCAATCGGCCCATCCCAATCCGGATCGGCAAACAGGCGGGTCACATTGCGGAAATCCATAACGGTAAAATGGGTTTTCCCATCCCTCTCGCGCAGGCGGGTTCCGCGGCCAATGATCTGCTTGAATTCGGTCATGGAACCAATCATCTCATCCAGAACGATCAGCTTTGTCATCTTGCAGTCGGCTCCGGTTGATAAAAGCTTGGAGGTGGTGGCGACTACCGGGTAGGGAGCGGAAACAGAAATAAAGTAGTCCAGTTTGCTCTTCCCGTAGATGTCAGAGCCGGTGATTCTCACCACGTAGTCCGGGTTCACCTGACACATATCGGCGTTTAAATTTGTCAGAGCCGTCCTCATGCGCTCGGCATGATCCTCATTCGCACAAAAGACAATCGTCTTCTGCATCCGGTCAGTGCTTTTCAGATATTCCGTAATTTCCCGCGCCACCTCATAAACCCGATCTTCCAAAATGATCGTATAGTCAAAATCGCTGTTGGTGTATATCCTGTCCTCAATAGGCTGCCCAAATTTATCAAGTTGTCCTTTATAGGGACGCCAGCCTTCTCCAATATTCGTTTTCACATTGATGACCTTAAACGGAGCCAAGAAACCGTCATCGATTCCCTCACGCAGGCTGTATGTGTAAATTGGCTTGCCAAAATAATCAATGTTGGAAATATACTTCGTTTCCTTTGGCGTTGCAGTCATGCCGATTTGTGTTGCGAAGGAAAAGTAATCCAGAATTTTGCGCCAATTACTGTCCTTTTTAGCAGACCCTCTGTGGCACTCATCAACAATAATGAGATCAAAAAAATTCGGCTGAAACAGTTTCGCCAAACGAGATACAGCCTCATCTTCCTGTCCGGAGTCACCGCTGTCATCCGAAGAACCGGCAAGCTGCTGATATAGCGAAAAATACACCTCGTAGGAAGTGATAGCAGTGGGGTTGTCCTTGGAGAAGTTGACCTTATGAATTGTTTTCTCCAGTGGCTTGAAGTCCTGTTCAATGGACTGATCCACCAAATTGTTGCGGTCTGCAAGATACAGGACTTTTCGTTTTAACCCACTTTTCAAAAGGCGGTAAACAATCTGGAAAGCGGTATAGGTTTTGCCTGTTCCGGTGGCCATTACCAGCAAAATCCGCTCCCGGCCCCTTGCAACCGCTTCAACCGTTCGGTTGACGGCATTTTGCTGATAGTAGCGGGGCGGATAAGTGCTCTGGCTGGAATAGTAAGGCTGATGAATGATCTTATTTTCAATAATAGATACTCCGCTGCCATCGTTCGCTCCTCTTTCCCAACGAGTTGTCAGCTCTTCGGGGGAAGGAAATCCGTCCAAGGGCAGTGTGCGTTCCTCTCCGGTTAAAAAATCATATTCTTGAAAGCCATCGCCATTGGAACTGTAAGCAAAAGGAATATCCATCATGGCGGCGTAAGTTTTTGCCTGCTGCAATCCGTAAGAAACAGAGTGGTTGTTATCCTTTGCCTCGACGATTGCGATGGGCTTGTTGGGCGCAAGATATAAAACATAATCTGCTTTCTTGGGTGTCCCGCGAGCGACAAGGTTTCCTCTCAAATTGATGCGCCCATCTGTGATCCTTGTCTCCATGGTAATACGTTCCAATCCCCAGGAGGCTTGAATGGCCGGGGTGATGTAGTGAAGCTTAATATCTTCTTCTGTCATTTGTTTCTTGTCCAGAATGGTATTCATATCCACCCCTCTTTGGTTCTTATAATCCAAAATTATCGGAAGTTAGTGGGCTTAAATAACGGCCGCCTCGTTCAGGCAAGCCTGCAAAAACTCATATTGAATTATACCATGCGGCCTTTTGAAATGCAATAGCGGGCAATTTCCGGGTATGTGTCAAGTATTCATTGGCACTTTTTTCTTTTATTTTTCCAATGATGTTTTCTCTGTTTTTATGTACACAAAGGAAAGCCTGTTCGGCGCACAGAAACGCATGGAGGATTTGGACAGAATTATCCAACGGCTTTATGAGGATTCCGCTTTCATAAGCCGGAACTGCCTTTCAACACGACACAACCGGCGTGATCTATGCCACGCCGGTTGAATGGAACTTTTTATAATACTTCCTTAGGAGCCCCCGGCCAAAGGCCGGGGGCTCCTAAATCCTGTTTTCGTTTTATTTCACGGCATCATACTCTTCCTGGGTGATGATCCCGATCTCGATGTATTTCTCGATATACTCGTCCACGTTCTCCGGCGTGATGAGGATGGTCTCGATGGTCTCCTCCACCTTCTCCTGCTTTCCGGTCATCAGGTCATACATGGCGTCCAGATTCTTCTGGGCCAGCTCCTGGGTGTCCTGCATGACGGTCGCATCCTGGTTCCCGGCCTTGATCCGAAGGAGGGCATCGGGATTGGCGTCCACCGCATAGTACTGGGTGTCTGCAAAGGTAGGATCGTCCTTGACTACCTCGTAGCAGGCCTTTGCCAGATCGTCGCCGATGGTCAGAACCACGTCGATCTTGCCGTAAGCCTGTACCCAGTCCTCCATGGTCTGCATGAAGGTCGCCTGGTCGCTCTGGGTGCAGATCTTCTCTGCCACGATCTCACAGTCGGTCCTCTGAGCCACGAAAATGTCTTTGTAAGCCTGCAGTCTGCTCTCGGTGTGGAGGTTGCCGGGATTACAGGACATGATCGCAACCTTTGCGTTCTCCGGCGCCTGCTTGACGGCCAGCTCCGCAATGACCCTGCCCTGCTCATAGGGATCGGCATCAATCCAGGAAGCGCCCTCGATGTCACGGATGCCCGCATTGGTGGTGATGACCTTCACGCCAGCGTCCGCCGCCTGCTTCACGTAAGGAGTCTGGGCATCGCTGTCGTTGGGCTGAACGATAATCCCGTCATAACCTGCCGTGATCCCCTGCTCGATGAGCTGGTTTTCCTTGTCCGGGTCAGCCTGTGCGTCCTGAACGTCGAACTCAAACTGATCCTGGTAATTCGCTTCCCAGTATTTCACAAAATCTCCGGACAGGCGTGCCGCAAAGGTGTCTGCCTGGTTCCGGCTCACATAGAGAACCTTGAATTTCTCGCCGCTGGCCGCTTCCGTCCCGGCCGCCGCCTCGGTCCCCTCTTCCGCCTTCGTCTCCCCGTTCGGGGATGCTTCGCGATCCGCTGCCGCCGCCGTGGTCTCCGCACCGGCGTCCGCACCCTTCGTCTCCTTCTTCTCTCCGCCGCATGCCGCCAGAGAAAGGATCAACGTGGAACATAATACTGCGCTGATGATGGTTCTTACACTTTTTTTCATAGTATCCTCCTTGATTGTTATGGTTGCTTTTATGATGGTCTCCAGATGCTCCTGCCGTCCTCCTTTCCTGTTTCGTTATCTGGAGCTTTTTCTGTTTTTGAAATAAATATCCCAGATCACGGCGCCGCCGATGATGACGCCCCGGACCACCTGCTGCAGATAGGAATCGATGCCCATCAGGTTCATGATGTTGTTCAAAAAGCCCACGATGAAGGCGCCGATCACCGTGCCCACCGCTGAGCCGACGCCGCCGGAGAAGCTGGTGCCGCCCACGATGGTGGCGATCATGGCATCAAACTCATAGCTGACGCCGCCGTTGGGCATGGCACTGTTGACCCTGGACAGCCAGATGGTGGCCGCAATGCCGGTCAGAAGGCCGTTGATGGCGTACACCTTCATCTTCACCGCATTGACATTGATGCCGGAAGCGTTGGCCGCCTCCTCGTTGCCGCCCACGGCGAACACGGAACGCCCCAGCTTCGTCTCCTTGGTCAGGTAAATGACTGCCAGGACGATCACGACCATGATGTAGATGCTGTTGGGGATCCCCAGGGTGCTCCCCTGGCCGATCACCTGCAGGTTTTCCCCGAGGCCCGACTGGTTCTGCCCCTGGGTGATATAGAGGGCCACGCCCCTCGCCATGAGCTGCATGGCCAGGGTGGCGATAAAGGGCGGCGTGCGGAACTTCGTCACCATGAAGCCGCTGATCAGGTTGCAGACCACCGCAACGGCGATGGCCACCAGGAAGGTGAGAAACACGCTGGGCACCGCCTTGTAGGCATAGAGGGCCACCACGCTGGCGAGGGCCAGGTTGGAACCGGCCGCCAGGTCCAGGCCGCCCGCCGAGATGAGCAGCATGGCGCCCAGGGCCAGCAGGATGTTGACCGACTGCTGCTTGGCCACGTTCATCAGGTTCTTGAACTGGAGGAAATTCTCGTTGGCAAAGCTGCAGACCACGATCATGACCACCAGAATGATCACAAGACTGTACTTGGATATGATTTTTGAAAGATTAAACGAATTTTTCTTTTCCACGACAAATCCCTCCCTTTTTATGAAACCGCATAGCTCATGATCTCTCTCTGGGTGAAAAGTTCCCGTTCCGTGAGACAGCCGGAAATCTTTCCTTCCTTCATCACATAGATCCGGTCACACATGCCGATCAGCTCCGGAAGCTCCGAGGACACCATGACGATCCCCTTTCCGCTCTCCGCAAGCACGTTCATCAGCTCATAGATCTCCTTTTTCGCCCCCACGTCGATGCCCCTGGTCGGCTCGTCCATGATGATCACCCGACCGGAATCGCACAGCATCCATTTGGCCAGGATCACCTTCTGCTGGTTGCCGCCGGACAGGTTCATGATCGGCGTCTCCAGGGAAGGTGTCTTCACCCTCACCTTTGCGAACACCTCGCTCACCTGGTCATGCTCCATCTTCCTGTGGCTGCGGAACTTGTAAAAGAACTTTTTCAGAGTGGCAAGGGACGCATTCTCCAGGACGCTCCTCACCGGAACGATCCCGAACTTCCTCCGGTCCTCCGTCACCATGGTGATCCCCTGGTCGATGGCCCTGCGGATGTTCTTCACCTGTATGGGCTTTCCGTCCAGGAAAATCTCCCCGGAATCGTAGCGCTCCATGCCAAACAATGCGCTCATGACCTCGGTCCGGCCGGCTCCCACCAGCCCGGCGAAGCCGACGATCTCGCCCGCCCTCACGTGGAAGCTCACGTCCTCGAACAGCTTATTCCGGGTCAGATGCTCCACCCGGAGGAGCTCCTCCCCGATGGGGATCTCCTGCTTCGGGTACTGGTTCTCCAGCTTCCGGCCCACCATCAGCTCAATGATCTCCTCCATGTTGGTCTCGTCCTTCGCCAGGGTCCTGATGGTCTTACCGTCCCTGAGCACGGTGATCTCGTCGGCGATCCGGAAGATCTCGTCCATCTTGTGGGATATGTAGATGATGCTCATCCCCCTGTCCCTGAGCTCGTTGATCTTCTTGATCAAAAATTCCACCTCCTGGTTGGAAATGGACGAGGTCGGTTCGTCCATGATCAGGATCTCCGCATTGAAGGACACCGCCTTGAGGATTTCCAGCATCTGGATGTTGGAGACGCTCATGTCCCGCAGCAGCGTGTCCGGCTTGTAATCCAGCCCCTCCCTCGCAAGAAGCTCCTCCGTCTCCTTCCGGATCCGCTTCCAGTCCATCTTCACCGGGTTCTTCTTGTGCCAGCGTCCCAAGAACAGATTCTCCTCTAGGGTCATGTCCGGCACGAAGGACAATTCCTGAAACACCATGGAGATCTTATGCTTCCTGGCGTCCATGGGCGAATGGATCTGCACCTTCTCGCCGTCGATGATGATCTCCCCCTCGTCCGGATGATACAGGCCGTACAGGACCTTCATCAGGGTCGATTTCCCTGCGCCGTTCTCCCCGCACAGAACATGGACGCTCCCCTTCTTGAGCTGAAAGCTCACGTCATCCAAGGCTTTCACTCCCGGAAATGATTTGGACACGTGCCTGAGCTCCATCCTTACCGTATTTTCCAAGATAGTTCCTCCCTTCCCTTTTTGTTTTGTGCAAAATAGATGATTATCCTTCTTTTTTCTTTCTCGTTTTGTCGTTTTGACAATGGTTGTTTTTTATTATATCGTATTTTTGAATAATGTCAATATTTTTTATAAATTTATTTTACAAAATATCTTTCCATTTATAAGAAAGTGTTCTAAAGAGGGCAGGGCCTTCCCGATCTGTGACGGAATTAACAAAAGAATTGCGCAATGTGAAAATCTGTTATATGATAAACGAAAGAACTATTTAGAAATGCTGGAGAAAGAAGCTATGGTGCAGGAACGCAGACAATCCGTAAAACAATACAACAAAAACCGGGTCTTCCGGTTTATCGCCGCCAGGAAACGGGTCTCCAAACAGGAGATCGCCGCCGAACTGGGACTCAGTCTGCCGACCACGACCCAGAATCTAAACGCTTTGAAGGAGGAAGGGCTGATCACGGAAAACGGCACCTTTGAATCCCAGGTGGGCAGGAAGGCCAGGGCCATCTCCATCGTGCCGGGCTTCCGGGTGGCCGTGGGACTTGACATCACGCCCCACCACATCTCCCTGGTCCTGGCCGACTTGAACGGCGACATCATCGACCACCTGCGCAAAGGCTTCACCATTTCCTCCGACGAAGCCAGCTACCTGGCCCTGCGGGACGACATCGAGACCTTTATCCGCAAAAACCGGATCCGGCCGGAACAAATCCTCGGCATGGGGATCTCCATTCCCGGCATCATCGCCTTTGACCACAAGACCATCGTGGAGGCGGACACCCTCCCCGTGCCCAACCATTTCTGCCAGATCATGCAGGAATTCTTTTCCTTCCCCTGCCGGATCTTAAACGACGCAAGCTGTGCGGGCGTGGCGGAATTCTGGCGGAACGATTACGAGAACCAGACCATCGTCTACCTGCTCCTAAGCAACACCGTGGGCGGAGCGATCCTCATAAACGGCGCCCCCTATGCGGGCATGACCAACCGGAGCGGGGAATTCGGCCACATGACCATCGTGCCAGGCGGCAGGCACTGCTCCTGCGGAAAGGACGGCTGTGCGGAAGCCTACTGCTCGGCCCTGGTCCTCTCCGGCCACACGGACAACAACCTGGAGACCTTCTTCCGGGAACTGGACAGTGGAAACCGGGAGTTCGAAGCCCTGGTGGACCGGTATCTCGAAGATCTTGCGATTTTGATCAACAACGTGAACCTGAGCCTGGACTGCCCGGTGGTGCTGGGTGGGTACATGGGCGCTTATTTAAAGCGCTACCTCGGTCGGATCCGGGAGCTGGTCCGGGAGCGCTGCACCTTCGTCACCGACGGCCTTTACGTGCAGCCCTGCGCCTGTGAATTTGAGGCCGCGGCTCTGGGAGCCGCCATTTCTTATATTGAGGAATTTATCAAGAACATCTAGATCATAGAAAAAACAGGAGCGAAAGAACCTCTTCACTCCCGTTTTTTTTATGCCTCAAGATCACGACCCTTTATGCTTTTCTTGCAAGCCCTTCCCGAGATTTTCCCCATAAAACATCCTAAAACCAAAAAAATTTGTGAAAAATAATTGACTTTTCCTCCCTCTTGGCCTAATATAGAAACATATTAGATAAAATATATTTATAAAATAATTTTATAAATAGAAGGAGGAAACCACATGAAAGCTGCATACTTAAAAGAAAAAAGAAACATCGTCATCCGTGACGACCGCCCCGTGCCGGAACCGGCCGAAGACCAGGTCCTGGTGAAAATGGAATACTGCGGAGTCTGCGGCTCCGACGTGCATTTTTACCGGGAGGGAAAGGTGGGGGACACCGACGCCCCCAAGGACTTCATCCTCGGCCACGAGGTGGCCGGAACCGTCGTCAAGACCGGCGCGAAAGTCACTTCCCTGGTTCCCGGGGACCGGGTCGCCCTGGAGCCCGGCTACACCTGCGGGAAATGTGAATTCTGTAAGACCGGGAAATACAATCTCTGTCCCGACGTCCAGTTCTTTGCCGCCCCGCCGGTGGCCGGCGCCCTGCAGGAATACGTGGTGCATCCTGCAGACATGTGCTTCAAGCTTCCCGACAACGTCAGCACCGAGGAGGGCGCCCTGGTGGAACCCCTCGCCGTCGGCATGCACGCCGCCTCCCAGGCGGGCGTGACCCTGGGGAACAGCGTCCTGATCCTCGGAAGCGGCTGTATCGGCCTGGTCACCCTGCTCTCCGCCAAGGCCAGGGGCGCAGCGAAGATCGTCGTGGTGGACCTGTTTGAGAAGCGCCTCCAGATGGCGAAAAAGATGGGGGCGTCGGAGGTCATCAACGCCAAAGAGGAAAACGTGCAGGAACGGGTGGCCGACATCTTCGGGCCTTTGGGCGCAGACATCGTCTTTGAGACCGCAGGCGCCATCCCCACCATCCAGCAGACTCCCTATTTCGTGAAGCCCGGCGGCACTATCTGCCTGGTCGGTATGGCCGCCGAGAGCATGGCCAACTACAACTTCAACCAGATCATGATGAAGGAAGCCACCATCAAGTCCGTGTTCCGCTACCGGAACCTGTACCCGGCCGCCATAGGCGCCATCGCAAGCGGCGCCATCGACGTGAAGCAGATCGTGACCCACCGCTTCTCCTTCGACGAATCCGACGAGGCCTTCCGCAACGCCGTGGACAACGCCCAGGATGAGATCAAAGAAGTGATCGTGTTCTAGCGGCAGGGTCTTCATTTTCACTGTCCCGTATTGCAAAAAATAACGATAGCCCTTCGTTTAGTGAGGCTATCGTTATCTTTTGCCCCCCCCTATGCTTATCCCATCTCTATAAGCATTCCCGTCGACTTTTCAAAACACCCTTGAGTTTGCTCCCACATTGTCTTTTGACGGTTTTTTTGACGCTTGGGCCGTTATAATAAAAAAAATATCAAAATTATATCATGATGCCGGGATCAAAAGCCTTATCCACAGAGAGGATACGGATCACGGCGCAATAAAATACCACGTTAAAAGGGGGCTTTGCTGCAATGAAAACAAATAGCCACTATTTGCGGCAAATTTTTAGAAAACACTGGATCTTCAGACTGCTGGCGTGGACCTTGGTCCTCGTCCTTCTCGCCCCTCCCCTGAGCGGCCTGTCGGTTCATGCACAGACGGCCGCACAGGAGTCCCCGGAAGGTCTTTCCGAAGATGCTTCAGCAGATCTCTCTGAAAACGCTTCTGAAAATATTTCCGAAGACGTTTCAAGGGAGGTTTCTGAACCGTTTTTCGACGATATTTCCGAAAACACTTCGGAGGAGATTTCCGGAGACCCTTCCGGGAACATCGGCGAGGAGACCGTACAGGAGACCGCAAAGGGCGGTCTCTGCGTCACGGGCTGGGGCTGGGATGATGCGGAGGGTCTGCTTACCTGGAACGGGGAAGAAGGGTTGTGGGGGCTGGCCCTGCCCGGTGCGAACGAGGCAAATCCGGTCACCCCGGAGCTTTTGCTTGCAATGCTGCCTGAGAGCATTACCGCCGAGACGGCAGCCGGTCCGCAAACCGTATCCCTGAACTGGGATGTAAGCGGGTTCCCTGACGGCGCATTTACCGGAGACTATACGCTCACGGCCGGACTGGAGGGGGAATATGCGCTGGCCGGGGACGCACCGATACCGGAAGTGCTGGTGCAGTTGGGCGGTGCGCAGATGTATGCCGATCGTGTAAAATACCTGAATCAATGGAGCTTTATCGCCCGGGACGGAGCTGGGCTCTCTGAAAATGCGATCGTCGCCGCAACAGAAAACCTGAGCGAAAAAACGTCGGACGAGATCCTGGACTGGCTGAAATCCTCCGTCCTTCCCCAACAGGTCAGGGGATGGAGCGTTGCCAATGATCCCAACAAGGTATTCGACACCCTTGGTTTTCTTTTTGAAGATGATCAAACCGAACCAAAGTACGAGACACTCTACGATCAGTTGGTGCCATATCCTCCAACAGGTTCTCCTGAGACGGCTTATAAATGGGGCCACATAGGCGGGATCACGTGGGAATATATCGGCGCCGCCCCCGTCTCTTTTCATGATAACATGGAAATCCGTCTCCGGGCAGTGCTTCCAACGGCCACAAAAGCGGGTGACAGCTATCATATTTACGTAAATTCGAACATCCAGGAGGATCACAATCCTCTGACGCCCGATAAGGCAAGCACCAGAACAAACCCGGATATCTTAAGCCTTACCGTCACTCTGCGCGACCTTGACCTGGAGGATCACATTGTCCCTCCCGCCAATCCGGCCAACATCACGGTCGATCTGTTTGACTACTGGGCCAAAACCGAAAAACCGTCGGCAGGTTCCAACGGCGATATATTATCCAGCAGTGACGAACACTATCACGAAGAGGGAAGCGAGGGCAAACCGAGCGAAACCACCACGCACTATTCCAACCTGGACGACTGGAATGTCGGAATCAATGCCGGGCACCTGCTCCTGTTCGGCGATGGCATGATCCACGCCGGCCTCTGGAACAAGGGCGCCGGCGAAAACTGCCGCTACGGCAGGAACTATGCCGGTATGGAAGGGATCGTCAGGAACGTCCTGACGGAAAACGGCTATCCCGAGCTCAACCTGGCAATGGCGGACAAGATCCTGACGGACGGGAATCCCCCCAGAAAGGTAGAGTGGATCAAAGACTACAGACTTACCGGCGACCACACCAACGAAATGGGTACAAACTCATATGGCACCCCGGGACCCGCCTACAACTCCAAGGACATCAAAAACCTGAGCAATACCGTCATCGAACAATGCTGGGGCAAAGATGTCCATACGGATGCGGAATCCCTCCAGTACCTGTTTGACCCGACGGTCGACCATCCCTGCAAAACCTCTTACACGGATGTGACCGGTCTTTTCCAGCTGGACGACGATGGCTATTACTACTACGACATGCGCCGGAATTTCGCCGAATTCAGGGCGGACACGAATCCGGACGGCAGTGCGGACAATCGCTTCGTCCTCTACGACGCACCGGCCACGATCCGGACAGACGCCAGCCAGAGCATCGGCAACTTTTTCCCCTTCAACACGGGCTCCGAAGTATTCACCGGCCTGGCGGGGGACGGATCGCTGACCAGCTCCGTAGCGTGCTCCGGCAATTCCATGAATCATCATCTCGGGATGACGATAAATGCGGATTTCCGCCAGCCGGCAGGCGGTTCTATTCATACCGGCACGGCCACGCGGCCCATGACCTTTGAATTCTCCGGGGACGACGACGTATGGGTTTTCATCGACGACGTCCTGATTCTGGATCTGGGCGGCATCCACAGCGAAATTTACGGCACCGTTGATTTTTCCACCGGCGACGTCTATATCGGCCGTTCTTTTGACACCAAGGGAATTCCCCACGATCCCGAAAATCCGTCCCACATGGTCACCCACACCACGCTGTTGGACGCCTATCGGGCTGCGGGTCGGGAGGACACCACCTCCTGGAGGGGCAATACCTTTGCCAGCAACACCTCGCATACCCTGAGGATGTTCTATCTGGAGCGGGGAAACTATGACTCCAGTATCGCCCTGCGTTTTAACCTTCAGCCGCTGCTCTATCAGCGAATTGAAAAGATCGATCAAAACGGCCAGCCGCTCCCCAACGTGGAATTTACCCTTCATCCGGCCTATGAGACAAACGATACGGATGCGGTCCGCTGTCTCTACACCGATGCCGGCGTGCGCGGCCAGACCTTTTTCGTCCGGCCAGACTACGACGAAACTCTGATCACCATCAAAACCGACGCCGACGGCTCCGCCGTATTTCAGACGCCGGACGGCGGATACTTTAACTTTGCCGACCGGGGCGACCAATATTACGTCCTGAGAGAAACGACGACGCCAGACGGCTACCGGGCGCAGCCGATCGACATTGTGTTGTCTTATGACTCCTCCACCTCCATGCTCTCCGTCGCCAACCGCTGGACCACCGGGGCCTATGCCTGCTCCATCGCCAACCTGACGGCCATCGGGCGGCTCCGCTACGGCTATCGGGACGGTGCGGTCATTCAGCCCGGCAGCGAAGCGGTTCCCGTTTCAAGCCAGGCGAACGGGCTGGTCGTGGCCATCCCCCTGCTCCAGAAAACATCGGATCAGAGCTGGCTGGCTCTCTCCGGCAGTAATATGAGTGGCTTTCACTCCACCGTCGTCGACGGCAGCACGGAGGATGCCTATACAAGGGATATTTTAGAGGCCGCCCTGAAACAGGCCGCCTCCGACAACGTCTCCGGATGGCATCTGAAATGGGACGAGGGAAACAGCCGTCTCTACGGGGCGCTGAACGATCTGCCCGGCCTGGCCTCCCGCTATCAGTTTAACAATCCGGACGGCGACATGAACATCGTATACGGTATTCTTTCGCCCGAGGCCCTGCAGTCCCTGGAAATTTCCACCGGCGACGCCGACGCCCGCTATGACGCTCTGCGGCAGTACCTTGAGGCCCATACCACGGAAGATGCCCTTTCCGCCATTTTAAATGTTTCCGGAGGCTTTCGTCTGCTCAGTACAAACCAGTTTGGGCAGGACTTCCGCTCCCTCATTTACATCCCCAACGAGCGACGCGAGCTGCAGGTGTTAAAGGTGGATCAGGACGGCAATCCCCTGTCCGGCGCACGGTTCGGCCTGTATGACAATGCGGCCTGTTCCGGAATCCCCAATGCCTCCGGATATACGGCTCCTGACGGCAGACTGATTTTCTCCCCTACGGGAAACAGCGCCGTGGCGGGCCAGGCCCGCATGGTCTGGGCTAACAGCGCAGACAATTCCCGTTATTATCTGAAGGAGATGTCGGCTCCGACCGGATATGCCATAAATCCCACGGTGATCCCCGTAGTCGTCGGCGCTTATTCAATCTATGCCGACGCAGGTACCGCAAAAGACGGCGTCAGCGTTATGGCCAGCGTGGGGCGGCTGACCCAGACCATGCGTCAGTATGCCATGGACAGCGACGTGGACGTGACCCTTCAGGACATTACCGCCTTTATGCAGATCCAGCCAAGCGGACGCTTTCAGCCGACCGGCTGGCTGGACGACCGGCTGGCTGGCACGAGCGTGGTCCGCAGCATGAATCTGCATTTTGGTAAAAATACCGATATGGACTATGGTCTCCATGACGAGGACGGCGGACAAGTTTACGACCCCTTCTTTGTCACCGACACGGGCTTTATCCGCACCCGGATACAGCAAAATTATGCCGCACTAAACGGCGGCCAGTATGAGGGAGGCAAGACGGATGTCAACAAGGATAATCTTGGCGATACCGACATCACGAACTTGTTCAGCCTTTTAAACATCGTGGTAGTGACAGACCCGACCGACTCTTTGGACCGGACCGGACAGCTGACCGTCGGCAAGATGCTGCCCGACGGAGGGCTGCCGGATTCGGACTACACCAAAAACTTCGTCTTCACCCTGCAGCTGCAAAACCCGGATGGCAGCCCGCTGACAGGCAGCTACTATTTCTACTTCTACGGCGACGACAAGGCCGGCTACATCAAGGACGGCGGGGAACTGATCCTTCACCACGACGAGCGGGTCACCATCCTGGGGCTTCCGGCCGGCGTCCGCTATACCGTGACCGAAAAACGGCAGCATGGATGGTACCCCACGCCGGAATCCGGTACGTTCTCCGGCCAGATTACCGGAAATGAAACATCCCTTGCCGTATTTACCAACACAAAGCAGCCACCTGCCCCCGTAACGCCCGGCGATCCGGGCACCGGCACTCCCGGCCTCGATGAGCCGGCCGCAGGCGTTCCCGGTGCCGGTGGCCAGGCGCCTGGCGTCCCTGTCTCTGGAAGGCTTACTCAACCGCTGTTTGTCGGCGACAAAAACCGGCCCGGTCTGTGGCTGTTCTGTGCCGCGCTGTCTCTGGGCGTATTGATTCTTCTAGGTCATGCCACGGGCGGCAGGCCTCGAAAGCGTCAGGCATGAAAATAAAAAACGAAGGTTGATCTTTGTTCTTAATTTTCCCCCGCAGACAGAAGGAGCCTGTGACCGGACCGGCCGCAGGCTCCTTCTGAAGATATCCTCTTTCCATTCTTTTTAAAAAATACTCCCCACTGCGTACAGACTGTCCGCCAGGTCCTTCCGATACTCTGCGCTTTCCGGGCGGAGACTGTTAAAGACCACGCCGCCGCTCCCGGCCCGCCCGGTGGAATGGATGTAGCGGCCCTCCCCCACATACATGGCGATATGCCCCGGGAAATACAGAAGGTCCCCCGGCTTCATATCCTCTTTTTTGATCTTCCGGACCGGGTAGCCCTCCACGATATGGGCGTCCCGGTAGATCAGGACCCCATGCCGCATATAGCTTGCCGAGGTCAGGCCCGAGCAGTCGATGCCCGGCGTGGAGCGCCCGCCCCAGCGGTACTGGACACCCATATAGGTCTTCGCCGTCTCCACCACGTCCCGCCTGAACTGCGCCTCTTTAAGATCCGTCCTCTGGTCGAGCCCCCCTTCCAGGGCGCCCTTCTGGGAAAATTTCTTCTCCCGCAGATACTGATCCCTCATGTAGCCCTCTCTTCCGTCCGCCAGCCGCACCTTCGCCCAGCCGGCCGCCTCCGACTCATGGGAGAGCACCTGCACCAGGCTTCCCCGAAAGAGGCTCGCAAGTCTCACGCCCTCCACCACGGGGAGGGCGACCACGTCCACGCAGAAGGCGTCCGTCACCCAAAGGTCGGAAGCCTCCCACGCATACCCTTCCTCCGAACTCAGGAGACGCACGCCCTCTGCCGGGATATATCCCGTATATCCGTAGAAGGTCCGGACCGGCAAATACCCCTTCGTCTCCTCCCCCGTCACCTCGAGGAGCATCCCGGCAAGTCCTTCGTCCGAGATGGCCGAAACGCTCCTTCCCTTCGATTTTTTTTCCGTAAACGGGCCCTCGTAGATCGTACTTACCGGCTCCGTCACCACAGCACACTTCATAAACTTTCCTCAAGGCTTCCTCAAAGCCACTCCTTCGCCTCTTTTTCGTCTGCCAGCACAAAATGCCCCGGCCTGAGCTCTCTCCACTCCGGCTCCCCTGTTGAATAATCGTGCATGTCGGGATCGTAGACCAGAAGCTTCTTCTCCCGCTCATGCTTCGGGTCCGGCATGGGGATGGCCGAGAGCAGCGCCCTGGTGTAGGGATGGATCGCATGGCGGATCAACTCCTCCGTCTCACCCATCTCCACGATGCGCCCCTTATGGATCACGGCGATCCGGTCCGTGATAAACCGCATGACCGACAGGTCATGGGCAATGAACAGGTAGGTGATCTGCCGCTTTTTCTGCATGTCCGACAGAAGGTTTAACACCTGTGCCCGGACCGACACGTCCAGAGCCGAGATCGGCTCGTCGGCAATGATAAACTCCGGGTTCATGATCAGGGCCCTGGCGATCCCGATCCTCTGCCTCTGGCCGCCGGAAAACTCGTGGGGAAAACGGCTGGCGAACTCCGGGAGCAGTCCCACGTCCAGGATTGCCTGCTCCACCCGCTCTTTCCGCTCCTCCCTGCCAAGCCCCTTCTCGATGTTCATCAGCCCCTCGCTGATGATCTCGTCCACCTTGGCCCGCTCGTTCAAAGAGGCCTGGGGATCCTGAAAGATCATCTGGATCTCCTTGATCACCCTCCGGTCAAGCTCCTTCGAGATCTTTCCGTTGATCTTCTCTCCCTTGTAGAGGATCTCCCCGCCGGAGGAGGGGACGATCCGCATGATGGCCCGGCCGATGGTGGTCTTGCCGGAGCCGGACTCGCCCACCAGCCCAAAGGTCTCCCCTCTGTAAATCTTAAAATTTACCTTTTTAACCGCATGAAATTTCTTTTTCCTGCCGCCGTAGGTCACGTCCAAATCTTTTACTTCCAGCAGAACCTCTCTCTCCATCAAAACAGACCTCCGTTCCGAATCTTCTCTACCACTGCCGGCGGCTCCACCTTGGGCGCCCTGGGATCAAGCAGCCAGGTCTTGGCCTTGTGGGTGGGAGAAACCTGAAAATAGGGCGGGGTTTTTAAGAAATCGATCTTGAGCGCTTTGGGATTCCTGGGCGCAAAAGCATCCCCCCTGATCTCCGTGAACAGGTTCGGCGGCGTACCGGGAATGGAAAACAGATCCGTCCCCTTCACCCCGATCTGCGGCAGGGAGGAGAGGAGGGCCTGGGTGTAAGGATGCTTCGGATCATAGAAGATATCCTCGCTGGTCCCGATCTCAATGATGTCCCCCGCATACATGACCGCCACCCGGTCGGCGATGTTGGCCACCACGCCCAGGTCGTGGGTGATCAGGATGATCGACAAGCTGTACTTATGGCGCAGCTCCTTCAAAAGGTCCAGGATCTGCGCCTGGATGGTCACGTCCAGAGCCGTGGTGGGCTCGTCGCAGATCAGGATCTTCGGCGCACAGGCGATGGCGATGGCGATCACCACCCTCTGGCGCATGCCGCCGGAAAACTCATGGGGATACTGGGAAAATCTCCGCGCTGCATCCTGGATCCCCACATCCTCCAGATATTTGAGAGTCCTCTTCTTGGCCTCCGCCCGGTTCACGTCCTGATGGAGCAGCACCGCCTCCATGATCTGCTTCCCGATGGTCTTTAAGGGATTTAAGCTGGTCATGGGATCCTGCATGATCATGGCGATCTCGTGCCCACGGATCTTGTACCACTCCTTTTCCCTTTTGACGGTCGCAAGATCCAAAGGCTCCTCACCGTCCCGCCCGTAATACAGGATCCGCCCGCCGGCAACCCTTCCGTTCCGGTCGAGAAGGCCCATGAAGGACTTGGTGAACACCGATTTCCCGCTTCCGGATTCCCCGACGATGGCCAGGATCTCCCCCTTGTAAAGATCCAGGGAGACGCCCCGGATGGCGTTTAAGGTCTTTCCCCGCAGCTTAAACTGGATCTCCAGCTCTTTTGCAGTCAGTATTTTATCAGCCATGGCTTCCCCTTCCTATACATGGTTCTTGGGATCGGCCGCATCCGAGAATGCGTTTCCGATGATATAGAACGAAATGGTCACAAACGAAAGTATGATGGTCGGATACAGGAGCTGATAACGAAGCGCCGGGCTGGTGATCAGCGCACGCCCCTCGTTGATCAGGTTTCCAAGGCTGGGAACGTCCACCGGCAGTCCCAGGCCGATGTAGGTGACGAACACCTCGCTTCCGATGGCTCCGGGAATGGTGAGGGCCATGCGCAGCATGATCACGGAAACCAGATAGGGAAGAAGGTTTTTCACCATGATCTTCCAGGTGGGCGTGCCCAGACAGCGGCTGGCCACGTTGTAATCCCGGTCCCGGATGATCAGGATCTGGTTGCGGATAAAGCGGGCCATCTGGATCCAGCCCGTCAGGCACATGGCAAAGATCAGGGTCTTGATCCCCGGTTTCAAAATATAGGAGATCAGGATCAGCACGATGGTATTCGGGATGTTGTCGATGATATTGTAGATCTCCGTCAGGATCACGTCCGCCTTTCTCACGTAGCCCCAGATCACGCCCACGGTGATCCCGATCAGGGCCTCCACGATGGCCACGACAAGACCGATAAAGAGGGACGTCCTGGTCCCCGCCCAGATCCTGGCCCACAGATCCTGGCCGATGGAGTTGGTCCCCAGAAGGAACTGGCCTCCCGGCGGCACGTTTCGGTACTGCATGCCGCTCGCATCATTGATGATCTCATTGGGATCATACTGTCCGGGCAGATAAGGCTGGATAAAGGTGAAAAGGAGGAGCAGGACCAGAAGCGCCAGGAGCGCCACCGCCGCCTTGTTCTTGAGGAATGCCCGCAGGGTGCTCCTCCAGTAGGAATAATTGCTGTAACCGGTACGCTCCACCTCGGCCGCATTGAACTCGGCAAAGGAAAACAATTCTTCCTCCGAAAGCTCCGCCTGCTCTTTCGCAGCCGCATCCAGATTCGCCATAAGCTCCGATTCCTTGGTATGACGGTAACTGAACTGTTTCATTATCTGTCACCTTCTTTCTTTCCGAGACTGATCCTGGGATCAAAGAGCACCATCAGAAGGTCGCCCAGCAGAAGGCCGATCACGCCCACGCAGGCATAGAGGAGCACGATCCCCTGTACCATGGTGTTGTCATGCTTTTTGACCACCGTCACCAGCAGGCCTCCCATTCCGGGAATGCTGTAGAGGGACTCAATGTAGATGGAACCGATGACTGTATTTAAAAATGCCGTGGGAATATACTGCGCCAGCGGCACGAACGCATTCCGGAAGATATGCTTAAACATCACGCCGCTCTCCGAGACTCCCTTGGCCCTCGCAAGCTTGACATAGTCCTTATTGCTCTCATCCACCATATACCTTCTGAGCCACATGCCGTAGAAGGAGATATTATATAAGGACATGGAAAACACCGGAAGGATCCAGCACCTGGGGTTGCCGGCGTCGAACAGAAGTCCCACGTCCAAAAGCTGTGTCCCGTAAAGCTGGATATATAGAAAATAGATTGCCGCCGGGACCGCCTCGATACAGATGATGAACAGCGTCCCCAGCTTATCGAAAAACCGGAATTTATATCTGGCCATCAGCGCTCCCAGAGGAATGCCGAGGCATAAGGATACCAGCATGGACAACACGCCCAGCTTGATCGAAATGGGCACCTTGTCCGCAAGGACCTCGCTCACCGGCACGTTGGCCCGGTAGATCCTGGAGGTCCCCAGATCTCCCTTAAGAAGGTCACCGAAAAAACGGACGATCTGCTGGGGAAGCGGGTCCGTCAGCCCCATTTCCCGAAGACCCACCTGAATCTGCTGCGGGGTCATTTTTTCGTAGTTGGGGAAATAGCCCTCGATGGGCATCAGGCGCAGCAGACTGAACACAATGATAAGTATGATCACCAGCGTCAGCAGCGAACGCCCGATTCGTTTGCATAAATACTTGAACATGTACTTAACTCCTTTACTCGTCGGGCTTTAAGCCTCTCTGGCAAACCGGCAAAATGCGCCGCCGTACAGATCGGCCGGCGCATTCTGCTGGAAATAATGCATTTTATTTATCTCTGTTCGCCTCGAACTCTTCCATGGAAACATAATGGTCGAGCAGGTGCTGTCCCTTAAACCGCAGCGTCGACACGCCGAAGGACGCATACTGGCCCTCGAACACGTCCAGCTTGGTCGCCAGATAGTCGCTGATGGAGATATTGGAAGGGATCACCAACGCATGGTCCAAAAGCACGGCCTCGGCCTCGGCAAAGGCCTCGTAGCGGGCCTTGCTGTCGGTGGTGATCTCCTTGGCGGCATCTACCTTGTCAAAGTACTCTTTGACGGCCGGTCCCGCCGCCCCGTTTTCCGTGACTGCCGTGCCCAGGAAGGCATAGCTGGAGCCTCCGTCGTATCCGGATTCGCCCTTGCTCTCATAGAAGGGGTCGGTCCAGGTCTCCGGATCCTGATAGTCGGCTCCCCAGTTACACAGCATGAAGGCATATTTGCCGGAGCGGCGCACGTTGCTCAAAAAGCTGTCGCTGGGCCCCGCCTCCACGATGATGTCGATGAAATCGCTGCCCAACAGGGCTTCCACCTGCTGTTCCACCACCTGGCACTCCTTATCCCAGTTGGTGACTTCGGGGTTGTAGGGCATCAGGACCTTCACCGGGAAGGTGACTCCCTCCGCCGCAAGCTCCGTCTTGGCCGCATCCCTGTACTTGACCGCCTCGGCCTCGTCAAAGGTTGCCTTCCTTCCGGCCAGGGCGCCCATGGTGGTGTAATCCGTGCCGTCCTCCGTGTAGGCGAACTCAAAAGGCGTGATGGTGGATAACACGTAATCCTCCGGCGTGTTGGGCTCGGAGACGGCCACCGCCTTGGTCTTGTCGACCGCGTGGAACAGGGCCTGGCGGAAGTTTTCGTTGTTTACCGCCTTCTTCCAGTTCTCCGGCTCGTACTCCGCGTCGAACTGGGGATTGAAGTTGAAGCAGTAGAAATAAGCGTAGCTGGTGGAATAGCGGGACTTGCTGACTAGGTTCTTGGTGTCCTCGTTCGCCAGCCAGTCGTCCAGAAGGTCCGCACCGATGGTGGCGGAATCCACCTCGCCCCTCTTGACCATCTCCGGCCCCAAGGTGTTGGCTTCCGGGTTGTAGATCATCTGGATCTCATCGATGAACACGTTGTCGGCGTCATAGTTGAGGGTGTTCTTGGTGTAGGTTCTTCTCTCTTGGGGAGAAAACTCAGAGAGATAATAGGCACCGTTGTAGTACATCTTATCCGCCGCAGTACCGAACTCCTTGCCCAGTTCCTCCAGCTGAGGGCCGTAGGCCGGCATGTAGGTGATGTAGGTCAACGAGGAGAGGAAATAGGGAACCTCCGTCGCCAGGGTGTAGGTCAGGGTGTGTTCGTCCACCGCCTTCACGCCAACCTCCGAGAAATCAACCGGCTCCCAGACGTTGCCGTCCTCGTCGGCTCCGCCGTTAAATGCCTGGCCGTTGAAATACTCCTCTGCGTTTGCGATCACGCCGAAGAGGTTCTGGACCGTGCCGCTCTCATATTCCGGCGTCAGCGCATATTTCATGGCGTCCACGAAATCCTGGGCCGTCACGTCGGCCACCTCGGCACCGGTGGAATCCACCCACTTCGCTTCCCGAAGCTTGAAGGTCCAGGTCTTGGTTGCCTCGTCGTAATTCCACTCGGTGGCAAGGCCTTCCTTCAACTGTCCCTCGGAATCATATTCCACCAGGGTATCGATGCAGTTCGCACCGATCTGCATCTCGTCCGTGTTGGACGTCACCAGGTAGTTCAGGGTAGCGCACTCACTGGAATACAGTTCCGTGTAGACTGCCGGCTCCCCGCTGTCTGCCGGCGCCGCAGCGGTCTCCCCGGACTGGCTCTCGCCCTGTGCCTGCGTCTCCGTCTTGCCGCCCTCTTCCTTGTCCTTGCCGCCGCCGCAGCCGGTTAAGGCCGTGGAAGCCAGCATGGCCGCACACAGAGTCAGGGCGATCCATCTCTTCTTTTTCATTTGCTTTCCTCCTTCTTGAATCTTGCATTGCCAAACGGACATGCCTGCTGACACAGGCATCACCGAATGTATGTTAAACCCTTGCGGGGTTAACGCAAAGTATCCTGATACAGCTCCAGGGAAATCTCCGCCATGACCCGCTCGAACCGGGGCGTATCCGTCTCGTTTCCGCAGAAGCACACGATAAAAGGCTCCCGCCCGTACACGATCCCCACGTCGTGGGTGATCCCCGTATCCTCTCCCGTCTTGTGGGCGATCTCCGGCTCGTCGGGAAGCGCCTTCAGATAAAAGGGGATCTTCCCGTTTAACTGCTGATCCCCAAGGATCGCAAGCATCTTCCGGCTGGATGCCTCGTCCACCAGCGTCCCCTCATACAACCTCCGAAAGAATACGCCAACCTCTTTTGCCGTGATCAGGTTCTGGATCCCCTGTCTGGACTTCTCCACATCAAACATCTTCCTCCGAAGCCAGGTGTCCTTAAAGCCCAGCAGACGAATCTCCTCATTGATCTCCTCCATCCCAATCAGGTCGATCAGGATATTGGTCGCCGTATTGTCGCTGAAGATGATCATCAGCGTGACAAGGTCCAGCACCGTCACCTGCAGGCCCTCGTGGAGATAGGCCACGGCACCGCAGGAAGGCACAAAATCCGCTTTGCTGGTGGTGACCATCTGCCCCGCATCCAGCCTGCCGTCGGCGATCCTCCGAAATGCCGCCGCCATGACATACAGTTTGATGACGCTGGCCGCCATCAGCTTCTCATCCGCCCGGTACAGGAAGCGCTCTCCCGTGACCATGTTCTCATAGTAAAAACCGATTTTTCCGGGGAGCTCCTCCAGCCGCTCTCCGATCTCCTCATAATTATCCATACGAATCTCCATAGGTAACATATAAAAAGGGGGTTATAAAAAAAGAGGTCCTGCACCTACATTTGCAGCCACCTCATTGTACCCGTCTTTCATTTGTTTTTAGCTTTCAACCTGCATATGTATAAACCGTTCACGTAATAGTATAAAAGAATTTCTCAGAAAAAGCAATCTTTTTCATCAAATTCCTTTTATAACCTTAGCTCTTTCCCATACAGCCGGTCTCTTCCGCCTCCATAATTGACGATATCCTTGAGGTAATGATATCCGTATTTTTCGTACAGGCCTTCTGTGAGACCTCCACGCTTAAGATGCACGCTCTTTCCTCTCATCTATCCGCCACATTTACTCGTACTTCCAGCAACTTTTGGACTTCGTCTTCATTTGCAGACCTATCCGTATTTCCGAACTTTGCATGTGAGTTCTGTCCGTCGGACCAAGAGTTTGCTTACAATTTCCTTCAGAGGGTCTGCCCCCCTTGGACATTCCTCCTCACGATGGACACTCTTGCTGCTCAGCTATACACTTCCTCGTTGCCCAGGCGTGTTCGGGACTTTCACCCGTTAGAGTGCGCCCATGGCGCACAAACAAATAGTGCAAGTAAATCTAACCCATTCACTTGCACTTCCTTATATCTTATCCATTACAATGTTTTTCTTACTCTAAGTACACTTTCAAAGATTCTACTAATTCATATACCATTGTTCCCGGATCATATTCTGATGGTTTGTATCCACCTTTCTCAAATTCAGCCATCCTACGTTTTGAATGCTTTATTGCGACAGTTACACCACCATATATATCTACCATGCTATATATATCATCATAATTTTTTTGATATGTCCCATTACCCAGATTATTTTTCTTGAAAATTTCATCTAGCTTCGCATTCCACTGGTGTCTGTGTAACGCAGAATCACTATAATAAAAATGCAGATATAACCAATATTCAAAAGCCTGATTACTCCAAGCAACATTATATCCTCTATTTTTAGCTTCTTGTATAGCTTGGTCAAAGTCATCAAAATCATCCTTATCAAACACAATCCATACATTTTGATAGATGATTTTTGCATCTTTTATAATCTTGTCTGCTACTTCAACAAGTCTAGTCGTAGAACAGCCTTCACCATGTACATCAATAAACGGTTGTTCTATAATATTTACTACTCCACCTACCTTCTCTTGTATAAGTTTTTGCATGCCCTTAAAATATAATGGTTCTGTACGCTCTCCCTCTGTAACAATTAAATAAGAATTTGCCTTGGGGGACTTGTATTCATGCTTCCTTTGAGTTCTGGCTTCTCGCCTCTTTTTGAATAAATCATCTGAACCCATTTACTCACCCTCTTTCACTCTGAATTCTTTCAACCACGGAATTCCTCCATATACCCCAGCTAAATAATCTCTTTCAAACGAAGCATCTGATCTTACTTTAAAATCTGACAATGAGGACAATTCTGAATAGCCAAATTCATCCTTTTGTACAAACCAAATCTGATCTCTTCTAAAAAACTTTTTATCCAATAAAGTAGTATCATGTGTTGTATAAATTAATTGGGCCTGCGATTTATTTTCATAAAACAGATCAATAATAAATTTCAATAAAAGCGGATGTAATTTGATATTCAATTCATCTACAAAAATAGATTTATTATAAAGAATAGCTGTACGTGCATAAATGAATAACATAATACTTTTAATCGTTCCTTCTGATTCAAAAAATAAATTAAGTGGATATAATTCACCATCTTTTCCCTTATGATAAGTTGTAAATATAACTTCTTTCTCGCTATCATCATAATCTATGTCTTTAATACCTGTATCAATAGCAGACAAGAAATCTACCAATGCACTTTTTTCTTCATCAATCAATCGTGGCAAAAGTGCTTCTAGAAGCCGGGTATCCTCACAAAAATCCGTCGGAACAACTAATGTATCCATTACTCCAGAATAAACAATCTTAAAAATATTTGTTTTTAGTTTTAACTTATTGAAAAATGTTAAAGCCAAAGTTTCAACTGGAATTTGTTCCTTATACATTTCACATTCTTTTCTTACACATAAACCAAATTCAACCTTTTCTGTTGTACGCTCAAAAATTGTTGAACTCCTTTTAGTTTGTAAATTTTTTCTATATAACCATTCCGAAACAATGCAATTTGAATTATATTCAAAACCATACTTATATTCAAAATCTCCTAAAATCTGTACAATCTGAAATTCTGAGTTTTCTTTTTCACTATCAAATGAAAATGGCTGATAATATGTTTGAATAGCTGTTGCCTCTCCATCTTCAACATTATTTAAAGACTCGGCAATAATTTTTTGAAAATACGTCATTGCAATATAAATATTTGATTTACCACTTGCATTTGCTCCATAAATTGCTGCAACTCTAAGATATTTCTCTTTTGTCCCATAGTCAATTAAATTACATTGATGTTCCTTATACGCATTAATTGCTGTTATGTCTAAAATTGTCTCTTCTTTAAACGACAGAACATTTTTTAACATAAATTGTATTAACATATCACAGTTCCTCCTAGATAATATATAATATAGCTTTTTTCGAATTATATGTCAATATTTTTGTGATTTTTTCACGTTTTTATTCATGTAGTATTCGTTTTTTAAACATTGGAGGCAAGTATCCTGCGGTTTATTGAACAATACGATCTTATGGCAAAGTCCTTCAAGTGGACTTATAAAAGAGTGCCTCTGGTGGCATAATATTACTCAATCATTGCGTAACCCTGTAAAATAAACATAATAAGTGGAACGTTTACATCCGCTTCTTCGCAGATTTCCTTCACGGTAATTCTTGAAATCGGCTTTTCTGCGAGAAATTTCAAAAAAGGGGCTTCCCGATTTCTCGGAAAGCCCCATAAAATCTAACTTTTTACTGATTACTCAATGATAGAAGCAACTCTTCCGGAACCAACGGTTCTGCCGCCCTCACGGATAGCGAAGGTGAGACCCTGCTCCATGGCGATGGGATGGATCAGCTCGATGCTCATCTCAACGTTGTCGCCGGGCATGCACATCTCGGTGCCCTCGGGAAGGTTGATCACGCCGGTCACGTCCGTCGTTCTGAAATAGAACTGAGGTCTGTAGTTGTTGAAGAAGGGGGTATGACGGCCGCCCTCATCCTTGGTCAGAACGTATACCTGAGCCGTGAACTTGGTGTGGCAGGTAACGGAACCGGGTTTTGCGAGGACCTGTCCTCTCTCGATTTCGGTTCTCTGAACACCACGAAGCAGTGCGCCGATGTTGTCGCCGGCCTGGCCTTCGTCAAGCAGCTTGTGGAACATCTCAACGCCGGTAACCACGACCTTACGGGTCTCTTCCTTGATACCAACGATCTCAACTTCGTCGGATACATGGACCGTACCACGCTCCACTCTGCCGGTGGCAACGGTGCCGCGGCCGGTGATGGAGAAGATGTCCTCGATGGGCATCAGGAACGGCTTGTCAGTGTCACGTTCCGGATCGGGAATATAATCGTCAACCGTGCTCATGAGTTCCATGATCTTGTCGCCCCACTCGCTGGAGGGATCTTCCAGAGCCTTGAGGGCGGAACCCTTCACGATCGGGCAGTCATTGAAATCATACTCCTCAAGCTGCTCGGTCACTTCCATCTCGACCAGCTCGATGAGCTCTTCGTCGTCAACCATGTCGCACTTGTTCAGGAAGACAACGATATAAGGCACGCCTACCTGACGGGACAGAAGGATGTGCTCCTTGGTCTGAGCCATAACACCATCCGTAGCAGCAACTACCAGGATCGCACCGTCCATCTGAGCGGCACCGGTGATCATGTTCTTTACATAGTCGGCATGTCCGGGGCAGTCCACGTGTGCGTAATGTCTCTTGTCTGTCTCATACTCCACGTGAGCGGTGGAGATGGTGATTCCACGCTCTCTCTCTTCGGGAGCTTTATCAATGTTGTCGAAATCCGTTGCAACGTTTCCTGCAACTCTCTCGGAAAGAACCTTGGTGATGGCAGCAGTCAGGGTCGTCTTGCCGTGGTCTACGTGGCCGATCGTACCAATGTTACAATGGGGTTTCGTTCTTTCAAATTTAGCCTTAGCCATTTTAAAAGTCCTCCTTAATTTTGCCCTGGCGGGCTTCTCTCTTTTTATTTACGTTTCCAGGTTTCATAAACTGAGTACAATTATATTGCAAAACCGTAGGTTTTTCAAGCCTTATTTGCCTCTTTCGGCAAGAACTTTTTCCTGAACGCTCTTCGGCACCTGCTCGTATTTCTCAAAGAACATGGAGTAGGCTGCCCGGCCCTGGGTCTTGGAACGAAGGTCCGTGGCATAGCCGAACATCTCGGAAAGGGGCACGAATCCCTTAATCAGTTTGGAGCCGTTGACATCCTCGAAGGCCTCGATGCGTCCGCGGCGGGAATTGATGTCACCGATGACGTCACCCATATAATCCTCGGGAGTCGTGACTTCCACTCTCATGATGGGCTCGAGGAGCACCGCTCCGCCCTTGCTCATGGCATCCTTGAAGGCCATGGAACCGGCGATCTTGAAGGCCATCTCGGAGGAGTCAACCTCGTGGTAGGAGCCGTCGAACACGGTGGCCTTGATGCCCAACACCTCGAAGCCTCCCAGGATTCCGGACTTGGAAGCCTCCTGGATTCCGGCGTCCACCGCGGGAATGTATTCCTTGGGAATGGCGCCGCCCACCACCTCGGAGGCAAACTCGTAAGTCTTCTCCGCATTGGCATCCATGGGCTCGAAGCGTACCTTACAGTGTCCGTACTGGCCGCGGCCGCCGGACTGCTTCGCATACTTGCTGTCAACCTCGACCGTCTTGGTGAAGGTCTCTTTATAGGCAACCTGAGGCTTACCGACGTTGGCCTCCACCTTGAACTCACGCAGAAGTCTGTCCACGATGATCTCCAGATGGAGCTCGCCCATGCCGGCGATGATGGTCTGTCCTGTTTCTTTGTTGGTGGATACCCGGAAGGTGGGGTCCTCCTCGGCAAGCTTTGCCAGGGCCTCTCCCATCTTGTCCTGACCGGCCTTGGTCTTGGGCTCGATGGCGATGTCGATAACCGGCTCCGGGAACTCCATGGACTCTAAGATCACCGGATGCTGCTCGTCGCAGATGGTGTCGCCTGTGGTGGTCAGCTTGAAGCCCACCGCAGCGGCGATGTCACCGGAGTATACCTTGTCAAGCTCCGCCCTCTTGTTGGCGTGCATCTGAAGAATACGGCCAACACGCTCTTTCTTGCCCTTGGTGGCATTGAGCACGTAGGAACCGGCGTTCATGGTACCGGAGTACACGCGGAAGAAGGCCAGTTTTCCCACGAAGGGATCTGCCATGATCTTGAATGCCAGAGCGGAGAAGGGTTCCTCGTCGGAGGAATGTCTCTCGATCTCATTGCCCTCCATGTCCGTTCCCTTGATGGAAGGGATGTCGGTGGGTGCCGGCATGTATTCTACCACGGCATCCAGAAGCTTCTGTACACCCTTGTTCCGGTAGGCGGTTCCGCAGAGAACCGGGATGATCTCGACGGAGATGGTCGCTTTCCTGAGGGCTGCCTTGAGGCTCTCCGTGGAGGGCTCCGCACCGTCCAGGTACTCCATCATCAGGTCGTCGTCCGTCTCGCAGATGGCTTCCACCATGGCGGTCCGGTACTCCTCCGCCTCGTCTTTCATATCTTCGGGAATCTCGGTGAGGGAAATATCCTCACCCTTCTCATCGTTATAGATGTAAGCCTGCATCTCAAACAGGTCGATGATCCCCTTAAAGTCGTCTTCTTTTCCGATGGGGAGCTGGATCGGCACCGCATTGTGTCCGAGGCGGGTCTTGATCATCTCCACCGCATTGTAAAAGTTTGCACCCATGATATCCATCTTGTTGATGAATGCCATACGGGGTACATTGTACTTGTCTGCCTGGCGCCATACAGTTTCTGACTGAGGTTCTACACCGCCCTTTGCGCAGAACACGCCTACTGCGCCGTCCAATACGCGCAGGGAACGCTCTACTTCCACGGTGAAGTCCACATGTCCGGGAGTGTCGATGATGTTAATACGATGCTCCAGTGCACCCGGCATGGGTTTGGTCTCTTTTTCCAGTGTCCAGTGGCAGGTGGTAGCGGCGGAAGTGATGGTGATGCCTCGCTCCTGCTCCTGCTCCATCCAGTCCATGGTAGCCGTGCCCTCGTGGGTGTCGCCGATCTTATAGTTCACGCCTGTATAGTACAGGATACGCTCTGTAAGAGTGGTCTTACCCGCATCGATATGAGCCATGATACCAATGTTCCTGGTCCTCTCCAATGGATATTCTCTTCCAGCCAAGGGATTTTCCTCCTTTTAGAATCTGTAATGCGCAAATGCCTTGTTGGCTTCTGCCATCTTGTGCATGTCTTCTTTTCTCTTTACAGCTGCGCCCGTGTTGTTGGCGGCATCCATAAGCTCGTTGGCCAGTCTGTCCTTCTGGGTCTTCTCGCCTCTCTTGCGGGAGAAGAGCACCAGCCAGCGAAGAGCCAGGGCCTGACGTCTCTCCGGCTTCACCTCGATGGGCACCTGGTAGGTGGCTCCGCCGATCCTCTTTGCCTTGACCTCCAGCACCGGCATGATGTTGTTCATCGCTGCCTCAAATACCTCCAGGGCAGGCTTTCCTGTCTTCTCTGCAACCTGCTCAAATGCTCCGTATACGATCTTCTGCGCAACACCCTTCTTACCATCCAGCATAAGGTTGTTGATCAGCTTCGTCACTACCTTATTATTATAGAGCGGGTCTGCTAACACATCTCTTTTTGGGGTATGTCCTTTACGCGGCACGTTACTTCCCTCCTTAATTATAATAACATTAAATCGTCGGTACTCACACGCTTGGTATGTTCGCGCCCGGCTGTGAACTCTATTTCATTCCTTTTACAGGGGAAAAATATGCTTACATTCCGTGCACTAGTACAAACTTGACCTTATTTCTTCGGTCTCTTGGCACCGTATTTGGAACGGGCCTGACGCCTGTTGGCAACACCTGCGGTATCCAGGGTGCCTCTGACGATGTGGTATCTCGTACCGGGCAGGTCCTTGACACGGCCGCCGCGGATCAGGACGACGCTGTGCTCCTGAAGGTTGTGGCCTTCACCGGGGATATAGCTGGTCACCTCGATCCCGTTGGAAAGACGCACTCTGGCGATCTTTCTCAGTGCGGAGTTAGGCTTCTTGGGGGTAGCCGTCTTCACTGCGGTGCATACGCCTCTCTTCTGAGGAGCAGCCTCGTCTGTAGCTCTCTTCTTTAAGGAATTGTATCCCTTTAACAAAGCGGGAGCCGTAGCCTTCCTTGCAGATGTCTGTCTACCCTTTCTCACTAACTGGTTGAATGTGGGCATGTTTTTCACCTCCTGTAATATTTGGTAAAGATCCGTTTTCGCACATCAAAAACAACATGGTTTTTGCACACGCCATATTATTATATATAGGGAAGGGCCGGATGTCAAGTAAAATTTAAGAAATGACGAAAGAAAATCGGCTCTTTTCGGAGGGTTGTCCTCGAAAGCCCCGGCCCGCAGGAGCGTGAATAATCTCACCGCAGGCGGGGAGCTTCGTAGCGGCCCATGGTGCAAAGGCATCGGGAGAGCTGCTGGCACCGCTCTTCTAAAGGGTCCGGCGGGAGGGCGCAGGGGAACCGTGGAGCTTTGCAGCCCTAAGGTTCAGCCGGAAATCGCATCCTTCACGCTCCTCACGTACCTGCCGATGTGCTCCGGCGCATCCTTCCCGTACTGCTCCAGCTGTTTCACGATGGCGGAACCGACGATCACGCCGTCGGCCAGCCCGGCCATCCGCCCCGCCTGCTCCGGCGTGGAGATCCCGAAGCCGATGGCACAGGGGACGTCCGTATTCTGCCGCACCACTTTCACGATGGAGGCGAGATCCGTCTGGATCTCACTTCTGGCCCCCGTCACGCCGAGACTGGAGACGATGTACAGAAAGCCCTCCGCCTCCTTCGCGATCATGGCGATCCGGTTCTCCGAGGTGGGGGCGATCAGGGAGATCAGGTCCACGCCGCAGGCCCGGCAGACCGGAAGAAACTCCCCCTTCTCCTCATAGGGCAGGTCGGGCAGGATCAGCCCGTCGATCCCGACGTCCCGGCAGGCGGCGAGGAACCGCTCCGCTCCGTAGGAGAAGACCACGTTGGCATAAGTCATGAAGACCAGCGGCACCGTGACATCCTGACGCAGTTCCCTCACAAAGGCAAAAATCTTGTCCGTGGTGACGCCGCCCTTCAAGGCGCGGAGATTGGCCCCCTGGATCACCGGCCCCTCCGCCGTGGGATCGGAGAAGGGAATGCCCAGCTCGATCAGGTCGGCGCCGTTTTCCACGGCGGCACGGACCGCGGCCGCCGTGGTCCCGAGGTCCGGGTCCCCGCAGGTGATAAAGGCGATAAACGCTTTTCCGTTCTCAAATGCATTTTTGATCTTACTCATGGAGATCCTCCCCTCTGTAGCGGGCAATGGCGGCGCAGTCCTTGTCCCCCCTGCCGGATACGGTGATCACGATGATCTTGTCTCTGTCCATGGCCGGTGCCAGCTTCCTGGCGTATGCGACCGCATGGGCCGACTCGATGGCCGGGATGATGCCCTCCGTCCTCGCCAGGTACTCAAAGGCGCACACGGCTTCCTCGTCGGTGACAGGGACGTACTCCGCCCGGCCGATATCATGGAGCCAGGCATGCTCCGGTCCGATCCCCGGATAATCCAGGCCGGCGGAGATGGAGTAGACCGGTGCGATCTGGCCGTACTCGTCCTGGCAGAAGTAGGATTTCATCCCGTGGAAGATGCCCTCACGGCCGGTGTTGACCGTGGCCGCCGTCGAGGAGGTGTCAATCCCAAGCCCGGCGGCCTCGCACCCGATCAGTCTCACACTCTTCTCCTCGATGAAGTGATAAAAACTTCCGATGGCGTTGGAGCCGCCGCCCACACAGGCGATGACCGCATCCGGCAGCCTCCCCTCCTTCTCCAGGATCTGCTCTTTGATCTCCCTCGAGATGACCGCCTGAAAATCACGGACGATGGTCGGGAAGGGATGGGGGCCCATGACGGAGCCCAGGCAGTAATGGGTGTCGCTTATGCGGGAGGTCCACTCCCGCATGGCCTCGGAGACTGCGTCCTTAAGGGTCGCCGTCCCGGTCTTTACAGGAATGACCTGGGCCCCCAGAAGCCGCATCCGGTACACATTGAGGGCCTGGCGGACGGTGTCCTCCTCCCCCATGAAGACCACGCACTCCATGTCCAGGAGGGCGGCGGCCGTCGCCGTCGCCACGCCGTGCTGGCCGGCACCCGTCTCGGCGATCAGGCGGGTCTTCCCCATCTTCTTCGCCAGGAGCGCCTGCCCCAGCACATTGTTGATCTTATGGGCGCCCGTATGGTTCAGATCCTCCCGCTTGAGATAGATCTTCGCACCGCCCAGATCCCTTGTCATCTTCTCCGCAAAATAGAGGCGGGAGGGCCTTCCGGCATATTCGTTGAAAAGCTCCGCAAGCTCCCGATTAAATTCCGGGTCGTTTTTGTAGTGTTCGTAGACTTCTTCCAGCTCGATCACGGCGTTCATGAGCGTCTCCGGAATGTACTGCCCGCCGTGGATTCCGAAGCGTCCCTTTGGATTTGTCATCTTCCCTCTTCCTTTCTGACCACGGCCGCAAAGGCCGCCATTTTCTTTTTATCTTTCCATCCGTCCGTCTCAATACCGGAGCTCACGTCCACCCCGTAGGGATGAAGGGTCCGGACCGCCAGGGCCGCCCGCCCTTCGTCAAGCCCCCCGGCGAGAAAAAACGGCCGTCTGATGTTTTTAAGCAGATTCCAGTCAAACGGACGCCCCCCGCCCGCACCGGAATCCAACAAAATAAAATCTGCTGCGCTGTCCTCCGCCCTGGCGGTATCCCTCTCCGTCTCCACCCGGAAGGCCTGGATGAGCTGCTTTTTTGTGAGCAGCCGCAGCCGTTTTATATAAGCCGCATCCTCCCGGCCGTGGAGCTGGGCCAGGTCGATGACGCCGCTCTCCAAAAGCTCTGCCACCTGTTCCGGTTCCTCGTCCACGAACACGCCGACGGCCCGTATCCACGGGGCCAGCCGCCCCTTTAACTCTGCGGCCCGGCCGGGGCTCACACGGCGCTTGCTCTTTGCCGCAAACACGAAGCCGACATAATCCGGCCGGATCTCATTGGCGGCCTCGATGTCACAGGCCCTTGAAAGGCCGCAGAGCTTGATCTTTGTCATGGCGTCCCCCGCAGCTCAGCCAGCTTCGCCCTCTTGTCGGCGGCCCGCATCAGCGTCTCGCCCACCAGCACGGCGTCCGCACCGATCTCCCGGAGACGCTCCACGTCCCGGGCGGTCTTCACCCCGCTCTCGGAGACGAACAGCACGCCGGGAGGGATCCGCTCCCGGAGCCTGCGGCTGTTCCCCGTGTCCACGGAGAAGTCCTTCAGGTTGCGGTTGTTGACGCCGATCATGCGGGCCCCGGCCCGAAGGGCCGTCTCCACCTCCCCCTCGTCGTGGGCCTCCACCAGGGCCGACAGCCCCAGGCGGTCACACAGGGCGATGAAGTCCCGAATCTCCTCCTCCCCAAGGATCGAGCAGATCAGGAGGACGGCCGAGGCGCCCAGGAGCTTCGCCTCATAGATCATGTAGGCGTCCACCGTGAAATCCTTCCGCAGACAGGGGACGGACACCTGTTCTGCGATCTCCTGCAGGTATTTATCCTTTCCCAGGAACCACTTCGGCTCGGTGAGCACGGAGATGCCGTCCGCCCCCGCCGCCTCATATTCCGCCGCAATCTGCAGATAGGGGAAGTCCGGTGCGATCAGCCCTTTGGAGGGCGACGCCCGTTTACACTCGCAGATGAAGGAGAGCCCCGGCTTCCCAAGGGCCTTTTCAAAGGCGAACCCTCCCCTCGGAAGCGCAAAGGCCCGCCTCTCAAGCTCCTCCTCCGAGTTCCTCTGTTTTGCCTGTCTTACCCGTTCTCTGGCATAACCGGCCAGCTCGTCAAGGATCGTCATACGCTGTCTCCTCCTATTCTTCCGGGTCCGGCCGGTTGCTGACCTCAATCAGCCGCTCCAGCGTCTCCAGGGCTTTTCCCGAATCGATCAGCTTCTCCGCCAGCGAAATGCCCTCTCTCATGCTTCCGGCCTTTCCCCCGATGTAGAGGGACGCCCCCGCATTCATCAGAACCGCATTTCTCTTGTGCCCCGGCTCTCCCTTCAAGACCGCCAGCGTGATCTTCGCATTCTCCTGTGGCGAGCCGCCCCTAAGCTCTTCCTTCGCACAGCGCACAAAGCCGAATTCTTCCGGCGTGATGACCGAGGACCGGAACCAGCCGTCCCGGATCTCGCAGACCTTCGTCGGCGCACTCAAAGAAATCTCGTCCAGCTTATCCTGCCCGTACACCACCATGCCCTTTCTCACGCCGAGACTCACCAGCACCTGGGCCAGGGGCTCCACCAGGTAATCGTCGTACACGCCGAGGAGCTGCATGGAGGGGGAGCCCGGATTGGTGAGGGGCCCCAGGATATTGAAGACCGTGCGGAAACCCAGCTCCCGCCGGATGGCGCCCACGTATTTCATGGAGGTATGGTATTCCTGGGCAAAGAAGAAGCACATTCCCACCCGCCCCAAAAGCTCCCGGCATTTCGCCGGGCTCTGGCGGATGTTCACGCCGAGGGCCTCCAGGCAGTCCGCAGTCCCGCACTGGGAGGAAGCGGCCCGGTTGCCGTGCTTTGCCACCCGGACCCCGCCGGCCGCCGCCACCAGGGCGGAGGTGGTGGAAATGTTGAAGCTCCCGGCATTGTCCCCGCCGGTGCCCACGATCTCGAACAGCTCCATGCCGGTCTCCACCTTGGTGGCGTGGGCCCTCATGGCCGCGGCGCAGCCTGCGATCTCGTCCGTGGTCTCCGCCCTAGCGCTCTTTGTCGACAGGGCCGCAAGGAATGCCGCATTCTGTGTCGGGGAGGTCTCCCCGCTCATGATCTCGTTCATCACCGTGTAGGCCTCGTCATAGGTGAGATCCCCCTTGTTCACGATTTTAACGATCGCCTCTTTGATCATAACCTATCTCTCCTTTATGAAATTTTCAAGCATCCTTTTTCCGTCCGGCGTCATAATGGATTCCGGATGGAACTGGACGCCGAAAATGGGATACTGCCTGTGTCTCACCGCCATCACCTCGCCGTCCTCTGCGACGGCGGTGACCGCAAGGCAGTCCGGAATGGCATCCGCATCGGCGGCCAGGGAATGATACCTGGCCACGAGAACTCGCTCGGGACAGCCCGCAAACAGCGGACAGGACCGGTCAAGCCGGACCTCCGACTGCTTGCCGTGCATCAGCCGCTTCGCATAGGTGACCGCCCCGCCGAAGGCCGCACAGATCGCCTGGTGCCCCAGGCAGACGCCGAGGGTGGGGATCTCCTTCCCCAGCGCGAAGGCGGCTTCCATGGTGACACCCGCATCCTCCGGCCTGCCGGGGCCGGGGGAGAGGATGATGCGGTCCGGCCTCATCTCCCGGATCTCCTCCACCGTCCGCTCGTCGTTGCGGATAACACGGATGTCCGGCTCCATCTCGCCCACCATCTGGTAAAGATTGTAGGAAAAGCTGTCGTAATTGTCGATCAGCAAGATCATGCGTCCGCCTCCTTCGCAAGCTTCAGCGCGTTCACCACGGCCTTCGCCTTGTTGATGCACTCCTCGAATTCCTTTTCCGGAACGGAATCGGCCACGATCCCCGCCCCCGACCGCACGAACACCCGGCCGTTTTTCTTGTAGGCGATCCGGATGGCGATGCAGGTGTCCATATTTCCCGCAAAATCAATGTATCCGATCGCACCGCCGTAGATTCCCCTCTTGTTGTTTTCCAGCTCCCCGATAAGCTGGCAGGCCCTGATCTTGGGTGCACCGGAAAGGGTTCCCGCCGGCAGGACCGCCTCGATGGCGTCCAGGGCGTCGCACTCCTCTCGGATCTCTCCCCGCACGGTGGAGCCGATGTGCATCACGTGGGAAAACCGTTCGATCGAGTGCAGCTTTTCCACCCGGACCGTCCCGAATCTGCTGATCTTTCCCAGGTCGTTCCGCCCCAGGTCCACCAGCATGTTGTGCTCGGCAAGCTCCTTCTCGTCCGCCAGAAGTTCCCGCTCCAGCACCTGATCCTCCTCGTCGTTTCCGCCCCTCGGCCTGGTCCCCGCCAGGGGAAAGGTGTGCAGCACGCCGTCCTCCAGCCGGACCAGGGTCTCCGGTGAAGCCCCCGCCACCTCTGCGTCCGTGCCGGAAAAATAAAACATGTAGGGCGAGGGATTCAGCGTCCGGAGGATGCGGTAGGTGTTTAACAGGCTGCCGGTAAAGGGGGCGCTCAGCCGGTTGGAGAGCACTATCTGGAAGATGTCGCCCTCCCGGATATGGTGTCTGGCCCGCTCCACCATGGCGCAGAACTGCTCCCGGTCGAAGAGAGGCGTGACCTCCCCCTCCAGATGTCCGGCCTCCTCCTTTTTTGTGCCGTGCCGCAGCAGCCCTGCAAGCTGCTCAAGCTCCATGACCGCCTTATTGTATCCCGCTTCCACGTCCTCCAGGGACATGTTTGCCATGAGAATGATTTTCTGCCTCACATTGTCAAAGGCGATCACCTTGTCAAAGAGCATCAGATCCACGTCCTTAAAGGCCTCCGTATCCTCCGCCCGCCCTCTGACAGAAGGCTCTCTGTATCCCAGATAATCATAGGAAAAGTAACCGACCAGTCCTCCCGTAAAAGGGGGAAGGTATGCAAAACGGGGGCTCCTGTGGTCGGTCAGGATCTGGCGGAGGCACCCGGATGGATCCTCCGTCCGGAACGTCAGGCTGCCGACCCTCATCTCCCCGTCCACGCAGGTGATCTCCATCTTCGGGTCAAAACCCAGAAAGGTGTAGCGCCCCCATTTGTCATCCGCCCGGGCCGACTCCAGCATGTAGCAGTGGGCGGACACGTTCTTCAGGATCCTCAATGCCTCCATGGGTGTGATGAAATCCGACAGAATCTCGCAGCTCACCGGCAGCACCCGGTATTCTCCTGCGGCCGCAATCCTCCTGGCCTCATCCAATTCCGGTAAAAATTTCATGGTCTTCCTCCTTCCGGCATTCCTCCACTCAGGTAATTGCGCAATGTCAAATTTCAGAACAGATTCCGACGATTGATTCCATCCAAAGCCTGCTGCGCCAAATCTTCATCCTGTTTGAAGGGCGCAATTACCATTCTCTCTACAAATGGTCAGGGATCCCCGACCGCCGCGCGGCTCGTGCGCCGCCTTAGCGGCTACTCCCTCTGCACGAGCCTGTGCAGAAAAAAAACGCCCCTGACAGAATAATAAACTCTGTCAAGGACGAATCACATATCTTGATAAAATCCGATACGATCCGCGGTGCCACCTTGAATTCACGGCATGACCCGTGCCCTTAGCGGGATACCAGCATATCCCCGGCAACTAACGTATGCCCCACGTTGCAGAATACTCTGTAAAACCCTCATCTCCCGGGATCTCACATTTGACTGCACCCTCGGCGGTCCATTTGACAACTTGTTTCTTACCTGACTCTCAGCATCGCAGGCTCTCTGTAAAGGCATCATCGCCGTTATCTCCGCTTCAACGGTTTGACTTATAGATTTTAAAACTTTTCAGAGTATACCACGTTTCTTTCCGGGTGTCAAGGGCGGGATCGCATCTCACCGCAGACGGGGAGCCTCGTAGCGGCCCATGGTGCGGAGGCACCGGGAGAGCTGCTGTCTGCGCTCCTCCAACGGACCCGGCGGAATCTCCAGGTCCACCGCCATGGCCATGCTGTCGATCATATCGTCAGTTAGCTCCTTTTTGAGGGAATCAAGGAGCGCCGCCTTGGCCTCGTAGCTCCTGGCATCCAAAAATTCCAGGAACCTGGGACTGATCCTGCCCTCCTCCGCCCTTCCCGCTTCCGGGACACCGTTCCCGGAGGCCGCATTTCCCCCGGGGGCCATACCCTGCTCCCGCCTTGCCTCCTCCTGGCTCTCCCTCCAGGCGGCCGCCATGGACTGGCGGCTCGTTCCCTGCCGTCCGCCTCCCGGTTCCCCTCCCTTGCCGGAAAGTTCCGAGGGACTCACCCGCTCGAAACGGTATTTCTGAACCGCCTCCGGATATTTCTCCCCGTCCACCTTATCCACAAACATGGAAAGAGGCCTCACGTATATCTTGAATTCCCGGCAGAGCGCCTGGTACACCACCATGGCCTCCCCCGTCTCCGAATGCTCCGCAACGGCTATGATCTGGTAAACTCCCTTTTTAAAATGCCGATAAAATTCTCCCGGCCTCGGTACTCGTTCTGTCATTCTTTTCCGTCTCCTCTCCCGGCGTTTTTGCGTTCACTGACATCGTGCCCGCCAAAAGCACCTTTTCTATTTTACCCGAATCTTCCCCTTTCGTCAATTGCGTATTCAGATAGGCGATTGCAAAACATGAAATTGCAGAAATATTGTCACAATATTCGACAAATTTTTGAGTTTCGCAGTCACCTAATTGCACATTCAAACATGCTCGGACAGAAACTCGAACTTGCTTTTTCGTGATTTATTTACTCTATTATACTTACTTTTTCGTGATTTCCATGATATAATAGACTCCGCCAAGATCAGACAACGTCTACCCGGAGGCTTTCAGACATGCTAAAAAGAAAAATTTATGACAATCTGCTTCATTGGAAGCGAAAGAGCAATGGGCAAACCGCACTTTTGATCGACGGGGCGCGCCGCGTCGGCAAGAGCTATATCGCCGAGCTATTTGCCAGACAGGAATACAAAAGCCACATCCTCATTGACTTTGGCAATGCGCCGGAGGACATTCTGGAGCTGTTCATTCATGAAAGCTCCGACCTTGACCTGTTTTTTGCCAAGCTGGCCGCCTTCTACTCCACGGTTCTTCATAAGAGGGAATCTCTGGTCATCTTTGACGAGGTGCAGCAGTTTCCAAGGGCAAGGCAGCTGATCAAATATCTCGTGGCAGACGGACGATACGACTTTCTGGAAACCGGCTCGCTGATCCGTCTGAAAAAGAACACAGAAAACATTATCATCCCGTCGGAGGAAGAACACCTCGAAATGTTCCCCCTGGATTTTGAAGAATTTCTCTGGGCGATGGGCGACGAGGCGACGGCCCCGCTGATTCGGAAATGCTTCGAGTCAAAAAAAAACCTCGGGCAGACGCTTCACCGAAAAATCATGAATGATTTCCGCCAGTATGTTCTCGTCGGCGGCATGCCCCAATCCGTTCTGGCTTATATTGACGGCAAAAACTTTGCGGCATCCGACGAGGCCAAACGCAGAATTTTACGGCTGTACCGCGACGACGTCTCCAAATTCGCCGCCGGATACGAGGAGAAGGTCTACGCCATATTTGACGACATTCCTGGCCAGCTTTCCAAAAAGAAGAAAAAATATCAGATGTCTTCCATCAACAAAAATGCGCGCTTCCGCGCATATGAAGACTCTTTTATCTGGCTGAACGAAGCCATGGTGGTCAACGCCTGCTACAATTCAACCGATCCCTGCATCGGACTGGCGCTCAGCGCAGATACTTCCACACAAAAGTGCTATATGGCGGACACGGGCCTCCTCGTCACCCACGCCTTCATGGACCAGGCCTTTACCGACAACGAACTGTATAAAGCGATTCTTTTCGACCGCCTTGACATCAACGAGGGGATGATCATGGAAAACATGGTTGCTCAGATGCTTCGGCGAAACGGACACAAGCTCTATTTTTACTCCCGAAACGACAGCGAGAACCGGGAAAATCACATGGAGATCGATTTCCTGATCACCGAGAAAAAGAAAATCGCCCCCATTGAAGTAAAATCGGGCAATTACCGCTCTCACTCCTCCCTGGACAAGTTCCGGAAAAAATTCGCAGGGAAAATCGGCGCCTCCTATATTCTCTACCCCAAGGACGTGATGGAAAAAGACGGGATCTGGCACCTGCCGCTGTATATGGCAATGTTTCTCTAAAAACAGGTTTCTCCGAAAGACGCCGGAGCCCCATCCCGGCCCCGGTGTCTTTCCGCCTGTTTCAAAGTTTCATAATCCTGTCTCTCATTCGTGTTTCCCTATTAATTGTATCATGCCCTGGTCCTGTTGAACAGATACAGATTGTACGGTTTTTCAGCGGAATTATCGGGCGAAATTGCAGGTTATTTTCTATATTTTATTTGAAAGTTCCCCGCTCCGGCGCTGAACTATGCGAAATAAACCAGAAACTGTGCGAAAATGGGAGCATGCGGAGGTTTACTTGTATCTTTTCCACATCCATGATAAAATCAATTCAATTCCAAATGATACAATTAATAGGAAAGAGGAACCACAAATGAACCAGAACTGGCCCCGCACCTACTCCAACCGTTTTCGCCTCTACTACCTGCTGACCCTCGCCGCCCTCTGCTGCTACGACTCCTACGTCAGCGTCTATCTGGAACAGTATCTGCACCTGAGCGGCTTCCAGATCGGCTGCTTTCTCTCCGTCTCCATGGTGGCCGGCCTCGTGGTCATGCCCCTCTACGGTACCATCGGGGACAGGACCGGCAAATACCGGCAGATCCTCATGCTCTGCACGGCGGGCACCATCCTGTTCTCCTTCCTGCTCTCCATGCAGACGGGCTTCATCCTCCTGATCGTCATGGGGATCGGCTTTGAACTGAACCGCTGCTCCATCCTGGCCATGGCAGACACCCAGACCATCTGCTACTGCACCGATTCCGGCAGCCCCTACGGCAGCATCCGCTGTTTCGGCTGCATCGGCTGGATCACCGGGAGCGCCCTCTGTGCATTTTTAGTCCGCCGCTTCGGCCTCGACCACGTGTTTTTCCGGTTCTTCATGGCGGCGATGGCCTGCTCCCTGGTCAATAGTTTCTTTCTGCCGAAACCGGCCGCAAAGCTTTCCAATGTTCCGGAGGGCGGGACGGCCGAGACAGCCCCCGGTTCCTCCTCGGGCAGAACAGAAGCCAGGTCCGGGGACATCGCTTCCCTGTTAAAAAACGGCCGTTTTCTGTTCATCATCCTCTTTGCCCTCATGACCGGCGCCCTGGCCGAGGTGGTGACCGCCTACGTGTCCCTTCACATGGTATCCTCCCTGGGGGCCGCCGAATACCTGGTCAGCATTTATTCCATCATCGGCTCCGCACCGGAAATTCTGTTTCTTCTATTATTAAATAAGTACCTGCTGCCAAAGCTGGGCTTCCGCCGTCTCTTCCTCGTCTCGGCGGCCGCCATGAGCCTGCGGATGTTCCTGTTCGCCGTGGTTCCCAATGTGCCGCTGTTTTTCGCGGCCTCCTGCCTGACCTTCCTGACAACGGCCTGCACCACTGGCCTAAACGTCCAGTACATCCGGCAGGTGGTCCCCGAAACCTCCATCGGCTCCGCCGCCTCCATCTATAACGCCGTGTTCATGGGCGGGCGGGCCCTGTTCAGCCTCCTCTTCGGAGGCATCTATGAGATGGCGGGCAGCCGAACCGTGTTCTGGCTTTGCTTCGCCTTTGCCGCCGCCGCTTTCCTGCTGGCCCTCTTCATCCGAAAGCTCGACGTCACCCCGCCGGCATAAAGGCATGATCAGAAAGGAGTACCCCCATGAGTCTTTTACGTCTGGACAAGTTCCTGGCCGACGCCGGCCTCGGCACCAGAAGCCAGGTAAAGCTTCTACTAAAAAAGGGCCTCGTCACCGTCAACGGGGAGGCCGCCAAAAAACCGGAGCAGAAGGTGGACCCCGAGAACGATCTGATTGTCTGCGAAGGAACGTCCCTCTCCCGCCAGGAATTTTATTATTACATGTTAAACAAGCCCGCCGGGTACGTGTCCGCCACCGAGGACAACACGGCCCCCACGGTGCTCTCCCTCCTAAAGGGCGCGCCTGGACGGGACTTATTTCCCGTGGGCCGACTGGACAAGGACACGAAGGGACTGCTCCTCATCACCAACGACGGCCCCCTGGCCCACCGGCTCCTCTCCCCCAGGCATCACGTGGACAAGACCTATCTGGTAAAGGCCGCAGGGACCGTGACCCCAGACAACCTCGTCCGGCTGGAGAACGGCCTCGACATCGGCGAAAAATCCCCCACCCTCCCGGCGAAAGCAAAACTGCTTGCCCCGCAAGCAGACTCCACGCCGGAAACGTCTCCCTCTCCAAAAGCAGAAGGCGGGCAGGAAACCAGTCTTGTGGAGCTGACCATCCACGAGGGAAAATTCCACCAGGTGAAGCGGATGTTCCAGGCCATCGGCCATCCGGTGCTTTATCTGAAACGAATTTCCATGGGGAGCCTTGTCCTGGACGAGGCCCTGGCCCCCGGAGAGTTTCGGGCTCTGACCGCAGAGGAGACCGCCGCCCTGAAAGCGCTCTGAAAATGAAAGGCACCTGAAAAAGCAAAAGGGCGACAGCCCTTTCGTCACCCCAAATTCACCTCGCACGCATCCTTCGACTCGATGCGGATTTCCACCTCGCAGTCCGCCATGTGCTGGTAATCCACCTCCAGGCGGTAATCCAGCTTCAGGCGGATCCGGTCCTCCTCCTCCAGAAGATCCATGTGGTTGGTCTCCAGCCCCACCATCAATTTCCCGTAGGGCATGTCATAATAGGAAAGCGTTTTCTTGTGGAGGCCGAACACCATGTGGACGCTGGACTCCCCGCTCTTTAAGACCTCGGCCCCGCCGTCATAAATTTTTATGGTATTTCGAGACTTCTGCCTGCCGTTCTCGGAGAGCTCCTCGTAAACCACGTAATGCTTCCCGTTCTTGTGATAGTACCGGCCCGCAGTGATCAGCTGGAGCTGGTCCTCGTCCACGGCTCCGCCGGTCTGATGGCTGCCCATGAATAAAATCACGTCCTTTTGCATCTTCATCCCTCCCGGAAAGCATCCCTGCCCTCCGCTTCAAAATCCTCTATGTTGATCTGCTTCACCTGTTCAATGTCAAAGGGCAGAATGGAATTTGCAAATTCACAGAATTTCTCCGCTGCATCACTGACAAAAAACTCGTATTTTTCTCCCGCACCACCCACGTCCCTGCCACAGGAAAGGCCCCGGGTTTTCAAAAGCTCTCCCAGCTCCATCGCCACCTCATAGGCCGGATTCACGAGGGTCACGTCCTCCCCGGCAATCTTGCGGAAGGTGGAACGCAAAAGAGGATAATGGGTACATCCAAGAATCAGCGTATCGATGGACTTGTACCGCAGATCTTTTAAATAGCGGCTGACCACCTCCTCGGTAATGGTGTCGTGAAGCCATCCCTCCTCCGCCAGCGACACGAGGAGAGGACACGCCTTTCCGTAGACCTTCACCTTCTCATTATACTGCTTCAGCGCTTTTTCATACATCCCGCTTCCGATGGTGGCCGTGGTCCCCACCACCCCGATCCGGTTGTTCCCCGTCACGGACACGGCCACCCTGGCCGCCGCATCGATGACGCCGATCACCGGAATCCGAAGCTCCCTCTGTATTTCCTCCAGGGCAAAGGCCGTGGCCGTGTTGCAGGCGATCACGATGGCCTTCACCTCTTTCGTCATCAAAAAACGGACGATCTGTCTGGAAAACCGGATCACCGTGTTCCGGGACTTGGTTCCATAGGGAAGTCTGGCCGTGTCCCCGAAGTAGACGATCCGTTCCTCCGGGAGCTGACGCATGATCTCCCTGGCCACCGTCAGTCCTCCCACGCCGGAATCAAAAACCCCGACCGGTGCATTGCTCCCCGCCATCTACTGCTCCTTCCTGGAAAAGGCCGTCCGGATCAGCGCCTCGACCAGACTCCGCTTTGTCATTCCCCGATTTTCCCACAACATGGGATACATGCTGATGGCCGTGAAGCCGGGAAGGGTGTTGATCTCGTTGAACACCACCTGATTTTCCTCCCTCGTCACGAAAAAGTCCACCCTGGAAAGCCCGAAACCGTCCACCGCCTGGAAAATCCGTGCGGCATCCCTCCGGATCGCCTCCACCGTTTCCGCCGGAAGATTCGGGTCCAGCACCGTCTTGGACTCTGCATTGTGATACTTGGCCTCGTAATCATAAAAATCCGCCGCCGCCAGAATCTCTCCCACGCCGGACACCGCAGGCTCCGCACCGCCAAGCACCGCACACTCGATCTCCCGCCCCACGACGGTCTCCTCCACCAGGATCTTCCGGTCGTGCTCCGCCGCCTCCAAAAGCCCCGACATCAGCGCTTCCCTGTTTTCCGCCTTGGAGATTCCTTTGGAAGATCCCGCATTGCAGGGCTTGATGAATACCGGATAGGACAGTCTCGCCTCCACCTTCCGGACGACCCCCTCCATATCCGACAGCTCCTCTTTTCTGACGGCCACGTAAGCCGCCTGTCGGATTCCCAGCGTATCCACGATCAGCTTCGTGTAAAGTTTATCCATGGAGACGGCAGACGCCAGCACGCCGCAGCCCACGTATGGAATCTGCGCCAGCTCCAATAGTCCCTGGATCGTCCCGTCCTCCCCGAAGAGCCCGTGGAGCACCGGAAACGCAACGTCGACCCTGCGAAGGCCCACCCGGTCCTCCTCCAGAACCAGCAGGCCGTGCTGCCTCGCATCCGGAGAAAGCACCGCCCTGACTGCACCGTCCCTCCAGGAGCCGGAGCGGATCGCCTCCACCCCGTCCACGAGAAGCCAGGCTCCCTCCCTCGTAATGCCGACCAGAATCACCTCGTACTTCTCCCGGTCAATGTTCTCTATCACGTTCACTGCGGAAAGGCAGGAAATCTCGTGCTCGGACGACTGCCCTCCGAAAAACACCGCCACCGTCTGTCTCGCCATCGCAATAACCTCTTTCTCTGTTTTTCCAGCATTTTCTTTCAAGTCCTTTCCCATTGTACCTTCCTTTTCTCATTTCTTCAACGGAAAATTGCATGAAAGTGTAAGATTTCCTGAAAATGGGGAACACTCTCCCTATATCATCTTACATAAAGGAGTACAAAAATATGAAAAAAGAGCAGATTTTTTTAGGTTTCCTTCTGGCCCTCCTCTGTACGGGCACCGTTTTCCTGTGGATCTCGTCCGCCCGGACCGTACAGGCCGTCCATGATGACCTGTCCGACCATATTCTGCGATTCCACGTGCTCGCCAACAGCGATTCCGACGAGGATCAGACCCTCAAGCTCTCCGTCAAAACGGCCGTCCTGAATTATCTGGAGACCGCTCTCCCGGAGAATGCGGACCTGGAATCCACGAAAGCCTTCCTCGCCGCCCATGAAGCTGAGATACGAAAAATCGCCGAAGATCAGATCGCTTCGGCGGGGTTCGATTATTCCGTCTCCCTCTCGTTGGAGCCCTGGTATTTTCCGACAAAATCCTACGGGGATCTGACCTTTCCCTGTGGTACCTACGAGGCCTTTCGCATCGTGATCGGGGACGGCGGCGGCAAAAACTGGTGGTGCGTCCTCTATCCGTCCCTCTGCTTTGTCGACGTGACCTCCGGCATCGTCCCAGAGGATTCCAGGGAAGAGCTCAGGACCATCCTCGACGAGGATACTTACGAAACTCTGCTGCCCGCCGAAACAGCCTCCGAAAGCCAGACCGAAACGGCCGGAGGGGCCGACGGGGACACCCGTCCCCGGATCCGGTTCCGCCTGGTCGAATGGCTGGCCTCCCTCCTGTAAGCGGCCCGGATGCCTAAACCCCCTCCTCCCGCATTTTGATATGCCTCGCCACGGCGATCTCCTGTTTGTTGATGTGATTGCGGATGGTCCGCCTGGTGGCTTCCACGTCCCTCGCCGCCAGCGCACGCATAATCTCCTGGTGCTCCTGCACCAGGATTTTTCTCTGTGACCGGTCCTTGATGTGCTCGATCCGGTAGCGGTACATCTGCTCCCTCAAATGATTCACCATCTGAATCAGACGGTCATTCTCCGTGGCCTGATAAATCAGACCGTGAAACTCTTCATCCGCCTGGGCGATCTCCGTGATGTCGTCCCCCCCCAGCAGGGAAGTAAAACGATGGTTGGCCCGCTCAAGCCGCTTAAACTCCTCCTCCGTCATCCGCTTACAGGCCAGCTCCCCCGCAAGCTCCTCCAAAGCCCTGCGGACCTCCAGCACGTCCCGCAGATTCTTCCCGGAAATATGAGCCACCTCGGCTCCCTTTCTGGGAACCATCACCACCAATCCCTCCAGCTCCAGCTTCCGGATGGCCTCTCTGACCGGCGTGCGGCTGACCCCCATTTTCTCCGCCAGCTGAATCTCCATCAGTCTTTGGCCTGGAACCAGATCCCCCCGGAGAATCGCTCTTTGCAGGGTATTGAATACCACCTCTCTCAGGGGAAGGTATTCATTTCCCTTCACTTTCCATGTATCCATGTCCTACCTCCGATTACGCCCGTCTACATGAAAGGGCCTCACCATGTAAATCTGCCTGGCCAGCCCGCCGTCCCGTATCCGCCTCTCAGCGCCCATAGCTTTTTCCCGTTCTGTAAAAATCCCGAACACCGTCGGCCCGCTCCCACTCATGAGGGCCGCCAGCGCACCGGCCTCCTTCATCTGATCCTTAATCTCCTGAATCATGGGATAAGCGGGGATCGTCACCGTCTCCAGCACGTTTCCCAGGCAGGAGGCGATCCCGGCCAGGTCTCTTCTCTCCAGCCCCCCCAGAATCCCGTCGATGTCCGGATGGGAGGGAAGGCTGTCCGCCTTCAAATTCCCGTACACGAATCTGGTAGAGACGCTGACCGGCGGCTTGGCCAAAAGGAGAACGCATTCCGGCATGGACGGAAGCGGTGTCAGACGCTCACCGATTCCCTCCGCCAGGGCCGTCCCCCTCATGATGCAGTAGGGAACGTCGGCTCCCAGCTTCACCCCCCGCTCCATCAGCTTCTTTTTGGAAAGCCCCAGTCGGAACATGCGGTTCATCCCCACCAGGACCGCCGCCGCATCGCTGCTGCCGCCCGCCATGCCGGCCGCCACAGGTATCTTCTTATACAAAGAAATAGAAATCCCTTCCTCGATACCGAACTCGTCCATCAGAAGCTTCGCCGCCCGGTGGACCAGATTGTCCGACCCCGTGGGGAGAAAAGGAAGGTTTGTCCGAACTCCGATCCCCGGGGCCCGCCTCATCCCGATCCTCACACTGTCATAAAGGCTCACGTTCTGCATGACCATCCTGACCTCGTGGTATCCGTCCGGACGTTTCCCGGTCACGTCCAGGCCCAGGTTGATCTTCCCGTAAGCCCTCAGATTGATTTCGTCTCTCATATTGTACTCCAAAGTATTTTGTATCCACAGTATAACACATGTCCCCCCCAAAATACAATAAATTTTGGCGGGGCCCACATATTTTCCATTAGCAAACCATCAACGATTCTCAGTCGGGTTTGCGTTGGACAATATGTGGGCCCCGCCCGCAGTTCCTCTCCTACTTCCTCTCCCGCTCCCTGCGCATCTTCTGGAACCTTCCGAACAGTCCCCCTTCCTGCGCAGCCGCCTTCCGCTCGGAGCCGGTCCCCTTCCCTTTCGCCTCCTGCTCCTTCCGGTTCACGTACTCCTGCACGTAGGCGAGATACATCATGACGGAATTGGTCACGGCATCCTCGTCGATGTTGAACTTCTCGTGGTGGTTGGGATAGGCCCGCCCCATCTCCTCGTTGCCGGCGCCGATGAAGGCGAAAGCCCCGGGAACCCGCTGCTGATACACGGAGAAATCCTCGCCCAGCATCATTTTGGGCACATCCAGGAACGCCTTCCGGTCAAACACCTGTGCCGCACCGGAGAAGGCGATCTCCGCCACGTCCAGGTCGTTGTCCACCGCCGGGTGGGCGGAAAGATTGTATTCCACGTTTGCGGTCGCATGATAGGTGGCGGCCGTCCCCATGGCCACCCGCTTGACTGCGTTCTTGATCCGCCTGCCCTCCTCCCTGGAGAAGGTCCGGACCGTCCCTTCCAGAACCGCCGAGCCGGCGATGACGTTCCGCACGGTCCCGCACTCCACGTGCCCGATGGTCACCACCGCCGAGTCGATGGGATTGGTCTCCCGGCTGACGATCTGCTGGAGATTCAGGATCATCGCCGCCGCCGCCACCGTCGCATCTACGCACTGCTGCGGCTTCCCGGCGTGCCCCTGCCGGCCCTTGATGGTAATTTTAAAATAATCGGATTCCGCCATCCTGGGCCCCGGCTCGATGTTCACATAGCCAACCGGAATGTCCGCAAACACGTGAAGGCCGAAAATCTGCTCCACATGGTCCAGGTGTCCGGCTTCCAGGATCATTTTGGCTCCCTTGGAAACCTCCTCGCCGGGCTGGAAGATCAGCTTCACCGTACAGTTCAGCTCATCCTCGTGGGCCTTTAAAATCCTCGCCGCCCCCAACAGCGCCGCCGTGTGAGCATCGTGCCCGCAGGCATGCATGACTCCCGGCACGCAGGACTTATACACGATGTCATTCTGCTCTTCCACCTTCAGGGCGTCGATGTCCGCGCGCAGCGCGATCACCGGCCCTCCCGAGCCAATCAGCCCGATGACCCCCGTCTCCGCCACCGGAGTGACCGGAACACCGATCTCCGTGAGCTCCTCCTGAATCCGTTTCGACGTCTCCCATTCCTCCAGCGAGAGCTCCGGGTGCTGGTGGAAATGCTTCCGCAGGTTTACCACGTAGCTGTGGAGCCCCTGCGCTTCTTTTCTGATCTCAATATTCATACGTTTCCCCGCCTTTCGGCTTCCCCTAATCTTCTAAATCCTGCCGGATCTCTTCAAGCATGATGTCCAGTTTCCTGTCCCTCTTTTTCTCGTCCCTCTCGTTCTTTAACTCCTCCAGGTCTCTCTTGAATCTTCTGAGCCATCCCTTCCACTGTTTATCTGTCATACTTAAGACCTCCATGCCGTTTTCTCCTTTCCGCCCGAGACCCTGCCGTTCGTTCCCCTGCTGCACCGCATCTCGTCAGCACTTCTCCGGCTCCGGATAATCCACTCCGAAGGTCTCCACCGTCACGCATTTCATCCTCTGCTCATCCAACGGCCGGTCGGCATAACCGGTCGGCGTGGCCGCAATGGCGTTCACCACTTCCATGCCCTCGATCACCTTCCCGAAGGCCGCATACTGTCCGTCCAAGTGAGGGGACTTCTCATGCATGATGAAAAACTGGGAGCCCGCCGAATCCGGATGCATGGCCCTTGCCATGGAGAGCACGCCGGGATCATGGGCCAGATCGTTTTTCACGCCGTTGATCGAAAATTCCCCTTTGATCTGATAGCCGGGGCCTCCGGTGCCCTGCCCCAGCGGGCAGCCCCCCTGAATCATGAAGCCCCGGATCACCCGGTGAAAGATCAGGTCGTCATAAAAGCCCTTCTTCACCAGACTGATAAAATTGTTCACCGTGTTGGGGGCGACCTCCGGATAAAGCTCCGCCTTGATCACGCCTCCGTTCTCCATCTCAATCGTCACTACCGGGTTCTTTCTCTCTTCCATTGTTCTCCGTTTCCTTTCTTTTTGTTCACATGCAATTGCGAAACGTGAAATTGTCGAGTGGATTCTGACAATTGATCCATCCAAAGCCTGCAGCGCCAACCATTCCAATGAGCCCATAAGCGCAGAAAACAGTCGGGCTCCCGCCCTCCCGTTTTCCATGGTCTCCTTTCCATGGCGCAGAGGACTTTTCCTGGATGCAATTGTCAGAATCCTTCCCATGTTTTACGGTTTCACAATTGCCTATATATTGTTCAGGCAACCGCCGTGCATCCGCTAAAAGCTCCGGCCCCCGCCTCCATGGCTCCGGCCGCTGCTGCTGGTATGGGACGAGCTGTGGCTGCGGCCCCCTCCGCCCCCGCTTCCCCCATTGTCCTTCGGAATCTGGCGGGTCACCACCGTCGTGTGGGTAAACCGGTCGCTCCGCTCCCGAAACTGCAGACCGCCGTCTTTCATGTAGGTGCCGCCGTTCACGCTCATCTTGGTTTTCCGGTTCCAGGAAATGATCAGGACCACGAAGGCCGAAACCGCCGCCGAAATGGAAAACACGATCGCCAGCCGCCTCGGTGAAACCGCCTTCTTCCAGCCCGGCTCCTCCTTTGCGGCGGGATATTCCACAAACCGGTCCTCTTTTTTGTCATAATACCCGTTATCCCCAGTCTCACCGCCCGTCAGAAACCGCTCCGCCTCCGAGACAAAGGTGAAACAGGCGCCCGCATAGTCTCCGGCCCGCATGTCGGGCATGACCGCATCCAGCGTGTCATTGATCTCCGCGTCCGTGTACTTCCCGATGGCCGTCCCCGCCGTGCTGATATAAAAGGTGCGGGCGTCCATGTCGATCAGAAACAGGACGCCGGAGCCGTTCTCCTTCTCGTAGCCAAAGCCGTGCTCGTCATAAAAGTCATCGGCGTAGTCCCTGGCTTCTTTTCCCCCGTTGTCCCGGGCGGTCACGATGACCAGGTCCTGCTCCGTGCGCTCCGCCGTCTTCACCAGAAGCTCCTGCAGCTCGTTCTCCTCGGCCTCCGTCAGTAATTCCCCGTCGTCATAAACCTTCCGTTCCTGGCTGTCAAACCCACAGGCAAGCCCGAGGACGGCGGCCACCGCCAGCACGGCAAGCAGCCGCCTTCCCCAGGATCTCCCTGTGACAGCCCTCCCGTCGCCCTTCATAACAGCCCTCCTATCACCGAAATCACCGTGACCACCGTAAACAGCCCCGCCGTGAGTCCCGCCCACCATCCGAGCATCCTGCCCTTGCTGAGGGGCAGGGTTCCCACCAGCTTCCCGGTCTGCCCGTTGATGGCAAACTGATAATTTTTTCCCTGATAGCGGTAATTGAGCATCCACACGGGAAGCATCACGTACTCGGCTCCCGTCTCGTCGATCCTAAGCCGCTGGTCCACCACGTTCACGCCGCTGTAGCCGGAAATGCTCCCCCTGGCCGCCGCCAGGGCATACTCCCGGACCCGGTGCTTTCCCCGGCCCTCCATGTCCTTCTCCGTATAGGAGTAAACGTCCGCCAAATACCCGGACAGGTAGGGAAGCTCGAAAGGCTTTAAATCCTGATAGTGAAACGGTTCCAAGAGATCCATGGTCTCGTCGTCCATCTTCTCCGAGGCGTCCATGGGAATCTTCTCATAGCCCGCATCCACGTTCCGCCTTACGTCGTAATGATCCGTGTATATGTATTCCGTATCCTTGGAACGGGTCACCCTCGTCCTGGTGCAGCGGGCGTGGAGTCTCACGTTCGCCTGGTAATCCACCAGCCAGAAAGGCACGTAGATCCCGGTGATCTTGTCGATGGTGCTCTGGCTGCGAAAACCGGCCGGCGTGAACAGCCCCCGCTTCGTCCAGGCACGGAATTTTTCCGCCGCCTGCTCCTTCGTCACCTGGAAGGGAATCACCCGCTCCGGCCGCTTCGCCCCCTCCATCCGTTCCTCAAGGAGCGTCGGGCTCCCGCAGAAGCCGCAGACGGAGGCCGCCGTCGTCTCGTCGGTGACCACCTCCGCCCCGCAGGAGGAGCAATGGTATTTTTTCACATGCATGGTGGAGCCCCGCTCGTAGGAGACCCGCTCCCCCTCCTCCTCTGTCTCCACCGGCCCCGTATCCATGCGGTCCGCCGCTTTTTCCTCTTCCGTCTCTTCCCGCAGGATCGGTTTTCCATACCGCTCCTCGTACTCCTTTGCGGAAAGCTCCGTACCGCAGTGGTCGCAGGACAGCTTCTGGCGCTCCGGGTCAAACAGCATCGGCGCTCCGCAGGACGGACATTTGTACGTGATTACCATATCCTCACCTCAGAATCCATGTTTTCAGCTAACACCATGGTAACATTTTATACCCGTATTTACAAGCAGAATATCTTCCCTTCCCCGGACAGATTGATAAACTTTCGTCAATCCGTTCATATTTTGTTCAAATATCATTCAAAATCTTTTTACAGAAGTAACACGATTTCTTCATGATTGCCCCATATACTATAACCATAAACAAAACAACAGCGACAAAGCAACACCGACCATGACAACTGACAATATTCGGAGCATCAGCCAGTGCTAATGCCGCAATATTTTTTTCATAACATGAGCTGTCTTCAGCTCTCCTCCCTTTTTACTATCATAATAAAACCGCCTCTGTTTCTCGTCAAAACAGAGGCGGTTTTATTATCGATTCTTCACTTGAGCGTTTCCTGCCATTCCGGCTCCTTAAATCCCACCAGCACCTTCTCCCCCGCCAAAAGAATCGGGCGCTTCACCAGCATGCCGTCCGTCGCCAGGAGCTTAAGCTGCTCCTCCTCGTCCATCTCCTTCAGCCTGTCCTTTAAATTCATGGACTTGTAAAGCTGGCCGCTGGTATTGAAGAACCGCTTCAGCGGAAGGCCGCTCTTCTCCCACCAGGCTCTCAATTCTTCAAAAGAAGGGTTCTCCTCCTTGATGGGGCGTTTCTCATAGGCGACGCCCCTCTCCTTAAGCCACTGCTCCGCCTTCCTGCAGGTGCCGCACCTGTCGTAACAGATAAAAATATTCATGATCCTTTCCTCCTGTTCTTCTGATCGGTGATTGCGAAACTCAAAATTGCAGAGTGGATTCTGACGATTGATCCATCCAAAGCCTGCTGCGCCAAACATTCCAATGAGCCCATAAGCGCAGAAAACAGGAGGGCTCCGGCCCTCCCGTTTTCCATGGTCTCATTTCCATGGCGCAAAGGGCTTTTCCTGGATGCAATCGTCAGAATCCTTCCCCGGTTTTGCGGTTTCGCAATCACCTATATTTTCGGTCTTTCCCCTGTCTCTTCAGGGCCTCGCTCAGGGAATGGGGAATCCCCCTCGGCCCCCTCACCGCAAAGATCCCATACTTTTCCTTCAAAACTTCAAAGGGGAACTGGTCCGGACGGTAACGTCCCTGCAATTTGATCTTCATCAGCGCCGTCATGGCCACGTTCTTGTCCGCATAAGTATACGGAATGTCCGTCTCCGTCACCCTGCACCGAAAAAGGATGGCCGACACCGGGGCCGCCACGTACATGTACACCGTGTCCCCCTTTTTGATGCCCCTGCCCTGCTTCCAGTCGATCTCCTCCGCCTCCTCGAAGGCACGCTCGATATCGTAATACTTCGGATTGGCGGGAACCACCCATTCCTGGGGCGGGCGGAACTTCTCCTTCTTCTTCGCCGACGCCGTGGCCAGGAAGCTCCGGTCGATCAGGTCGAAAACCGTGTCTTCCCGGACCGTGCCGTCCAAAAGGACGGTGATCCAGTGCCGCTTGTTCATGTGCCAGGCCGGAAGGATCCCCTCCTCCCCGAGGAGCGCTTCCCGGAAAAACAGGTCGTCCAGCTTCAGATTGACCACCCAGGCCTCCTCCTCCCCGGGAAGGCCCAGCTTGTCTCTCCCCACCCGCATCACAAGGGCGAACCATTTCCTGTTGTCGCCATGGCGGAAAACCGCATTGTCGTCCCCCCAGGGATATTCCGGAGAAACTTTGTATTTCTTTTTGATATGATCGAATACGGTCTGTCTCATAAGGTTATCTCCTGTTTTTTCTGCCGGGATCTCAATCTGGATATCCGCATAGCCTGCGCCGGATTCTGCATTCGATTTTACCGCCCAGTTTCCCTTCGCCTGCAAAAGTCCAAAGAGCATCCCATGGTAATAATTTTCTTTCATGTCTCGTCGCACGTAGGTATCCCGGATGCTGACAGAATCCGATAAGAATTCATTATAAAGCTCCTGAACCTCAGGACCTCTTCCATTTTTTACAGCGCCACAAAACGCTCCAGAGATATGTCTGGCGGCATTGCTGCTGTTCTCCCAGTGCGCCTCCATCGGCGCATCCTTGGACAGGCGGAGTCTGTCACACTGGTTCAGCACGTCCCAAGGACAATAAATGTCCACCGGGCCGATACAGTAGCCGTCGTACCACTCTTTCACCTTTCCAAAGGCTTCCGGGATCCCGTAATATTGCAGCATGGACCGGACCTCCCCGTCCGTAAAGCCAAAATACTCCGCATAGTCCGCATCCGAAAGCGTCCTCACCTTGAAATTATTCAAGCCCGTAAAGATGCTCTCCCCGGCGATCCTGAGACACCTGGTGACCACCGCAAAACGCAGACTCTCATTGGTCTTGAGAACCGGGCTGAGCAGGGAACGGATCAGCTCCACCATCTGCGGGTAATGCCCGTTTTGATACGCTTTATCCAAGGGCACGTCATATTCATCGATCAGGACGATTACTTTTGTCCCGTAATACTTGCAGAGCAGACGTGTCAGAAGCCTCAGGCCGTTGTGGAGGCATGAGAAAAGCGAACCGCCCCGCCAGTTCACTGAGCAGGATCCCCAAGCTTTCACGGGCCGTTTCATAATCCCCTCCTGCAACATCTTTCAGGCTGACGGACAAGACCGGGTATTTTCCCATATGTCGTTCACAGAGTTCCCTTTCTCCTGCAATCTCAAGCCCCGCAAAAAGGGAGGGATCCGTCCCACTCTCAAAAAAGCTTCTCAGCATGTCCAGGTAATAAAGAAATTCCATCTGCACTTCCGCCAGCCTTTTCAATGATAAAACCGCTGTGCAGCGTGTCTTTCTCACATAATGGCACCGTCCAAGTAAACGATGTACCGGGATTTATGATAAATGCCGATTCCAGTGAATGATATATTTCCGTCAGAGAATACCATATGCCGCCGCATTCCTTTTCCAAAAATATCTTTTCCGAAAAAATGCACTCATAGTCACTGCCGTTGACAATCTGTACATTAATTTCTGTTGACAAGGCATTCACCGTATCATCCATAATCCGAAGATGAATTTCAGGATTCGATTGTAAATTGCTCCAAGGCGACTCTTCTATGGTGTTATCAACCGAGTGCACCATACCACAGCCATATGTGAAAACACCTAAGAACACCAGCAAACATACATATTTCTTCATGATAATCCCGTTCCTGCCCACGAATGCTCCTGCTTCCGGACCTTCGGCAGACTAAAAACGAAGCATCCGTTTTCCTTAGTATATCACATCAAACCATTCGGCGTCCATCGATCGCCCTCAATCACTTACTATAAATGAGCAAATTTGAATTTTAACCGAGTATAAAAATATTTCCAACAAAATAAGACATCAGCCCTTTCCTGGTGTATACTGTTTTCGTCTGGAAAACCACACTTTGCAAAGGATGATGTCTTATGGAAAACAGTATATACCAATCCGGGATTCTTTACAATCAGTTAAAGCAGTTAAATTTATGCAGGATTTTTCCTCATACCGTGATCAAGCATGTCCTGATAATCCTGATCTCCGTGTTTTCCTCCGGATGCACCGGGAGCGGAACACCTGTCTCCTTTGAAGATGGCTATGCCTATTTTTACAGGCGGCTCCAGGAAGAGCGTATTGCGGATGTGTATCAATGTGGTAAAAAACAGATTCCACTTGCGGATGTATTGGCTTTGGTAGCATAGTTTTGTGCATTTTTTGGATTTGCTCATTTATAGATACAAAGAAAATGACCATAGAGACACTGAATAACTTAACACTGCTAAAGCTATAGGGCGGCCAGATACCACCGCCCATAGCATATCTAATCAAGTTAATGACATTGTGAAAAACTTGCATATCCGGATTCTAGCGATAAATGAGAAAATATCCAATCAGTATTCCTGTATAAACCGTCAGGTACGACAATGGAATAATTTGTTTATTTCCTTCTGCTGTACTTTCCTTTAACAACCACAAATACATCGGCCAGATCAAAAAACCGCCTACAATGAGTAAAATTATTAACATACAGCTCCCTCAACGATAAAACGTTTTAGCTGTCAGCTTTGCGTGACCGTAACCAGCCACCGCCATATCCCAGCCATTCCAGCCCTTTCCCGATGAAATGCCATACGAGTAAGACGATGCTTCCTGTCAGCGAAGTAAGAAGAACCACAAAGGCCAGCTTAATGGTCCACGCCATCCAAAATTCTCCTTATTTTTTCCGCTTCTTCTGTGATTTTTTGCTCACTGTCAAGCGCCGCCACCAAGCTTGAAACTTTTCCCTGAAACCAAAAATTGGCGTTCTCCAGAATCATTTTTCTTTTGTACTCTTCTTCTTCCTGCAAAGGATGAATATACGACGGCCGGCCTTCCCGATGCCTCTCAACAAAACCTTTTTCGGTCAGTTTATCCAAAAAAGAAACAACCGCCGTTCTGGTGTAATCCTTCCCATAATCCCGCAGAAGCGCTTCGGTCAGCTCTGAAATCGTGATGTCCCTGCCGTCAAACCTATTATGTCTTTTCATGGATTATACCATGTCAAACCGTTTGGTGTCAATTGTTTGCATCCGTCCCCCCTTTCGTATCTGCCTCTCTTTGATATTACATCCTTCAGAAGGCAAAAAAACCGTTTCCAAAGCCTGACGCTTCAGAAACGGTTCTTATTTGCATGGGTGTAATCACGCAAGTCTCCGGCCGCACGGGCCGCAGGCAATTACACTTCAAAAGTCAGATCGCCGTAGGACGGGATCGGCCAGAACTCCTTATCCACGATCATCTCCAGCTTGTCGAGGGGAGCCCTCAGTGCGGACATGGCGGGCATCACCCGGTCATGGTAGGCTCTCGCCTGGCCCTCGCCCTCCTCCATGGCGGCCGCCTCCGCCGTCACGCTCTTAAGGGCGGTAAGAGCCTTCTTTGACTCGGCCAGCAGGGAGGATGTCTCCAGCAAAAGCTCCGTCTGGGCGCTCACGTCCGCCTCGGGGCAGGCATCCCGGACTGCGCTCACGGAGTTGGCCAGCTCCGTGGTGTAAGAGATCACGGAAGGGATCAGCTGCTTGCCGGCCATGTCGATCATGGTCAGTGCCTCGATGTTGATGGCCTTGGCATAAGTCTCGTAAAGGACCTCCGCCCGGGATTCCAGCTCTGCCTTGGTGAAGATGTGGAACTTCTCGTACAGCTTCACGGCCTTCTCCGTGGTGATGCTCTGCACGGCGTCCACCATGGAGCGGATGTTGGGAAGCCCTCTCCGCTCGGCCTCGGCCACCCACTCCTCGGCATAGCCGTTGCCGTTGAAGATGATCCTCTGATGCTCCGTCAGGTACTCCTTGATCAGGTCATGGACGGCCACGTCAAAATTGTCCGCCTTCTCCAGCACGTCCGCCGCCTCGCAGAAGGCCTCCGCCACGATGGCGTTCAGGGTGGTGTTGGGGCTTGCGATGGAGTCGGAGGAACCGACCATGCGGAATTCAAATTTATTTCCGGTAAAGGCGAAGGGCGACGTCCGGTTCCGGTCGGTGGCGTCCTTCTGCAGATCCGGCAGGGTGCTGACGCCGGTGTAGAGCCGTTCGCCCTCCTTGCAGGAGGCGGCCTCCCCCGTCTCAATGAGCTGTTTCACCACGTCCTCCAGCTGCTCGCCCAAGAACATGGAGATGATGGCCGGCGGCGCCTCGTTGGCCCCCAGCCTGTGGTCATTGCCCACGTTGGAGGCGGACTGGCGCAAAAGGTCCGCATGGGTGTCCACCGCCTTGATCACACAGGCCAGCACCAGGAGGAACTGGATATTCTGATTGGGCGTGTCGCCGGGATCCAGCATGTTCACGCCGTCGTCGGTGCAAATGGACCAGTTATCGTGCTTGCCGGAGCCGTTCACCCCCGCAAAAGGCTTCTCGTGGAGCAGGCAGGCCAGGCCGTGGCGGGTCGCCACCTTCTTCATGGTCTCCATAACCAACTGGTTGTGATCCACCGCAATGTTGGCCGTGTTGAAAATCGGGGCCAGCTCATGCTGGGCGGGAGCCACCTCGTTGTGCTGGGTCTTGGCGGAGATGCCCAGCTTCCACAGTTCCTCGTTGAGATCCTTCATGTAAGAACCGACCCGCTCCTTGATGACGCCGAAGTAATGATCGTCCATCTCCTGTCCCTTGGGGGCCGGCGCTCCAAACAGGGTGCGCCCCGCATAGATCAGATCCTTCCTCTGCAGATACAGATCCCGGTCCACCAGGAAATACTCCTGCTCCGGACCCACGGAAGCCGTCACCCTGGCGGCCTCCGTGTTCCCGAAGAGCCGCACGATGCGCAGCGCCTGCTCCGAAAGGGCTTCCATGGAGCGCAGAAGCGGCGTCTTCTTGTCCAGCGCCTCTCCTTTATAGGAACAGAAGGCTGTCGGAATGCAGAGGATCGCCCCCGTTGCGTCCTTCTTCACAAAAGCGGGGGACGTGCAGTCCCAGGCCGTGTAGCCCCTGGCCTCGAAGGTGGCCCTGAGCCCCCCGGAGGGGAAGGATGAGGCATCCGGCTCGCCCTTGATCAACTCCTTGCCGGAAAACTCCATCAGCATATGGCCCTCCGCATCCGGATTGGTCACAAAGGAGTCATGTTTCTCCGCCGTGATCCCGGTGAGAGGCTGGAACCAGTGGGTGTAATGGGTCGCCCCCAGCTCCACGGCCCAGTCCTTCATGGCCTTGGCCACCACGTCGGCCGCTGCCGGGGAAAGCTCCCCGCCGTGGTCGATGACATTCTTCACCTCCGCATACACCTTCCTGGGCAGACGCTCCTTCATCTTCCCCATGGTGAACACATTCTCGTTAAAAATCGCTTCCACATTTACTGCCGTTTCACACATAGATTTTCCTCCACACTTTCCTCGGACCTGATAAGATCGGACCGGGTCTCGCCCGGCGTCCGCATCCGCACCCATGGAAATAGAGAGAAGGCGCCCTTTTTGCGGAACGCCTTCGTTCGATTATCAAGTCTATATTCGGGACCCTGGCCCCGTCTGTCAATTAAGATACCTCATTTTCTTACGAAATGCAAGCACTTTTTTACGTACACTCACTTCTCCCGCTTAATTTTCTAAACGTTTCGCCTGGACCACCAGCCGGTCCACGTTCTTATTGACGCAGGTGGACAGGGAAATGATCTTATCCCCCGGCTCCACCGTGACCCCCGTATCATGGATGGACCGTTCCTGCATGCGGGCAATATAATCCATAAATTCCGCATCATCTGCAAACTCCAGGGTGTAGGTGTCACTGTTGGGGGAAACAACCGTCACTGCGAAAATCTCGTAGGTATAAAATCCGGTCTTCGTGTTCACCCGGAAGGTCTTATGCCCCTCATAAAAATCATCCTCCCGGTATTTCTTGAGCCCTGCGAACATGGAGCCGTTCTTCATGTTGTGCCCGTAGACGATCACGTTCTTCCCCTCCATACCCTCGGGAATATTGCTGTCCACGAACAGAGTCCCCGCCGCATTCTCCGTCCCCTCGAAGGTATGGGCCAGATAATAATCGTTGTCCGTATACTGGACAATGGGATAATCAATCTCCGTGTCCCGGATGGTGATCCACCCCACGTAGTCCTCGTTCTGCCCCCGCATCAGTGCGTCCAGTTCCTCCCAGGGCTTCGGCCCGGCATCCTCCTGACCCTGGCCGTTTCCCGTCCCGCCGCCTCCGGCCCCCTCGCCGTCCTCCGCCTCCGACAGAATCCTCGCCGCTTCATCGGCCAGTTTATCATATTCATCACTGCCCTTTTTATATTCCAGATAGATTTTTAAAAGCTGATACCCGGAAAAAAGAAAAACGGCCAGCGCAATGACAAAAATCACCGCTTGGATCCTTCTCGCACGTTTTTTCTTCGTCCATTTTGTCGTCATATCATCCATCCCTCCTGTATCAATCACCTTGGCTTTTCTTCTGTATTGAAACACCCCTCTTGATATTTTCTCTCTTTTCATCTATGATAAAAGAAAAATTTTCATGTAGAGAAGGGTTCACTCTTATGATTATACGAAATATGTCCGCCAAAGACAAGAACAACTTTTTATCCATGTCCGAGATTTTCTACAGCTCCGAGGCGGCTCTCCACGGTTTCGACCGGACCGCCCAGGAGCGGAATTTTGAGGCCTCCTTGAAAGGCTCGCTCCCTGTACGCTGCCTGATGCTTGAGGAGGAAGACGGAACCGTCCTCGGCTATGGTATCGTCTGCCACTCCTGGAGCAGCGAGCTTGGCGGCCCCATGATCCTGGCGGAGGAACTGTATCTGAAGCCGGAGGCGAGGGGGCGGGGCCTTGCCAATGAATATTTCCGGTGGCTTTTTAAAGAGTACGAAGGACGGACGGCGGGCTTCCGCCTGGAGGTGGCCCCCGAAAACGCCTGGGTCATGGAAATCTACAAAAAGCACGGTTTTGAACCCCTGGAATACATCCAGATGATCAAGGTTCTGTAAACCCATTCCCTTTACAGGGCACTTGCGAAACCAGCAAAGTTTGCCGGAATATCCCCCCGTTACTCTGCAGGTTCGCAATCGCCTGATCCCATTTTATAACGAGGAGGAAACTTTATGAGAAAAACAAAAATCATATGCACCATGGGACCTGCGGTGGACACGGACGACGCCATCCGCTCCCTGATCGGCGGCGGCATGGACTGTGCCCGCTTCAACTTTTCCCACGGCTCCCACGAGGAACAGAAAGTGCGCATGGACCGGGTGAAACGGGTGAGTGCCGAGACGGGCCGGCCCATCGCCCTTCTTTTAGATACCAAAGGGCCGGAGATCCGGATCCGGGATTTTGAGAACGGCTCCGTCACCCTGGAAGCCGGACAGAGCTTTACCCTCTGCGCCTCGGGAGAAACCGGCGATGAGAATGGCATCGGCCTCACCTTCTCCGGTCTTGCCTCCTGCGTGACCATCGGCACCAGGATCCTCATCGACGACGGGAAGCTGGCCATGTTCGTGGAGCGCATCGACGGCTCCGACGTGATCTGCCGCATCATCAACGGCGGCACCGTCAGCAACCGCAAGAGCATCAACATCCCCAACGTGGACATTCCCATGCCTTACATCAGCGAGACGGACAAAAGCGACATCCTCTTCGGCATCGAACAGGACGTGGACTTCGTGGCCGCCTCCTTCACGAGGACCGCAGACGACATCCGCAAGCTCCGCAAGCTTCTGGACGACAACGGAGGAAAACGAATCCAGATCATCGCCAAGATCGAAAACACCCAGGGGATCGAAAACCTGGACGAGATCCTTTCCCTGGCCGACGGCATCATGGTGGCCCGGGGCGACATGGGCGTTGAGATCCCCTTCCGGGAGCTGCCCGGCATCCAGAAGACCATCATCAAGAAATGCTACCTGGCCGGAAAGCATGTGGTCACGGCCACCCAGATGCTGGAATCCATGACCAAGAGCCCCCGTCCCACCAGGGCCGAGGTCTCCGACGTGGCCAATGCCATCTATGACGGCACCACGGCCATCATGCTCTCCGGGGAAACGGCCGCCGGGGACTATCCCACCGAGGCCGTCCGCACCATGGCTGAGATTGCCGAGGAAACGGAAAAGCACATCAATTACAAGAAACGGTTTTCCGAGCTTCACGACTCCCTCTCACTGAAGAGAAGTCCCGCCGTGGCCGTGGGAATCGCAACCATCACCAGCTCCAACTATCTGGATGCCAAGGCCATTGTTGCCGTCACCAGGACCGGCAGGAGCGCCCGCATGATCGCCGATTACCGGCCCGCCGCCCCCGTCATCGCCCCCACCGTGGACCGGAAGTCCCTCCGTCAGTTAAACCTGACCTGGGGCGTCTACCCCTTCCCCGCCCACGAGCAGGCCAGCGCCGACAGCCTCTTCCGCCATGCCGAGGAGATCGCCCTCCACTCCGGAATCGTGGAGGAGGGGGATACCATCGTGATCTCCGGAGGGCCCCATGAGAGGGACAGTGCGATTGATATGATGAGGATTATAAAGTTATAAGGTCCGGAGGAGCTACCGATAGACGGTTAGCCCACACAATATGTTAAGCAAAAATAGCCGCTTGGCTTGCGGGGCCGAGGCGGCTATTTCTGCGTCTTATGATTATCCTTGCTTTCGATAGCATATCCGGGACCAAACGCTGTCAGCACGAGGCTGACCACTGCTATCAATCCTTCAATCGTCAACATCCACTCAGCCATCCTTTTCCAGACTCCCTTTCAGGTTTCTAATGTAAACGGAGGGTCACAGTCCCTCCAAAGAGGGCTAACCTCCTACCATCCTGGTAGTCCCAAACGGATAGTAACGCAATCCGACAGGAATTTTAACTGCATCCAATTTTGAGGTAATGAAAGTACGAACCTATTTTCCGAGTGTCATATTAGTGTCGCAGGGCAAAAAGAAAGACCGGAAAGTCCTTATTTTAGAGGGTACTAAAAGCGCCGCCGGTGGATGAGACAGAGCCTAACCTACTCGTTGTTATCTATGTGGAACAAGGTAAGCCTGTATCTCTCCTGTTTATGCAGGAAAGTTTCCCGTAAGGAAAACCGATAGGGGTGCAGGTATGGGATTGTAGAAAAAGCGAACGCCATTCTGTAATGGAATGGATAGGGGTTCAAGATTTGCCCCGACCCGAAAGGGTGCAGACTTCTACATTAGGTGATTCTTTACAAGAAGCTTATAGAACTTTTGGAAGGAGCAAAGCAAATGAACGTTAATCAAACAACGTGTGCGGCTGCTGACCATGATTTTGCATGGAAATCCATTGACTGGAAGAAATGTGAAGCACAGGTTAAAAAGCTACAAGAACGTATTGTAAAGGCTAGGAAAGAAGGCAGACACGGCAAAGTGCAGTCTTTGCAGTGGACGCTGACACATTCTTTTGC
>JAAWRC010000018.1 GCA_022800815.1 Lachnospiraceae bacterium | reverse complement strand
CAGTTCACCGGCCTCCAGTAAATCAGCCTGTTCCGGTTCGCCGCTCCGGCGCAGAACCGCTTTAATTCGAGCCAGCAGGACGGGGACGCTGTATGGCTTGGTGATGTAGTCGTCCCCGCCCAGGCTCAGCGCCCGTACCTCGTCCGCACCGGCATCCCGGCTGGTGACAAAAATTACTGGCACAAGAACGGCCTTCCGCAATGCGGCACACAGAGAGAAACCATCTTTACCCGGAAGCCCAATATCCAAAAGGATAAGGTTTGGGTGTTCCTGCGCTGCTTGCGCAGGTATATCTGTAAATCTCTTAATTACCAGAGCTGTATATCCCTCGTTTTCCAGGAGCAGCGCCAACTCTTCCCGAATGGCTGGGTCATCCTCGATTATCATAATTTTTTGCATATGGCTGTTACCGCCTCGTCGTTTTTCCTATATTAACACAAGTGGAGCGTATTTGTCCAGAAGTGATGGCCTTGGGGGGATAAAATCAAATAATCTCACATTCCTCCTTGACAACAGCTTTAGAAGTAAACCTTCACAGCAGAGGAAGGAAAAAGGGCTCCGCCCCATTCACGATAAAAAGTGGATGGGGCGGAGCTTTTTTCCACAAGCAAATTTTGAAGATCAGCGATTTTTCACCTGCTTCACTCCGTAACGGAGGGCAGGCCCCGCGATCACGGAGACGATGATCTTGGCCGCATCACCGGGAAGGTAGGGAATGACTCCGGCCATGAGCCCGGCGCCAAAGGACAGCTTCATCTGGAAACAGAGCCAGACGGTGCCGAAGAGATAACAGACGATCGTCCCGAGGACCATGCCGGCAATGTGGAGATAATATTTTTTCGGAAACCGGTCAATGAAGAATCCGGCGACGACAGCCATAAAAATAAAACCGATCAGGTAACCTCCCGTGGGGCCGACCAGTTTCGCCGGGCCGCCGGCGAAGCCGGAAAATACGGGGAGCCCCACCAATCCCAAAAGCAGATAGATCAGGTAACTCAGTGTTCCGGCCTTCATGCCCAGCACGTACAGGGTAAGGTAGACGGCCAGGTTGGTAAAGGAGATCGGTACGGGGCTTATGGGAAGAGGAATTACCAGAGGACCTAACATGCAGGTGACGGCGGTCATGACGCCGATCAGGGCCATGGTGATCAGGGGAAGCCTGGAAGGTTTTTCAATTACTGTTTTTTCCATGTGAAAGTGCTCCTTTGCTGTTGAAATGTAAACTGATAATTTGAAAACATTGACATTATAAGGCATGACAAGAAGAATGTCAACTAAAAATAAAAATAGTTTACAATCTACAGGGATTGGAGAAAAAGATCCGATTTGACAGGGAGGAGAATATTTCTGAGGATTGTCAACGCCTTTCCAATATGATATAATTGTAGCATATGAAATCATTTATTTCATATATGAAATGAATGCACAATTAATCCGGCGTGCATATATGAAGTGAAGCGGGAACTGATTATGCCGCAGGGGGCGGCGGTCAAAAGGAAAGGAAGGTATGTTATGGCAAACAGAAAACCACTTTTGGGTATCATGGGTCTGTCCGACGGCGATCCCGTCGTCCATGAGAAGAGCAAGGACGTGGTGCAGCACCAGCTCGACGTGATCAAGGCGGCGCTGGAGAAGGACGGCCGGGTGGACGTGGTCGTGGCGGACAATCTGGTGAACTCCGTGGCTTCGGCCAGGGCCGAGGCGGAGAAGCTGAAAGCGAAGGGCGTGGACGGGACGATCTTTTCCTACGGCGTGTTCGCATGGCCCAACTTTTCGGCCATTGCGGCCAAATACGGCCAAGGCCCGTTCCTTCTGGCGGCCCAGTTGAATCCGGACTGGCCCGGCATGGTGGCCATGCTGGCGGCCGGCGGTGCGCTGAACCAGCAGGGTATCACCCACTTCCGCGCTTACGGCGATTTCAACGATCCCGAGGTGCTGGGGCGGATCATCACCTTTGGAAAATGCGCCCGGGTGGTGAACGGACTGAACGGACAGAAATACGGCCTCATCGGCGGCCGTTCCCTGGGCATGTACAGCGCCACCGTGGATATGCAGGACTGGCAGGAAAAGTTTGGCGTGGACGTGGAGCACTGTGACCAGAGCGAGATCGTCCGCCTGGCCGCAGAGGTTCCCGAGGAGCAGGTGGAGAAGGCATTTAACTGGCTGACGGAGAAATGCAAGGCCATCGAGTACGACGGGCAGAAGCTGACTCCGGAGAAGTTAAAGACCCAGATCCGCCATTACGAGGCCATCAAGAAGATCCAGAAGGACAATGAGTTCGATTTCGTCGGCGTGAAATGCCATTACGACATGAGCTGCCATTACTGTACGGAATGTATTGCGGCGGCGTTCATGAACGATCCCTATGACTGGGACGGCGCCAAGGAGCCGGTGGTCTACGCCTGCGAAGCGGATTCCGACGCCGCCCTGACCATGCAGATGCTGAAGCTTTTGACGGGGGATCCGGTGGTGTTCATGGACGTCCGTCACTGGGATGAGGAGAATCAGGTGCTGGAATTCTGCAACTGCGGCTCCGAGTCCACCTGGTATGCGACGGGGAGCGACGATCCCGACGAGAATCTGAAGAACGTGACCCTTTATCCCTGCCTGGACATCTATGCGGGCGGCGGCTGCCACGTGAACTGCCAGACGGCTCCGGGTCTCTGCACTATCGCAAGACTCTGCCGTTCCATGGACGAGGACGGAAAGCGCAGATACCGCATGGTCATGTTCACGGCGGAGCTGGTCTCCATGCCCAAGGAGAGGGAGGAACTGACCAACAAGGAATGGCCCCACAACTTTGCGAAGCTGCACTTTGACTACAAGGTATTCCTGGACAACTTCGATGCCAACCATGCCCATGCCGTTTACGGCGACCACATCGAGGAGCTGAAGACCATCTGCAAGATGATGAAGATCGACGTGGAAGTGCTGGGCGAGTGAGGAGCTGGAGACAGCGCTGAGTTTCTATCATTTTCGTCAAGTCAGGAAAAAATCGGTCCCTCTCGGGGACCGGTTTTTTTGTCATATCCACAAAAATTAAAATTATGGAAACTCAGGGAATCCGTCCTTGTATCCTCCGCCTTTAAATGATAGAATGAAAGCAAGGAGGATGTGCCAATGAACGAGAAATTATACGAATTGATGGACTGGCCGGAGATCGAGGCCCTTGTCTACTCGGAGTGCCAGGAGCCGGCGTCGGTCCTCGGGCCGCACCTGACGGACGACGGGATTTTGATCCAGGCGTTCCTGCCGACGGCGGCGGCCGTCTCGGTGGTGACGGAAAAGAGCGGAAAGCGGTATGAGATGGAGCTGGCCGACGAAGCGGGATTTTTTGCGGCGCTGATTCCGGGAAAGCGGATCCCCGCTTATGTGTTTGAGGTGACCTGGGACAGCGGAGAGGTTCAGACCCTCCACGATCCCTACAGTTTTTCTTCCATATATAGTGAGGAGGACGTTAAACGGTTTGATGCCGGGATCCATTATGAGATCTACAAAAAAATGGGAGCGCATCCGACGACGCAGAAGGGCGTGCCCGGCGTGGTCTTTTCCGTGTGGGCGCCCAACGCCATGCGGGTCAGCGTGGTGGGGGATTTCAATCTCTGGGACGGCAGGCGCCACCAGATGCAGCGGATCAGTGATTCCGGCATTTACGAGCTGTTTATCCCGGAGCTTCCGGCCGGGACGCTCTACAAATACGAGGTGAAATTCCGGGGCGGCAGTCCCAGCCTGAAGGCGGACCCTTATGCCAACTATGCGGAGCAGCGGCCGGCGACGGCCTCCATCGTCTATGATTTGGAGGGTTACGCCTGGCAGGACAAAGAGTGGATGGACGGGCAGAAGGCCCAAGCGGAGAAGGGCCGCCCCGCCCCCATGAATATCTACGAGGTGCATCTTGGGTCCTGGAAGAAGCCGGAGGCCGCAGAGGAGGCCAAGGGGGCCGAAGCGGAGACTGCGGTACAGGCGGAAGAGATCAGAGCGGCGGAGGCGGAAGCCGCAGAGAAACCGGAGCCGGAGCAGGAATTTTTCAATTATCGGGAGATTGCGCCGGAGCTGGCGGCCTATGCGAAGGAGATGGGCTATACCTACGTGGAGCTGATGCCGGTGATGGAGCATCCCTTCGACGGCTCCTGGGGCTACCAGGTGACCGGGTATTACGCACCCACCAGCCGCTATGGGACGCCGGACGATTTCCGCTTTTTCATGGACACCATGCACCAGGCCGGCATCGGCGTGATCCTGGACTGGGTTCCGGCCCATTTCCCCAGGGACGCCTTCGGGCTGGCGGACTTTGACGGGACGGGGCTCTATGAGCACAAGGACCCGAGACGGGGCGCCCATCCCCACTGGGGCACCCTGATCTTCAATTACGGAAGGCCCCAGGTGTCCAATTTCCTCATCGCCAACGCCCTCTTTTGGGCCCAGGAATACCACGCCGACGGGATCCGCATGGATGCGGTGGCTTCCATGCTGTACCTGGATTACGGGAAAAATGACGGCGAGTGGATCCCCAACATGTATGGCGGCAATGAAAACCTGGAGGCCCTGGAGCTTCTGAAACACCTGAACTCCATTTTCAAGAAGAAAAAACTGCCCACCCTGCTGATTGCGGAGGAGTCCACGGCCTGGCCCAGGATCACGGGGGACGTGGAGGACGGTGCCGTCGGCTTCGACTACAAGTGGAACATGGGCTGGATGAACGACTTCCTGGGCTACATGCAGTGCGATCCCCTGTACCGGACCTACCACTACGGCGAGCTGACCTTCAGCATGGTCTACGCCTACAGCGAGCGGTTCATCCTGGTGCTGTCCCACGACGAGGTGGTCCACGGGAAGGGCTCCATGGTGGGGAAGATGCCGGGGGATACCTTTGAGTTGAAATTCTCCAACCTCCGGGCGGCCTACGGCTTCATGATGACCCATCCCGGAAAGAAGCTCCTGTTCATGGGGCAGGAATTCGGGCAGATGGACGAGTGGAATGAGAAGGAAGGGCTCCAGTGGTGCCTCTTAAACTATGACATCCACAGAGAACTCCATGACTATGTGAAAGCGTTGAACCGCCTGTATCTGGACAGCCCCGCCCTCTGGGCGCTGGACGACGACCCGGAAGGCTTTGAATGGATCGACTGCACCAATGGCGAGGAGAACATTGTCGTATTCCTGAGGAAGAGCGGGAAGAAGGCGGAAACCCTCCTGGTGGTCTGCAATTTCGTCCCCGTGGCCCACGAGGCCTACCGGGTGGGAGTGCCCTATGCGGGGAAGTACAAGGAGATTTTGAACAGCGACGAGGTGCGCTATGGCGGAAGCGGCGTGACCAATCCGAGGGTGAAGCAGTCCGTGGCAGTGGAGTGTGACGAGCGGGAGCAGTCCATTTCCATCAAGGTGGCGCCCCTCGGCGTCCAGGTGTTCCAGTACATTCCCGTGGTGGAGCAGGTGAAGGGCAACGTTGCGGCGAAGAAAAAAGCCCATGCAAAGACTTCCAGGGGAAAGAGCGCCGGAGTGGAGAAGGTAAAGAAAGCGATGATGGAGGAATCGTAAGTGAGGGTTTGGCTGGGAGCGGAAGAGCAGGCCGTCGACGTGGTGGAGGCGGTCAAGCAGATTGAACAGGCTTACGAAAGAGGGCGGTTTCAGACCATGTTGGACGAACTACCCGACAGGGCCCTGTCCTTTGGGCTGCGGGTGCTGGCGGCCCTGCTCCTGTTTTTCATCGGGAAGAAGATCATCCGGATGATCGTGAAGCTGACGGAGCGCTCCATGGAAAAGGCGGGGGCGGAGATCACCGTGCGCAAATTCGTGAAGTACCTGGTGCGGGCCGTCGGCTATATCCTCCTGATCATTCTGATCTTAAGCGTGGCCGGCGTGCAGCCCACGGCCTTTGCCACCGTGGCCAGCTCCGTGACCGTGGCCCTGGGCCTTGCCCTCCAGGGCAGCCTGGGGAATTTTGCCGGCGGGCTGCTGATCATGGTGATCCGGCCCTTCAAGGTGGGGGACTACATCGTGGAGGACACCCACAAGAACGAGGGGACCGTCCGCAAGATCGGTCTGGTCTACACAGAGCTCGTCACCATGGACAACCGGGTGATCGTGGTCCCCAACGGAAATCTGGCCAACAGCAGCATGACCAACGTGACGGCCCAGGAGAAGCGGCAGTTGGATTTAAAGGTGGGGATCTCCTACGATGCGGACCTTAAAAAGGCCAAGGAGGTGCTCTTCGGCCTCATGGAGGCCCATCCCATGGTGGTCATGGAGGACGACCACTTCGTCTACGTGTCGGAGCTGGGCGACAGCGCCGTGATCCTGGGACTCCGCTGCTGGGTGAAGACCTCCGAGTACTGGAAGTGCCGCTGGGACCTGACGGAGCAGATGAAGCTTGCCTTCGACGAGGCGGGGATCAGTATTCCCTACGGCCAGCTGGACGTGCATATCAGGGGCGGGGAAGCATAGGACGAATATTTTTCTTGCAATTCAGGGCGGGAGTGTGCTAAGATAGAGAACTGTGAATGTCTATAAAAGCATGCTCCCTCCGGCGTTTTTGAGGCGCTTCTTTGGGAGGGAGATCAATAAAGGAAGCAGGCAAGGTATGAAAACGACAAGAGAAGACGTAAGAAATATTGCGATCATCGCCCATGTCGACCACGGCAAGACGACCTTGGTGGACGAGCTCTTAAAGCAGAGCGGCGTGTTTCGGGAAAATCAGGAAGTGGCGGAGCGGGTCATGGACTCCAACGACATCGAGCGGGAACGGGGAATCACGATCCTCTCCAAAAACACGGCAGTTTTTTATAAAGGGACGAAGATCAACATCATCGACACCCCCGGCCATGCGGATTTCGGCGGCGAGGTGGAGCGGGTGCTCAAGATGGTCAACGGCGTGATCCTGGTGGTGGATGCCTTCGAGGGGGCCATGCCCCAGACCAAGTTCGTGCTGCAGAAGGCCCTGGAGTTAAATCTCTCGGTGATCGTCTGCATCAACAAGATCGACCGGCCGGAGGCCAGGCCCAGTGAGGTGATCGACGAGGTGCTGGAGCTCCTTCTGGAGCTGGACGCCTCCGACGAGCAGCTTGACTGCCCCTTCGTCTTTGCCTCGGCCAAGGGCGGTTATGCGGTGAAGGACCTGGGGGACGAGAAGAAGGACATGAAGCCGCTGTTTGATACGATCCTTGATCATATCCCGGCGCCGGAGGGGGATCCGGACGCAGATACCCAGATTTTGATCAGCACCATTGATTATAATGAATACGTAGGGCGGATCGGCGTCGGCAAGGTGGACAACGGTTCCATCCGGGTCAACCAGGAGGTGGCCTTGGTGAACCATCACGATCCGGACAAGTTCAAGAAGGTCAAGGTCAGCCGTCTCTACGAGTTTGACGGCCTGGAGAAGGTGGAAGTGGCGGAGGCAAAGATCGGCTCCATCGTGGCCATCTCCGGCATTGCCGACCTGCACATCGGGGACACCCTCTGCTCCCCGGAGCATCCGGATCCGATCCCCTTCCAGAAGATTTCCGAGCCGACCATCGCCATGCATTTCATGGTCAACGACAGTCCCCTGGCGGGGACGGAGGGCAAGTACGTGACCTCCCGCCATATTAGAGACCGTCTTTTCCGGGAGTTAAACACGGATGTCAGCCTCCGGGTGGAGGAGACGGAGGACGCCGACCGGTTCAAGGTGTCCGGCAGGGGAGAGCTGCACCTTTCCGTTCTCATCGAAAACATGCGGAGAGAGGGCTATGAGTTTGCCGTCAGCAAGGCGGAGGTCATCTACAAGCAGGACGAGAAGGGGCGGAAGCTGGAGCCCATGGAGCTGGTCTACATCGACGTGCCCGACGAGTTTTCCGGCACGGTCATCCAGAAACTCTCCCTCCGGAAAGGGGAGCTGCAGGGGATGTCCCCCTCGGGCACGGGCTATACCAGGATGGAATTTTCCATTCCCTCCAGGGGGCTCATCGGTTACCGGGGCGATTTCCTCACGGACACCAAGGGGAACGGCGTCATGAATCAGCTGTTCGACGGCTACGCTCTTTATAAGGGAGATATCCAGTACCGCCGTCAAGGTTCCCTGATCGCTTTCGAGAGCGGGGAGAGCGTCACTTACGGCCTGTTCAACGCCCAGGAGCGGGGGAGTTTGTTCATCGGGGCCGGTGAGAAGGTTTACTCCGGCATGGTGGTCGGTTCCAATGCGAAAGCGGAAGACATTGAGGTCAACGTCTGCAAGACGAAGCATCTGACCAACACCCGTTCCTCCGGCTCCGACGAGGCGCTCAAGCTGGTGCCGCCCGTCATCATGAGCCTGGAGCAGGCTCTGGACTTCATCGACGCCGACGAGCTTTTGGAGGTGACGCCGGAGCATTTGAGGCTCAGAAAGAAGATCCTGGATTCCCGGATGCGCAAGCGGGCCGGAAACAGCAAATAAGATTTGTTCAGAAAGTCAGCCGCTCCGGAAACGGAAGCGGCTGTTATATAAAGGAGGAGGAACATGAAAGTATTATTGATCAACGGAAGCCCCCACGAGAAGGGAACCACCTACACGGCACTGAAAAAAGCGGCCGACACCCTGGAGAGCCTTGGGATCGAGGCGGAGATTTTCCATGTGGAGAAACTTGCGACAACCTGTATCGACTGTCGGGTCTGTAAGAAAAAGCAGAACAACCGCTGCGCCTTCGACGATTCGGTCAACCGGGCGCTGGAGAAAGCGGAGACGGCGGACGGATTCATTTTCGGGACGCCGGTGCATTTTGCATCGGCCTGCGGATTGATGACGGCGTTTATGGACCGGCTCTTCTATGCGGGCAGGTCGCTGTTTTGCCATAAGCCTGCGGCGGCCATATCCTGCGCCAGACGGGCGGGAACTACGGCGACTATGGATCAGATGAACAAGTACATGACTATCAACGAAATGCCCGTCGTGTCCTCCCAGTATTGGAACATGGTCCATGGAAGCGTTGCGGAGGATGCGCCGAAGGACGAGGAGGGTATGCAGACCATGGAGACCCTGGCGAAAAACATGGCCTGGCTGTTAAAGTGCATTGAGGCTGGAAGGAAGGCGGGGATCTGTCCGCCGGAGGAGGTGCCCGCCGTGAAGACCAATTTTATCCGCTGAGTTTTGGAATGATCACGGAAGAAAATCGCTCCTCTTCTGGGGGATTGTCCGGGAGGCGCCCGCCGGGCGACTCTTGGTTCGATCTTTCGGAAGAGGAGCGGTTTCCTTCCTGGGACTGCGGGAGGACGGAGGGACGGGCAGATCAGGAAGATCAGGAAGATCAGGAAGGCGCCGGCCATAATTACCAAAAGCAAAGGATCGGTGAGTTTCAAACCGAGAGTGAGTTGTCAGGAAAGTCAGAAGCCGCCGGTCATAATTACCAAAAGCAAACGTTCGGTGTGTTTCAAACCGTGTTTGCGTTGGTCATTATGGCCGGCGGCTTCGTCCGTTCCTCTATCCGGCAGACTGTTCCGGTGCGGGTGTCTCCGGCGCCGGAGTCTGCTGCTGTGCGGGAGTCTGACTCGGGGACTGGACCGGAGTCTGACTTGGTGACTGGGAGCTTTCCTCCGGAGAAGCGCTTTCCGACGGCTGCTCCTCCCCGGTCATGAAGGGGAAGGGATAGCCGGTGTGAATGGGACAGGTGCTGTTTCGCAGGGACTCCGGAAGGAGAAAGGCGCTGTCATCCGTATTTCCCGTGGCCTCGTCGGTCAACGTCCGGTAAATGCGGTTTTCCCGAAGCGGCTCCGGACAGAACTCCGTGGCGAGGACTCCGCTCAAGCGGCACACCGTTACCCTGGTGTGGTGGTCGCAGACCTCCGTGGGGGCGGTACCTCTTGCGAAGTACTCCGCGTAGACCATGTTTCCGCCGGGGTCGGCGTCGCAGACGCCGGGGACGGCCAGCTTGCCGGATTTATGGCAGATGGAAACCTCCTCGATATTGCTTGGTTTTTCCGGAAACTCCTTGGCGGGGAGCCCTTCGCAGGCCCGGGACATGATGTTGTGCCACATGATGCGCACGTCGGGACCAGTGGTCAGTTCCGCATTCTCGTCGTAGCCCTGCCAAATGCCCAGGGTGTAGTAAGGGGTATAACCCACGAACCAGATGTCGTTGGTGTTGGTGGTGGTGCCGCTCTTCGCCGCCGTGGGAATGCCCTCAAGCTTGGTCTCCGTTCTGCTGGTCGGTATGTCGGAATGACCGTACAGAAGAGAATACTGGCAGACTCCTTCCATGGCGTTGGTTAAGAGCCAGGCGGTGGATTCCTTGATCACGGTATGGGTCTCCGGCTGGTTGTCAATGATGATTTTCCCATTGCGGTCCACGATTCTCGTATAGTAAATGGGTTCCGTGTAGATTCCCTGATTGGCGATGGCCGCATAGGCGCCCGTGAGCTCCAGATTGCTGACTCCGTCGGTGATTCCGCCCAGGCAGAGCGGAGCGCCGATGTCGGTAAATACCTCACCGGTCGTCTCGTCTGTCCTGCTTTCCACCAGGGAGGTGATGCCGAAATCCAGGGCGTACTGGTAGCCGACCTGGGGAGTTACCGTGTTCATCAGGGACTTTAAGGCGATGATGTTCATGGAGTAGACGATACCGTCCCGGATATTGGCGTAACCCACGTAGTGGTTTCCCCACCAGTTGGCGAAGTCCTTCTCGTTCAGGGAGTAAGGGGCATCGTAATAGACGGAACCCAGGGTGGAGCCGGCGCTGTCCAGAGCGGGGGCAAAGGCCGTCAGCACCTTGAAGGTGGAGCCCGGCTGGCGCAGGGTGTCGGTGGCCCGGTTCAGGCTCAGGCTGGCGGTTTTTTCTCCCCGGCCGCCGCTGATGGCCAGAATGTAGCCGGTTTCCTGGTCCATGAGGACGCAGGAGCTCTGCGGCTGCAGGGTAATGTCCAGCCGCTCGCCCGGTATGGTATCCTGGCGGGAGACGACGGTGGCCCGGTATTCCGCCACGATCTGCCGGATCTCCTCCTCCGTCTCATAGATCAGTTTGACCGGCTCCCCCCCGTTTTTCTGGCGAAGCCAGGCCTTGATGTTGTTTTCCGAATAATTTTCCGTGTTGCCGTCCGGGTGGGTGACGGAAAGCCGGTAAGTAAAGCTGTAACGAATCTCGCTGTTGGAATAATTTTCCGGGGCGGAGATTTCCTCGTCCACGATTTTTTGCAGCTTTGGGTCCTGGGTGGTGTAGATCCTGAGCCCTCCGCTGTAAAGCATGGTGCGGGCTTCCGTCTCGGAATAGCCGGCTTTTTCCTGCAGGTCGGCAAGGACCTGGACGATGGTCTCGTCCACAAAGTAACTGTATATGGAGGACTCGCTGTCCCTGGCGGCGTCCACTTCCTGGATTCTCGCATAAACGTCGTCGTCCTGCGCCTCCTTTTGTTCTACCTCCGAGATGTAACCCTGTTCCTGCATGTATTCGAGGACGATGTCCCTCCGCTTGACGTTTTCTTCCGGGTGGGTGATGGGATTGTACCTGGTGGGATTGCTGGTGACGGCCGCAATGACGGCGCACTCCGACAGAGTGAGCTCGCTGACGTCCTTTCCGAAATAGCGTTCGGAAGCCGCCTGCACCCCCAGGGTGTTTGCCCCCAGATTGATGGTGTTCAGATAATTCTGGAGAATGATCTCCTTGTCCATGGTTTTTTCCAACTGAATGGCGAGGTACTGCTCCTGCACCTTCCGCTTGACCTTGGAACCGAAGGAGGTTTCCATGCCGCCGCCGAAGGCCACGTTTTTGATCAGCTGCTGGGTGATGGTGCTGGCCCCCTGGTCCAGTTCACCGGACACGAGCCCCTGGAATGCGGCCCTGGTCAGGCCCTTGATGTCCACGCCGTTGTGGTCCCAGAAGCGGGAGTCTTCAATGGCGATGAAGGCGTTGACCAAATTTTCCGGCATCTCCGAGTACTCCACCGGCTGTCGGTTGGAACCGGCCATGACGAGAGTCTGTATTTCATTTCCCTCCGCATCGTAAATGATCGTGGCGGAGGCGTTGGGAGACATGTCCAGGGTGTTTAAGTCCGGGGCGGAATTCAAGATGCCGCGGAACATTCCCAGGCCAACGGAAATCATCAGCACGATCAGGGCAAGGATGCCGGTTAAAAACGCTTTAAAGGTTAAAACGCCGGCTTTTGTTTTTCGCCTGGCAGATTTTGAAGAACAGGAGTGAATCTGCTTTTTCAGGCCGGATTTTCCATAATTCATATCGTTATCTCCTACTTGTGTTCAGCCTGCGGGGAGGCCGTCGGCACTGCGTCCGCCGAGGTCTCCAGACTTTTAGTATACCAAAAAAACATGGAGAAAGAAAGGGGCAATCAAAAATTGCTGTTTTGATTGCAAAAACACTTGCATTTTGCCGCAAAGTGTGCTATAGTTGATATGATAAAAATATGACAGGATGATGAAGAGTGGGCAAAGGTCCACTCTTTGTTTATGCATATGGGGTGGGAAGAAAAGGAGGCCAGGTGGTCATGCTGATGCGGAGAGAGGATATTGAAAAGCGGACCGAGGAGCTTTTGCTTCCGATCCTTTCGGAAAACGAGTTTGAACTGGTGGACGTGGAATTTGTCAGGGAAGGCGGAAACCGTTATCTGAGGGCTTATATCGACAAGCCGGGTGGAATTACGGTGGATGACTGCGAGACGGTGAGCCGGAGCCTGAGCGACCTTCTGGACCGGGAAGATTACATTGCGGACAGCTACATTCTGGAGGTCAGCTCTCCGGGGCTGGGGAGGCCTTTGAAGAAGGAGAAAGATTTCGCAAGGAGCATGGGGGAAGAGGTGGAGATCCGCCTGTACCGCCCGAGAAACCGTCAAAAAGAGTTTCGGGGAACCCTGTCCGGCTATGACGGGGGGACGGTGGAGATTGAGACGGAAGAGGGGGAGCGGATGTCTTTTGAAAAAGGAGAGATTGCATTAATCAGGCTGGCGCTGGATTTTTAAAGTCCGGACGTGAAACGGAAAACCGGTATTTATTATAGAAAGAACACGTCCCCCCAGGGGAGGCGAAGAGGAGGAAACGGAAAAATGAAAGAAAATAAAGAATTGAAGGAAGCCCTTGAGCTTTTGGAAAAGGAGAAGGACATCAGCAAAGAGACTCTTCTGGAAGCCATTGAGAATTCTTTGATTCAGGCGTGCAAAACACATTTCGGGAAAGCGGACAATGTCAAGGCCATCGTGGACCGGGAAACCTACAATTTCTCCGTATATGCCGAACGGGAGGTGGTGGAGGACGTGGAGGACCCGCTGCTTCAGATTTCCCTTGAGGCGGCCAGGGAGATCGACCCGCACCTTGGGCTCGGCGACGTGGCTCAGGTACAGATCAAGTCGAGGGAATTCGGCCGGATCGCCACGCAGAATGCGAAGAACGTGATTCTACAGAAGATTCGCGAGGAGGAGCGTAAGGTTCTGTTTAACCAGTATTGCGGGAAGGAAAAAGAGGTGGTCACCGGCATCGTCCAGCGGTATATGGGTAAAAACGTCAGCATTAATCTTGGAAAAGTGGACGCCATGCTGAATGAAAACGAGCAGGTGAAGGGAGAGACCTTCCTTCCCACGGAACGGATCAAGGTTTACATTCTCGAGGTCAGGGACATGACGAAGGGTCCCAGGATCCTGGTGTCCAGAACCCATCCGGAGTTGGTAAAGCGGCTTTTTGAGTCGGAGGTGACGGAGGTGAAGGACGGCACGGTGGAGATCAAGAGCATCGCCAGGGAAGCCGGCTCCAGGACGAAGATGGCCGTGTATTCCAATGATCCCAACGTGGACCCGGTGGGGGCCTGCGTGGGCTTGAACGGGGCCAGGGTGAACGCCGTGGTGGCGGAGCTCCACGGAGAGAAGATTGACATCATTAACTGGAGCGACAATTCTGCGATTCTGATTGAAAACGCATTAAGTCCTGCCAAGGTGATCTGCGTCGTGGCGGACGACGATGAAAAAACCGCCCAGGTGATCGTGCCGGATTACCAACTTTCGCTGGCCATCGGAAAGGAAGGGCAGAACGCAAGGCTTGCGGCCAGGCTGACTGGCTTCAAGATTGATATAAAGAGTGAGACTCAGGCAAGAGAATCCGGACTTCTGGAGGAAATCGGATATGAGGAGGGACTGGAAGGCGAGTACGAGAGCTATGAGGATTACGATTACGGAGAGGACTATCCGGAGGATGAGTATGCCGGGAGTTATCCGGAAGAAGGTTATGAAGAGGGCTATCCGGAAGGCGGCTATGCGGAAGATGGCTACAATGAGGGCGTGAAGCGCTTTGTGTGCCAGACGTGCGGCTATGTCTACGAGGGAGACGAACTTCCCGAGGGCTTTGTCTGTCCGCAGTGCGAGCATGGCGCAGCCGACTTTGAACTCTTTGAAGGAGGCGAAATTCCTGGCGGGGTGTGATTTATGAGCGTAAAAAAGAAAAGCCCACAGAGACAGTGCGTTGGCTGCGGTGAAATGAAGAATAAGAAGGAACTGATTCGGATTTTAAAGACAGCCGAGGGGGACATTATCCTGGATACCACCGGAAAGAAAAATGGACGCGGTGCATATCTGTGTTTTAACAGGGCATGCCTGGAGCGGGCGGCAAAAGGAAAAGGGCTTGAGCGGTCCTTTAAGATGCCGGTTTCCGCCGAGGTGTACGAGAATCTCAGAAAGGAGCTGGAAACGATTGAGAACGGACAGAGTGCGGTCGCTCCTGGGTCTGGCGATGAAGGCCGGTAAGCTGGTGAGCGGCGAGTTCCTTACGGAGAAGGCGGTTAAGACCGGAAAGGCCGCATTGGTGATAACGGCAGAGGATGCGTCGGATAATACAAAGAAAATGTTCACGAATATGTGTACTTACTATAAAGTTCCTTTGTACTTTTGGGGTAAGAAAGAAGACCTGGGCGCTGCCATCGGAAGGGATTATCGCGCTTCCTTGGCACTGACGGACGCAGGCTTTGGGGATGCTGTGGTCAAACAGATAAAAAGTGAGTAATCAGACGGAGGTAGTAAGTATGGCGAAAATGAGAGTGCATGAACTCGCAAAAGAAATAGATAAAAACAATAAAGATATTTTGGATGTGCTTCAGGCAAACGGTGTCAATGTCCAGAGCGCACTCAGCGTCATCGACGAGGATCAGGCGGACATTGTCAGGCGGGCCTATGCCCCGAAGCCGATACCGAAGCCGGAACCCGAGCCGAAGCCGAAGCAGGAGGCGGAGGCGGCTCCGAAAAAGAGGATTACGGCGGTGTTCCGCTCCCAGAACAGTTCTCAGGCGGGAAAGGGACGTTCCGGGGCCCGTCCGGCGGGACCGGCGGGAATGCGGCGGGCCGGACAGCCGGGCAAGGCGGCCGGACCGAGACCGGCCGGTTCCGCAGCCGGAGCCCGTCCGTCCGGAGCGAGGGCGTCGGTGCGTCCGGTGGGGCCCAAGCCCGCCATGAAGCCGACTCCCCAGGCCGGGGAGACGGCGGCAAAGACTCCGGCGGCCGGAAGGAGGGAGACCGGTTCCGCATCCAGGCCGGAGGGTGTGACCGAGGTGAGGAGCCAGTCTGCGGCACCCGCAAGGCCGGTTGACAGAAGAACCCTTTATAAAGAGGGGCAGAACGTATACAGGGACGGTGTCCGCCCGACGGAGAGTTCGAGGCGTCAGCCGGGAGACCGCCCGGGGCAGAGATCCTCTGACGGGGCAAGGCGCCAGCCGGGGGACCGTCCCGGACAGAGGACCGGAGACGGAACGAGAAGGCCGTCCGGGGAGAGAGGGACCGGAAGGCCCTACGGCGAGCGTTCCGGCCAGGGAAACCGGGACGGACGCAGAGGCCCTGTGCGCCCCGGAGATTCCAGAGGCGCAAGGCCCGGAGAGGGGCGCAGAGGCGGTTTTGCCGCACCGGCTGCCGGACTTGACAGCACGCAGAAGAATCAGGGAAAACAGAAGCAGAAGACGGGCAGCCGTCAGAACGGTAAATATGACAAGAAGCAGGGGGATGATTTTGAGAAGCGGCTGCCGAAGCGGGGGACGAAGGCCGCTGCGAAGTCCGGAAACAGGGGATCTGAGCAGAAGACGAAGCCTGCGGTACCCGAGATCAAGACCATCGTGCTTCCCGAGGTTCTGACCATCAAAGAGCTGGCGGACAAGATGAAGCAGCAGCCCTCCGCCATCGTGAAGAAGCTTTTCTTGCAGGGAAAGGTCGTCACCATCAATCAGGAGATCGATTATGACACGGCGGAGGAGATCGCCATGGAGTTCGAGATCCTCTGCGAGAAGGAAGTCAAGGTCAACGTGATCGAGGAGCTTCTGAAGGATATCGAGGATCCGGAGGAGTCCATGGTTCCCCGTCCGCCGGTGGTCTGCGTCATGGGCCATGTGGACCACGGAAAGACCTCCCTTCTGGACGCCATTCGAAAGACCAACGTCATCGCCAGGGAGGCGGGCGGCATTACCCAGCACATCGGTGCGTCGGTGGTGGAGATCTCCGGGCAGAAGATTACTTTCCTGGATACGCCCGGCCATGAAGCTTTCACGGCCATGCGGATGAGGGGTGCCCAGGCCACGGACATTGCGATCCTCGTGGTGGCAGCCGACGACGGCGTGATGCCCCAGACCGTGGAGGCCATCAACCACGCCAAGGCGGCGGGAGTGGAGATCATCGTGGCCATCAATAAGATCGACAAGCCCAGCGCAAACATCGACCGGGTGAAGCAGGAGCTGGCCGAATATGAGCTGGTGCCGGAGGACTGGGGCGGAAGCACCATTTTCGTGCCGGTATCCGCCCATACCGGGGAAGGGATTGAGAACCTGCTGGAGATGATCCTTCTGACGGCTGAAGTGAAGGAGCTCAAGGCGAACCCGAATCGGAGAGCCAGGGGCCTGGTCATCGAGGCGGAGCTTGACAAGGGGAAAGGCCCCGTGGCGACCATTCTGGTACAGAAGGGCGTTCTTCACGTGGGAGACGCCATTGCGGCGGGCTCCTGCTACGGCAAGGTCAGGGCCATGATGGACGACAAGGGACGCCGGGTGAAGGAGGCGGATCCCTCCACGCCCGTGGAGATCCTTGGCTTAAACGACGTGCCCAGCGCCGGAGAGATTTTCGTCTCTCCGGAAACGGAAAAAGAGGCGAGAAGCTTTGCGGAGACCTTCATCTCTGAGGGCCGCGAGAAGCTTCTGGACGATACCAAGGCGAAATTGTCCCTGGACGATCTGTTCAACCAGATCAAGGCGGGCAACGTAAAGGAACTGGGAATCATCATCAAGGCCGACGTACAGGGCTCCGTGGAGGCGGTGAAACAGAGTCTTGTGAAGCTGTCCAACGAGGAAGTGGTGGTGAAGGTGATCCATGGAGGCGTGGGCGCCATCAACGAGTCCGACGTGTCTCTGGCTTCCGCTTCCAATGCCATCATCATCGGCTTCAACGTACGGCCGGATGCCATGGCCAAGTCCGTGGCAGAGCAGGAAAAGGTGGATATCCGCCTGTACAAGGTTATTTATCAGGCCATCGAGGACGTGGAGGCGGCCATGAAGGGCATGCTGGATCCCGTCTTCGAGGAGAGAGTCATCGGCCATGCGGTGGTCCGCCAGACCTTCAAGGCCTCCGGCGTCGGTACCATTGCGGGCTCCTACGTGCTGGACGGCAAGTTCCAGAGGAATTGCAGCGTTCGTCTGAGCAGGGACGGCGAGCAGCTGTTCGAGGGCACCCTCGCATCCCTCCGGCGGTTTAAGGATGACGTGAAGGAAGTGGCAAAGGGCTTTGAGTGCGGACTGGTATTGGAGGGATTCAATGACATCAAGGAGGATGACCTGGTGGAGGCCTACATCATGGTGGAGGTCCCCCGGTAAAAGGATCCTGGAAAGATTGGTGAGACATGCGTAAGAACAGCATAAAAAATATCCGTATCAACAGCGAAGTGCAGCGGGAATTAAGCAATATTATCCGGACGGAAGTGAAGGACCCCAGGATTCACCCCATGACCTCGGTCGTGGCGGTGTCTGTGGCCCCGGATTTAAAGTACTGCAAGGCATATGTCAGCGTCCTCGGAGACGAGAATGCGGCGAGGGAGACGTTGGAGGGCCTAAGGAACGCCGTGGGTTACATCCGGCGGGCCCTGGCAGGCTCCCTGAATCTGAGGAACACCCCGGAGATTACCTTCGTCCTGGACCAGTCTATCGAGTATGGTGTCCATATGACAAGGCTCATTGACGAGGTCGTGGGGACAGAACCGGAAATTTTGGAGGAGACACCGGAACGGGAATCAGAGGATTAGGGAGGGAGAGTGGCATGGAGAACATTAAGGAAATTCTTGGTGAGGCAAAAAATGTCGCCATCCTCGGCCACGTGCGGCCGGACGGGGACTGTGTCGGGTCCTGCCTGGGGCTTAAGAACTATCTGGCGAACCTGGCTCCGGAGCTTTCCGTGAAGGTATATCTGGAAGAGTTTCCGGATCCATTCCGTTTCCTGAAGGGGGCGGAGGAGATCAGCCATGACCCTTCGGACGGCACGGTCTACGATCTGTGCATTGCGCTGGATGTCAGTGACAGGGAGCGGCTGGGCCGCTTCGCCCCTTACTTTGACCATGCGGGGAGAACCGTCTGCATCGACCATCACGTGACCAACCAGGGTTTTGCGGAGGTTTCCCACATATGCCCCGACGCCAGCGCCACCAGCGAGGTGCTCTATACCCTGATGGATGATGAGCTCGTGGACGGGGCGGCGGCGGAGTGCCTGTATATGGGGATTGTCCACGACACGGGCGTCTTTAAGCATTCCAACACCGGCGGGGAGACCATGCGGATCGCCGGAAGACTGATCGAGAAGGGGATTGATTTTTCTGCGATCATTGATAAGACCTTCTACGAAAAGACCTATCGTCAGAACCAGATTCTCGGGAGGATGTTGACGGAGAGCGTGCTTTTCATGGGCGGACTCTGTATTTTTGCGGCGGTTCGGAAGAAAAACATGGATTTTTACCAGGCGAAGGCAAAGGATCTGGAGGGGATCATCGACCAGCTCCGGGTGACGAAGGGTGTGGAGTGTGCGATCTTCCTCTGTGAGACCTCGCCCCAGGTATACAAGGTGAGCATGCGGTCCAACCGGGTGGTGGACGTGAGCAAGGTCGCCTCCTTTTTCAGCGGCGGCGGCCATGTGCGCGCAGCAGGCTGTACCATGACGGGGTCGGTCCATGACGTGATCAACAACCTGTCGGAACATATCGAACGGCAGCTGATTGCGGCCGGCCTCTGGAGAGAAGAGGGAAAAGCTTGACGGAAAGGGCACGAAAGCGGACGTGGACGGATTACTGAACGTGTATAAGGAGCGGGGCTTTACCTCCCATGACGTGGTGGCGAAGCTCCGCGGTATTTTGAAACAGAGAAAAATCGGCCACACGGGGACCCTGGACCCGGAGGCGGAGGGCGTGCTCCCGGTCTGTCTCGGAAAGGCGACAAAGGTCTGCGCCCTTCTGACGGACCAGGACAAGGAGTACCGGGCGGTGCTGCTTTTGGGGCGGGAGACCGATACCCAGGATGTCACTGGAAGGGTTTTGCGGGAATGCGAACCGGAGACGGACGAAGCGGCCGTGCGGAAGGCGGTGCTTGGCTTCTTGGGAGAGTACGACCAGCTTCCGCCCATGTACTCCGCCCTCAAGGTGGACGGGAAAAGGCTGTATGAGTTTGCCAGGCAGGGAATGGAAGTGGAGCGGAGGCCGAGAAAGGTGCGGGTCCATGAGATCGCAATCGAAAACATGGAGCTTCCGCGGGTGACCATGCGGGTACACTGCTCGAAGGGAACCTATATCCGGACTCTCTGCCATGACGTGGGAAGGGTTCTTGGCTGTGGTGGCTGCATGGAGCGGCTGGAGCGGACAAGGGTAGGAGGGTTTCGGCTGGAGGACGCAAAGACTCTCGGGCAGATCGAGGCCATGCGGGATGCTGGAACTCTTGCCGGGGCGGTGACGGCCGTGGATACGTTGTTTCTTTCTTACCCGGCCTGCTTTGCGGCGGAGGGAGCACAGAAACGGCTTTATAATGGAAATCCGATGCGGGGGGAAGAATTGAAGCCGGCAGACGGGGCGGAGCTTTCGGAACGGATTCGGCTCTATGACAGTGGAGGGCGGTTCGTGGGGCTCTATGCCTATGACGGAAGGCTGGGGCTATACCGGCCGGAGACCCTATTTTTTGCCGATGGAAAGTGAGGAAGCGACGGCAGCAAAGGAGCGGCTATGAGATTGATTACCGGACAGACAGAACTGTCATCCCTCCAGGAGCGGCCACTGGCCGTGACCCTGGGGAAATTTGACGGGCTCCACAAGGGCCACAGGAAGCTGATCGGCCAGGTGCTTAAGGCTGGAGAGGAAGAGGGGCTGGAACCGGCGGTGTTCACTTTTTCCAGGCCGCCGAGGAGTGTTACGGCTCAGGAAATACAGCCGGTGCTTTTGACCAACCGGGAAAAACGGATCCATCTGGAACGGCTCGGCGTGGGGCTTTTGGTGGAATACCCATTCACCGAGGCAGTCTGCCACATGGAGCCGGAGACCTTCGTGGAGCAGGTCCTGGTGAAGGGACTCAAGGTAAGGAGGATCGTCACAGGACCGGATTTTCGTTTCGGCTGGAGGAGACGGGGGGATACGGCGCTTCTTTCCAGGCTTGCGGAACGCCATGGCTACAAGCTTACGGTGATTGACAAGGAGCGGGACGGAGCGGGACGGGTCATCAGCAGCACCCTGGTGAGGGGGGAACTGGGCCAAGGGCATGTGGAGCGGGCCAACGAGCTCCTCGGCTATCCCTACACGGTGACCGGGGAGGTGGTCCACGGCAACCATTTGGGGAGGACCTTCGGAATGCCTACCATCAATCAAATCCCGGCGAGGGAGAAGCTTTTGCCACCGAACGGCGTCTACACGGCCGCAGTGGAGATCGACGGGAGGACGTATCGGGGCGTTTCCAACGTGGGGTACAAACCCACCATAGAGGGAAATTATCCGAAAGGTGTGGAGACCTACATTTTTGACTTTGACCGGGACTTGTACGGGAAGACTCTGGACGTGCAGCTTTTCCGTTACCAGAGGGCGGAGCGGAAATTTGCCTCCGTGGAGGCCCTGAAGGCTCAGCTTATGCGGGATGCGGAGGAGGGCCGCCGGTTTTTCGAGGTTTCCGGAACCGGTTTTTGAAAAACGCCGGAAACTCAAGGGAAAATATCGGTTTACAATCGCAGACACATGTGCTATACTGTAGCGGTGTGAAATGCGCCGATGCCCGGCTCAAGGAGGCTCCAACCTGTGCCTGGTATCCGGTGTGACAGAAAATAAGGAGGAAACAGAACATGATCTCAAAGGAAAAGAAAGCAAAAATTATCGAGGAGTATGGCAGAAAACCCGGTGATACCGGCTCTCCGGAGGTTCAGATCGCGATCCTCACGGCCAGGATCTCGGAGCTGACCGAGCATCTGAAGGTGAACCAGAAGGATCACCATTCCAGAAGGGGACTTCTGAAAATGGTAGGCCAGAGACGCGGGCTTCTCGATTATCTGAAGAGGAATGATATCGAAGCATACCGTAACCTGATCGCACGTCTTGGCATCAGAAAATAACGGCAGATTTTGAGGACATCAGGGTGGAGCAATTCCACCCTGTTCTTTTAAGAGAAAAAGGAGAATCTTATGTATAAGAGTTTTTCAATGGAGCTGGCCGGAAGGACGCTGACGGTGGATGTGGGCCGCGTGGCGGCACAGGCGAACGGTGCGGCATTTATGCATTACGGCGACACGGTGGTGCTCTCCACGGCGACGGCATCGGACAAACCCAGGGAGGGGATTGACTTCTTTCCCTTGAGCGTGGAATTTGAGGAGAAGCTTTATGCGGTGGGCAAGATCCCTGGCGGCTTCAACCGGAGGGAAGGGAAGGCATCGGAGAATGCGACCCTGACGGCCCGGGTGATCGACCGGCCCATGCGCCCCCTGTTCCCCAAGGATTACAGGAACGACGTGACCCTGAACAATCTGGTCATGTCCGTGGACCCGGAGTGCAGCCCGGAGCTGACCGCCATGCTGGGTTCCGCCATCGCAGTGTCCATCTCGGACATCCCCTTTGACGGTCCGATAGCGGCGACGCAGATGGGGCTGATCGACGGGGAGCTGATCTTTAACCCCACGGCAAATCAGAAGCAGGTCTCCGATCTGGCCCTGACGGTGGCCTCCACCCGGGACAAGGTCATCATGATCGAGGCAGGCGCCAACGAGGTGCCGGAGGATAAGATGATCGAGGCCATCTTTGCGGCCCACGGCCTGAACCAGGAGATCATCAAATTCATCGATACCATCGTGGCGGAGTGCGGGAAACCCAAGCACACCTATGAGAGCTGCGAGATTCCGTCGGAGCTCTGGGACGACATGACTGTGGCCGTCACCGGGGAGGAGATGGAGGAAGCCGTATTCACCGACGTGAAACAGGTGCGCGAGGAAAATATCAAAAAGCTGACGGAGAAGCTGGAGGAGCGTTATGCGGAGGAGCATCCGGACTGGCTGCCCCTCATCGGTGAGGCCCTCTATAAATATCAGAAAAAGACGGTGCGCAAGATGATCCTGAAGGATCACAAGCGTCCCGACGGCCGTGCCATCACCCAGATCCGGCCGCTGGCGGCGGAGATCGACCTGCTTCCCAGGGTACACGGTTCCGGCATGTTTACCCGCGGACAGACGCAGATTCTAAATGCCTGTACGCTGGCGCCCCTTTCCGAGCGCCAGAAGTTGGACGGCCTGGATGAGAACGAGACCTCCAAGAGATATATGCACCACTATAATTTCCCGTCCTATTCCGTGGGCGAGACGAAGCCCAGCAGAGGTCCGGGACGCCGGGAGATCGGCCATGGCGCTCTGGCGGAGCGGGCCCTGCTTCCGGTCCTCCCCAGCGAGGAGGAGTTCCCCTATGCGATCCGGACCGTGTCCGAGACCCTGGAGTCCAATGGCTCCACCTCCCAGGCCAGCGTGTGCGCCTCCTCCCTGTCCCTGATGGCGGCGGGCGTGCCGATCAAGAGTGCGGTGGCGGGTATCTCCTGCGGACTGGTGACGGGAGACTCGGATGACGATTACCTGGTACTGACGGACATCCAGGGCCTGGAGGATTTCTTCGGCGACATGGACTTCAAGGTGGCCGGAACCCACAAGGGAATCACGGCAATCCAGATGGACATCAAGATCCACGGACTGACGAGGCCCATCATCGAGGAGGCCATTGCCAGGACGAGGGAGGCCAGACTTTACATTCTGGACGAGGTCATGAAGCCGGTGATCGCCGAACCTCGCCCGGAGGTGGGCAAATATGCGCCCAAGATCACGCAGATTCAGATCGATCCCACGAAGATTGGCGACGTGGTCGGCAAGCAGGGGAAGGTCATCAATCGGATTATCGATGAGACCGGCGTGAAGATCGACATCGAGGACGACGGTTCCGTATCCGTGTGCGGTACCGACAAGGAGATGATCGGCCGTGCCATTACCATCATCAACCGGATCGTCAATGACGTGGAGCCGGGGGAGATCATCACCGGGAGGGTCGTCCGGATCATGAATTTCGGCGCTTTCGTGGAGTTGGCGCCCAACAAGGACGGCCTGGTCCATATTTCCAAGCTGGCGCAGAAGCGGGTTGGCAAAGTCGAGGACGTGGTAAACATCGGCGACGAGGTGACCGTGAAGGTTCTGGAGATCGACCGGATGGGCAGGATCAACCTGTCCATGAAGGACGTGCCCCAGGATGCGAAAAAGGAAAACGGATAAGAGGGATTGCACTGTCCGACGGGGATCTTTAACCTGCCGGACAGTGTTTTGTTTCATAATATCCGGTGAGAAGGACGATGCCCAGGCGGCGTTCTGCGGACCGATAGAGATAAATGTGGTTGGAAAGCACGTCTTCGGGGGCGACGTCATTCTGATTGATTTCCCGCACCATGTCCAGAAGGGACCGGGGCGAAGGGCTTGTCTTTACCGGAAGGAGAAGAACCTCGTGGATGGAGCTGGGCAGCACGTAAAAGTCATCCCGAAGCGTGTCCGCAAAGGAGGACAGAACGTCTTCATAGAGCAGGCAGGCGGCTCCGAAAATCCGGGGCCGGTTGCTCAGGATAAAGATTTTTGCGGTATCGGATGACGAAAACGCTTCCTTTTCATTCTCCGTGAAAAGCAGATTCTCCATGGGAATGATTTCACAGCCAGACAGGGAGCGGGTGTTGGTTCGGGCCAGGGAAAAAAGGGTCTCCTTTGTGATTCCCCAGAGATTCACATGGCTGTTGTGGATCAGGACGGTGGAGCTGCCGATGACCTCGTCCTCCAGGGTGAAGAAGAACACGATGGCCAGGTCGAGAAATGGAAGAAACGGAATGTCCGAGAGGAGTTCCGGATTGGAGGAGCGGCTGATGAGCCGGAAGGAGATGCGGTCCCGGATGCGGTCAAAATCCCTCAGTAGGGAGAGATCGAACAGGGAGGGAGAACGGTGTTTTTCGTAGAGGGCACCGATCTCGTCAATGAGGACCTCCGGGGAAGCACCCTCCTGGTATCTGGCGTAATAGGAATTGAGATAGATGGTCGGTGCGATGTTTTCGCCGGGCTGCAGAATCAGCAGGCCGTCGAGGCGGGTATCGTTGTTTTTTAAGACCGGACGGATGGATACGGCGGCTTCCGGATAGCGGGTTTCCATACGGCGGCGGATTTTGGACAGAAATTCAGAATAGTTCATAGACATACCTCCAGACTGGATGAAATTGATGAAAATAAAAGCTGACTGAAACCATGGGAATAAAAATGAAACGAGAATCAAGAACTGCCGTTGATAAAAATATGGATAAATAAAAAATGCTACTAAAAAGTTTCATGGGAAAAGCGCCGATCGGCTGAATGAATCAGAATGAAAAAGAAGGACTGCACCTGAGTGGAATCGAACCACCGCACGTGGCTCCGGAGGCCACTGCTCTATCCACTGAGCTACAGGTGCATGTACAAGTCCAACAAAAATAGTATAACTCATTTGCGAAAGAAGAGCAAGCGAAAAATGAAAAAAACTTAAAAAATTATGAGTATGTTTCTTTTTTGTTGATTTTTTTTTACGTTTTTGTTATCATATATTTGTGCTTATGGCGGTGCTATGCCGTCTGTTAGAAAAAAAGGAGGTTTTTGAATGGATGAATTGAAATCCAGGCAGGAGAAGCCGGATGACGATAAGAAGCCGGAGGAAGGAGGCTCCCGCCGGAGGAAGAACGACGACCGTTCCTTCTCCGAGTTTCTCGGGATGTATTGGAAGTATCTGATTTTTGCGGTGGCTGCGATCGTCGTGGTCGTGGTTGGGATTGTCATTTTTGGCGGAAAGAAGGAGGATGCGGGGGAAACGGAGAGCATCGCCCCCACGGCATCGGAAGCCGCAGAGACGCCGGCACCGGAGCTTCCCGGCGGGACTTTGGAGAAGGACGCCAATCAGGCGATCGGTACGCTGGTGAATGCTTATTTCACGGCGGTTCAGAATTGTGACGTGGAGGCTCTCTCCGGACTTGTGGATTCAACAGAGTCTATCTCTGCGGAGCAGCTTCAGGCAGAGCGCGAGTTCGTGGAAGGCTATCAGAACATTTCCTGTTATACCCTGAACGGTCTGTCGGAAGGTACCTATGTGGTTTACGTGGCTTATGATATGAAATTCCTCAACGTGGAGACGCCGGCGCCCTGCCTGATCCGTCTGTATGTCTGTACCAATGCGGAGGGCGGTCTGTATATTTTCAATCAGGAAAGCGGTATGGACAGTGCGGTCGTTTCCCATATGGAGGCGATCAATGCCAGGGAGGACGTCAAGGCGCTTATGAGCGACGTGGACGCCAGATTGACGGAGGCCATGGCGGCTGACGAGGCCTTAAATGCTCTGGTGAGCAAACTGTATGGAAATGCGCCTGCAGAGAGCGAGGCGTCATCCGAGGAAGGGGAAACACCTGCCGAGACAGAGGCGCCGGAAGAGACTCCTGCGGAAACACCGGCGGAGACGCCTGCTGCGGACAGCGGTTCCTTCACGGATGTGGACGAGACTGTTTATGCCAAGGAGGGCGTAAACATCCGGAAGGCTCCCCAGGCCGATGCGGAGGTGGCGGGGACGATCCAGGCCGGTGAGTCCATCCATCGGACCGGCTACAATGACAATTGGAGTCGCGTGGAATATGGCGGAGAGACCTGTTACATAGCCGCAGGTTTCCTGACCATGACGGAGCCCGGTGCGGGAGACGGCTTCACGGAAGTGGACGAGAGGGTCTATGCAAAGGAGAGCGTGCGGATCCGCAAGTCTCCGGAGGATGGGGCCGAGGTGGTCGGAACCCTTTTGGAGGGCGAGTCCCTGAGACGGACAGGCTATAACGACCAGTGGAGCCGTGTGATTTACGAGGGAGAGACCTGTTACATCGGTGCGGGCTTCCTGACGACGGCAGACCCTTCTGCGGAAGAAGACGACTAAGTGGAATCGAAAACTGATAAGGGACAGGAAAGGGGGCGTGTTTCACGCCCCTCTTTGTCAGAGTGGGACCGGAAATATATGTAGGAGAGCGGGATGAACGTAAAAGATTTTAATTATGAATTGCCGGAGGAACTGATCGCCCAGGATCCGCTGGAGGATCGAAGCTCATCCAGGTTGCTGATGCTGGACAAGAGGACGGGAAAAATCCGTCACGGCGTATTTCGGGACATTATCGGAGAACTGAGGAGGGGAGACTGTCTGGTAATCAACAATACGAAGGTGATTCCCGCCAGACTTTTCGGGGTGAAGGAGGAGACGGGTGCCGCAATTGAGGTGCTGCTCTTAAAGAGACGAGAGAAGGACCTGTGGGAGACGCTGGTGAAGCCGGGAAAAAAGGCCAGGCCGGGCACTGTGATTTCCTTTGGAGAGGGACTTCTGAGGGGGACGGTCACGGACGTGGTGGAAGAGGGGAACCGCCTGATTCGTTTTTCCCATGCGGGAATTTTCGAGGAGATCCTGGACAGGTTGGGACAGATGCCGCTGCCGCCCTATATTACCCATCCTCTGCAGGACAAGAACCGGTATCAGACCGTCTATGCCAAACATGACGGATCGGCGGCGGCTCCCACGGCCGGCCTTCATTTCACGGAGGAACTTTTGGAGGAGCTTCGGGAAAGGGGCGTGGAGATCGTGAACGTGACCCTTCACGTGGGGCTTGGCACCTTCCGCCCGGTGAAAGAGGACCTGGTGGAAAATCATCACATGCATTCGGAATTTTTCTGTATCGAGGAGGATGCGGCGGAAGCGATCAGCCGGGCGAAAGGAGAGGGGCGGCGGGTGATCTGCGTGGGAACGACAAGCTGCCGGACTTTGGAGTCCGCCGCCGACGAGAGGGGCTTTGTGAAGGCCGCGAGCGGCTGGACGGAAATCTTCATCTATCCCGGTTACCGCTTTAAGTGTATGGACGGGCTGATTACCAACTTCCACCTGCCCCAGTCCACCCTCCTTATGCTGGTGTCGGCTTTTGCAGGGCGTGAGCATGTACTGGCCGCCTACGAGGAGGCGGTGCGTGAGCGGTATCGGTTTTTCAGCTTTGGGGATGCAATGCTTGTGGTGTGAGTAAAAATTTTGGGTGTGAGAAAGCCCGAGAGAGCGCAGAAATACTGGGGTTTCGCAGGTTTTTGACACCAATTTTTTAAAACAGCTTTTTGGGTGTTTTTGGGGTGAAATCGGGTAAAATGGGTGTTTTTGGGACAAACTTTTGTAAAAGTTTGTGAGTGGAAACATAACGAATATTATGATAAAATGAAGAAAACTCTCGCCAAAAAAGTGGGAGTTTTTCAGTGCCCTCTAAAAAACAAGGTATGGTGGAAAAGAGACTGAAAGCAGTGAAGGAGATTGCGGTATGGATAAGCTGATGTATATGATGATGATTGAAAAGACCAAGACCTATAATAAGATAACCAAAAAGGTGGTTGAGGAACATGTGGAGAATATAAGACGGCTGGACGATGAGAGAAAGTTGGAGATATGCGGCGTGTTCAAAGGTTATCCGGGGATGGCAGGCATGTATATCCTGAAAACAGAAAGCCGTGAAGAGGCGGAGGAACTTTGCAAAAGGGAGCCTCTGGTTGTTGGAGGTTATGCAAAATATAAGCTGGTTGGCCTGCAGGTTGCGAACAGGGAAAATAATTATCTGCTGTGATTGTGGGGGAAATAATTACCGGCAGATTTTACTGTGTAAGGATGTGGTTGGAGTGAGAGATTTTGGTTTTTAGCGGGAGTTTATCCTGCTGGAAATATAAACAGCAAAGATAAAAACGCAACGTGCACCCTGGGTTGTCCGTTCTTTGTTCATAACACATTTAAGGAGGGTTTCGCTATGGACAGAGGAAAGGCAGGTTTGACGGTATTTTTTGAGGGACCGTTCTGGGTTGTATTACAGCTTGAAGTTTAGTCCGGCTGCCCCGGTGGCTGTGAAGGACGGGAGAGTGAACCCGAAGCGGAGGCAGAGGGAGGCCGGGAGACAGACCATGCAAACGGGGATAGGCACGAAGTCCCAGCAGGAGCTGCAGTTGCAGAGGGAAGAGAGGAGGAGGGAGCGCAGGCAGGCCGGCAGGGAGCAGAAGGAGGCCGAGAAGCAGCGGATGTTTGAGCTGAAACAGCAGAAGCGGGAGGAGAAGCACAGGGGCAGGTAGGCTTTCTGTTTGTGGAGGATAAGGCTGAATGGAGAGTAAGGAAAATGAGGATAGTTGAGATGAAAGAAAGAACGCCTCTGCTTGTACAACAGTTGCTGGATATTTGGGAAGGTTCTGTGCGGGCGACGCATTTGTTTTTATCGGACAATGAGATAGAGAAGATTAAGGGGTATGTTCCGCAGGCAAAAGGGTTTTATGAGCGTATGGGGTTTCGGGTGTTTAAACGGACGGATTGTGATGAGCAGGGGAACCCGTATCCTCTTTTGTACATGAAGCTGGAGGGATAGCTTCGATTTTGGGGAGGGTTTGTTGTTAGATTCAGGGAAGGCATCAGTCTGGAAGGACTGGTGTTTTTTGCGTGGGTGTTTTCATGTATCCGGTGAGCAAGGCGTTCCTGCGGGAATACCCGGAGGTATTATTGGACGGGGAGACGGGCGACATTGACGTGGCGTTCAAGAATCTGGCGTACAGTCTTTACAGCCGGGATCTGTCCCATAAGGTGAAGAGCGCAGTGGAGACCAGGATGCGGCGGAACGAGGTTGTGAAGATTTTGAATGAAGAGGGCGTGCCTACACCAGCGGTCTGTAAGCAGGGGAAGAAGAGGGAGTGATATTGTCAATATCCCTTTACAGTTTTTATTTGACAAACCCTATTTAAATGTGCGTTAAAGAAAATGGAAGGGAAATCACACATTCCACTCGTCTTCCCATATTATATCAGTAAGCAAATTTGAAGGAGAATCATCCCTTGAACCTGAACAATTTCACAAAACGCATTCTCTGTCTGGCTCTGTCAGTCCTGTTGCTTGGCACATTTGTGGGCTGCGGAAAAAAAGCTTCCGAAGAAAAAACCCTGATGCCCGTCACTTTAAGCGAAGTGGCCCACTCGATCTTTTACGCACCCCAGTACGTGGCTATCGAAAAGGGGTATTTTGAGGAAGAGGGAATTGACCTGACACTGATCAACAGCGCCGGCGCCGACAAAGTCATGACCGCCTTGATCTCAGACGGAGCCGACATCGGCTTCATGGGCTCCGAGGCCAGTATCTACGTCTATGCCGAAGGAAATTCCGATTACGCCGTTAACTTTGCCCAGCTCACCCAGCGGGCCGGAAACTTTTTAGTCGGAAGGGAAGCAGATGAAGATTTTAAATGGGAAGATTTAAAAGGAAAGAACGTCCTGGGCGGCCGGGCCGGCGGTATGCCTGAAATGGTATTTGAGTACATTTTGAAAAAGAACGGCATCGACCCGAAGACGGATCTCTCCATCGACCAGAGCATCGATTTCGGCCTGACGGCCGCCGCCTTCATGGAGGGGGACGCCGACTACACCGTAGAGTTCGAGCCTTTCGCCACCAAGATCGAACTGGAAGGCTCCGGAAAAGTGGTCGCCTCCCTGGGCGTGGATTCCGGCTACGTGCCCTACACGGCCTACTGTGCGAAAAAGAGCTATTACGAGGAGCACGCCGACGTGATCCAGGGCTTCACCAACGCCATCCAGAAAGGCTTAGATTACGTGAACAGCCACACCGCCGAGGAGATCGCCGCCGTCATCAAGCCCCAGTTCGAGGAGACGGAGGAGAGCACCATTGCCACCATCGTGGAGCGTTATCTCTCCCAGGATACCTGGAAAGAGGATTTAGTGTTCAGCCAGGAGAGCTTCGACCTTTTGCAGGATATCCTGACAGAAGCCGGGGAGCTTTCCGAAAAAGTCCCCTATGCCGACTTGGTCAATACGGAATATGCCAAAAAGGCAAAGACGGCAAAATAAGATCTCGCTGCCGGATATGGAAAGGCCGCCGGGTTTCCCGGCGGCTTTTTTGCAGGTGCCAATATAGAGGAAATGGGCTCCCTCCGTTTAATTCACGGACAGAAAAAAAGATGATTAAAGCATGAACTGGATCCCACAGAAGACTCCATAAAGCAGAAGAAGCAGGATTCCCTGAAATCGGCTCAGTCGTCCCCTTATCAGAGCCGGAACGGTCAGAAACAACATGACGAACAGCATGACCGGAATATCCAGGATCAGGGAGGCGTTGTATCCGGCGATGGAAGCGCTTTGAGGAATCTCAAAGGGAGCCAGGGTGACGGAGAGACCGCTTACCAGAACCAGGTTAAACAGGTTGGCGCCGATGACGTTTCCCAGGGAGAGGGCCCCGTGGCCTTTGATCAGCGAGGTAATGGCGGTCACCAGCTCCGGCAGGGAGGTTCCAAGCGCCACGAAAGTCAGGGCGATCACCGACTCCGGTACACCGAGGGCCTGGGCGATCAGCGTTCCGTTGTCCACTAAAAGATTTGCCCCCACGGCGATCAGGACGGCTCCCACCACGAGGAGAAGCAGGTCCTTGCCCATGGACCCCTCTGCCGCATCGGACTTTCCGCCTGCTTTGCCGGAAACCGTTTTGATTTCGGAAACCGGATCGGCTTTGAGGACGGGAGCGGATGCGGAGACCCGCTCGCCGCCGGAAAGGCTTGCGGCCTGTAAAAGCAGTTCCTCTTCTTCCTCCTGGCCGTCGTTTTTTTTGGCCTGCATAACGGTGGATACCATGTAGACGAAAAAGACCAGCAGGAGAAACACGCCGGAAAGACGGCTGAAATATCCGGAAAGATAAGCGGTCAGGGCGTAGAAAACTGCGGCTGCAAAGAAAAAGGATACGGGAGTTCGAAGCGCTTTCCGGTTCACGTCCGACGGCCTTATGGCGATGGTCAGGCCGGCGATCAGGGCCGTGTTACAGATAATGGAACCGATGGCGTTCCCATAGGCGATTTCCCCGTGCCCGCCCACGGCCGAGGTGGCGGATACCATGACCTCCGGCAGCGTCGTTCCGATGGATACCACCGTTGCGCCGATCAGAAGTTCCGGGATGCGGAACCGGTGGGCGATTCCCGTGGCTCCGTCCACGAACCAGTCGCCGCCCTTGATCAGAAAAAGCAGACCTATGACAAACAGCAATACAGGCACCAGCATAATGAGTTCTCCCTTTTTATCTTAAATTTTACATATTTGAAGATTGTACCATATTTCCGTATTCCTTACAATGCCTCTCTTGCTTTTCTTTTTCAATCCCATTATAATAAACAGTACAGAAAGGAGCACGACATGAGAGCATTGATCAGCGTATCGGACAAGACAGGCATTACGGAGCTTGCAAAGGAACTTACGGGGCTTGGCGTGGAGATCATTTCCACGGGGGGCACCTACAGGAAACTGATGGAGGAGGGGATAAAGGCCATCGAGATTTCGGAGCTGACCGGATTCCCGGAGTGTCTGGACGGCCGGGTGAAGACCCTGCATCCAATCGTCCACGCGGGGCTTTTGGCCATGCGTTCCAACCCGGACCACATGCGGCAGCTTGAGGAGCTTAAGATCGAGCCCATCGACATGGTCATCGTCAACCTGTATCCCTTCAAGGCGACGATCATGAAGGAGGACGTGACCAGGGAGGATGCGGTGGAGAACATCGACATCGGCGGCCCCACCATGCTCCGGGCAGCGGCCAAGAATTACCAGGACGTGGCCGTGGTGGTGGATCCGGCCGATTACGGCACGGTTTTGAAAGAGCTGAAAGAGGATGGAAAGGTATCCCTTGACACGAAGTTTTATCTGATGCAGAAGGTATTTATGCATACATCCAATTATGACACCATGATCGCCGATTATCTGAAGGCGGAGCGGAAGGACCACAGCCTGCCGGAAACGCTGACCATGACCTTTGAGAAGGTGCAGGACATGCGTTACGGCGAGAATCCCCATCAGCAGGCGGCCTTCTACCGGGAGGTGGGCAAGAAGCGGGGAACCCTCGACACGGCGGAGCAGTTGAACGGCAAGGAGCTCTCCTTCAACAATATCAACGACGCCAACGGGGCGCTGGAGCTTTGCAAGGAGTTTGACGAGCCCACGGTGGTGGCCAGCAAGCACGGGAATCCCTGCGGCGTGGGGAGCGGCGCCACCATCGAGGCGGCCTGGGACAAGGCCTACGGCGCAGACAAGGTCTCCATTTTCGGCGGCATCGTGGCGGTGAACCGGGAGGTGACGGCGGCCGTGGCGGCCAAGATGAAGGAAGTGTTCCTGGAGGTCATCATGGCGCCCTCCTATGAGAAGGAAGCGCTGGACATCCTCTGTGAGAAGAAGAATGTCCGTGTGCTGCGGATCCCGGACATCACGGTTCCCCAGCGGGCGCATGCGCTGGACATGAAAAAGGTGAACGGCGGCCTGATCGTCCAGGGTATTGACAACAAACTGATCGGGGACGAGGTCCAGGTGGTGACGGAGCGGAAGCCCACGGAGAAGGAGATGGAGGATCTCATGTTTGCCTGGAAGGTCGTCAAGTACGTGAAGTCCAACGGCATTGCCCTGGCGAAAGACAGGCAGTCGGTGGGCATCGGGCCCGGCCAGGTGAACCGGATTTGGGCCGCAAAGCAGGCGGCGGAGCATGCGGAGGAGCTGATTGGGCCGGAGGCTACGAAGGGTGCAGTCATGGCCTCGGACGCCTTCTTCCCCTTCCCGGACTGCGTGGAGGCAGCCCACGAGGCGGGCATCACGGCCATCATCCAGCCGGGCGGAGCCATGAGGGACCAGCTTTCCATCGACAAGTGCAACGAGTACGGCATTGCCATGGTGTTCACGGGAATGCGGCATTTCCGCCACTAAAGATGTACCCGTGAGTATGTCATCGGTGGCGAACTGGCCGGCTTGACGGCGGAGGGAAGGAGGAGTTTTTTGTACCGGGTGTTGATCGTGGAGGACGACGAGGTCATTGCCTCCCAGGTGAAAAAGCATCTGGAGTCCTGGGGCATGGAAGTGTCCGTTGCCCGGGATTTCCGGAACGTGACGGGGGAATTTCTCTCCTGTAGGCCCCAGTTGGTGCTCCTTGACATCGGACTGCCCTTTTACAACGGCTATCACTGGTGCCAGGAACTCCGGAAGCTTTCCAAGGTGCCGATCCTCTTCCTCTCCTCTGCCTCCGACAATATGAACATCGTCATGGCCATGAACATGGGCGGGGATGATTTCGTGGCCAAGCCTTTCAGTCTGGAGGTGTTGACCGCCAAGGTGCAGGCAATCCTCAGACGGACCTATGACTTCGGTCCCCAGACGGAGCTTCTGGAGTACGGGGGAGCGGTCCTCGATTTGGATGCGGCCGCCCTCACCGTGGGCGGGGAGCGGGTGGATCTGACGAAGAACGAGTACCGGATCTTGAAAACACTGATGGAGAACAAGGGGCGGGTGGTGAGCAGGGAGCTTCTGATGGACCGCCTGTGGGAGACGGACTGCTACGTGGACGACAATACCCTGACGGTCAATGTGACCAGGCTCAGGCGGAAGCTTGAGGGCGCCGGGCTTGCCGATTTCATCGTGACGAAAAAAGGGATCGGGTATCTGGTGGAGGGGTGATTTTGGAAATAAGACGGAAGAAAGGCGGTTCTTTTTCGCTTTCAGGGATCCCGAGGGGAAGCCGCCCGCCGCTTGTTCCACGCAGACACGTTCGATTTGACTGATTTTGCTGTGCCGCCTATTACAGGCGATTTCCCCTCCATCAAACCGGGTCGGAGAAAATCGCCTGCGCTAGTCACAGCAAAATCAGCCAAATCTTCCTATCGTCTGCTTAGGAACAGCCGACGGGCGGCTTCCCGCAGGGTTTCCTGCGAAAAAGGACCGCCTTTCTTCCTGGTGGAACAGGCTTTGGCTGGATCGATCGTCAGAGTTTGCCCAACGATTTTAGAATTCGCAATTACCTGCGTATTTAAAGTGAGAGGGGAGTGATTGGCGGTGATTGTTCGTTATATCAGGGACCGCTGGAAGAGGGCGGCTTTGCTCCTTTTTTGTACAGGGATTTTTTTGCTGGTGTTCTGGCTGGAGCGTCTTTCTCTCCGGGCCGTGGGATATGGGTTTCTGCTCTGCGTGGTTTTCCTGGGGTGCGTGGTCCTTGGGGACTTTTTTTATTACCGGAAACGGAGACGGGAGCTTTTGTGGCTTCTGGAGCGGCCCCTGGCGGAGCTTTCGCTTCTCCCGGAGGCGGGAAACGGGGAGGCGGAACTCTGGCGGGCCCTTGTGAGACAGGAATGGGAGGAGCGGAGACGGCTTACGGAGGAGTGGCGGGAGGAACGAAAGGGGCAGATGGATTACTATACCATGTGGGTCCATCAGGTGAAGACGCCCATTGCGGCCATGAGACTTCTCCTGGACGAGAACGAGGCCAGGGACCGGATGCTCCTTGCGGAGCTTTTCGGCGTGGAACAGTACGTGGGCATGGTGCTCTCTTATCTGCGGCTTTCCGGCGACGGGACGGATTTTGTGATCCGCAGGCTGCCGCTTCTGCCCATACTCCGGCAGGCGGTGCGGAAATTTGCCCCGCTCTTTATCCGGAAAAAGCTGTCCTGTTCCCTGGAGGAGACGGACACGGAGGTGCTCACCGATGAAAAATGGCTGTCCTTTGTGGTGGAACAGCTTCTCTCCAATGCCCTCAAATACACCAGGGAGGGCGGAATCCGAATCTACATGGAGACCGGGAGAACCCTGGTCATCGAGGACACGGGCATTGGCATCGACCCGGCGGACCTGCCCAGGATCTGGGAGCGGGGCTTTACCGGGGAGAACGGCCGGATCGTGGGGAGCGCCACGGGCATCGGGCTTTCCCTGTGCCGGGAAATCTGTAAAAAGCTGTCCCACGTCATCACCATCGAGTCGGAGCCGGGAGTGGGGACGAAGGTGAGCATCCGCATGGACGAGGCGGCGGTGCGCCCGGAGTAGACGCTCCCGGGCGGCATTTTGCACCGGAATCCTTACAGAACACAAGATGAGAAATGCAGGGCAGGAGCGTCGAAGCTTTCAATTTTGTAAGGCTGCGGGGGGAAATGTAAGCCGGATGCATGGCAGGGCAGTTCCTATTTTTGTATACTGGTCACAGGCGGCGGGGAACCGGATGCGGTGCGGTGCCGTCTGTGACTAAATGTAAGGAGGCGTAAGCCATGGCGATGCTGGATGTGAAGCAGCTCAACAAAATTTATACGACCAGGTTTGGCGGAAACCAGGTGGAGGCTCTGCGGAGCGTGAGTTTTTCCGTGGAGAAGGGGGAATACACGGCGATCATGGGGGAGAGCGGTTCGGGAAAGACCACGCTCCTCAATATCCTGGCGGCCCTCGACAAGCCCACGGGCGGGAAGGTGTTTTTGAACGGCAAGGATCTTTCGGGGGTGCCGGACCGGGACCTGGCGGCTTTTAGGCGGGAGAACCTGGGGTTTGTCTTCCAGGATTTCAATCTTTTGGATAATTTTTCAATTCGGGATAATATTTTCCTTCCGCTGGTGCTGGCGGGAAAGCGGTACGGGGAGATGGAGCAGAGGCTCCAGGAGGTCGCCGGGCGGCTGGGGATCGCCCAGATCCTCTCTAAATTTCCCTACGAGGTGTCCGGCGGGCAGAAGCAGAGGGCGGCGGTGGCCAGGGCTGTCATCACCGAGCCGGAGCTCCTTCTGGCGGATGAGCCCACGGGGGCGCTGGATTCCAGGGCATCGGAAAACCTGCTGGAACTTTTCGGCCTCTTAAATGACGGCGGGCAGACCATCGTCATGGTGACCCACAGCGTCCGGGCGGCCAGCAAGGCGAAGCGGGTGCTGTTCATCAAGGACGGCGAGGTGTTCCACCAGATCTATAAGGGAAGGGACACCTCGGAGCGGCTCTATCAGAAGATTTCCGACACGCTGACCATGATTGCGACGGGAGGTGGCCGTCATGAGTAACCAGATGTTTTTTTATCCGAAGCTGGCCGCTTCCAACATCCGCAAGAACGGCAGGGTATATTTCCCCTATCTTCTGACCTGCATCGTCACGGCGGCCATGTATTTCATCATCTGTTCCCTGGCGGACAATCCGGGCGTCGGCCAGGTGATCGGAGGGAACACCGTCCGTTCGACTCTTAACATGGCCAGCGGCGTGGTGGCGCTTTTTGCGGTGATCTTCTTATTTTATACCAACAGCTTCCTGATGAAGCAGAGGCGGCGGGAACTGGCCCTGTATAACATCTTGGGGATGGAGAAGCGGCACCTGGCCCGGATGCTGTTCTGGGAGACGGCGGGCACGGGGGCGTTTTCGCTGGTCTTTGGCCTTGGCTTCGGGATGCTCCTCGACAAGCTGATGTTCCTGCTGGTCCTGCGCATGTTCGGCGGCGGGGTCCCCTTGGGCTTTTACTTCTCCGGAAAGGCGTTTCGGGATACCGGGATCCTGTTTCTGGTGATCTTTGCGGCGATTTTTTTAAACAGCGTGCGCCGGATCCAGTTCAAGAGCCCCATGGAGCTTTTGCAGGAGAGCCGGGCGGGGGAGCGGGAGCCGAGGACCAGATGGATCACGGCCCTTCTGGGAGTCGTCTTTCTGGGGATCGGTTATGCCATGGCGGTCTCCATCAAAAATCCGGTGGCGGCACTGGCCCTGTTTTTCGTGGCGGCGGCCTTTGTGGTCATCGGGACCTATTTCATGTTCACGGCCGGGAGTATTGCCTTGCTCAAGTTTCTCAGGAGCCGCAAGGGGTATTATTATAAGGCGGATCATTTCATTTCCGTGTCGGGGATGCTGTACCGGATGCGGCAGAATGCGGTGGGGCTTGCCAATATCTGCGTGCTCTCCACCATGGTGCTGGTCATGGTGTCCTCCAGCTTAAGTCTCTATATGGGGATCGACGACATCGCCCGGGCGGAGAATTTCCGGGAGATCCAGATCACGTCGGGGGATTATTCGGCGGAAGCGGAGGAGGAGTTAAAAGGGCTTACGGGACAGATCCTCTCGGAGGAAGGGCTTGCGCCTTCGGGGGAGGCTTCCTATGGGCTTCTGGGATTTTCCGTGCTGGAGCGGGGGAATGACCTGGTGGTGGATGCGGACGACGCCTCGATCCTGGAGATGAACGCCCTCCGAACTCTCTATGTCATGACGGCGGAGGACTACGGGCGGCTTACGGGGGAGAACGTGGCCCTCTCGGAGGGGGAAGCCTTCCTGGCGGGAGCGCCGGGGAATCGGTTCCGGGAGGGGAGCGTCACGGTCATGGGACGGGAATACCAGATCGTGGGCACGAAGAAAAAGCTTCCGGGCGGCGTGGCGAGAACGGCCGGCAGCAACACCTACAGTTATCTTCTGGTGGTGGCCGGAGGGGAAGAGTTTGAAGTGCTGAATGGGATGCAGAGGGAGGCTTATGGGGAGAACGCCTCCACGCCGGAGCTTGTCTATGGCTTTGACGTAGGCGGCTCGGAGGAACTCCAGTCGCAGACGTCGGACCTTTTGTTCCACCGGCTGGCCGGAAGGGCGGAGGACGGCGGTGCGGAGCTTCCGGTTTCCGTAAGCAGCGTGGCCGGCTCCAAGGAGGGGAGTCTCGGGATTTTCGGCGGCCTGTTTTTCATCGGCGTGTTCCTGGGGATCCTGTTTCTGATGGCCACGGTGTTGATCATCTATTACAAGCAGCTCTCGGAGGGGTATGACGACGCAGCCCGGTTCGCCATCATGAAGAAGGTGGGCATGAGCGGAAAGGAGATCCGCCGTTCCATCCATTCCCAGGTGCTCACGGTGTTTTTCCTGCCGCTTGTCGGGGCGGGCATCCACGTGGCCGTGGCCTTTCCCTTCCTGACCAGGGTGCTGTCCCTCTTCAACATGCGCAACGTGACGCTCTTTGCCGTCTGCACCGCCTGCACCATCGCCGCCTTCGGCCTGTTTTACCTGGTGGTCTACCGGCTGACGGCGAGGGTGTACTACCGGATCGTGCGGTAGGATTTCTGGCGGCGGCCGCTTGGCGGACAAGGCCGCCGCCTTTTCTGACGTTTTCAAAATATTGATGTAGAAATGATGCTTTTTCTCACACCTGGATTGTTGACTTTGTAGAAATGATCCCTTCGCTTACACTTGAATCGTTGACTTCCCTGAGTCGTCCGCATATACCACGACAGGGTCACGCTCCGCAACGTCGGGCTTATCCCACAGCAGAGGGCTTTTGTGATGGTAGGTCTTCCCGCAGAAGGTATAAGTGTAAAAGATTCTGTAAGGAGACTGCCGCCCATACTGGGTATACCATTGCAGGTACACTTTTTCTACCATGCCGGAAAGTTCCATGCCGCTTGCGAGCAGTTTTTGGCGCAGTTTTTCTTTCCGGGATGCGGCCGCTCTCAGGATTGTCTGCACGAGGAGAAAAGCGGCACCTAAGAGTGCGTAGACGATGCCCAAGGCCGCCTGCTCCCGGACTGCGGAGTTTGTGCTGGGCTTTAACACGCCGAGAAAGCACAGCAGTCCCATGCCCATAAATGCGATACCTAACCATAGAAATATGATTTTCAGCAATTCCTCCATATATTTGGGTTTTCTCATAGCTCCTCCTGCGTCCGTTCTGTTTTCCGCTCCAGGTATCTGCTTTGCAAATTGTCATTTTTTACAGACGGTATGGCTGAGGATGATCATGACCACGACGTCGGCAAGGATGATTCCGAGCTGGACGTACACGAAACCTGCCGGCAGCAGGTCTTCGAGTAGGCCTGAGATAAGTACGAGAAGTGCTATGACGGCCATTCCGGCTCCCATTGTCCTGCACAGGCGTTTTTCGTTATATTTCGCTTTTTCTTCTTTTGACGCCGTGTTGTAGCCGGCGATCAGCCCGCTCCCATGTCCTGAAAGAAGGATCACGGACAGAATCGCAAACACGACAAATACCGCCCATACGATCCAGTCCGGTCCGTGGGATATATCTGCCAGCTTCATGGTAAAAACACCTCCGTATCGTTCGATTTTTTGCATGTGCCGATGCAACCTTTAAGACAGTATAGCATAAAACGGCTGAGAAGAAACGATTTTTTTGCATGCACGCGGCCTCCGCTTTGACAAAGTACAGGAATCATGCTATCTTGGAAACAATCGATAGACTGACTGTTTTGAGACCGGAGAGGGGGAGGGAATATGCCGGAATTGCCTGAAGTGGAAACGATAAAGCGGATCATTGAGCCGCAGGTGCGGGGGCTTGTGATCAAAAAGGCGGCGGTAAGACGCCCGGAAGTGGTGGCTTACCCTTCGGCAGATGAGTTTTGCGGGCAGCTGAGGGGACGGACCGTTGCCGGCGTGGAACGGAGGGGAAAGTTTCTTATGATCCGGCTGAGCGGTGACGACCGCATGATCCTGCATTTGCGGATGACGGGCTGTCTGCTGCTTGCTCCGGCCGGCTGCCCGGAGGAAAAGCATACGCACGTGGTTTTTTATTTCGACAATGGCACGGAATTGCGGTTCTCGGACACACGCCGTTTCGGGCGATGGTGGCTGTTGAAAAACGGCGAAATGGATCATTACAGCGGAATCAGCCGGTTGGGAATGGAGCCGCTGGATCAGGAACTGACTGCGGAATATTTGAGCGCCTGCCTGGGGAAGCGGAAGAAGGCAATAAAAGAATGCCTGTTGGACCAGGGCGTGGTTGCGGGCATAGGCAACATCTATTCTGACGAGATTTTGTTTGCTGCGGGAATCTTTCCGGCACGCCCTGCAAAAAGTCTGAACAAGAATGAATGGGAACGGCTTGCCTTTGCGATCTCGGAGCGCATTTCTTATTTTATTGAAAAGAACAGGACGACGCCGGAGGATTACTGGGAAACCAAAGGGCGGGATTACCGCAATACGCCGTTTTTACAGGTCTACGGCCAGGCGGGCAAAGCCTGTCCGAAATGCGGGGAAACGCTTTGCCGGATTGTGGTTGGCGGCAGGAGCAGCGTGTATTGTCCTGCTTGCCAGCAAGCGGACATGGGACCGATGACTGTAGACGGCACGGATGTTTTTTTGCTGTGGCACATCCACGACCTGGAGGATGATTTCGGCACCCATGAGGAGGAGAAGCTGATCGGCGTTTTTTCTTCCGAGGGGAAGGCGGAGGAGGCGATCGAACTCTTAAAGGGCAAGGAGGGCTTCCGTGATTTTCCGATCACCTGTTTTGAGATCCACAAAATGCAGGTGGACCGGACGGGCTGGACCGACGGATTCCGCACGGTCCGCTGGAGAGAGTAGTCCGGGCTGTTTCGCCCACTCTCTCCCAGAGCCGCAGCTTTGTCCGCAATTTCACCTGCCAGCCGATTGACCTCCCATTCTGAGCCGGAAAACCACTTGTTTTTTCGACTATCAGCCGACCGGGCGCCCACCTTCCCGGCGAAGACGATAGGAAGGATCCTGCGAATGCCGCGAGCATAGCTGCCGGAATGGTTTCTCCCGGTTCATTAGAGGAAGCATTCCGGCTAAAGGGCGGCGGAGCGGCATCGCAGGATCCGACGTGTCTTGCCGGGACGGTGGGCGCCCGGTCGGCGTGTATGTCGAACTCTCCGGCGCATATTGCCGGACATCCCCGCATATACTGCCACATGAACGGATTAAAATCTCTCCTGGACAATTTAAACGGCATTGTGTGGGGTCTGCCGATGATGGTCCTTCTCATGGGAGTCCATCTACTGCTGACCATGCGTCTTAAGGGGCCTCAGCGAAAAATTTTTAAGGCCCTCCGGCTTTCCGTGACGGAGGAGGAGGGCCTGGAGGGCGGGATGAGTCCTTTTGCGGCCCTGGCCACGGCCCTGGCGGCCACCCTTGGCACGGGGAACATCATCGGCGTCTCCATGGCGGTGGCCCTGGGCGGGCCGGGGGCCGTGTTCTGGTGCTGGCTGGCGGGGGTCTTCGGCATGGCGACCAAATACGGGGAATCCCTTCTGGCGGTCAAGTACCGGAGACGGTCTGAGGGCGGCGGTTATCTGGGCGGGCCCATGTACGTGATGGAAACGGCGCTTCATTCGAAGCCGCTCGCCGTTCTTTTTTCCGTGCTGGCGGCTTTCGCCGCCTTCGGGACTGGGTGCAGCGTCCAGGCCAATGCCATCGGCAGTGTGATGGAGACGGCCTTTCACATAAGGCCCGTTGTCACCGGAACCGTGATCTGTGTGCTGGCGGCGGTGGTGATCCTGGGCGGGGCCAAAAAGGTCGCCGGGGTCTGTGAGAAGCTGATCCCTTTCATGGCCGTCTTTTATCTGGGCGGATGCCTTGCCCTCTTATACATTAACCGGGCTTTCGTGCTGCCGGCCGTGCGGCTGATCGTGACGGCGGCTTTCACTCCCCGGGCGGCGGCCGGGGGATTCGTGGGAAGCACCGTCCTGCAGGCGGCCAGGCAGGGGATCGCCCGGGGCCTTTTTTCCGATGAGTCGGGCCTTGGGACGGCACCCATGGCGGCGGCGGGAGCCAGGGCGGGAAATTCCGTGCGCCAGGCGCTGGTTGCCATGACGGGCACTTTCTGGGACACGGTGGTGTTCTGCGCCGTGACCGGGATCGTGATCGTCTCCTCCATGCTCCACGAACCGGCGGTGTTTGCCGGGATTTCCGGCGGGGACCTGGCGGAGGCGGCCTTCGGCCTGATGAACGGCTTCGGGCATGTGATCTTTGCCGTGTCTTTGGTGATCTTCGCCTTTGCCACCATCCTGGGCTGGAGCTTTTACGGGGAACAGGCCGTCCTCTATCTTCTGCAGAGAAGCTCTTTCCGAAAGTTCCGAAGAAAGGAGGGGGCGCTGTCCCCGCAGCCGGAAGGGTTTCTCCTTGGCTACCGCCTGCTCTACCTGGCGGCCGCCTTTGCCGGAACCGTGACCTCCATGGGGGTCGTCTGGGCGTTTTCCGATCTGCTAAACGGCCTGATGGCCCTCCCGAACCTGGTCTGCATCCTGTTCTTGCAGAGGGTGATCATACGGGAGACGGACCGCTATCTCTGGAACGGCCGCCTGGAGGAGCGGGACGAAAATTTGCCCTGAGTTCTCCATAGCTTGCGTATGAACAGGATTCCGTCATTCCTCCGGCAAACCGACGTGTCTGGTCGGAGGAATGACGGAATCCGTCCCTTTACATTCTCCCACAACTCGTCTACAATGGATACCAGATGGGGGAGGTGGCAGACTTGAGACGGGAGAGGAAACAAAACGGGACGCAGAGTGATTTTTCCACGGGAAGCGTATACAGGCATATCATGGCGCTGGCGGTGCCGATGACCGTTGCCCAGTTGGTGCAGATGCTTTACAATATTGTGGACCGGATTTACATCGGGCATCTGCCGGGGGGCTCTGCCCTGGCTTTGACCGGCCTGGGGCTGACTTTTCCGGTGGTCACGCTGATCATGGCATTCACCAATCTGTTCGGCATGGGTGGGGCGCCGCTCTTTTCCATTGCCAGGGGACGTCGGGACGGGGAGCGGGCGGAGAGGATCCTGGGAAATACCTTTTCCATGCTCTGTGTCTGCTGTGTAATTCTGACGGCTGTCTGTTATTTTCTCATGAAGCCGCTTTTGTATCTGTTTGGGGCCAGCGACGCAAGCTATCCCTATGCGGCGGAGTATCTGCGGATTTATCTTTTGGGGACGCCGTTTGCCATGCTGGGAACGGGAATGAACGGCTTTATCAATGCCCAGGGCTTTGCGGGGACCGGCATGGCGACGGTCCTGATCGGGGCCGCCGTGAACATCCTTCTGGACCCGGTCTTTATTTTCGTGTTTGGCCTGGGCGTATCGGGGGCGGCTCTTGCCACGATCCTTTCCCAGCTCCTGTCGGCGGCCTGGGTGATCCGGTTTCTTTTTGGAAAAAAGAGCCTGTTCCGCATTCGGAAGAGATGCATGCGGCCGGAGGGGAAGCTGGTCAGGGAGATCATGGGCCTTGGAATGGCCGGCTTCGTGGTGCAGGTTTCCAACGGGGCGGTACAGATCGCCTGCAATGCCACTCTCCGGGACTTCGGCGGCGACGTCTACGTGGGTGTCATGACAATCTTAAACTCTGTGCGGGACGTGGTGGCCATGCCCATGCAGGGGCTCACAAACGCATCCCAGCCGGTGTTTGGCTTCAATCTGGGAGCGGGGGCCTATGACCGGATCAGGAAGGGGATCGTCTTTGTGACGGCGGCGGGAGTCTCTTATATGCTTTTTGCCTGGCTGATGCTGTTTTTGTTCCCGGAGCCGATCATGGGGGTCTTCAATTCGGATGCAGAGCTTCTCGCCAGGGGTGTGCCCGCCCTTCATCTCTATTTCTTCGGTTTTTTCATGATGGCCTTCCAGTTCGTGGGCCAGTCAACCTTTGTGGGCCTTGGAATGTCGAAGCAGTCGGTATTTTTCTCCCTGCTCCGAAAGATCATCATCGTGGTGCCCCTGACGCTCCTTCTGCCACGGGCGGCGGGGCTTGGAGTCATGGGCGTGTTTCTGGCGGAGCCGATCTCCAATTTCATCGGCGGGACGGCCAGCTTCACCACCATGCTGGTGCTCACCGGAAGATTATTTCGGAAGAATAAAGGGATTGCGGAAGGAAAATAATCATAGTATGATGTTGATATGAAAGCGGAAAGGGGCGTCGTCATGAAGATAGAGACGATCAAAATTAGAAATTACAGGGTGTTTCAGGATGTCGCCGTAGAAGACATTCCCAATATGGCCGTGTTCCTTGGCATGAACGGGGCGGGGAAGACGACGTTTTTTGACGTGTTCGGGTTTCTGCATGATGCCCTGCAGACCAATATCAGGGCGGCGCTGGCAAGGCGGGGCGGTTTTTCGGAGGTGATTTCCAGAGGGCAGGAGGGAGATATCGAGTTTGAGATCAAATTCCGGCCTTCTCTGGACGAGCCGATCATTACCTATCAGCTTGTGATCTGCCTGATGCCGGACCGGAAACCGGCAATCAAAAAAGAAGTGATGCGGTTTCGGCGGGGACAGACTGGGGCGCCTTGGAAGGTGCTGGATTTTTCTTATGGAGAGGGAGTGGCGGCCGACGGGGAGCTTACGGAATATAAGGATGTGCGGCTGGCAGAACGCAGCCCTCAGAAATTGGACTCGCCGGACATCCTTGCGATCAAGGGATTGGGACAGTTTAAGGAGTTTATTGCGGTTTCGCAGCTCAGGAGATTGATTGAAGACTGGTATGTATCCGATTTTCATATCGAGGAGGCCAGAGGGACAAAAGATGCAGGGTATAGTGAGCGGGTGTCTACGTCAGGAGATAATCTTGCACTGGTGGCGAAATATATGTACGATAACCACAGAGAGATTTTTGATGAGATTTTAAAGGCAATGGAGCGGCGGGTGCCTGGCGTCTCCAAAGTGGAAGCGCAGGAGACGGAGGACGGCCGGATCATTCTTCGCTTTCAGGACGGGAATTTTAAAGATCCGTTCGTGTCCCGGTTTGTGTCTGATGGGACGATCAAGATGTTTACTTATCTGATTCTTTTGAATGACCCGGAGAAGCATGCGCTGCTCTGTGTGGAGGAGCCGGAAAATCAGTTGTATCCGCAGCTTTTGTTTGAATTGGCGGAAGAATTCCGGATGTATTCGGAGGAGGGCGGGCAGGTTTTTATTTCCACTCACTCTCCGGATTTTCTCAATGCGGTCCGTCTGGAAGAGTTGTACTGTCTGGTGAAACAGGACGGTTATACAAAGATTTACAGGGCTTCGGACTGTGAGGTGATTCGGGAGCTCTGGGAAGCGGGAGATCTGCTGGGACAGTTGTGGCGGCAGGGGCTTTTGCTGGAAGAGGTATCGGGCTTATGATGATCGTGTTTCTTTTGGAGGAGCCTTCCATGAAGGCGCTTCTTGACATACTTCTCCCAAAGATTTTGCCGGAGAATGTTGGGTATAAGACGATTGCCCACAGCGGAAAGAGTGATCTGCAGGAGTCGATCCCAAGGAAGTTGAAGGCGTGGAGACAGCCGGATACCAAATTTGTGATCGTTCAGGACCAGGACAGCGGGGACTGCGTGAAAATCAAACAAGCCCTTTCAGAACTGGCAGGGCCTGCAGGCCGGGAAGTGTTAGTCCGAATTGTCTGTCGGGAATTGGAAGCGTGGTATTTTGGAGATCTGCAGGCGGTTTCCAGAGCGTATCACAAAGATGTCACTGCTTTGCGGGAAAAAAGCAAATACCGAAATCCGGATGCAATTGGGAATCCGAAGGAAGAACTGAGAAAGCTTTTTCCTGGGCATCAGCAGATTGACGGGGCCAGAAGGATTGCGGCGCACATGAATATTGAGAATAACAGGTCGGGAAGCTTCCGTCAGTTTGTCTCGGGGGTGTTAAAGCTGATACATAGGGAAGCGGGATAGCGAAAAACAGAAGAAATATTTTCTTTGCAAATCAGGTGAAATCAGGTAAAATAAAAGGAAAACGGCCGAAGGACAAGTCGGCCATGGAGGACGGAGGAGCGAGTGTATGAGCAAGATTTATGCAGGAGTGGATCTGGGAGGGACGACGGCGAAGCTGGGGCTGTTTAAAAAGGACGGGACCCTGATCACAAAATGGGAGATTCCCACCAGGAAGGAAGAGGGCGGGAAATATGTATGTCCGGATATTGCCGAGTCCATAAAAAAGAAGATGGAGGAGATGCGGCTTGCCCTTTCGGACCTTGCCGGGGCCGGGATCGGCGTGCCGGGGCCCATCCGCCCGGACGGGTACGTGGAGGTCATTGTCAATATCGGCATCCGTGACTGGAACCCGGTGAAGGAGCTCTCGGGGCTTCTGGGCGGGATCCCCGTGAAGGGAGAAAACGATGCCAATATCGCAGCTCTCGGCGAAGTGTGGCAGGGCGGGGGCAAGGGCTATGAGGACGTGGTGGCCGTGACTCTGGGGACCGGGATCGGCGGCGGCGTGATCCTGGGCGGACGCATCGTGCCGGGGAGCAAGGGCATGGGCGGAGAGATCGGTCATATGGTTATGGATTGGGATTGGCCGGAGCCGGAGGCCTGTAACTGCGGGAACAGGGGATGCCTGGAGCAGATTGCCTCGGCGACCGGGGTGGCCCGGATTGCGAGACGCTTTATGCGGGAATCGGACAGGGCCTCTTCCCTCAGAGACATTTCCGGGGTGACGGCCAAGGACGTGTTCGATGCGGCGAAGGCGGGAGATACGCTGGCCCAGGAGGTAGCCGATTACTGTATGATGTATCTGGGCCGGGCGCTGGCCTACGTTTCCCAGGTGGTGGATCCCCAGGTGTTCCTCATTGGCGGCGGCGTGTCCAAGGCGGGACAATATCTATTAGATCTTTTACAAAAACATTACGATCCGCTGATCGTGCTGACAAAGGAGAAAGCGAAGCTTAAGCTGGCAACCCTGGGGAATGACGCCGGCATTTATGGCGCCGCAAAGATGATCATTGATGAACGGTAAGAAAAGAAAAAGCTTTCTTGTATATTATAGGCCCTATCTCGGTCTGTTTTTGAGCGATATGTTTTTTGCCTGCCTGGGTGCGGCGGTGACTCTGGTGATTCCGCTGATCATCCGCCATATCACAGGGACGGTTATTTACTATGAGGCGGGCGAGGCGGCGGATACGATCCTCAGACTGGCCCTTCTGATGGCGGGCCTTGTACTCCTGGAATTCGGCTGTAATTATTATATCGGCTATTTTGGTCACATCATGGGGGCAAAGATGGAGCGGGACATGCGCCATGAGCTTTTTGCCCATTACCAAAAGCTGTCCTTTGCTTTCTACGACGAGCAGAAGATCGGACAGCTTATGTCCCGTGTGACGAACGACCTGTTTGACATCAGTGAGCTGTGGCACCACGGGCCGGAGGATCTGATCATCTCCCTGATCCGCATGGCCGGTTCCCTGGTGATCCTCCTGTTCATCAACGTGCCCCTGGCCTTTGCGGCGGCGGCCCTGCTTCCATTTATGCTTTTCTATGCGGTCTTCCTCAATAAGAAGATGAAGCGGGCATTCAGGCGCAACCGGGAGCGGATCGCCGACGTGAACGCCCAGATTGAGGACAGTCTGTCGGGGATCCGGGTGGTAAAGTCCTTCGGGAATGAAGACACTGAGATGAGTAAGTTTGACGAGGGAAACCGGCGGTTTTTGGAGAGCAAGCGGAACAGCTACCGGTATATGGGCGCTTACAATGCGGGGCTGGGAGCCTTTGCCACCTTGATGACCGTGGTGGTGATCTCCGTGGGAGCCCTGCTTCTTTCCAGGGGAAAGTTAAATCCGGCGGATCTGGTGGCTTTTCTCCTGATGGTCGGCAATTTCACCGATCCCATCAAGCGGCTGGTCAGCTTTACGGAGCAGTTCCAGAACGGCATGTCGGGCTATGGCCGGTTCCGGGAGATCCTTGAGATCCGGCCGGATATCGAGGATGCGCCTGACGCAAAGGAGATAAACGGGGTAAAGGGTGAGATCCGGTTTGAGCGGGTGGATTTTCGCTATGCGTCTTCCAGAAACGACGTGCTCCACCATCTGGACATGGAGGTGAAGCCGGGCGAATACATTGCCCTGGTAGGCTCCTCCGGCGTGGGGAAATCCACCCTCTGCAGCCTGATCCCGAGATTTTACGAGGTGAGCGGCGGCAGGATCACCCTGGACGGAACCGATATTCGGAAGATTACTCTAAAAAGCCTCCGGGACAACATCGGCATTGTCCAGCAGGACGTCTATCTCTTTGCGGGGACGGTATATGAGAACATCTGCTACGGGAAAAAGGATGCCTCCGAGGAGGAGGTGATAGCGGCGGCAAAGGCGGCCGGGGCCCACGAATTTATCCTGGAGCTTCCGGACGGCTATCACACGGACATCGGTCAGCGGGGGGTGAAGCTCTCCGGCGGGCAGAAGCAGCGGCTCTCCCTGGCGAGGGTATTTTTGAAGAACCCACCGGTGCTAGTGTTTGACGAAGCGACCTCATCGCTCGACAATGAGAGCGAGCGCATTGTGCAGGAGGCTCTTGAAAAGTTGGCAAAGGGGCGCACCACCTTTGTCATCGCCCACAGGCTCTCCACCATCCGCAATGCGGAGAAGATTCTGGTCATGACCGATGACGGCATTGCTGAGCAGGGGACCCACAGAGAGCTTTTGGAACAGGGGGGGATCTATGCGGGGCTCTACGGGGCGGCCGGACGGTGACTGGAAAATCAGGACATCCTCTTGAATATTAAAATGAATTATGCTATGATAGCGAAGGATCGGTCAAAGCAGACGAGGTATCTGACCGGAATTCGCAGGGAAAGGAATTTATCGTTATGAGTCAGCGGAAGGTAGATCGGTATAAAGAGCAGAAGGCAAGACGGAAAGAGCTGGTGGAGAAGGAGCGGAAGCAGAGGAAGCGCATGAAGGCGCTGGTGATCGCAATTGTCATCGTGGTGATTGCCGGAGTCGGCACGGGGATCGGCTTTACCATCCGCAACCAATATATCAAGATCCAGAACGCAAAGCCGGATTACTCCAGCAGTTCTCTGGTGGTTCAGGACATGGCCGGCATTTTGACAGAAGAGACCAGTGCGGCGGGGGATGAGACGGAAGCCGCCGACGAAGCAGAGACGGAGTCGGGAGAGACGGACGCCGCAGAGGAGACGACGCCTGCCGAAACAGAGACAGCAGATTAAACGTGAGCGGAGGGAACCTTGGACGGGCCCTCCGTTTTGGTATGCACATCTGGAACTGGGTGAAAATCAACATTTCTTCACGATTATAACACAGTTTTGTCACATTTGATTGGTATCCTGATAGCATCAAAAACGAAACTTCTGAAAAAATGCCAGAGAGAAAGGACAGGATCATATGAACGATTATTACGGAAACGACAATATCCAGGACGGATACCAGCAGGAGGCCGGTTCTTCGTCCTCTGTGTATACCTATATTCCCACAGAGCCCATTGAGCCGAACAGTATCAAAAAGCCGGAAAAGAAAAAAAAGAAAGGCGGCGGTTTTTTTAAGAAGCTGGGAGTCTTCCTCCTTTGCGGCGTGCTCTTTGGAGGTGCGGGGGCGGGCGCTTTCATCGGAGTCATGAAGGTGAGCGGCTATGAGAAAAAACTTCAGGATGCCGTGGACGCGGCGAACCAGGAGACAAAGGTGGCGAAGGTGGAGCAGGCGGAGACGACTCCCGTCAGCACAGGAGGAAGCGCTGCTTCCTCCGGGAATGTGGTCGCCGACGTGGCGGAGAATGCGATGCCCTCCATCGTGGCCATCACCAATACCCAGATGTACGAAAGCGATGGCTGGGAGTCTTTCTTCTACGGATACGGAGGATACGGAAACCGGGAGATGAGTGGAAGCGGCTCCGGCATCATCGTGGGACAGAATGAGACGGAGCTTCTGGTACTGACCAATTATCACGTGATCGACGGGGCGGATTCTCTGACTGTGACCTTTACCGATGGAAATACGGCGGAGGCCCAGGTGAAGGGGACTGCGGAGGACAATGATCTGGCGGTGATCGCCATTCCCCTGGAGTCCATGAATGCGGATACTCTCGGGGCGATCAAGATCGCAACCCTTGGAGATTCCAACGCCCTGCGGGTGGGTGACGAAGTGATCGCCATCGGAAATGCCCTGGGCTACGGTCAATCCCTGACTTATGGCCATGTCAGCGCCTTAAGCCGGGAGGTGACCATTGAGAATCGGACTCTCACCCTGCTCCAGACGGATGCGGCCATCAATCCGGGAAACAGCGGCGGCGCCCTTCTAAATATGAAGGGGGAGCTGATTGGAATCAATTCTGCCAAGTACTCCAGCGAGGACGTGGAGGGCATGGGGTTTGCAATTCCCGTGTCGGAGGCGGAGGAAATCATTTACAGCCTGATGACCAAGCAGACCAGACAGAGTGTGTCGGAGGACGAGGCTTCCTGGCTGGGCATCAACGGCGTGGACATGAATGGAAACAATGCAAAGCAGTACAATATGCCGGAGGGTGTTTACGTCTACAGCCTGGTCGAGGATGGGCCGGCGGCGGCTTCCGAGCTCATGGAGCGGGACATTATCACGGCGGTCGAGGGAAGCAGAGTATCTTCCATGAATGAATTAAAAACCATGCTTTCCTATTACGCGGGCGGTACACAGATCGAACTGACTGTGCAGCGGCTGGAAGAGAATGAATATGTGGAGAAAAAGATTTCTGTCACTCTGGGTTACCGGAAGGATTACCAGGAACAGGAAGGACGGGTGATTCCGGAAATTCCGGATCAGCACTGATGAAACGCATCGCACAAGAAGCATAGGGCAGTGGCCTGCGGCGCCTGGGGAACCGGCGCTGCAGGTTCTTTGCGTTACGGGGATTCCGCAGACAAGTGCTGCGTCGGTTCATAAAAAGTTTACTTGTCCCACAGGTACAACTCATATATAATAGAACAAGAGTGCAAAAAGAGGAGAAATTTATGTCAGACCAACAGGATAAAACAAAAGAAGAACTGCGGGATGAGACTGCAGAGGAAGAGTATGAGAAGGTTTGTTTCGTGTGCAGGAGGCCGGAGAGCCGAACCAATAAGATGATCACCATGCCGGGGAATATCAGCATCTGTCCGGAGTGTATGCAGAAGGCATTTGACAGCTTTGAGCAGAATGGCTCCATCTCGGGGCTCAATTTATCCAATCTGGATTTGTCGGGACTCGGCAATCTTTACGGGAAGGGAGAGACCGGGCGGGATGCGTCCTCCCAAATCAGTGATGCCGGGGCGGAGGGCTCTTCCGAGGCGGATGGTTCTTCCGGAGAGGACGCTTCCGAGAGCGTGCGTCCCGGTGCCATCGACCTGTCGACTCTCTCCGGTCTGCCGGGAGTGGGATTTATCAATCTCTCCGACCTGCTGGGCGGGGAGCGGGAGATTCCTCAGAGGCAGAGGCTAAAAAAGAAGAAAAAAGAAAAGAAGGAGAAGGTTCCCTTTGACCGCCGGGCGATTCCGGCCCCCCACGAGATCAAGCGGATGCTGGACGAGTACGTGGTGGGACAGGACCAGGCGAAGAAGGCCATTTCCGTGGCGGTTTACAACCACTATAAGCGGGTTGCGGCCGACGGGGAGGATGGCGTGGAGATCGAGAAGTCCAATATGCTGCTCCTTGGCCCCACCGGAAGCGGGAAGACCTATCTGGTGAAGACCCTGGCGAAACTGCTGAACGTACCTCTGGCCATTGCAGACGCCACCTCGCTGACGGAGGCGGGATATATCGGGGACGATATTGAGAGTGTGGTGTCCAAGCTACTACAGGCATCCGGGAATGATGTGGAGAAGGCGGAGCAGGGTATCATCTATATCGACGAGATCGACAAGATTGCCAAAAAGCGCAACACCAACACCAGAGATGTCAGTGGAGAGTCGGTTCAGCAGGAGCTTCTCAAAATGCTGGAGGGCAGTGAGGTGGAGGTTCCGGTGGGTTCCAACAGCAAGAATGCCATGGTGCCCATGACTACGGTGAATACCAGCAATATTCTTTTTATCTGCGGCGGTGCATTTCCGGAGCTGGAGGAGATCATCAAGGAACGGCTGACCAAGGAGTCTTCCATCGGCTTCCGGGCGGAGCTCAAGGACAAATATGATAAGGAAGAGAATCTTCTCTGTAAGGCTGAAGTGGAAGATCTGAAAAAATTCGGCATGATCCCGGAGTTTCTGGGGCGGCTTCCGATCATCGTTTCTCTGGAGGCGCTGACTAAGGACTTCATGGTGCGCATCCTGAAGGAACCGAAAAACGCCATTCTCAGACAGTATGAGAAGCTTCTCCAGATGGATGAGGTTCAGCTTGTATTCGAGGATGGGGCTTTAGAATCCATTGCGGAGAAGGCCATGGAGCGGCACACAGGAGCCAGGGCTCTTCGGGCGATCTTGGAGGAATATATGCTGGACATCATGTATGAGATCCCGAAGGATGACAATATCGGGCGGGTGACGATCACAAAATCTTATATTGATAAGACGGGAGGCCCCTTAATTGATCTGCGGGGAGTTATGAGATTGGGCGTTCAGGCATAAATTAATATGATGAAGCCTGAAAGTCTGAATGTATGAAAAAAAGTAAACAGGAAATCAGAGCGGAAGGAATTTTGTCTCAGACGGCATTGCCGGAGGAGGAGCCATCAGAGGAGGTGGCAGCGTGCAGGGAACGGATTTTGTCGGAGGAATATGAAGATTTTATTTTTCCGTCCGACCAGTACGAGGTTGACACGGCGCTGCCACGGCTTTTTTGTGTGGAACAGGCGTCCGACACCACGGCGGTCATTCATGTGAGCAAGGAGCTCCTTCCGCCTCTTTCTGTCCAGTTTTATAATTATGCGGCGATTCCCAGGCTTTACGGGTTGACGGACGTGACCAACATGGAGGAGTCGGGAATCCTCCGGGCCAGGAACCAGCCGGTGTTGAACCTCACCGGCGCAGGCGTTCTGGTCGGTCTGATTGACACGGGGATTGATTATGAAAACCGGGTGTTTCTGGATCCGGCCGGAAGGACGAGGATCCTCCGGATCTGGGACCAGACGATCCAGACGGGAAGACTGCCGGAAGGGTTCCAATATGGAAGCGAATATACCAATGAGGAGATCGATGCGGCCATCGCCGCAGTGGACGGCCGTTCCCTGGTGCCCTCGGTGGACGAGGACGGGCACGGAACCTTTCTCGCCTCCATAGCGGCAGGAAGCGACCTGCCGGAGGAGGAATTTACCGGGGCGGCTCCGGGCGCCTCCATCGCCATGGTGAAGTTGAAGCCGGCCAAGGAATATCTGAGAGACTATTTCCTGATTAAGGATGGCGCCATCGCCTATCAGGAGACGGACCTGATGATGGGAGTCCGCTATCTGACGGAACTGGCGGAACGGCTGTCCATGCCCCTGGTGATTTTGATCGGCGTGGGAACCAACTGGGGCGACCATGCGGGGAATGCCCCTCTTGGCTGTATGCTGAATACGGCGGCGAAGCGGCTTGGAAATGCGGTGGTGATTGCGGCGGGGAACGAATCCAACAGGGCTCATCATTATTTCGGACACATCGGCGCCGAGGGCGGGAGCGATTACGTGGAGATCCGCATTCCGCAGAATGAGAACGGGATTACCATGGAGCTTTGGGCCGAGGCTCCGGAGGTCTACGGCGTGCAGATCCTTTCCCCCACGGGGGAAAGCACGGCCAGGGTGGTTCCGCGCCTGAATTTAAACAGCGTCTTCCAGTTTACCATGGAAAAGACCGTGATCTACGTGGATTACCAACTGATCGAGCAGGAGTCGGGGAGCACGGTGGTGCGGATGCGGATGGCGGACCCGACGCCGGGCATCTGGACTCTGGTGGTCTATAACGAGCGATACACCGCCGGAGGGTTCCACATCTGGCTGCCCATGGAGGGATTCGTGGAGGCGGACACGTCGTTTCTGCGGCCAAATCCCGACACGACCCTGACCGTGCCCTCCTCGGCGGAGGGCCCCATCACCTTTGGGGCGGATAATCACAGACAGAACAGCGTCTATATCCATTCCGGGCGGGGATATACCAGGACCGACCGGATCAAGCCGGACCTGGTGGCGCCGGGCGTGGACATTTACGGCGCCCTGCCGGGGGGCCGCTTCGGCGTAAAGAGCGGAACCAGCATAGCGGCGGCTCACGGGGCCGGTGCGGCGGCCCTTCTTCTGGAATGGGGTGTCCTGCAGGGCAACTACCGGGGAATGCGCACCAAGGACATCAAAAGCCTGATGATACGGGGGGCGGAGCGAAGCCGGAACGCTTCCTACCCCAACCGTGCGGTCGGCTACGGGGCCTTGGACCTGTTCCATATCTTTGAGACCATATCCCTGTGAGGCGAAAGTCCACGAAAGGCGAAAGTTCATGTGAGACAAATGTCCTTGTGGAAGGTAAGTACTTGTAAGACAAAAGTCCCTGTGAAACGGAAGTTCTTGTAAAATGAATGCCCTTGTGAAATGAATGTCTCTGCAAGCTTTTTTGTCCAGTTCAGTGCGTATCCACAATAGAGAATGCGCATAAGGCATTTCCATCTATCTGCGGTGCAATCATCCATAGCGACCGCAGGAGCCAGTACACAAGCGCACCCTACAGGGCAGAATGATATTGTCAATATCACCAAAAGGAATCTCTTCCGTTGAAATCTTATAAAAGCTTTTTGTTTTGCAGGAATACCGGCAGAACAAAAAGCTTTTATAAGATCCTCTTCAAATCCCCAAAAGAAAACTCATTACTGTAATTTCCGTAAAAAAACAACAGAAAGACAGGTGACATTTGGTGAAAAAAATGGTATAATTCTGTCGAAGGACATTAAGAACTATATAAATGTTCGGTGATGAAAAACTGTATGAGTAATCAGGGGGATATCCGTTAGGAAGATGAGAGTTAGATGGATAATCCCGTATTATCCGTTGAATTGATGGTTTTTCAATAAAGTATTGAAAAATAGACATTTTAATTATATGTGGGTTTTTGCAATGTGATTACATTAAAGGCTAAAATATAAACGAAGAAAAATACTGCGAAAGGAGAGGACAGCCTTTGAGAAAATATATTTTTATAATGCGATTCGAAAATAATCCTTCTCACTAATAAGCGGTTTCTTACCCTGCTTGATAGCCTTTTCCTTCTGTTTTTCTTTCAGAAGTTCTGGCATGTCAATTTTGTATAAATCGGTCAGATTCCATACTTCACCCGTGGACAGCACCTGGTAGATTGAAGCAAGAATTATCCGGACGATAGCAATGATGGCACGTATTTTTGCTTATAGTAAGGCGGTTTATCAGATTCCATGGCTGCAGCACATAGGCGGTTTGTACCAATGCAGATTTGAAATAGATGCCGGCACACATTACTCTGACAGCTTTCTTCTTACTGGCAGATTCATTATCGCCGGGAGTAGGATCTGCCCAATGATGTAAACGCTTGGAATTGGAAAGCGGAATCGTGTCCGTTCTAATCTCGGAGACAACGACGCCCGGAATAGTACACAATAGCCAGACAGGATCTTTATAAAGGGCAGTCATAAAATCAAACATTGTGTTATGCCATTTATTGTAAATGTAAGATAATCCAGATGTGCGTAGGTTAGGTGCATACGATATTTGGGGGGATTGTCCGAAAACTCGATTGATCTAACCTGAAAAAGATAAAGGTTGATATGCTCTTATGAGCGCTCAATATAAATTAAAATTGCACATTGAAAACTGAATAAAGCACACAGAAATCATGCATCTATGGTTCAAATACAGTATAATGGAACCAGAGAAAAAAATCATTTTGAGGTGAGTTGATATGCCATATGTTCCAGGCTTTGACCGCAACCATCTTTATACCCGATATTTATCCCTGCCTCTGAATAGAGGCAGATAAAATGTTAAATATCAACGGTACAGCACACTAGCTTTCTGTTACGGATGCAGACGCAAAACTCATGAAAAATAAAAATGGTTTTACAGTAGCGTATAACCCACAGACGGCGGTAGATTCGGAAACACATCTGATCCGTGACTTTCAAATGACCAATCAGGTAACCGATCATGGATTACCGGAAAGCACTGTGCGGGGAATAAAGAATTCCGATCCGGAAAAAGTCATAGAAGCAGTGGCCGATAAAGGTTATGAGGCTACGGAAGATATGGTGGACTGTCTGGAAAAAGGTATTATCCCTCATGTAATAACAGACGATGGAAAAGACGGTTATGAAATAGAAATACCTTATGAGGAGGCAGAAGCTAATCCTGCCAGCATGGATGCGGAAGAATTGAAGAAAGCGCTGCATGCAGGTCAGATCCCGAAAGCTTATACAGAAGTAATACAGGATATGAAGGTGAAAACAGTCCGACGTAAAGCGGTGGATGAAAAGCAGGAAAAATGCAGCGTGTATGGAAGCCCTGAGGAAATGCTGGAAAAAGCAAATGGAGGTTATCTTGTCAGAGACCCTGAGAGAAACCTGGTATACTGTCCGGCAGGAGAAATCCTGAGACAGAAATGCATAAAGAAAAATGGAAATATCCGTTATGCAAATAAAAATGCCTGTAAGCATTGCCCGAACCGTAACAAGTGTTGCAAAGGGAAAGGCGAATGGAAAGAGATTGATTTTACAAAAGATCAGTTGATGAAACCATGCAAGGACTGGCTGAAGGCAGAAGGAAAGAAACTGGAAGAAAGGAAGACAGGCGAAAAATGGCATTATGAAAAAAGAAAGGTTGTGAAGTTTTTTCTGAAACCGGACAAAGAAAAGATGAGCCAGAGAATGTGCCTGTCGGAGCATCCGTTTGGAACAATAAAACGAGCTATGGGAGCCGCTTATTTCCTGTTGAGAGGAATACAAAAAGTGGCTGGGGAGTTTGCGCTCTTCTGCCTGGGTTATAACCTGGAATGGGCAAAAAATCTCCTTGGATTTCAAAAAATGATGGAATTGATGGAACAGGCATAAGCCTCTTTCTTCATTCTGTGTATTTTATTCAGTTTACAATGTCGCAGATGAAGGAAAGGGGCTAAAATTATGCCACAAAATCTGGTTTTCAGACAGGCTGGTGAGAGCAGTCATCTGATACCCTTCGATGGATTTCGTGACACTGTCAGACTTCTTTCTTAGGGGACAGAGGGGACCGAAAACGATTTCTTCCCGACTGATGGAATTTCTAGATTGCTCGATCAGGTATTAATAACAGATGCAGCTGATTTCCCAAAGGTATTTGGAAACAACCGAGTCCAATACGACATTACAGATAGTAAGCGCATTCTGATATCTGTTCTTTCCACTAAAACGACAGGATATCAAGCTTGTAGCGGCACCTTGTTGAACTCACACAGGGCACGGATAGGTTTACAGAGGATATGGACTCTCAGAACCAGGTCTCGTCGAAATAAATCCCTAATCCATTTGAAATCTTTTATATCATCCTTGTTGCCTTTGATTGCCTTTATCTATTTGGTGTTGGCAATGGTGACGTTGACATCACCCTCCAAAAGGTTGAATACAGGCCCCCGGTATTTACCGAATAAAGCATTTTATCAACAGCGGGGAGAATCGGAAGGCTTTCCTTACTATTTATGCCGCCGACTTGGCGGTGGAATGGAGATTATTATGAAATATTTATTACCGAATTATTGGGATAGGTTTTTTAAAAATAATAATGGGCAACTTTTTGAACAGCTTTGTTTAAATTTACTTCAATTTATGTATCCTAATGAAGAGTGGCATCAAACATCTAGTTCCTGGGATGGAAAAAAGGATTTTTTCGCAGATATTAATATTGGCGGTATTAGTCAAATAAAATGTTGGGCAGAATGCAAATGTCACACAGATAACTTGTCAATTGACATTATTTCATCAACTCTTGTTGTAGGTACGCTCGAAAATGCAGGGATAATAATTTTCTTTTCATACTCTCCTATGAACGAAAATGCTACCGAATATCTAGCGTTTTTTAAAGAAAAAACGGGGAAACAAATACTTGTGTTTGACGATGTCAAATTAGAAGAATTAATCATTCAATATTACGATAAAAGCCAAAAACCGGAAATTATAGAAAAATTTTTTCCTGATTTCTTGTTTGAAAAATTTAAAAGAACTGATTCAGCCATAGAACCTGTACGTTATCACTATTTCTTATCCAATCCATATAACCATAATATTTTCAAAAAATATTCTAAAGATTTTTATCGTGTAAATGATGTTTTTATTGTCAATTATTTTTTTGAAAATACGAGCATAACAGAAAAGGTTAAAATAGACATACAAATTAATTACGATGTTTTGAATCATAAATATTTACAGTTTCTTAATCAGAAGAATTTGCAGAAATCTCATCAGATTACCTTAAATCCGGGAGAAGTGAAGTATATTCAATGTAAATACAAATTAATAAGCTATCGGCATAATATTATCCTTCCTTCCATTGAGTACAACATAAAAGGGCAGACTTTTCGCCCATATCAAAAATCTTTAAAAGGCAAATGGCTTGCCGACACAACTTTAATAGGTGGAAGTTATATATCTATCGTAACTGATCATCAAAGCTTATTATCCGCAGATAATGTAGATAATTATTGCTTTAGCACTTTATATGGGGAGAGCGGAACAGGAAAAAGTCGTCTATTAAAAGAGATTTGTGACAATGCTATTATCGAAGGGTATGATATTTTTCGCTATAATGGAGAATATCAAATTTCAAACAATGAAGAATGGGTAAAATCATATCTTTCTCTAGCATATGCTCTACCATATCAAAAAAAATCATATTCTATTCTTACTGATTTTTACGATGAGGAAAAAAAAGAGTTGATTTCCATCCTCTATGACGAAAACTATGACTTTACAGTGAAACACAATACAATTAAAGAATTTATGTTGAAACAGTTATTGGGAAATAAGCATTTACTTGTCTTTGATAATATTCAATTTTTCAGTGATAATACGTTGCGTCTTATAAATGATTTTATCACTTTTGCCAATAATAATGCATGCAATTTTAAAATTCTACTTACGTTTAATACAGATTATATATTTCCAAAAACAGAATCAAAAAAATTGTTTGATAGATTAATGTGGCTAGAGAAAGAAGAAAAAAACCACTATTATATTAGCCATGTTTCTGGATTTAACCAAGAACAAGCACGCATTTATGTTAGCTCTTGTTTAAATTGCATAAATGTTAAAAAATCGTATCAATTTACGGAAACAATCAAATTATTGATAGATAAGGCTGGCATACTACCTCTTTCTATTGAGCAGACACTTTTTTATCTTATTCAGAAAGAAGTTCTTATCCGGGAAGAGGATTATTTTATCATTTCAAATTTAGACCTTTTTCACCAAACATTAGAGAAGATTCCTTCCGATTTGAAGCAAGTGCTAAGCAAACGTCTGGAGATTATAGCTGAACAAATGGAATGTTCTGCTCAAATATTTAACTATTTAAGCTTGCTTACTTTTATGCAAGAAGTTGATAGTCAATTCCTAATCCAATTCGGAGTAGACTTTTCAATTATCGAAATTATGATAGATATGGGATTGATTCGTTATACGGATGATGAAACCTACATTATCTATCATAATATATTAAAGCGTTTTTTCAAAGAACGCTTTAAAAAAAATATTTATGAAATAAGTAAATCAATTGTTAATATCATAGAAAATAATGATTTACAAGACGATTATCCACTACAGTATGTAATTTCCAAGTCACACATGGATAGATCGGAAAAATTATTACAATTCGCTATTCGACAGTTGCTAGCCAGTTATAAATGTCATGATCTCCAAAAAGAATTTGATAAGGAAGTTCAAAGAATGTTTTTTACAACTTTAAGGGACCGTAATATTTCCAGGGAACACTTAAAAGCTGCAAAGATTCTTTGTTATCATAGTCAAATATATAACACATATGATACATGCATTAAGACATACAATGATTTTAATGAAAGATTTTTTGTGAAATACGAATCTTGCTATTTGTTTGGCGAGGAGTTTGTTGACTTTATAAGAGAATTTGCAAATGTTTATATTTTATTACGCCAAGAAGTTAATTGCAGAGATTTAATTAATGAAGTTCTCCAACAATGGGACAAATTATCTTTTAAAAATAATAATAGTAAAATGAAAATGTATGGTTTATTGTTGACTCGTAAGTGCGTTATCCTAAAGTCTCTGAATATCCTTGAAGAAGCTAAAAATGTTGCAGAAGAAACAATTGAAATTGCAAATAAAATTAATGACGATGAATTATTTATTAGAATCTCTTTTGACTATGGTTATATTTACTATAATTCTTTTTTCGAAAGGGGAAATACAAAATTACACTGGGAAAATGCATATATTCGATACCAAAAATCTACTAATAAAAACCTTTTTAAAATGCAAGGCTCGGTATTTTATCATGAGGCCCTCGTAAAGGCTATGTTTTTTGAGTATGATGAGGCTATCAATTTAGCTCAAAATGCTCTTAATTTCTTTGAAATTAATGAAAAAACACCTTACTATAAAACAAAATTATATTTATTATTAGCAACAATATATTTAATTAAGGCGAATTCGGGTATACCATATTTTTATGAACAAGCAAAAGAAAATTTAGAAATAGCTGAGGATTTAGCTGTTGCTTTTCATTCTAACCGCATTTATTATAAATGCTTATATTTAAAGGCCAAATATTTTTTTTCTCAGGAAAGATTTTCCGATTGTAATATTTATTTGAATCAATGCCTACAAGAGATGTATTTATATATTAATGATGTGACCCAGGAAAAACGATATAGTGATCTTATTTTTGATATATATTATATGAAAAGGTTTTATCAAAATGAACTTTCTGTGTACGAGGGAATAAAAAATGTAGACATACTTAGGGAAATCAGAAAGCTCTATAGGATGAATAATGAACAATGGAATACATATTGCTATAATTTTAAAGCAAGTTCTATAATAACTTCCCCATTGCAGGACATGAACTATCCTAAACCATAGAGGTCAAAACCGTTACCTTCATTTTGGGGTAACGGTTTTGACTTCTATGCCAGAAGATTCCTTTTATAATATATAAATTCATTAAGAATGCAAGGGGAAATCACTCCATAGCAACACAATTGATAATTACAGTGTGCTAAATAATGATAAAACAAGTACCATACTGCCTTGCGTGAAGAAAAGACATCGGTATAGGGTTGAGAGAAATACTGTTCAACTAACGGGATCCAAATTTTATTTTTATATACTGAGTTATTGAATAGCAGAGTCGTAAATTTTCCTTTTGTGAATTCCATTAGTATATCAGCATATCGTGACATTTCAAAATCAATTAGAGAAATTTCTTTACTTCTGCAATCCCAAATAATATTAGCGGGTTTTACATCAAAATGTATTAACGAACCATAATCCTGTTTAAAAATATCCTGTTCTCTATATAAAAGCTTTACAAGATATTCTATTTCTTCATTCGTTAAAATTTTATTATCCAATGCCTTATTTAGATATTTTTTTAATTTGTATTCAAAAAAATCAAACCAATTGTCATCCGTAAATTCTGCTAAATCAGAGAAACCAGATGATTTTATGGAATGTATTTTTTTGAGGTCTTTACATAATTGATCCACAATCATAGAAAACTCAATTTCTGACAGATCAAAAATACATTTGTCAAGACTTATTCCCTCTTTGTACTCTGTTATGAGGATATCTCCAAGTCCTGAGACATTTTTAAACTTTTTATATATTTGGGGATAAAAATGTTCGGATAAATGCATTTCTAATAATAAACATACCTTTTCTTCTGTAGTTATTGCGTTATATCTATTGGATATAATCCGTATTCTTTTTTGAAATTTCCCACTTTTTTCACGTAAAATATAAACTTGAGGCTGTGAATCATCAAGATATTCTGGTTTTATTTCAAATAATACGTCGGAAGGTAATATATTGGTTGAATTTATAAATTGTTTCAAAGCACCTTCAACACCCATTCATTATTACCTCCTGTAATTTTCGGATATTGGCATTACGATCAATGACTATATCGTTATCAGTACACCGCAATTGCATCCAAAGACTATTGGCTCGTAAAGAAATGAATTCATCGACAAAATAAATAACAGGAAATTTAAGTGTTTGTATATAAACAGGAAGTTTTTCATACAAATTAATTTTATCAAGATCACGTGAATTGATCCCTGCATAATAAATGTCCGAAATATGTATTTGTAAGTCATTTAAAACTTGAAAATACCACTCTTTATCATAAACTGAACTGATTTCCACAAGAAAATAGCCGCTTTCTAAAGTATGGGATAACAAGTAGTTTTCTTTACTCAACAAATAGTATTTATCAAGATCAACTGTTATTTTTGACGCATTATACTTCATAAATTTTGCTTTTATATCGGATTTGATAAAAGTTGCCATTTCACTTAAAACGGAATTCCCTTTATGATACACATAAGAATCTGCAACGCTTAAAGTACGCAGACCTATTTCCTTAAGTCTGAGGCATAAGTCAACATCTGCATAAGAATAACCTAATTCTTCATTGAATCCGCCTATATTTAAAAAAATATCTTTTTCCATAATTCCCGATGCTGAACATGCCGTCTGAGGACAAAATGATTTCTGGACTAAAGAATCATTTGCCAAAACGCCTTTAAAGGGATGTGGTCCATTAAAGGGGGTAAATGCAACACCAAAATCAATAACACGACCATCACAAGGATTTAATAACTTGGGACTGGCAAATCCAACAGATTCTTCCCTTGTAAATGCACGAGTAAGTTTTTCAAACCATCCAGAAGTGTAAACAGTATCTGTGTCACAAAAAAGAATATATTTTCCTTGAGCGTATGTAACTCCTAGATTAATTGCAGCGGCGTAATACAGATTTTTTTTGATGTATATAATATGCAAATTAGGATAATTAAATTTAATGTCTATTTCCTTTTCGTTATAATTATTGGCGACAATAATCACTTCAAAATTCTCGTGAATAGTTTTATATAAACTATTTAAACATGTTTCCAATAAAATTTTATTGCTGTGAAAGGGAATAATAAAAGAATAATTCACCATTTTAGTCTCCATTCAGCCTTTTTCTGCTAGAAACATAAATAATAATGGAAAAATCTCCATCTTCAAATTTTACCAGAGTTGGTATTATATGTGGTTTTATGTAAGTCATTTTGTGGCTAATCCTTATTTTTCATAATTCATTTTCATGCTACTTTTTCTAAACTTATCTTTTATGATATTCAGATCATCAATTGTATTAATATTTATCAATTCTTCTCCCACATTATAAGTGTAGCCTGTTTTATTTTTTTGAATGAGAAGATTAATGTAATCGCAAAGTTCATATTGATTTCTGATAACATTTAAAGGGACATTGTATAAATATTTCAATATATCATGTTTGAAAATACAGTAACCTGTTCCACATATAGAATTTTGCGGAAATTCTGGTTTTTCAAGTACTTTGGTGATTTTCCCGTCTTCGTTAAGTGTAATTGAGTATGCTTTTTGTATCTTTTTAGCACTACAATTATGCATAACTCCACAAATAAAATCTGGCTTGTCTTTATAAAAACTTTCTATCATAGAATTGATATTACTCTTTATCAAAATCTCATCGCTAAGATTTAACAGTACATCCTCATTTAACAGAGGAAATGCTTTTTGCATTGCATGGACGATACCCTTTTGTTCATTCTGAAAGACAAACTCAATGGGAAACGGCCAAGTGCCCAAATTTATATATTCTATAACTTTCTCAGCTTGATATCCAACAACAATTATGGCTTTTGTTATGGGTAATGTTTTTGCTATCTTTAACGAATAATGTATAATTGGAAAATCATTGACTATCAATAGACATTTATTGATATTATCTGTATATCCTTCCATACGGCTACCTCTACCAGCCGCTAAAAGTAATAAAATCATAAAACATCCTCCTAATTTATTTATTGAAAAACCATCAATTCAACGGATAATACGGGATTATCCTTCATTTAAAAGCGTCCTAAATAAAAATAGAGCCATAAAACCCCCCGCCTATTCCAAAACGCGTTCTCTCTTCCGCTGAGAGTGAAGGTTTGGAACAGACGGGGGGTTGGGGCCTTGGAGATTTTGTGCTGAAGCGGTCTGTTACGGGTCAGCTTCTGCAAGGTTGATATGCAGGCCCGTACGGATATTGAGCTTGATTGCAATAAAAATATATGGAGCTTATCTTTATGAGGGATTTGTTTCGTGTAACAAGGGAACTTCCTATTCACATGAGTGACAATTGAAAATGATTCCTTGGATGTTTGGTTTCCAGGATGCTCCGCTGTTTTGACATATCTACATGAGTGTAGATTTCCGTGATGTTAATGGAGCTATGCCCTAGCATTTTCTGAATGTAACGAATGTCGACGTCCGCCTCCAGAAGGCTGGTGGCAAAGGTGTGGCGGAACATGTGTGGAGTGATGTGGAAGTCAATGGCGGCGAGAACCGTGTATTTGTTGATTATTCGGCGGACGGACTGGTCAGATAACTTTCTTCCGTTCTGGTTTACGAAAAAATAACCGCAGTCCTGAATGGTTTTTTGAAAATTGTTTTTATAGGACTTCAGGAGCCGCAGGACGTCCGGATTTCCAATCTGCAGTTTTCGTTCCTTGGAGCCTTTTCCATAAATTAGGACGGTCTGGTCGCATAAGTCGATACTTTCCGGTTTCAGGGAGCAAAGCTCGGAGATTCGCATTCCGGTCGCAAAAAGTAGTTCGATTACGGCGGCATCTCTCAGTATGCTTTTTTGCCGGTGAAGGGTTTTGGCTTGAAAAAGCTGGTCGTAAATGGTGGACAAAAGTGTTTCGAGGATACGGAGCGGGATCGTTTTTGGCAGGATTATCGGTTCCCGGAAGTTTACCTGTATTTTATGAAAGGGATTTTGTTTTAGCAGGTCCTTGTATTCAAAATAGTGGAACAGGGCCTTTAAAGATGCAATTTTTCTTTTTACCGTTTTTGGTTTATATTTTTGGTGGAGATCAGCGATAAAGGTTTCCAGCATTTCCGGAGTGATTTCCGAGGGAGCGGTTTCGGGAAAACATGCCAGAAATTGTCTCAGGTCAATGCGGTATGCTTTCAGCGTTTTTTCATTCAGCCTTTTTTGATATTGGCAGTAGTGTAGGTAATTGTTTATAGGTGTCTTTAAGTCTTTCATGAAACTCTCCTTTGTCTTTGTATTTTAAATTATATCTTACATGGAGTTGAGGAAAAATGCATCTGTAAAGAAGCGGTTGATAAATTTGATGAGAGAGTGTATGCTTGCAAAAATAGATGGGGGATGTGATGTGTGTTATGGAAAGTGAAAAAAGAAAAACATTAGAAAATGGTGATGCTATGCCTTTTATAGAAATGATGTATGTATTTTTGGGGAAATGCAGGGGCAAAGGGCGAATGATGCGTTGCTTCAATTATTATCGGGTGATATTCAGATTTTGCAACTTGCAGAAAATTGTTACTGGACCACGCTGGTTTTTAGTCTGTCACATGAGATTGCCCATGAGCATTTGGCGTGTATTGGAAAGCGCTATTCCAAAAAGCATCCAGAAAAAGAGGAGATTGATGCCGATATGATTGCATATCATATTGTTCTTAAAAAGTTAAAATTTCCCGTTTCAAAGTGTAAGTGTTTGATGTAAAATGAGCCATAGGGAATCCTCCTCTTTTTTGTTTAGTGGATAATTGTTGTGGTGACTTTATTTTACATCAAAAAAGGAAGAAGATTCCTTATATTTTGAGGGCACTGAAAAAGTCTGTTTCTTTGTTAAAAGAATCAGGCTTTTTGTTTATAAAAATGGTATAATGGAAACAGACGGAGGGATTGAACATGCTAAAAGATACTTCGCAGATGTGTCTGTCGCTATCCCCATATCAGGGGATTTATGATGCCATTATTCCTCAAAAGCATCTCCTAAGGAGGATCAAAGAAAATATAGATTT
>JAAWRC010000064.1 GCA_022800815.1 Lachnospiraceae bacterium | reverse complement strand
TCCCTGGTGGGGGAGAGCATGACCAATCCCCTCAAATATTACGACAACAACCTCTGCGGCACCAAGGTGCTTCTGGAGAGCATGGTGGCCCACGGCCTTGACAAGATCGTGTTCTCCTCCACGGCGGCCACCTATGGCGAGCCGGAGAAGATCCCGATCGAGGAGACGGACCGGACGGAGCCGACCAACACCTACGGGGAGACAAAGCTTTCCATGGAGAAGATGTTCAAGTGGACCGGCCTGGCCCACGGGCTCCGGTTCGTGTCTCTCCGGTATTTCAACGCCTGCGGCGCCCATGTGAGCGGCGGGATCGGCGAGGCCCACAACCCGGAGAGCCACCTGATTCCGCTGATTCTCCAGGTGCCCCTTAAGAAGCGGGAGGCCATCAGCATTTTCGGCGACGACTATGACACGAAGGACGGCACCTGCGTCCGGGATTACATCCACGTGACGGATCTGGCCCAGGCCCATATCCTGGCGGTGAAATACCTGATGGAGGGCGGGAAGAGCGACATCTTCAACCTGGGCAACGGCGTCGGCTTTACCGTGAAGGAGGTCATTGAGACGGCGAGGAAGGTGACGGGGGATCCCATCAAGGCCGTCGTCTCCCCCAGACGGGCGGGAGACCCGGCAAGGCTCATCGCCTCCAGCGAGAAGGCCAAGAAGATCCTTGGCTGGAAGCCGGAGCATGCGGACCTGGAGGAGATCATTGCCACCGCCTGGAACTGGCATAAGAACCATCCGAACGGATATGCGAAATAAGGGGGGGAGAGGTCATGACCATGACAGCCATCAAGAAGCTGGTGACCTACGGGCTGGAAACCGGCCTGATCGAGAAGGAGGACGTGTTCTACACCACCAACGCCCTTCTGGAGACACTGAAAATTGATGAATACGAGGAGCCGGCGGAGGAATTCCATGACGTGGAGCTGGAGCCGGTGCTGGCGGAGCTTTTGGACTATGCCTGTGAAAAGGGCCTCATCGAGGACGGCATCGTTTACCGGGACCTCTTCGACACGAAGCTGATGGCAAAGCTTGTGACGAGGCCCAGCGAGATCATCCGGAAATTCTGGAGCTTCTACGAGAAAAGCCCGGAGACGGCCACGGACTTTTATTACAAATTCAGCCAGGATACGGATTACATCCGCCGTTACCGGGTGAAGCGGGACTTAAAATGGAAGGCGGAGACTCCTTACGGGGAGATGGACATTACCATCAACCTGTCCAAGCCGGAGAAGGACCCGAAGGCCATTGCGGCGGCCAAGCTGGCGAAACAGAGCGGTTATCCCAAGTGCCTGCTCTGTGCGGAGAACGAGGGCTATGCGGGACGGGTGAACCATCCGGCCAGGCAGAACCACCGGATCATTCCTATCACGGTGAACGGGAAGCCCTGGGGACTCCAGTATTCCCCTTACGTGTACTACAACGAGCACTGCATCGTGTTAAATAAGGAACATACGCCCATGCAGATTAACCGGGATGCCTTCTGCAAGCTGCTGGACTTCGTGAGGCAGTTCCCCCACTATTTCCTGGGCTCCAATGCGGACCTTCCCATCGTGGGCGGCTCCATCTTAAGCCATGACCATTTCCAGGGTGGTCATTACGAGTTCGCCATGGCCAAGGCCCCCGTCGAGGAGAAGGTTGTGATCCACGGCTTCGAGCATCTGGAGGCAGGCATTGTCAAATGGCCCATGTCGGTGATTAGGCTCCGTTCTGAGGACACGGAGGAGTTAATCGACGCCGCCGACAAGATCTTAAAGGCCTGGAGGGGCTACACCGACGAAGCGGCCTTCGTCTTCGCCGAGACGGACGGGGAGCCCCACAATACCATCACGCCCATCGCCAGGAAGCGGGGCGAGGTCTATGAGCTGGACCTGGTCCTTCGAAACAACATCACCACCGAGGAGCATCCCCTGGGCGTCTACCATCCCCATGCAGGTCTCCATCACATCAAGAAGGAGAACATCGGTCTCATCGAGGTCATGGGCCTGGCGGTCCTTCCCGCCAGGTTGAAGGGGGAGATGGAGAAGCTGGCCGAGGTGATCCTGGCGGGCGGAGACCTGCGGGCGGACGAGGCCACGAAAAAGCACGCCGGCTGGGCGGAGGAGTTCTTAAAGCGTTACCCGGATGTGAATGCAGGCAATGTCCACGACATCATTCGAAAGGAGATCGGCTCCGTGTTCAGCCAGGTCCTGGAGGACGCCGGAGTCTACAAGAGGACGCCGGAGGGGAAGGCGGCCTTCCTCCGGTTTATTGAGAGCCTGTAACGATTCTTTTGAATATTGCTCTGTGAAAAACAGAAGCTCCCTTCTGGCAAGCTGCGGGAGGGGGCTTCTGTTTTTATGGTCATAGTTCTGAAATGCGGAAAAACGATTACAGGTAACGCTTTTTCCAGTAATCCTCCTCACAGATGCGGCCGAGAAATTCGATGATCAACTGGGTGGCCAGATAGGAGGTGATCTTATTGGGCGTGTCAAGGAGCGGCGCCACCTCCACCAGATCGAATCCCACAATCCGACACCGCTTTGCAAGGGCGGCGAGGATCACGGTTCCAAAAGCCCCAAACTGCAGGTTCAGACTTCCGCCGACGAGTTGAAACTCAAAAGCGGCCCAGAAGCTTTACATTTCCCAGCCCGCTTTAAGCGAGGTCGTAAAGCGGACGGAAGAAAAAATCGGTGCGAAACTTTTTGACAGGAGCGTTTCACCTCTTGGGCTGACGGAAGCGGGGGAGGCTTATATCACCGCTCTGCTTCAAATCAAGGATATCGAAGAGGCTTTTGCAGGGGCGGTGAAGCATCTGAATACCTTGCAGACAGGGCATTTAAGAGTTGGAACCAATCACGTATTTGCGGCCTTTCTCCTGCCGCCCTTAATCGGAGCTTACTCGGCCAAGTATCCGGGAGTGCAGGTTTCCCTGGTAGAAGGAACGGTGGATTATCTGAAGGCGAGACTTTCCGAGGGGAGTCTGGATTTGGTGTTTGACAACTGGTCCTGTGAGGACGACTCCTTTGTGTGGGAAGAGATGGGGACGGAGGAGCTTGTCTTGGTCAGCGGGCAGCCAGAAATTGAGGAGGAGCTTTCGTCGGCATGCCGGCTCTCCTGTGAAGATATCAAAAGCGGGAGATATCGGAAAAAAGAGATTCCCCGCATTTCGGTGAGGGCGCTGGAAAAAGGCCGGTTTCTTTTGCTCGGTGAAGGAAATGACACCAGGGAGAAGGCCGACCGGATGCTGAAGGAGGCCGGTATCCGCCCTAAAATCGTCCTGGAGGTTGACCAGATGGCAACGGCATATCAGATGGTTCGGGAAAATAGGGGGATCACGTTTGTCACGGATACTCTGATTCGGTGTGGCCCCCACGGGCCGGAGCTTGCCTATTATAAAATTGATTCTCCCTTTGTGAAAAAAAGTATGAACTGCCTGTATAAACGGACCAGATATATGACGAGGGCGGCGGAAGAGTTTCTGCGGCTGCTGAAAGAAAAGATGGGCGCTAATGTCGGGAAATGGCTTGTTTTATAGAGGTATGCCAAGTCCGCTTTCTGCATTGGTCGGGTTTTCTTTTGCCGAGGGCATTCACAATACGAATAATGGAGGAAAAACAGATGAATACGCCTACGTTAGAAACAGAACGTTTGATTTTAAGAAAATTTACAGAACAGGATATGGAAGCGCTGTTCCTTATCCTGCAAGACGAGGAAGTCAATCGGTTTTTGCCCTGGTATCCGGTAAAAAGCATGGAAGAAACCATAAAATTCTATGAGGAAAGGTACGCTTCAAAATATGACCGGCCGCAGGCATACGCCTATGCGATTTGTCTCAAAGAGGATAATTTCCCGATCGGCTACATAAAAGTGGATATGGAGGAACATCACGATTTCGGATATGGACTTCGCAAAGAATTTTGGCATCAGGGAATTGTTACAGAAGCAGGGAAAGCGGTTATAGATCAAGTGAAAAAAGATGGTCTGCCGTATATTACAGCAACGCATGACAGGAACAACCCAAGAAGCGGCGGCGTAATGCAGAATGTAGGAATGAAATACCAATATTCTTATGAAGAACAATGGCAGCCCAAAAATGTTTTGGTTACATTTCGGACTTACCAGCTTAATCTTGACGGGAATGAGAGCCGGGTCTATAAAAAATATTGGGATAATTCGGCTGTGCATTTTATAGAAGCGAACGCATAAACGGATTTAGGAAGTCGCATCTTTAAAAATGCCGTCTTGACAAACGAAAGTCCCTGAGATAAGATATTTCCATATGAGAAAGGCGAAGAAGAGAAGAAGTAGGGCTTTTTAAGGCTTCAGAGAGCTGCCGGTGGGTGCGAGGCGGTGCCGGAGAGGGTCTGAACTGGTCTCGGAGCTCCGCATCCCAAAGGATTCTGTTTCGTATGCCTGTGTGCAGGGCGCAGAGGGAACAGGGTCTTACGTAGGAGGCGGCGGGTATTCCCGTTACAGAAGCGATGAGTGCGCAGCGCAGGCTGCGAAGTAGAGTGGTACCGCGAACAGGCCCTTCGTCTCTATGAGATGTATGGGTCCGTTTTTATGTGCAGAGGCGCATAAGGAAATTAGTTGCTTGCGCAACATGCGCCTCGCACGGCGAGCAGGGAAAAAGCTCTTCCCTGCTCGATCACGCAGAGGCGCATAAAGAAATTCAGAACAGCCATATTATTCAGGAAAGGACAGATCAACCATGGCAATCCCTTATAACCATAAGGAAATCGAGAAGAAGTGGACGAAGAAGTGGGAGGAATCCCCCGTCAACGTGGATGACGGAAAGAAACCGAAGTATTACTGCCTGGATATGTTCCCCTATCCCTCGGGGAACGGACTCCACGTGGGACATTGGAGAGGCTACGTGATCTCCGACGTCTGGAGCCGTTACAAGATGATGAAGGGCTATTACCTCATTCATCCCATGGGCTGGGACGCCTTCGGGCTTCCGGCGGAGAATTATGCCATCAAGATGGGAGAGCATCCGGCCAAATCCACGGCGGACAATGTGAACCATATCAGAGAGCAGATCAAGCAGATCGCGGCCGTCTACGACTGGGACATGGAGGTGAACACCACCGATCCCGCCTTCTACAAATGGACTCAGTGGATCTTTGTGAAGATGTTCAAGGCGGGGCTGGCCTATGAGAAGGAGATGCCCATCAACTGGTGTCCTTCCTGCAAGACGGGCCTGGCCAACGAGGAGGTGGTCAACGGGAGCTGCGAGCGGTGCGGCGCCCCGGTGACGAAGAAAAATCTGAAGCAGTGGATGCTGAAGATCACCGCCTACGCCGAAAGGCTGCTTGCCGACCTGGATAAGTTAGACTGGCCGGAGAAGGTCAAGAAGATGCAGACCGACTGGATCGGCAAATCCTACGGCGCGGAGATTGATTTTAAGGTGGACGGAAGGGAGGAGGCCATCAAGGTCTATACGACCCGCCCCGACACCCTCTACGGCGCCACCTTCATGGTGCTGGCGCCGGAACACGCCATGGCGGCCGGCCTTGCCACCGAAGAGCAGAAAAAGGCGGTGGATGATTATATCTATCAGGCATCCATGAAGTCCAACGTGGACCGTCTGCAGGATAAAGAAAAGACCGGCGTATTTACGGGAAGTTATGCTGTCAATCCGGTCAACGGAAAGAAGATCCCCATCTGGCTGTCCGATTACGTTCTGGCGGATTACGGGACCGGAGCCATTATGTGCGTGCCGGCCCACGACGAGAGGGACTTTGACTTTGCGACGAAGTTCCAGATTCCGATCGTTCAGGTCATTTCCCCCGACGGGAAGGAGAATCCGGATCTTAAGGAAGCTTACGTGAATCCCGGCATCATGATTAATTCCGATGAATTCAACGGCATGCCTTCCGAGGAGGCGAAGGCCAAGGTGCCGGATATCATGGAGAAGAAAGGGCTTGGCAAGAAGACCGTCCAGTATAAGCTCCGTGACTGGGTGTTTTCCAGACAGCGCTACTGGGGCGAGCCCATTCCCGTCGTCCACTGCGACCACTGCGGCTGCGTGCCGGTGCCGGAGGAGGAGCTTCCCCTTCTGCTCCCGGACGTGAAGTCCTATCAGCCCACGGGGACGGGAGAGTCGCCGTTGGCGGCCATCGACGAGTGGGTCAACACCACCTGCCCTGCCTGCGGCCGTCCGGCCAGGAGGGAGACCAATACGATGCCTCAGTGGGCTGGTTCCTCCTGGTATTTCCTCCGTTATGTGGACAACAAGAACGACAAGGAGCTGGTTTCCAAGGAGAAGGCGGACAAATACCTGCCGGTGGATATGTATATCGGCGGCGTGGAGCATGCGGTGCTCCATCTGCTCTACTCCAGATTTTACACCAAGTTCCTCTACGACATCGGCGTGGTGAGCTTTGACGAGCCCTTCACCAAGCTGTTCAACCAGGGCATGATCACCGGAAAGAACGGCATCAAGATGAGTAAGTCCAAGGGCAACGTGGTCTCCCCCGACGACCTGGTGAGGGATTACGGCTGTGATTCCCTGCGGATGTATGAGCTTTTCGTGGGACCGCCGGAACTGGATTCCGAATGGGACGAGAGGGGCATCGACGGCGTGAACCGGTTCCTGAACCGGTTCTGGAACCTGGTCATGGACAGCAGGGATAAGGAAGTGGCCCCCACGAAGGAGATGGAGAAGCTCCGCCACAAGATGATCTACGACATCACTACCCGCCTGGAGAGCTTCAGCCTGAACACGGTGGTCAGCGGCTTTATGGAGTACAACAACAAGATGCTGGAACTGGCCAAGAAGAGCGGCGGGATGGATCAGGAGACCCTGGAAGCGGCCGTCACCCTGCTGGCGCCCTTCGCTCCCCATATCTGTGAGGAGCTTTGGAGCGAGCTTGGTCATGAGACCAGCGTGTTCGTGGGGAATCAGTGGCCCGAGTACGACAAGGCCAAGATGGCCGACGACGAGAAGGAGATCGCCGTCCAGTTAAACGGCAAGACCAGGTGCGTCGTGACCCTTCCGGTCGACATTGACAAGGAAGCCGCCCTGGCGAAAGGGAAGGAAGCCCTCGGTGACAGGCTTACGGGGACCATCGTCAAGGAGATCTATGTACCGGGCAGGATTATTAATATCGTGGCAAAATAAATGAGAGTAATTTGATAATTTTTAGACAGAATATGGATTGACTTTTCCATGGGAAAATGAGATAATAAAGCAGATTTGGTTTTCACTTAATTTTCTAAAGGAGGACGCAAGAAATGGCGACAAAAGCAAATTATCCTATTTCTGAGATCGGCAAGGGCAAGGTGGGATTTTCCAAGACCCGTGCGATCGTCGAAGCCGCTTTTTACGGCAACAACGTGGTGAAAGTAAACAGCTTAAAGGAAGCCTACAAGCTGGCGAAGAATTCTCCCGGAACGGTAGTGACCGACATGCCGGTATATAGAGCAGAGGAAATCGGCCTGGACAGTGATGCGAAGGTTCTGCTGTTTAATGACGGCGCCATCACCGGACGTTATGCGACGGCCCGCCGGATCGCCGGAGAGCCCGGAGTGGACTGCGAAGCCCTGGACAAGGTGGCGATGGATGCGATTTATGAATCCCGCTGGAAGAAGATGTATCATGCGGAGGCTTATGTGGGACTGGACTCCGAGTTTATGGTGAAGGCTCATTTGCTGCTTCCCGAGGGTGAGGAGAACATCATGTACTCCTGGATGTTAAACTTCCAGTACCTGTCTGACGAGTATGTGAAGATGTACAAGAATTCCAAGATGGTCGGCGACGGCAAGGAAGCCGATATCTATATCTTCTCCGACCCCCAGTGGGTGCCCGTGGAGCATCCCGGTGTCAGCTTTGACTGCCTGAGCGATCCTGCGAAGAAGACGCTCTGCTATTTCAATACGGAGACCAACTGTGCCTGCATCCTCGGCATGAGATATTTCGGCGAGCACAAGAAGGGCACCCTGACCATGGCATGGGCCATCGCAAACCGCAACGGTTACGCTTCCTGTCACGGCGGACAGAAGGAATACACCCTGGCGGACGGCAGCAAGTACGTTGCTTCCGTGTTCGGCCTTTCCGGTTCCGGCAAGTCCACGCTGACCCATGCGAAGCATGGCGGCAAATACGGCGTTACCGTGCTTCATGACGACGCCTTCGTCATCAATACCGACACCTGCGCATCCGTCGCCCTGGAGCCCTCCTATTTCGACAAAACGGCAGATTATCCCACCGGCTGCCCGGACAACAAGTATCTGCTGACGGTGCAGAACTGCTCCGCAACTGTCGACGAGGACGGCAAGATTCAGCTTGTGACCGAGGATATCAGGAACGGCAACGGCCGTGCCATCAAGTCCATTCTCTGGTCCCCGAACCGGGTGAACCGAGTGGACGCTCCCGTAAACTCCATTTTCTGGATCATGAAGGATCCCACCATTCCGCCCGTTGTGAAGTTAAAGGGTTCTTCCCTGGCTTCCGTCATGGGTGCGACCCTGGCCACCAAGAGATCCTCCGCAGAGAGACTGGCTCCCGGCGTGGATCCCAACAAGCTGGTCGTGGTGCCTTATGCGAATCCGTTCCGGACCTATCCGCTGGCCAATGACTATGAGAAGTTTAAGAAGCTGGTGGAAGAGAAGAACGTGGACTGCTATATCATCAACACTGGTGATTTCATGGGCAAGAAGGTTCAGCCCAAGGATACCCTCGGAATCCTCGAGAGCATCGTGGACGGCAAGGCCGAGTTTAAGAAATGGGGACCCTTCTCCGATATCGAGATCATGGAGTGGGAAGGCTTCGTTCCGGATATGAACGATGCGGAGTACCTGACTCAGTTAAAGGCACGTATGCAGGATCGTGTCAATGAGGTTGCTGAATTCGCTACCGTAAAGGGCGGATACGACAAGCTTCCGGATGACGCTCTGGATGCCCTGAAGAAAGTGGTAAGCGAGTTGGGCTGATGCCTTTGCATATCGTTCTGATCAAGTGACGGCAGGTGAAGCTTAGACATCGCATGAGTTTTTAGATACCGTCTGACAGTCAGGCAAATGACTGTCGGGCGGTATTTTTATGTGCAGATCCGCATGGAGGAAGTGTGTCGCAGAGGTGTGGAAAGGATTCCCGAGGGTGCCATGACGGAACCTGATATTTTCCTGTTTGAGGATGGGAGTTACAGAGCGCACATGGTTTTGCGGGAGCCGTGGAGAGGAGAATGGTGGACGGTCGGGAATTCTTGCGAAAAGATTTTATTGATCAGAAGAGAGAAGTGATGGTTACGGTTCTTTGAAAATAATTACAGTTCTTTGAAAATCCGATAGGGTTCCACTCCGAGAACATCCGCCAAATCAAAAATGACTTCAAGGGTGGGCGGATTGCGGAAGGAGGAAGATTCGATCAGGGACAGATATTTCGTGGAGATCCCTGCCAGAGAGGCGACCTGCTCCTGAGTCATTTCCAGACGGTTGCGGTAATAGCGGAGATTCAGAGACAGGGTTTTGTATATTTTGAGATTGGATTCCTTGGGCAGCTTCGGCTGGGACAAAACGACCTCCTTTCTGCCGTGAGAGAACGGCAAAATTTGTATAAAATTCCTATCTATAGTCTGGCATAAATGGCGCAAATAATAAACTCACTATTGGGGTATGTTATCATACTGTTATTAGGATAAACTTAAATATTAATAGAGGGAATACTTGCGAAGAACATAGAAATATAGTAGAATCAAGATAACTCTCTGAAAACACAGAGAAGTACCACGAGAAAGGAGGCAGAAGCAATTTATGCGTATGGATGAGTTGTTGCACCGGATCTATTACCTGAAGAGTTATAAAGGATATCCGTGTCTTGTTTCCTGTATTCAGAAGGTAAAAGAGGATGAGTCAAGGCTGTGTGGGATCAGGCAGCAGGTCTACTGTCCGGTGGCGAAGGAGCACGGGGTCAAGCTGGCGAACTTGGAGAAAAATCTGAGAACCATAAGAGATACGTTTCAGGACCGGGGTGGGAAGGAGCTTTTGGAAACGCAGCTTGGCGGAAAGCAGGACTTCCTGTATCCGAGGGAATTGATCGAAGCGTTGGCGGAATGTATCACGGACACGTGAAAAAGACCGGAATGAGAGGAAAAGGACTGCAGGAATGGTTTTGTTCTACATGGTAATCTTTCCTGTCGGTTTTGTCAAGAGAGAAAATTTAAGAAAGTTTGAAAAATTCTGCCGGCGGGGCTTGTGTTTCCGTCGGCATTGTGTTATACTTTTCGCATCTGAGTATGATTCCTCAGGGATTCTCCTGAATTTTCCCACAAACCAGTTGACTTTTAAGTGAAACTATATTACTATGTTTAAAACGGGAGCGAACATTCGTTCTGAATATGGAGGAGCAGGATGATAAAGGAAGAAAAACAAAAAGCATTGGATGCGGCATTGGTTAATATTGAGAAGGCGTTTGGAAAAGGCTCCGTGATGCGGCTGGGAGATGCCACGGCGAACATGAATATTGAGACGATCCCCACGGGGGCTCTGAGCTTGGATATTGCCCTTGGGCTCGGCGGAGTTCCCAGAGGCCGTATCGTGGAGATCTACGGGCCGGAGTCCAGCGGGAAGACGACGGTGGCACTTCATATGGTGGCGGAAGTGCAGAGGCGGGACGGGATCGCAGGTTTTATCGACGCAGAGCACGCCTTGGACCCGACTTATGCCAAGAAGATCGGGGTGGATATCGACAATCTCTATATTTCCCAGCCGGACAGTGGAGAGCAGGCGCTGGAGATCACGGAGACCATGGTCCGTTCCGGAGCCGTCGATATCGTGATCGTGGACTCGGTGGCGGCCCTGGTGCCGAAGGCGGAGATCGACGGCGACATGGGAGATTCCCACGTGGGGCTCCAGGCCAGGCTCATGTCCCAGGCACTCAGGAAGCTGACTGCGGTCATCAGCAAGTCCAACTGCGTGGTGATCTTTATCAATCAGCTTCGGGAGAAGGTGGGGGTGATGTTCGGGAGCCCGGAGACCACGACGGGCGGCAGGGCCCTCAAGTTTTATTCCTCGGTCCGTCTCGATGTCAGGAAGACGGAGACCTTGAAGCAGGGAGGCGAGATGACCGGAAACCATGTCCGTGTGAAAGTGGTGAAGAATAAGGTGGCCCCGCCGTTCAGGGAGGCGGAATTTGACATTATGTTCGGGAAGGGGATTTCCAGGGAGGGAGACATTCTGGACCTGGCGGTCAAGGAGAACATTGTGGAAAAGAGCGGCGCATGGTATTCCTATCAGGGGAACAAGATCGGACAGGGAAGGGAAAATGCAAAGATTTTCTTTGCCAACAATCCGGCCGTCATGGAAGAGGTGGAGAAAAAGGTGAGGATTCATTACGGATTTGCCAAAGACGATTCCGAGGGTGCGGAGAAGGGGACGGAGAAAAAGGCGGAGAAGAAAACAGAGGGAAAACAGGAAAAAAAGACGGTGTCCGCAGGCGGGGCCGGAACTGAAAAATAAACCCGGGAGAATCTGCGAGGGACATAGTGCAATAATGCTTGACAGTGGCAGGAAAAAAGTTTAAAATTGTATATGTTGCAGTGCTTATAGTATGTCTGCCATTACGTGCGATAAGTGATGTACAATGAAAACTAAATAAGGAGGTGCTCCTGTGGGAGGAATTATAATTGCTGTAATTATTACACTCTGTGTTGTAGTTCCTGTTACTTGGTTTGGTGCGATTCAATACCGTAAAAAAGTATATGAAAGCAAAATCGGCAAGGCGGAAGAAAAATCAAGAGAAATCATAGATGAAGCGTTAAAGATTGCGGAAACCAAGAAGCGCGAAGCTCTCTTAGAGGCCAAGGAAGAATCCATGAAAACGAAAAATGATCTGGAGAAAGAGGTCCGTGAGAGAAGAACGGAAATACAGCGTTACGAAAGAAGAGTGTTAAGCAAGGAAGAGAATTTAGAAAAAAGATCCGAGGCACTGGAGAAAAAGGAATCTGGTCTGGCATCAAAGGAAGAGCAGCTTACGAGGCGAAAAAAAGAAGTTGAGGAACTCTTTGACAAGGAAGTAAAGGAACTGGAGCGGATTTCAGGATTTACCTCCGAACAGGCGAAAGAATATCTTTTAAAAACTGTTGAGAATGATGTAAAACATGATACGGCAAAGCTGGTCAAGGAGTTGGACGCAAGGGCGAAGGAGGAGGCGGCGAAAAAGGCGAAAGAGTATATCGTGACCGCCATTCAGAAATGTGCCGCAGACCATGTGGCTGAGTCTACGATTTCCGTTGTTCAGCTTCCCAACGATGAGATGAAGGGCCGTATTATCGGGCGGGAAGGCCGCAATATCCGTACGCTGGAGACGCTTACCGGTGTCGATCTGATTATTGACGACACGCCTGAGGCGGTGATTCTGTCGGGATTTGATCCGATCAGAAGGGAAGTGGCCAGGATCGCCCTGGAGAAGTTGATTCTGGATGGACGTATTCATCCGGCCAGGATTGAGGAGATGGTGGAAAAGGCTCAGAGAGAAGTGGAGATCATGATCCGTGAAGAGGGTGAAGCGGCCGTCCTTGAAGTCGGTATTCATGGAATTCATCCGGAACTGGTGAAGCTTCTGGGCAAGATGAGGTTCAGGACCAGTTATGGTCAAAATGCTTTGAAACATTCGATTGAGGTTGCGCACTTGGCCGGTCTTCTGGCATCTGAGATCGGGATTGACGTGCGCATCGCAAAAAGGGCTGGTCTGCTGCATGATATTGGCAAGGCGGTGGATCATGAAATGGAAGGCTCACATATTCAGCTTGGCGTTGAATTATGTAGGAAATACAAAGAATCCGCCGTTGTCATCAATGCGGTGGAGTCCCATCATGGCGACGTGGAACCGGAGACGTTGGCGGCCTGCATCGTGCAGGCGGCGGACACGATCTCTGCAGCCCGCCCCGGCGCTCGTCGTGAAACAATCGAAACATATACCAACAGGTTGAAACAATTAGAAGATATTACCAACACGTTCAAAGGTGTGGACAAATCTTTTGCTGTTCAGGCAGGGCGCGAGATTCGCATTATGGTGGTGCCGGAGCAGGTGAGCGATGACGATATGGTTTTGATGGCAAGGAACATCGCAAAACAGATTGAGTCAGAGCTGGAATACCCCGGACAGATCAAAGTGAATGTGATTCGCGAATCCAGGGTTACCGATTACGCAAAATAAAGTCGGAGAGCGGAAGAAATCAGAGGTTTGATTCTTCCGCTTTTTCTTTACGGAGAGGATGTTTGAAATAGGCGATTGCGAAACTCAAAAACCTGTCGAATATTCTGACAATATTTCCGGGAAAAGCCCTTTGCGCCGTGGAAGCAAGACCAGGGAAGGCGGGAGG
>JAAWRC010000063.1 GCA_022800815.1 Lachnospiraceae bacterium | reverse complement strand
TTTCGTGTGGTTTTTATCCTTTTGAGTTTAGCAACTATAGGATAACATAAAACCATATGGAAGGGTTATTCTTTTTATTGAAAACTTTTAACTCACAAGATTTATAGTATTTAATTTTATTTATACCCTGCTATGAAAATAAAACTTATAGCAAGATACAAATACATATCAAAGGTCAACAACCTTTTGACACCCTAAACATATGAAATCATATATAAACATTGTCTCCCCCCTTTGATATGCTCTTTTTTTAGCATTTATTGTTTGTATAGTATACTATTTCATTTATTTTGCCAAGAGTTTTGTGTATCTTGCGCATGACAAGCGCATAAATGCATTTCCCAACTAAACCCTTGCATCCGATTTGAAATTTACAAGTTTATTATCTCTTTCAAATGTTTTCTGGATTTGTCCCAATTACATAACGCTTCTTTCTCATACTCAATGTCTTGTTCCCTATTTCTATTAGCTTCAGCATGTACAACGCCAGCATTCTAATAATATTCAGATTATAAGATGCCTGTTTCTCCAAGGTTCGATTCCCGTCCTCCTGGAACGTCACGTCCAGATACCAGTGGCTGCTCTTGCCCTCCAGCGACCTCTGACTGCTCTTGCCGCTTCTGCGATTCCTAATGGCAGATTACTTATAAAATATCTTTCCTCCTTAGATTGCTTGTGCGCTTGTATTACCATTACCTGTACCGGTTACAGATTGAATAACCAGCGAAATCTTTTTCTTATCTAGCTTCATAAGTTATCAATCTCATCATCCAGATTTTTGATGTGGGCAATGGCTTTCTGTCCGTACAGCTCGTCATATTTTGCTTCATAGAAAACCTCTCCCGTGGAGACTTTCACCATCGAACACGGGCATGGCTGTCATACTAAAACGACCGCCCCTGCAGAATCAAACCACAGGAGCGGCCGTCTCTTTCTCCGCTTTCTTTTCCTCTTTTAATCGTATCCGCAGGGCTTTGAAAAAGTCCTTTAGCAGTGTAGCGCACTCCTCCTCCATGACCCCCCGCACCACCTTCACCTGATGGTTGAACTCCGGCATCTCCAGAAGATTCAAGATGGATCCCGCACAGCCGGCCTTCGGGTTCATGCAGCCGATCACCACCTCCGTCATCCTGGCCTGCACCAGGGCCCCTGCGCACATCTGGCAGGGCTCCAGGGTCACGTACATGGTGCACCCCTCCAGCCTCCAGTCGCCCAGCTTCCTGCTGGCCCGCCGGATGGCCTGAAGCTCCGCATGGGCCAGCGTGTTTTTGTCCGTGGTCCGCCGGTTATAACCTCTGGCGATAATCCTGTCCCCACAGACGATCACGCAGCCGATGGGCACCTCCCCCATGGCCGCCGCCTTCTTCGCCTGTCTGACGGCCTCCTTCATATAATACTCTGCGCTTCGTTTCTTTTCCTCTCCCATAAAAACTCCCCGCCGGTTCGGCAACCTCTATCCGGCCCGAAAGATTCCGTACCCTCGTCCAGACTGATTGTCCAGGATCGTCCCGATCTCGTCATAAGTCACGTTCGTACTGATCCCCGGATTGTTCACGATCACCCTTCCGTCCTCCGTCAGTCCGGCCAGAGTCACATAATGATACACCGTCGCATAACGACCGCCGCTTCCTCCCGGCTTCATGGACATCACGATTTTCGCACCGCTTCTCAGAGCGCCCAGGATCTGTTCTTCGGAGAGGGGAGCCGTGTCGGCCTCCACCAAAAGACCGTAGTCGGCTGCGGCGGCAGCGCACATCTTCCCCCCGTAGGAACCCTGCTCCCTGCTCCGGTATGCGTCCTGGTCGTACCGCCCAGACACCTCCAGGGGAGTGATCCGTTCCCCTTTGAAATAGGACACCACCATGGCAATGGCGGTCGGACAGCAGGCATCGCTGGCAAGGGTGCCGCCCCCGAAGCTTTCCCCTCCCCATTCGGCCGCCCCCTGTTTATAAAAAGGCACCGGCGACGGAAGCAGGCTCTCCTCCTGCAGCCGTTCCAGCTCCGCCCGGAAGGAAGCGTCGTCCAGCTCCATAAGTGCGTCACACTCCGCCCGTTTCTCCTGGGTCCACCCTTCCCATTCCGTCGGAACCGGAAACCCGTAATGATCCACATCGTAAATTTCTTCTCTCGGACGGTTCTCCATCACGACCGCCACCCGGCACTTCCCGTCCAGCGCATGCTGGGTGCGCTCCACGGCGTCCGCCAGGGAGGCGCCGGAAATCCCCATAAAATCCGCCGCCGCCCCGCACAGGGGCGCAAGCTGACCCACGGCCTTCTCCTGATACTTTGTCCCGATCACCTGGTAAGTGTATGTCTCGTCCCAGAGATGGTCCGCATACCACTGGCACACGATCCGGTTATAAAACGTATACTCCCGGCACACCGCCGTCATCGCCAGGATCTGCCTCGACTGATCCTCAAATCCATCCCCGCATAGAAAACTCTGGTTCTCCACCGGTATTCCGGCCTCCGCCATTTTCTGCGACTGCTTTTCCCGGAAAGCGGTCTCCCGGTTCCGGATAAAATCCCACAGGGCATCCAGGTCCGCAGTTCCCACCATCTCCTCAAATTCCGAAGCCGGAGCGCCGCCGTCCACCGCCGATTCCCCTTCCGTCCGGTCTTCCTCCGCCGACCCATTTTCCATCCGGCCTTCTTCCCCGGCTTTCTTTTCCGGTCCCACCAGGACGTCCCCGACCCCTGCGGCTGCGGCCGTAAGGCCCCTCCCAAACTGCGCCGCCAGAAAAACGGACAGCAAAAGGAGCATTGCCGCTTTCTTTCTCTTTCTTTTCTTCACATCTTCCGGTTTTCGTTTCACGAAAAAATCCGCCTCTATTTTACGTTTTTATAAATCTGCTGTGCCTCGGTAAGGCTTGAGGCCATCCCCTGATTCAGAATGTCGATCAGCTTGTCCAGCTTCTCCTGATACAGAAACTCCTGGCCAATGTACGGCCCGTATTTGTCCGTGAAGGCAATGGTCTTTTTTTGAAGACTGCTCCCCATTTCCCGATTCGCCGCCGTCACCTGCTTTAGCTGACCGGCAAGGTTCTCCAGCTTCATCCGGTTGTTCTCGACAATTTCCTGCTCCAGAGCCGCCCTCGTCTGGTTTTCAAAAACACCGAGCGCTTCCTGCTTCCTGGCCGCAAGCTCGGAAAGCTCCGACTCGATTTTGGAAATCTCCCTGTCGTATTTACCCAGGTTGTAGACGGACTCGTTTTTATCCTTCTCGATCGCCTTGATGATCACCCGGATTTTTCTTCTGTTGGCCTCGATCATGTCCCTGTTCTTTCTCGCATCCCGCATGATCTCCAGGTGATTCACCTTCGTCCGGTTGTTGACTGCGATATAAAGCCCGCAAATCACCAGAATCACCGCCACGTAGATCAGGATCAGCATCCAGGGAGCGTGCTTCGGGATCAAAAGATAGATTCCGCAGGGAAGCACCAGAAAGCCCAGCAGGAACGTCAGAAGAAAAATCAGGATTTCCTTGATTCCCTTTGTAAAATACAACGCATAATAAAATTTCGTGTTGCAGATGGCGGGAATCCCGTTCTGACGGAAGGTCGTCGAATTCTGGAGCCTGAGCTGCCGGTTTTCCTCCCTGAGTTGAGCCGTCTCATTGGCAATCCGCTCCTTAACTCCTTGATTTTTCGCCTTCTCCCGACGCATCCTCGCCTTTTTCAGCTTATCCTGTGTTTTGCTTATCTCCCGGTCATAACTCAGGGCAATCTCATCCTTGCGCTTCCGGACGGTCGACGCAATCTCGTCCTCAACCGACTTTTTTTCCGATGCCAGTGTCCGCGTCAGGCGCTTCTCCTCCGACTGCAGCCGAAGGCTTTTGGCTCTCTCCGCCTCCAACTCGGCAAGCGCCCCCTTGGCTTCCATGAGGAAGCCCACATTGTCCTGTATTTCCCTTGCCATGGTTATCCTCCTGTATACGGCCTGTTTTTTCTTTTGTCGAAACAGCCAGATTTTTCACTCTTGAAGGACTCGTTCTCTTTATTATACTACATAATGTTTCATTTGTGTGATAAATTTTTACATGTTCGGGCTTTGGAAAAATTCCGGCAGATTTTGGCCGGTTGCCAGCCAAATCAAAAAATGATATACTGAAACGGACTGTTCGAAGGGAGGCCGTCTTATGTTTCGTATATGGGGAAAGAAATTCTGCGACAACCGTCTTCTGAAAGACATCGTAATCTGCAACGATGATCCGAACCTCAACCGCACCCGCAAGATATTCCAGGCTTTGGAGGAAATCTGCGTGGCTTTTGACCTGAGCGTGCCAATCTGGCTGGACTCCACGGTGGAGGATTTCAAAAGACATTCCAAATGCCGCTTTACCGCAGACAATTTCATCGAGCAGATCGATTTCGATTTTCTGGAGCTGCAAGTGATTGAAGAAGATTAGGAAGACCGGCCCCCGGCAGACAAACCCGCCGGGGGCTGGTCCGGCAAAAACGAACCGTATTACAGGCGGGCAAGCAGCGCTTCCCTCTGCTCCTCATATCCGGGCTTTCCGAGCAGCGCAAACATGTTTCTCTTATAGCTCTCCACGCCGGGCTGATTGAAGGGATTCACGCCCAGGATGTAGCCGCTGACGCCGCAGGCAAACTCATAGAAATAGAACAGCTCGCCCAGGAAGAACTCGTCCTGCTTCGGAACGGAGACCTTCAGGTTGGGCACCTGGCCGTCCGTATGCGCCAGAATGGTTCCGTTCATGGCATTCTTATTGACGAAGTCCATGTTCTTCCCGGCCAGATAATTTAACCCGTCCAGATCCTCGTCCTCCGCCTCGATAAAAATCTCCGCTGCGGGAGCTTCCACCGAAATCACCGTCTCCATCAGGTTTCTGGAGCCGTCCTGGATAAACTGTCCCATGGAATGAAGATCCGCCGTCAGATCCACGGCCGCCGGGAAGATTCCCCTCTGGTCCTTGCCCTCGCTCTCTCCGTAGAGCTGCTTCCACCACTCTGCCACGTAGTGGAGGCTGGGCTCGTAATTGGCCGTGATCTCGATGCATTTACCCTTTCTCAGAAGGATGTTCCGGACCGCTGCGTACTGCAGGGCGTCATTGGACTCAAACTCGTTGTTCAAGGCCCTCTCTCTCCCTGACGCCGCCCCCGCCATCAATTGATCAATGTCCGCACCGCTGACCGCAATGGGAAGAAGGCCCACCGCCGTCAGAACGGAAAACCGTCCGCCCACGTCATCCGGCACCACGAAGGTCTCGTATCCCTCTTTGTCGGACAGGGTCTTTAACGCACCTCTCGCCTTGTCCGTGGTGGCGTAAATTCTCTTTTTCGCCTCCTCAGCGCCGTATTTTTCCGTGAGGACTTTTTTCAGGATTCGGAAGGCGATGGCCGGCTCCGTGGTCGTTCCCGATTTGGAAATCACGTTGATCGAGAAATCCTTTCCTTTGAGTAGCCCGATCAGATCATTCATGTAGGTAGTGCTGATATTGTTGCCCACGAAGTAGATCTCCGGAGTCTTTCTCTCCTCCTTCGACATGCAATTATAAAAATTGTTTCTCAGAAACTCGATGGCCGCCCTGGCTCCCAGATAAGAGCCGCCGATGCCGATCACCAGGAGCACGTCGGAGTCAGACTGAATCTTTGCCGCCGCCTTTTTGATTCTTGCGAATTCCTCTTTGTCATAGTTTACCGGTAAGTCAATCCATCCCAAAAAATCGTTTCCCGCGCCCGTCCTGGACACCAACACTTCCTTTGCGTCGAGCGCCAGTTTTTTCATGTTCCTGATCTCGTCATCCGAAATAAACGACGCCGTCTTACTGTAATCAAATGTTACCTGCATATTCTTTCTCCTTCTTGTAGACCCTCGTCTTCTGAGGTATTTGTACTTATTATACAAAATTACCCGCACCTTCGCAAGGGCTAATAGGGCTATTCATACAAATATTCCTGAATAATGTCCTCAATCAGGCGCTCCTCCTCCTCCGTCAGTTTTCGCTCCGCACCAGTCCCCTTGCGTCCCGCCGCAATCCGCTCCAGGCGATTGCGCAAAAATACCGCATCCTGTTCCCTCCCGGCCGCCTCCTCCCTTCTGCGAAGCTCATCCGGCATCTCCGCCGACGACGCCCCTTCTCCGCCGATGACGGCGTTCACCTCCGAAAACGCATTTGCAATATCCTCCTTGGAAAAAAGCCGGTCGGAGTCCTCCCCGGCTTCCGGCTCCGCATCTCCCGAAAAACCCCCGTCCCCGGAATAACCGCCCTCGAAGACCGGGGACGCCGTCTGAAAAGTCTCCATCCGTCCAACCAGCGTGTTTTCAAAATAGTCGCGGACATAGAGAAGGAGTCTTCCCTTCTTTCCCTTCGTGTCACAGAATCCTTCCCACAGGACCATGGCACCACCCATCAAAACCCCCGACGCCGCATACAGAATCACGATTTTCATGGTATCCGCATACCAGTATGTCATAAACGCCGCCGTCAGGCCGCCCAGGCACACGAGTGCCGCCGCCAGGCTGTTGAACCTGGAAAGCCGGGAGAGCCGGATCCCCATGAACCGGTACTGTCCCAGGTTTTTCTCCACATACACGGAAATGTTGTCCACCCCGCCGCCGGCCCGATATGTATTTTCAAACTTCATCTTCCACTGCTTCAGATATTTATCCTTTGCGTTTCCCATGTTCTGCGACTGTCTGAGTAACTTTCGGTATCTTCCATTCACCAGGAGCTTGCTTAAGATCCCCAGCGCACTGACCGCCAGCATAAGGTAAAGCACGTTTCCCGTCTCCAAAAATTCCAATACCATAATGGTTCCCCTTTCTCATCCGGACTGTCTCCGGTTTTTCGCTTCTGCCCCCGGCGCATTCCATCCTTTTCCGAAGGTTGTCCCCATTGTATACCACGAAACCGTTGGATGAGAAGAAAAATCGTTCGTATTTTTCTGACAGGATTTTCCATGAACCTTCACCTTGAAGGCCGAGGGAAAGCTTCCGGAACGATACTTTAAAGCTCCAGACGCCTTACCATGGCCCTAATCAGGGCAACCGTATGGGAAATGGCTTTCGCCTCGAACTCCGGATAATCCACGGAAGCGCTCCCGTCCGCCTTGTCGGAAATGGCCCGGACCACCAAAAAAGGAATTCCGTTCAGATAAGCCGCCTGCCCAATGGCCGCTCCCTCCATCTCCGTGCAGCAGCCGTCAAACGTCTTTACCAGCCATTCCTTCTTTTTTCCGTCCGCAATGAACTGGTCCCCGCTCAGCACTCGCCCCCGGAAGGTCCTGATATCCGGATTTACCAGACTGCAGCACTCCTCCGCACAGGCCAGCAGCCTCCCGTCCGCCGGAAACGCCAGCGTATCCATCCTCGGAATCTGTCCGGCCGGATAGCCGAAGGCCTCCGCCTCCACGTCATGCTGCAGAGTGTCCGTGGAAAGGACGATGTCCCCGATATTGATCCTCGCCTGCAGGGAACCCGCAATCCCCGTATTCACCACGGCATTCACCCCGTAGACGTCCGAAAGGATCTGAGTGCAGATCCCCGCATTCACCTTTCCGATTCCACTCCGAACCACCACTGCGGGACGGCCCTCCAGAATCCCTCTGAAAAAGTCCATGGAGGCTTTCGTCTCCACCGAAACCTCCTCCATCGCCTCCTTTAACTGGTTCACTTCCTCTTCCATGGCTCCGATGATCCCAATCATGGCATTCTTCCTCCTTTTTTCCTCACTGTCTTTCTTTTTCCTTTAAGTACAATTTTCTTTTTGTTCATTTTGTGCTATACTTTCCTGAAAGGAGGTAAACAGCACTATGAACACTTATAAAACCCACGGCGTATGCAGCCGGGAAATCCGTTTTGAAATCGAGGACAACAAGATCAGGGCCGTGCAGTTCGTGGGCGGCTGCGCCGGGAATACCCAGGGCGTCGCCCGCCTGATCGAGGGCATGGACATCGGTGAAGCCATCCGGCGCATCGACGGCATTGACTGTGCCGGCCGCGGAACCTCTTGTCCGGACCAGCTTGCCAAGGCCCTGAAGGAATATCAGAAAACCCATTGAGCCCAGGAGCAGACCATGAAAAAAATCATATTGACAGGCGGCGGCACCGCCGGACACGTCACCCCGAACCTCGCCCTGATCCCCGCTCTTTCGGAACAGGGCTACGACATCCGTTACATCGGTTCCCGAAACGGAATTGAAAAAGAACTGATCGAAAAAGCCGGCATTCCCTATGACGGGATTTCTTCTGGAAAACTCCGGCGTTATTTCAGCCCGAAAAATTTCACGGACCCTTTCCGCATTCTGAACGGATACCGGCAAGCCGGAAAAATCCTGAAACGGGAAAAGCCGGACGTGATCTTCTCCAAAGGCGGCTTCGTGGCCGTTCCCGTCGTGCTTGCCGCAAAAAAACGCCGCATCCCCGTCATCATCCACGAATCCGACATGACGCCGGGTCTGGCCAACAAACTGTGCATCCCCTCTGCCAGAAAGGTCTGCTGCAACTTTCCGGAAACCTTAAAGTACCTTCCGAAGGAAAAGGCCGTGCTGACCGGTTCCCCCATAAGGCGGGAGCTCTTAAACGGCTCTCCTCTGGCGGGCTTCAAGTTCACGGGGCTTTCTCCCGAAAAACCCGTCCTGCTTGTCATCGGGGGAAGCCTTGGCTCCGTCCGGGTCAATGCCGCCGTCCGGAACGTCCTGCCAAAGCTTCTGAAAACCTGGCAGGTGGTACATCTGTGCGGCAAAGGAAATCTGGACGAATCGCTTACCGGCCTTGGCGGCTATCTCCAATATGAATATGTCAGTTCCCAGCTTAAAGACCTGTTTGCGATCTCCGATCTGATGATCTCCAGGGCCGGAGCCAATTCCATCTGCGAGATTCTGGCTCTCAGGAAACCCAACATCCTGATCCCCCTTACGGCGGCGGCCAGCCGCGGAGACCAGCTTCTCAATGCGGCCTCCTTCCGGCGGCAGGGTTTCAGCGAGGTGCTGGAGGAGGAGGATCTTACGGATCAGGCCCTTCTCTCCCTGGTCGAAAAGGTCCATGCGCACAGGCAGGATTATATAAAGGCCATGGAGGCGAGTAAGACCGCCGATTCCATCGGCACGATCCTTGCGCTTCTCAACGAGGCAGGCGGTTTTTAACCGCCCGCCTTTTCCCTGTGGGAAACCTCATCTCCTCCGGGGCAAAAACCCCGCCTGCCCGTCCCGCCGTCAAACCGGCCTACTCCAGCTCTTTTTTGATACGCCCCGCCAGCTCGGCCAGTTCCTCCCCTGAGGGCGAGCCCGGCTCCCAGCTTACCATCCTGGGGCCGCCCTCGTATCTCGGTATCACGTGCATGTGAAAATGGAACACCGTCTGCCCCGCCGCCTCGCCGTTGTTCTGAACCAGATTGACACCTGCGCAGCCAAGGCTTTTTTTCATGGCCTCTCCGATCTTCGCCGCCAAGGCCAGCACCCTTGACGAAATCTCTCCGTCCAGAGAAAATAAATCCGCAAAGTGATCCTTCGGCAGGATCAGCGCATGGCCCTTTGAAGCCGGTCCCAGATCCAGAATGACCCGAAACCTTTCATCCTCGTAAATCGTCGCCGCCGGAATGTCCCCGTTCGCTATCTTACAGAAAATACAGTTTTCATCTCTCATGTCCTCTTCCCTCCTTCTGTTTTTGACAATCTCCCGTCCCGCTTTCCAGTTTACCCCCCTTCCATCCATTTGTAAACGGTTCTTCCAAAAAGTTTTCTTTCTGTCTCGAAAACCTCCCCGTCACCCGGAGACTGCATTCACTGGAACGGAAGTCCTTCCCCGTCAATATCCGCCTGAATATTCATGAATCCCTCGTCTGCCGCAGCGACATTCGGAGAAACGGCCTTTTTCTCTGCAAATTCCTGCTCCGTCACCACGATCTCCGTGGTATAGACCTTCTGTCCATCTTTGTTGACATAACTTCCGGTCCGGATCTGTCCGCTCACCAAAATCTTCACCCCCTGATGGAGATATTTTTCCGCAAACTCGGCTCCCTTCCGGAATACCACGCAGGAAACAAAGTCCGCCTGCTGCTCTCCACCTACCTTTCGGTATCTGTTTACCGCCAGAGTGTATCTCGCCACCACCATGGAAGCGTCTCCCTGAGTGTAGCGGATCTCCGGATCCCTCGTCAATCGTCCCATCAAAATCACTTTATTCATATTTTTTTCCTTTCCTTTTTCCCTTTTCCGTCAATTTTCCTCCCGCCTTCTTCCCCTCATATCGTCCCCCGGTCCTCTTTTGTCGTTTTTAAGTCAGCTTTCGTCTTTTTCCCTCCGCTTTTGTCGAACGATTTTATTTGCCTTATTTTGTCTTAAGTGCTACTCTGCTATGTGGAAATTAATGAATGAGATGTATGCTGAAAGGCACGGTAAAACCATGAACAGTAAAAAGAAATGCAGGGACGAGCTGCTTCTGGAAATCAAAGATCTTCAGGCGGAGAACAAACGTTTGATCAAGCTTCTGGAGCATTCGGAGACAGACACGCAGACCTCCCTGTCCGCAATCTCCCATGAGCTGCGCAACAGCCTCACCCTTCTCATGGGCTCCGCCCGTTTTCTCGAGCAGGATCATCCGGAAATCGTCTCTGACCCCAGCTGGCAGAGCCTGTGGACGGATCTTCTGCATATGCAGACCTTTTTGATGGATCTGTCCTCCTTTAAATCCCTGCAGAACATTTCCCTCTCCAAACAACTCTGTGACCTGAATGCCCTTCTGAAGGAAATCTGCCGTGACTGCCAGCCCCTTTTTGACGGCATCCATAGACGTCTGATCCTGCTCTGCCCCAAAGTACCTGTGGTTCTCTGTGCGGATGGCCGGAAACTGGCACACGTGTTTACCAATCTGATCAAAAACGGCATGGAGGCTCTCGGCGATACCGGCACCGTCTCTCTGCGGGTCAGGGAGGCCTCCCCAAAAGAAGCCGCCATGACCGGACCGGAAGCCATAGCCGTCGAAGTCAAGGATACCGGTGCCGGCCTTTCGGAGGATCGAAAAAACAAAATCTTCGAACCCTTTTACTCTGAAAAATCCGCCGGAACCGGCCTCGGTCTTTCCATCGCCCGCACCATCGTAGAGGCGCATTCCGGAAGGATCACCGTAACGTCAGACACCGAAAGGGGAACCGTCTTCACCGTCCTGCTCCCCCGGCTCCCGCTCGCTCCGGATACGGTCTCTCCGCCCTTACGGAAAGACACAGCCACATAAGGCTCCGCACAGAAAGCCGCCGACGTGGGCCGCCATATTGATCTCGGCGCTGGACGCCCCGCTGTAAAGCATCAGAAACACCATGAAAAACACTCGCTCCCTGCTGATGCCCGGAATGCTTCCCCGCCGTTTCAACACCATGAGACAGAGGACTCCCATCAGGGCAAACACCGCACCTGACGCACCTGCGGACACAACGCTTTTTTCCGTAAACCGGCACCAGAGTACTGTTGCCGCATTTCCGGCAAGCCCTCCGGCAAAATAGACGAACAACACCCTGACGGTCCCCAGCCGCTTTTCCAGAAGCTCTCCCACCGCCATCAGCATCAACAGGTTGCTGCCCAGATGGTAGATGTCAAAATGCATGAACATGGGGCTGATCAGCCGATACCAGCCTCCGACAAATTCCCCCGCTTCCATATACAGGGCCCCCCACCGTATCATACCCTGGGTGTCCCCCACGGCTCCTCCTGCCATAAGGAGCAGAAAATACAGGATATTCGCCGCCGCCAGTGCGAATATTCCGTAAAGGCGGCGTCCATCCCCGGCAGATCTGACATAATTCATATGGATTCCTCTTTTCCTGAGGTCAACCTTACCACGATTCACTTCCGCTGTCAAATTCATATACCAGTCCGGCCAGCCAGAGCCTGTCTCCATCCTCTAATCTTCGCTCCTCATTGGGTTTTAAAGGTTCCCCGTTAAGAGCCGTTCCGTTCGTGGAGTTGAGGTCCGTGAGCCAGACATGGCCCTCCCGCCATTCCAGCTTCAGATGGAGTCGGCTGACACCGTGAAACTTCGGACAATAATCGAGGCCCGGCTGGGTTCCGATATAAAAAGGAAAGTGTCCCAGCGGGATCTTCTCCTTCCCCTCCCGCTCCGTGAGAGAGGGAACGCCGCCGGATTCTTCCGTATAGAGAATCTCCGTGGGATGATCCGTCCCATGGTCCGCACTCTCCCACTCCCCGTCGATTCGTTCCTCAGACACTCGCCCCGCATAAGACGGCGGCTCTTCATTTCTCCCGGATACTCTGGCCGGTTCCAGGTCATCCCACATTTCCTCCAAGGGGAGCCGGCGCCTTCCCAAAAATTTTGCCAGCGCTTCCCTCCTTCCCATAAAAAGTCTTTTCTTCGCTCTCCATCTTTTACTCCTTCCCTCTTCCTCCTGCACATCGCTTCCATACCGATCCTCCAGGCGCTCTTCCGCCACCAGGTCCGGATACTCCTGTAACCCCGCCTCCCTTTGCGGCTCTCTGCCAAGACATTCCAAGAGCTCCTCCGACTCCGGTTCCCCCCGGGCCAAAAGCCGGTAAATCCGAAACAAAAGCTCCATAAGCTCCCGATCCTCCCCGTCCGCCTTCTCAAACAGGTAAAGCACCAGCTCCCGCAAATGCTCCTGACAGCTGCCCTCCTGTTCTTCGCAGAAAAAGAAAAGAAATCCCTGCCGGTCCATGCAAATGCGGCCATGCCGGTCCACGTACGCATAGAGAAGTTCCGGCCTTAACACCAGCTTGTCCCGGTCCAGCAAAAACGGTTCCATCCCCCGCAGGATCCCGGCCAGCTCTTCGACCAGCCGCTCCGTCTCTTTTCTTGTAAACGCCCGAACCTCCAGCATCTGCCCCAGGGGCTTTGCCCCGGTGATATCATAACCATAATACCGTCTGTTATCCTCCCATTCCGTATAAAAACTGGCCATGCCCGGAATCTGGTTCCGCCGGATCATCTCCGTCTGGCTCCCGGCCTCCCCCTTCCCCGGGAACAGAATGTAATTATGGCCCCTCTCTCTCTTGTAAATCACTTCCATCCGCATACACTCCTTCTAAAAATCCCCTCCGTCTGACCTCTTCCTCCCCGTATACCGGTCTCACATGCTCCGTCTCCTCCACATAAAACGTTTCCAGAGTGAACAGGTCTCTGACAAAGGAAGGCAAAAACCATTCGTTGCCCTGACAGGCAACCGTGATCTCCTTTCCCCGCCGGGTCATCGCTTCCTCCACTTCCGTCACAAGAACCTTTGCGGAAAAATTCCGGCTCCCTTCCTCCCTTTTCTGAAACCCCTCCCATACCGCCGCCTCGTGGACCCAGGCACAGGCCGACACCCGATCGTGCAGAAACAGGGAGCAGGAGATCACGAACAGCACCAGACCTAGGGCAAGCGGAACCAGAACGGCCGCCTCGATCGTATAGCTTCCCCTGAGGGTTTTACCTTTCATTCGCATTTCCAGATATCTCCTTTCCAACCGCCCGGCAAAACCCCCGTCGCCACATCCTGCCGAAGACTTTTACCTCAAAAGCAAATCAAACCGCACAGGCAGGCCGCCAGAAGAAACGGCGCAAAGGGAAGCTCCCGTTTTCTGTCCTTTCGGACGAGCGCAAGGAAGAAGGCCGCCGGAAAAAGAAGAAGCAGGCCGCCCTCCAGAAGGAACAGGCTCTCCGCCCATCCTCCCAGGGCCCCGGCCGCCATCAGCATCCATCCATCTCCCGTTCCGAGCTGCTTCGGGACTGCGAGCGCAAGCAGACAGAGTGCGGCCCCCGGCGCCGGATTCCACAAAAGGGCCGTTCC